>NZ_JANWTB010000003.1:0-617235 GCF_024919535.1 Lysinibacillus sp. A4 | reverse complement strand
AGAAGGTTATGGGTTCGACTCCTGTCGGGCGCGCCATAAGAACAACGGGAAGTAGCTCAGCTTGGTAGAGCACTTGGTTTGGGACCAAGGGGTCGCAGGTTCGAATCCTGTCTTCCCGACCATTTCCAAAAAATTATGGGGCCTTAGCTCAGCTGGGAGAGCGCCTGCCTTGCACGCAGGAGGTCAGCGGTTCGATCCCGCTAGGCTCCACCATAAGTAAATTAACCAGTATAAAGATCCTGGCGGCGTAGCTCAGCTGGCTAGAGCGTACGGTTCATACCCGTAAGGTCGGGGGTTCGATCCCCTCTGCCGCCATCTTAAAGGACCTTTAGCTCAGTTGGTTAGAGCAGACGGCTCATAACCGTCCGGTCGCAGGTTCGAGTCCTGCAAGGTCCACCATTTATATATTGTAACGGAGGTATACCCAAGTCTGGCTGAAGGGATCGGTCTTGAAAACCGACAGGCGGGTAACACCGCGCGGGGGTTCGAATCCCTCTACCTCCTCCAGTTTTAAATTTTTATAAATGGTGCTTTAAAAACTCGAAACAACATAAAATTATCGCGGGGTGGAGCAGTGGTAGCTCGTCGGGCTCATAACCCGAAGGTCGTTGGTTCAAATCCGGCCCCCGCAACCAAAAGGTCCCGTGGTGTAGCGGTTAACATGCCTGCCTGTCACGCAGGAGATCGCCGGTTCGATCCCGGTCGGGACCGCCATTTTTAAAATAAAAGTCATGAGAAGCAAAAGAGTGAGAAAGCTTAGCATGGACGAAATGGGTCAGTAGCTCAGTTGGTAGAGCATTAGATTGAAGCTCTAAGTGTCGGCGGTTCGATTCCGTCCTGACCCACCATTTATGCGGGTGTAGTTTAATGGTAAAACCTCAGCCTTCCAAGCTGATGTCGTGGGTTCGATTCCCATCACCCGCTCCAAGGGCCTATAGCTCAGCTGGTTAGAGCGCACGCCTGATAAGCGTGAGGTCGATGGTTCGAGTCCATTTAGGCCCACCATTATTCCGAAGTAGCTCAGTTGGTAGTAGCACCTGACTGTTAATCAGGTTGTCGCAGGTTCGAGTCCTGCCTTCGGAGCCATTTTTTATTTTGGGGAAGTACTCAAGAGGCTGAAGAGGCGCCCCTGCTAAGGGTGTAGGTCGGGTAACCGGCGCGAGGGTTCAAATCCCTCCTTCTCCGCCATGGGCCCGTTGGTCAAGTGGTTAAGACACCGCCCTTTCACGGCGGTAACACGGGTTCGAATCCCGTACGGGTCATACTAAGTGCAGTAGATGAATTTACATCTACTGCACTTTTTAATTTACTTGATATTTAGATTTATAACTTAGCTATAATAAATGAAAGCCTACACAGAATGATTAAACTGTGTAGGCTTGTTTTTTTTTAAAATAGTGATTAAATTTTTCGTCCTTTTCCATATGGGATGCAAAGAGGTGTACCAAAGATTGGATCTGTCGTCATTTGGCAATCAAGGTCAAACACATGATTAACTAAATCAGTGGTCATAATTTCTTCTGGTTTCCCTTGACGATAGACACCACGGTCACGCACTGTAATAATATGATCGGCATAGCGACAAGCAAGATTAATATCATGTAGGACCATAATAATAGTTCGCTTTTGCTGTTGGTTCAATTCGTATAGTAAATCTAAAACGTCTATTTGATGAGTTAAATCTAAGTATGTCGTAGGCTCGTCTAAAAGAATGATATCTGTATCTTGAGCAAGAGTCATAGCTATCCAAGCACGTTGACGTTGTCCTCCTGATAGCTCATCTACTGGTCTATCTTGTAAATGCTCAGTGCCTGTAGCTTTTAAAGCGTTTAAAACGATTTCTTCATCCTTTTCAGTCCACTGTTGTCGCCAACTCTGGTAAGGATAGCGACCTTGTTTCACAAGTTGTAGGACAGTTAAGCCTTCTGGTGCAACAGGAGATTGAGGAAGAATAGAGAGGTTTTTAGCCACTTGTTTTGTTGATAATTTAAAAATATCCTCACCGTCTAATAAAACGGAGCCTTTTTTAGGTTTTAATAATCGAGCAATGGAGCGTAAGAGTGTGGATTTTCCACAGCCATTCGCTCCGATTAATACAGTAATTTCATTCAAAGGAATAGATAAATTGAGATCTTCGATAATATTAAAATCACCATAACTTAATGTTAGGGATTTGGTTAATAAAGATTCAGTCATGTAGTATAGACTCCTTTATTTTTTAGGGTTTCTAAATAATAAATAGATAAAGTAAGGAGCACCGATAGCAGCAGTAAAGACGCCTGCGGGTACTTCTAATGGGCTAAATGCTGTACGACCTATAATATCTGCAACCATTACAAGCAATGCACCAATTGCAGCGGATGCTGGAATAAGTACACCGAACGATGAACCAACAATGCGTCGTGCAATATGAGGAGCCATTAATCCTACAAACCCAATAGCACCAGCAAATGCTATGGCACTCGCTACTAAACTGGAACATAATAGAATTAAGTAAAGGCGTGTTTTTTGAACAGGCTGCCCTAGGCTTGATGCTGTATCATCACCTAATTCTTGAACATTTAACTGCCGAGTAATAAAAAAGGTTATAAGTAGAAGTACAATAATCAATGGAACAACGATTAGTACTTGATCCCAATCCGAACTTTTGACACTACCCGTAATCCATTTATTCGCTTCACTTGCTTGATAAATTGGGCCGATAATCATTAACATTGTAGTAATTGCTTGCATGAATGCCGACACGCTAATACCGATTAAGACAAGACGATTTGGTGTGACACCATCTTTCCAAGCAAATAGGTAGACTATACATCCGACGATAGTAGCACCTATGAATCCTGCTAATGGCAACCACTCTATACTAACTGTTAAAGAGTGATTAGAATCACTGAAAATGGCTAAGAAACCAACAACCGCTGCCCCACCACCAGCAGATATGCCGATTATATCAGGTGAGGCAAGTGGATTTTTAATGATTCCTTGTAAAACTGCACCTGCGACGGCTAACGCCATTCCAGCAAACAAGGCCATGAAAATTCGAGGCATTCGAAAATCAATAATAATCAGTTGATCAAAATCTGAGCCGTAACCAAAAAAAGCTTGTAAAACTTTAAATGGATTGATGAATGAATCACCAAATGATGCACTAAGAAAGAACACGGCAAGAGTTAGTATGCAAATCACTGTTAATTTTTTTATAGCTTGTACATCTATTAAAAATGAAATTTTTTGTTGAAGTAAACGAATTGTTTTTACATGTTTCATTATTTTTTTCCACCTTTTCGCGCAAGGTAAATAAAGAATGGTGTGCCAATCATAGCAGTCATGACGCCTACTGGAACTTCTTGTGGCATGATAATATAACGAGCCGCAACATCAGCCAGCAATAAAAGTATCCCCCCAAGTAAAGCAGCCATAGGAATAAGCCATCGATGATCAGTGCCGACAAACTTGCGCGCAAAATGGGGAACGACAATCCCTATAAAACCAATGGGGCCAGCAATTGCAACTGCTCCCCCTGCTAAAAAAATAACAATAAGACCGACCAATATCTTCATAAGTCCTAAACGTAAACCAAGACCTCTTGCTACATCATCGCCAAGAGCGAGAATATTCATTTTGGGGGAAATGATGAGGGCAGCAATCCACCCAATTACTAGATATGGTAGAACAGATAGTAGAATTTCAAGTTTTCTACCTTGTACAGAACCTGCTAACCAAAACAAAACTTGATCAAGCTCTGCTTCATTTGTAGCGAGTAAACCTTGCGTAAATGATGCAAATAGGGCACTGATGGCAGCACCAGCTAAAGTTATTTTCACTGGAGTAACAGCATCTCTACCTGAGAAACTAATCCCATAAACGGATAAAGCAGCGATTGCTGCACCAAGAAATGCAATCCACGCAAAAGATTGCAAGCTTGAAATGTGGAAAAAAATCATGGCAAAGACAACAGCAAAGCCTGCTCCTGCATTAATGCCCAAAATTCCAGGAGAGGCTAATGGATTTTTCGTTAAGGTCTGCATAAGCACGCCTGTAATAGCTAATGAAGCACCAACGCAACTGGCTATAAGAGCTCTTGGAATTCGAACATTTTGAATAATAAGATGCTCATTTGAATGGTTAAATTGTCTAAAAGATTCATACGTAGTTTGAATAGAAGTATTTGCATAACCATACACAATACTGATCCCCATAGAAAGAAGTAATAGTATGACTCCTACTAGTAAAGCAATCATTTTAGAATAATTATTTTTTAATATCATATTTAACGTGTACTCTTTTCTTGGAAAATTAATAAATTAGTTATTGACATTGATAGTTACATACAATACGATTAATATCGTTCTTAGACAGATGAAAGTGATTTTCATTCTCGTCAAATATGCTTAAACATTTTATCATATACATTGGAGGAAGAAAAGGTGCAAAAAGCTTTTCCAAAACTATTAGTTTTACTAGCTGTGGTTGCTATTTTTGTTCTGGCAGCATGCGGTACTTCTAAAGATAATGCCAAAGAAGAAAGTACAAAAGAAAGCAATGCTTACAGTGTTGACCATGCAATGGGGACAACTGAAGTAAAAGACACACCAAAACGTATCGTTGTTTTAACTAATGAAGGAACAGAAGCATTATTAGCTCTAGGTATTAAACCAGTAGGTGCTGTTCAATCTTGGACAGGCGATCCATGGTATGATCACATCAAGGATCAAATGGAAGGTGTAGAGGTTGTCGGTATTGAACATGAAATAAATATCGAAAAAATTGCTTCTTTAAAGCCAGATTTAATCATTGGCAATAAATTACGACAAGAAAAAGATTATGCTAAACTTAGCAAAATTGCTCCAACTGTGTTTTCTGATACATTACGTGGTGACTGGAAAGAGAATTTTAAATTATACGCTAAAGCAGTAAATCAAGAAACAAAAGGTGAAGAAGTTCTAAAAGCTTACGAAGATAAGTTACAAGCTCTGAAAGAAGAACTTGGAGAACAAACCAACCAAGAAGTTTCATTTGTACGCTTTATGGCCGATAAATCTCGTATCTATTACACAGATTCATTCTCAGGTGTGATTTTTGATGCTTTAGGATTTAAACGTGTTGCAGCGCAAGCAGATTTATTTAAAGATAATGCTAAACTAGGAAACTTAGCGATTGAAGTAGGGAAAGAAGCGATCCCTCAAATGGATGGGGATGTTATTTTCTACTTCACGTACATGCCAACAGGCGATGATTCAGCACTAGCAACTGAACAGGAATGGACACAAGACCCGCTTTGGAAAAACTTAACAGCAGTCCAAAAAGGCAAAGCACATAAGGTGGATGATGTCATTTGGAATACGGCTGGAGGCATTTTAGCTGCGAATATTATGCTAGATCAAGTGCAAGAAATCTTTGTTAAATAATTTTCTTTTAAACTATACATGTATCGATGTTCGATACATGTATAGTTTTTTATTTCCTAATATATACTCTCCTGGTACTTTAAAGTTAGATAGACTATGATGTAGAGAGTGATCATAAATTGAGGGGGATGGCGATGAAGGAAAAATTAAGGTGGGTTTATAATCAGCATTATTTAGAGCAAGATCATATAAAACAAGCAACAGCAATACTTCCATATTTTTCACTAGATCAAGTGAGGAAGGTTGGTCAATTTCAGCGTACATATAAGCAATTTGAGAAGACACCACTCCATCATCTTGAGGCACTATCTTCATATATAGATGTAGAAAAAATTATGATTAAAGATGAATCTTATCGATTTGGTTTAAATGCCTTTAAAGTTTTAGGCGGTATTTACGCAATTGCGCAATATGTTGCCAATAAGCTTGGAAGGAATATAGAGGAGCTATCGTTTGAACAGTTAAAAACTCCAGAAGTAAGAGCGCAAGTAGGCAATCTAACATTTATTTCAACGACAGATGGAAATCATGGTCGGGGTGTGGCATGGGCTGCAAGAGAACTGGGTTTTCAAGCAAGAATATATATGCCAGCTGGTAGCGCCGCTGAGCGGTTACTGCATATTAAAAGTGAAGGGGCTTTTGCTGAAATTACGACAATGAATTATGACGATACTGTTCGTTATACCTCACAGCTTGCACAAGAAAATGGCTGGGTCTTGATTCAGGATACGATGTGGGAAGGCTATGAAGAAATTCCATTATGGATTATGCAGGGGTATACAACCCTTGTACAGGAGATTGATGAACAGATTCAGCAAGCCCCAACACATGTATTTTTGCAAGCTGGTGTGGGGTCCTTTGCCGGAGCAGTAGTAGCATTTTTACAGCAATACTATGAGCAGGATATTACATTTGTCTTGGTTGAGCCACATGTCGCTAATTGCTATTATGAAAGCTTTAAGAAAAATACAGATCAATTTGTCACTGTTGGTGGGGAGATGCAAACTATAATGGCAGGTCTTGCTTGTGGTGAACCGAATCCACAGGCTTGGCAAATCTTAAAAGCCTTCATAAAAATAAGTATCTCGTGTGAGGAAGAAATAGCAGCAACAGGTATGCGCGTTCTAGGAAATCCTTTAGCTACAGACACTCGCATTATAGCTGGTGAATCAGGAGCAGCGCCATTTGGTTGCTTTTATGAAATAATGACGAATGAACAATATAAGGAATTAAAACATGCCTTGCACCTAAATGAACAGGCGAAGGTGCTGTTTATTAATACAGAGGGTGATACAGATAAAGAGAGTTATCGAGAAATAGTATGGCATGGGAAATATGCGAATCAATAGCAAACTAGTGATTTACTAGTTTGCTATTTTTACTTTTGTAAAAGGATTTGAAAGTATAATTAAGTTTAATTAAATTTTTTTATTTTAACTCTTGACCTTAACGTTGCGTCAAAGCTTACAGTAGCATTAGTGGAGGTGATGAGATGGAATATACCATTCAGGAGCTTGCTCAACTATCGGGTGTTAGTACAAGAACATTGCGTTATTATGATGAAATTGGATTGCTGAAACCAGCAAGGACCAATGAGGCAGGTTATCGATTTTATGGCCAATGGGAGGTCGATATGTTGCAGCAGATTTTATTTTACCGTGCATTAGATATGAAATTAGCGACAATTCAGGCTATTATTCAAGCACCAAATTTTCAGCATGCTGAGGCGCTCAAAACACATAGAGCTGCTTTGCTTCAACGCAAAGAGCAGCTGGAAACGATCTTACAGACAGTAGAAAAAACAATACAATCCATTGAGGAGGAACAACCAATGTCAAATGAAGAAAAATTTAAAGGCTTTAAAGAAAAGTTAATTGAGAATAACGAAAAGCAGTACGGCAAAGAAATCCGTGAGAAATATGGGAATGAAACAGTAGATGCATCCAATGCTAAGCTTATGAACATGACGGAGCAACAATATCAAGCGATGCAACAGCTAGAACAGCAAATGTTTGAACGTTTAGCAGAGGCAATGAAACTTGGAGATACTACAAGTGACATTGCGATGGAAGTGGCAGAGTTGCATAAACGCTGGCTCAACTTTACGTGGAAAGAGTATTCCAAAGAGGCACATGCAGGGCTGGCACAAATGTATATTGCTGATGAACGCTTTACAGCTTATTATGATGAACGTGGTGAAACAGGAGCAGCAAAATTTTTGCATGACGCCATTATAGCTTATACAAGTAAGTAAATAGGTCTTCCTTATGCTGACATGTTTTAGAAATCGTAAAATAGGAAAAAATGAAAGCATGAGGAGGAGATTATTGTGGATCAACAAGTAATGCAACAATTAAAAAGACAACTAGAGCAAGAATTACAAGAAATAGAACAACGAATAGAAGAATCAGAGCGACCTCAAGCGACAGAATTATCGAATTATGATAATCATCCAGCTGATAATGCAAGTGATTTAACGGATCAGCTTACAGAAATGGCTATTGATGAGCATCGTGGTGATAATGCTGAAGAAATAAAAGAAGCTCTTCAAGCAATGGCAGACGGTACATATGGCAATTGTACCGTCTGTGGTAAAGAAATTCCAATTGGTCGCTTAGAGGCAATGCCGCAAGCTCTGACATGTGTGGAACATGCAGAAAAGAAAGAAGACAATTTACGACCAGTGGAAGAAGATGTTCTTTCTTCGACACCAAAATCAGATGATTTTATTGAGCTGGAGGAATTCGGCTCTTCTGATACACCACAGGATAAAATTTAGTAAGTTTTTCCTCGCAGAAGCAGTATAATAACTGTAGAGGTGAGGATATGAAGATTATTGATTTACATTGTGATGCGCTTTTAAAATTAACTACTCTTGAAACGGCTAATTTTGCTGAGGATGTACGAATACATGCTAATCAAAAAAGATTGCAATTAGGGCAAGTAGAGGCGCAAGTGTTCGCTATCTTTATTGACCCAACAATCCCACAAAGTCTACAATTTCTTGAGGTCATGCGCCAAATCGAAGCATTCCATACTCACGTATTACAAACAGAGGGCATGGTGCATATTACAGATTGGGCACAGTTAGATCAATTAGCTCCCCACGAAATAGGAGCCATTTTAAGCTTAGAGGGCTGTAGTGCCATTGGCGAAGATTTAACAAAACTGACAGCTGTACTGGATGCAGGGGTGAAGTTGGTAGGTTTAACATGGAATGAAGAAAATGCTGTGGCCCATGGTGCTGAACAGGATGCAACTCTTGGTTTAAAGCCATTTGGTAAAGAAGTTATACAATTATTAAATGAACGCGATATTATTATTGATGTGTCCCATCTAAATGAGCAAAGCTTTTGGGATGTCTTGCCGCTTGCAAAGCATATTATTGTAAGCCATAGTAATGCACGTGCACTATGTGATCACCCACGTAATTTAACTGATGCCCAGGCAAAGGCACTTGTTGAGGTGGGAGGACATATCCATGTAGTTTATTTCCCACTCTTTATTGGCGAGGGTGCAACACTAGACCATTTAGTGGGGCATGTGGAGCATTTAGCAAAACTGGTAGGTGTGGAGCATATTGGATTAGGCTCTGATTTTGATGGGATTGATAGGACTGTCAGTGGCTTAGCCCATGCAGGAGAGGCGCAAAATTTACTAGAGGCATTACGTACACGCTTTTCAGATGAAGAAGTGTATGGTATTGCAAGCCAAAATTTCCGACGCTATGTAAAAAAAGCAGCAACCCGTTAAGGCTGCCGCATCTTAATAAAAGAAATAATGAATTAATAAACCGATTCCTAATAGGAAGCCGAAGAATGTATTTGTTTGCGCTGTATATTTCATCGCAGGCATTACCTCTTTGGCTTCTTTTTTGTCTCGGAAAATTTGAATGGCACGTAATGGTTTTGGAATACTTAGGAAGATGATTAATGCCCAAAACGTAATACCATCAACTGCTACAAGAGCAATCACCCATAAATAAGAGACGATAAAAAAGCCTGATAACACGGAAATGGCATTATCACGTCCTACCAAAATAGCTAAGGTTTTTCGTCCGCCCTCTGTATCACCAACAATATCACGTATATTGTTCGATAGCATAATGGCACCGACTAAAATCATGCTTGGTACAGAGAGCAAGACAGCATCTAATGTTACTGTAAGCGCTTGAATATAGAAGGCAATTAATACAATGCCCATCCCCATTACTGCGCCAGAAACAATTTCACCAAATGGCGAATAGGCGATTGGGTATGGTCCACCTGTATATAAAAAGCCAATAAGCATACAAACAAGTCCGACAACAGCTAACCACCAAGATGTTGAGGCACATATGTAAATGCCAAGAAGCATGGCAATAGCATAAAAGCTTAATGCAATCATCATAATTGTTTTTGGCTGTACACCATGACGGACAATCGTTCCGCCAATCCCGACGGAATGCTCGTTATCTAATCCTAATTTGTAATCATAATATTCATTGAACATATTCGTTGCTGCTTGTATAAGCATACTTGCAATGAGCATAGCAAAAAATAGTCCAAAATCAATTGTTTCTTTTTCAATTGCTAAGGCAATTGCTGTTCCTAGGAATACAGGAACAAATGAAGCGGTTAAAGTATGTGGACGTGTTAAATGCCACCACACTTTAAAACCCCTATCAGCTTCAATGACTTTGGTCATAAGGTCTTTCTCTCCTTCAAATGTTGTCGACTCTTCTTATTTTAAACGAAGATTGAGAAAATGGGTAGGTTCACAGCTTATTACATACTGTTTAATGAAAAAAAGTGATACAATAGAACATGCATTTATGAACTGAAAATAAAAAAGAACAATTAGCAACAGTACGAATAACGTGTTGCCAACTAAAATATGATGTGTTATTTAACCATCATTCATTATGTACATTGCAACAACGGAGGTAATTTTCATGCAACAGAAGTGGTACCAAGCCACAGAAGTAGAAGTGGACTCTTTGGGCCAAAGCCTTCATTTTTATATGGAA
Organism: Lysinibacillus sp. A4; assembly: GCF_024919535.1. Taxonomy (NCBI): domain Bacteria; kingdom Bacillati; phylum Bacillota; class Bacilli; order Caryophanales; family Bacillaceae; genus Lysinibacillus; species Lysinibacillus sp. A4. The sequence continues at coordinate 606,819 of NZ_JANWTB010000003.1, read as the reverse complement.
ACAATTGAAGTAAGTCGCCTATCTGCACTGGCGTTCTATGCAGCTGGCGAGGAATGTTATAAAGGTGAACGATTTTATTGGCAAAATAGAGAAAAAACAATGACATTAGTTGGGCTAGGACATGCTCATACTATTCAAAACAACGCTAAAGAAAACCGCTTTGATGCAGTTGAAGCGGAATGGAAAAACATAACGAAAAACTGTCCAAAAGGTCAACAAGCGTTACAACCAATTTTGTTTGGCGGTTTTACATTTGATCCTCAAAATAATGTAGATGGGGAATGGACGGATTTCCCAGAGGCTTATTTTGCATTAGCAACGTTTCAACTGGTGATACGCGATGATAAAGCATACGTAAGTATTCACCTTTTGACACAAGACCAACAGGCTGAGGATCAGTTCGAAGCGCTAAGAAAAGAGCGCGATCATTTAATCCATGCAGCTCAGGTTAAAGAAGTGAAAACGTATACAAAACCTGAAATCACAAGTTATTTTGAACCATATAAAGAGCCTTATTTAGCCTCAATCGATCAAGTGACAGCATTAATTAAACAGAAAAAGGCAGATAAAGTGGTCATTGCACGATCACTTGCTTTGCAATTTAAAGAGTATGTATCCGCACCACAAGTACTTTCTCAAATTATTCATGAACAACCAGAAAGCTATTTATTTGGTTTAGAGCATAGACATTTATTATTTTTCGGAGCATCACCTGAACGACTTGTGAAGGTAGAAGATGGTCGAGCCTTTTCTTCTTGTGTTGCTGGCTCAATTAAACGAGGTAAGACTGCAGAGGAAGATGAGGCTTTTGGACAAAGTTTATTAAATGACCCTAAAAATGGCGGAGAACATCAGTATGTTGTGGATATGATTGCGGAAACATTCCGTAAAAATTGTGTGGACATGACGGTGCCAGATAGACCACGCTTGTTAAAAATACGAGATATTCAACATCTGTATACGCCTGTTGAAGGTCAGTTAAATCAGGATGCAACAATCTTACAATTGACTAAATCATTACATCCAACACCCGCTTTAGGTGGTGTACCACGCAAAGAAGCATTGGCAGCCATCCGTAAATATGAGCCGATGAATCGGGGACTGTATGCAGCGCCAATAGGCTGGTTAGATGCAGAGGGTAACGGTGAATTTGCAGTTGCCATACGTTCAGCAGCCTTACTAAATGATAAAGCTTATTTATATGCAGGCGGTGGAATCGTCGCAGATTCAGAACCGCAATCTGAATATGAAGAAACATTAGTAAAATTCCGTCCAATGCTTCGTGCGCTAGGGGGACAATTACATGAGTGAACGAAAAATACTAACAGATTATGTTTATAAAATGGTCGCATCGCTAGTGCAAGCTGGTGTAGAGAATGTTGTCGTTAGTCCAGGCTCACGTTCAACACCGCTTGCTTATGCGGTTGCTTCTACTAAACAAGTAAAAATGTATCGGCAGGTAGACGAGCGCTCAGCAGCATTCTTTGCGCTAGGGCTTGCTAAGGCAACTAGTAAGCCTGTGGTTCTTTTATGTACATCTGGTACAGCAGCAGCTAACTATTTTCCTGCGATTGTGGAGGCAAGCTATGCACGTGTACCATTAATCATTATAACAGCTGATCGCCCACATGAATTACGTGAGGTAGGCGCTCCACAGGCTATCAACCAACCCAATTTATATGGTTCACATGTGAAGTGGAGTGTTGATTTTCCATTAGCAGATGGTGCTGAACCAACATTGCCCTTTATTGAGCGTCATCTTGCTCGTGCGGTAGCCATTGCCACGAGCGCACCTTTTGGACCAGTCCATATTAATGTACCTTTCCGTGAACCACTATTAATTGATTTACAGCAGGAGCTACCAGCAGTGACATTTAAGCACAGCAGTATGGGACAATTAACCCCAACACGCGTGGATCAACAGGAACTAACCTCTATTATACAATCAACTAAAAGAGGCTTTATGATCATTGGTGAGTTAGCTCTTGGTACAGAATTATCCATTGTTTGGGAATTTGTACGTCAGCTGAAGTGGCCTGTCATTGTTGAAAGTTTATCGAATATGCGTACATCCGTACCAGAGGATTGTTTACCATATATCGTGTCAACCTATGATGCCATTATGAAGAGTGATGACTTCAAAGCACTGGTGCAACCAGATACAGTAATCCGAATAGGGGCACAACCAGTTTCGAAGTTTATGATGCAATTTATTACAAAGTCACGTCCAAATGCGTATGTGATTATCGATGAAGACCCTATGTTTAGAGATGCTACAGGCGTTTCTACGCATTTTATTCATGCGAATGTCGATCAATGGCTAACAGAATTGGCTATCACTGAAACGGCTATCGAGGAAACCTACTTAGCCGAATGGCAAAAAGCAAATCAGCTTGCTTCTATGTTTATTGAACAATACGCAGAGGTAGAAAAAGATGAAGGGGCTATAGTCAGTCGTTTACTCAAAATGATTCCTGACGGTAGTGATATTTTCGTTAGCAGTAGTATGCCAGTGCGAGATATTGATACATTTTTATTGGCTACACCGAAAGATTTACGTGTTTTTGCCAATCGAGGAACAAACGGGATTGATGGTGTCGTATCAACAGCAATCGGTTTCAGTCAGGGAAATAATCGAGAAAGTTATTTACTGATTGGTGATTTAGCCTTTTTACATGATGTGAATGGACTCATTGCTTCCAGATATCAGGAATGTAACTTAACGATTATTGTGATGAATAATGATGGTGGTGGTATTTTTTCTTATTTACCACAGTCAACTGTTGAAGATCACTATGAGGATTTATTTGGCACACCAACAGCTCTTGAATTCCGTGACATTGCACATATGTATGATATGGACTATGTACGTGTCGAAACAATATCGGAGCTTTCTGAGAAATTTTCAACATGTAAAAACCATTCTTTACGATTAGTTGAAATATTTACAGATAGAACCGAGAATGTAAATGCACATCGAGGTCTATGGAATCGAATTAATGCGGAGTTAAAAGCATGACAAAGTGGATGATTCGTGGTCTTGAAACCCATGTAGATATATGGAATGAAAACGGTGAATATACAGTCGTTGCCTTACATGGATTTACTGGTAGCTCAGCAACATGGCATAATCTAGCACAAGCTCTACCTCATGTGCGTGTTATTGCCGTTGATTTAATCGGACATGGTCAAACAGCTATTCCACAGCACGTACAGCGTTTTTCTATGGAGGAGCAATTACAGGATTTAGAAGAACTATTTTGTCAGCTTCATTTAGAGAAATTTACGCTGTTGGGCTATTCAATGGGTGGAAGAATCGCTTTATCCTATGCCATTTCGTATCCAACTCGTATCCATCAGCTCATTTTGGAAAGTGCATCTCCTGGCTTGCGAACAATGGAAGAGCAAAATGAACGTTGTAAGCGAGATGAAGCACTAGCGCAAAAAATAATGACGAATGGTGTACTGTCCTTTGTCAATGCTTGGGAAAGTATACCGCTTTTTGCTTCACAGCAACGTCTACCTAAAACTGTAAGAGAAACTATTCGAGAAGAGCGACTATCACAGAAAGAAGAGGGACTTGCTGGTAGCTTGAGAGGTATCGGGACAGGCGTTCAACCTTCAAATTGGGATAGATTGTCGCAACTAGAAATACCTGTCCTGTTAATTACAGGTTCATTGGATGAGAAATTTTGTAAAATTGCACTAGAAATGAAAGCGCTATTAAATACTGTTAAGCATTTAACAGTAAATGACGCTGGACATGCAATTCATGTGGAAAATCCCGCTGAGTTTGCTACAATAGTAGAGGAGTATTTAACGTAATAAACGATTACGTTAGCGCCTCGCTAGAAACGAGACGAATTTAATGATATAGGAGGCAATTCAATGACACGTCAATGGACAACATTACATACTTATGAAGACATTAAGTATGAGTTCTATAACGGTATCGCAAAAATTACGATTAACCGTCCAGAAGTGCGTAATGCATTCCGCCCAAAAACGGTAATGGAAATGATTGACGCATTCTCACGTGCACGCGATGATAAAAATATCGGTGTTATTATTCTAACTGGTGAAGGTGAACATGCTTTCTGCTCAGGCGGAGACCAAAAAGTTCGCGGTCACGGTGGCTACGTAGGAGAAGATGAAATTCCACGTCTAAACGTTCTTGATTTACAACGTTTAATCCGTGTAATTCCAAAACCTGTAGTAGCAATGGTAGCTGGCTACGCAATTGGTGGAGGTCACGTTTTACATGTTGTCTGTGACTTAACAATTGCAGCTGACAATGCTCGCTTTGGACAAACTGGACCAAAAGTGGGTTCATTCGATGCTGGTTATGGCTCAGGCTATCTTGCTCGTATTATTGGTCATAAAAAGGCACGTGAAATTTGGTACCTATGCCGTCAATACGATGCACAACAAGCACTTGATATGGGCTTAGTCAATACAGTTGTGCCTTATGCGCAATTGGAAGATGAGACAGTTCAATGGTGTGAAGAAATGCTTCAAATGTCACCAACTGCACTACGCTTCTTAAAAGCAGCGATGAATGCAGATACAGATGGTTTAGCAGGTCTTCAACAAATGGCAGGAGACGCTACACTTCTTTACTACACAACTGATGAAGCAAAAGAAGGCCGCGATGCATTCAAAGAAAAACGTCAACCAGATTTCGGTCAATTCCCAAGATTCCCTTGATTAGTATAGGGTTTAAAGCTCGTATCTTTTGGAGATACGAGCTTTTTATATGTCTTGAACAAGATTGAAGATAAAAATAGGGGATAGAAGCGGCTAAGCGGTGGATAAAACTCTCAAAGTAGCGGATAGAACTCAAGAGGTGAAGGCTAGAGGTATTCACTAAAAAGCTAGATACTACATGGATAATAGACAAACTAGATGGGAAAGCGTTAAGATGTAGGATGATTGGAGTGACAAAGATGTATCCTAACTGGATTTTACAAAGAGCTTATTTAACACCTTTCCGTAAGGCACTTACCTTTAAAAAGCAAAGCTGGACTTTTCAAGAATTGAATGATGAATCGATAAAACGTGCTCGACAATTAGTAACACTTGGTATTCAACAGGGTGATCGAATTGCTATTATGGGGCCAAGTAAGCCTGAACTTGTAATCATGATGTATGCCTGCATGCATCTGCAATGTGAAATGGTGATGCTTAATCGTAGACTATCACAGGATGAACTGGCTTATCAGCTAGAGGATTCAGAGGCTGTAGCGGTATTAGTTGCCGATGAGGATGTAGAAAAGCTACCATCTGAAACAACCTATCATTTATTTTCAGCAATTGAAAAGGGTGCAGAGGGTGCAGTAGATATTGTCAAGGAATGGCCTCTTCATCAAACAACAACTATTATGTATACGTCTGGTACAACCGGCTTCCCAAAAGGGGTTCGCCAAACAGTTGGCAATCATCAGGCTAGTGCCACTGCCTCCGTTTTAAATATTGGGCTACAGGCTCAGGACGTTTGGCTATGCGCGGTCCCTTTATTCCATATTAGTGGGTTCTCCATTTTAGTGCGTTCACTGCTATATGGAAATCAAATCTTTTTATATGAGCAATTTGATGTGGAAGCTATCGCACAAAATATTATGGATGGGGATGTCACCCATATGTCTGTTGTAGCGGTGACCTTGGAACGAATTCTACATACGCTAGAGCAACGCAATGCGAAAGCTTCCTCTGATTTTAAGTTAATGTTAGCTGGAGGTGGGCCTGTTCCCGTGGATTATTTAGCGAGAGCACATGCGTTAAATTTAGCTGTCGCACAAACGTATGGGATGACAGAAACCTCCTCACAAACAGCCACATTGGCAAGTGAAGATGCTATGCGGAAAATTGGTTCTGCGGGAAAGCCTTTATTTTTTAATCAAATAATGATTGCTGAGCCAAATGCTAAAGGTGAAGGGGAAATTTGCATTCGAGGTCCTCATGTCACACCAGGCTATATTGGACGTTTTGCACAAAAAAATGCAACAAAGGCTGGCTGGCTTCATACAGGTGATATTGGTTATGTGGATGAAGAGGGGTATTTATTCGTCATTGATCGAAGGGCAGATTTAATTATTTCAGGAGGAGAAAATATTTATCCTGCAGAAATAGAAAACGTACTACTCACACACCCAGCTGTCAAAGAGGCGGGTGTATGTGGTATACCTGATGAACAATGGGGGCAGGTACCTATTGCATTTATCGTATTAAATGAGCAGGTATCTGTTGAGCAACTAAAAGTCTTTTGTTTACAGAAACTTGCTAAATATAAAGTGCCTAAAGAAATGATTATTACAGACAGTCTTCCGCGCAATGGTGCGGACAAATTGTTGAGACGGAAATTATTACAATAAAAACTTTGTGAAAGAAGTCTTCTTAAAAGGAAGGCTTCTTTTTTATTTGAACTTTTAGCATGAAATTAATCATTTATTAACATAATAAAAAAAGAGAGGCATAAACTATTTAGTAAAGGAGAATGACTCATATGAGGAAATATATATATAATGTTGTCATTATATTATTTGTTCTACAAATGAGTCATGTGCAAGTATTTGCAAACTATGAAAAAGAAGATGTAGCAACAGCTCATTCAATTGAAACACTACAATCTCTCATTAATAAAGAAGTTATGCATCTATCATCCGAATTCTCGATTCGTTATACTGGTGACTTAGCCGAGATAAAAGATGAACTAACAGAAATTACTAAAAATGCAATTGAAAACTCTTATATTTATACTAATATTTCAAGTTTCCAATGGAAGTACGAGGGTTATAGCAATAATATTGTCATTGCCTTTGCATTTACGTACCATCTATCACAAACAGAGGCGTTATTTGTCGAGCAAACTTTGGAAAATATTATTGCACCTATGCATGGATTAAGTGACATAGAAAAACTACAGGCTGCACATGATTTTATTGTATTGTCCGCGGAATACTCTAAGGAAACAGAAGGAAGTCAATATTCTCCATATACATTATTAACGGAGAATAAGGGCGTCTGTCAGGCATATGCTTTAGTGCTATATCGAATGTTAGAAATGCTGGGTTTTGAGGTACAATATGTACCAGGAAAAGTAGGAGAACAGCTACATGCCTGGGTATTAGTGAAACTTGATCATGCTTGGTATCATATTGATGTGACATGGGATGACCCTTTGCCTGATCGTAAAGGAGAAGTTCGCTATCAATATTTTTTAGTGTCGGATCGCCAATTAGCACAAGATCATACATGGGATTATGCAAGTTTCCCCGCTGCAACAAGCGAAAAATATATAGATTTACAGGAAGAAACAAAAAGACAAAGTTTAGCAACACCTATACAACATCAATTGAATCAAATTATGGGGTTATCAATCATCGGAGAAAATCGGTTAGCCGTACAACAATTAGTGGAACAGCCGATGAAGCTTGTTACTCAAAAAACAAATAAACAAGACCATTTAGTTCAGTTTAACTTTACTGAGTGGCCACCGATGCTAGTAGAAAGTAGTATAATGGCTTTTGTTGTCCTTCAGCCAAAAGCTAAGCATATGACTAAGCAAAAAACAATGAAGTGGCTAGGGTCTTTTTATCGAACGGAAAAACGGATGCCACAAGAAAAATACGTCATAATAAAGGAGGTGTCCCAATAGAGGGGCACCTCCTTACTCATATTATTGAACGCTTAAAGCTTTTTCTAATGTTTGAATATTTTTTTGCATCAATGTGAAATAGGTTTCCTTATTTTTTTCATCATCAGCTGTTAATACGCTTAAATTATGCAAGACAAGAGATTCTGCACCAACTTCTTTTTGAATAATCTCTGCTAATTTGGAAGAGACATTTTGTTCAAATAAAATATAGTGAATGTGCAATTCATTTGCTTTGTCTACAATCTTTGTTAATTCCTTTTGAGATGGCTCATTTTGTGAATTCAAGCCAGCAATCGGCACTTGAGTTAAGCCGTATTGACCAGCAATATAGCCAAATGCAGCATGGGATACAAAGAATGTTTTATTTTGTGCTTTGTCAGTCATTGCTTTGAAATCTTGATCTAAATCCTGTAATTCTTTTACTAATGCATCATAATTTGTGTTAAAAGTTGCCTCCTGTGCTGGCATTTTTTCAACTAGTGTGTTTTTGATAGCCAGTGCTAAGTCTTGACTAATTGTAGGAGATAACCAAACATGCGGATCGATATCGCCATGTTCATGCTCATCATGTCCATGTTCTTCAGCTTCATGTTCATGCTCTTCCTCGGTTGTACCGTGCTCATGCTCATCATGTGCGTCTGCTTCATGTTCTTCATCTTCTGCATGAACATGTCCTGTGCTTACAGCTAATTTTTCATCTGAAACGTCATCAGCAGTTGCCACCATTGTGACATCTTCGTTTGCTAAAGTTTTTTTAGCGTTTTCTACAAAGCCTTCAAGTCCTAAGCCAATATAGAAAAAGATATCAGCATCTGCTAATTTCATCATATCTTTTTGAGTTGGCTCGAAGGTATGTTCATTCGCACCAGCTGGGTAAATAGAAGCTACTTCAACATAATCGCCACCAATGCGCTGCGCAAAATAGCTTAACGGATAAACCGTTGTATAAACACTTAATTTATCTTTTTCCTCAGTCTTTTGGGATGTGGACGATTTGTCTCCACAAGCGGCAGTAAATAAAGCAAGAACTGCGACTAACAATAATACAGATAGTTTTTTCATATAAGTAAGATACCTCTCTTAAATAGTAATCATTACGATTTGTTTTTTAGAACAGTTATTATGATAACGCACAACTTAAAAAAGTACAAGAAAAAAATGCCCTCCGAAATTAATTCTTTTTCGAAGGCCATTTTTCAGGCACAGGATCAAAGCCACCAGGATGAAATGGATGACATTTGGATATACGTGTAATAGTTAAGAGAAAGCCTTTGAATGCACCGTGCTTTTGAAAAGCTTCGAGCCCATAAGAAGAACAGGTAGGATGAAAACGACAAGTAGGTGGCGTCATAGGTGAAATAAACTTTCTATAAAACTGGATGAGCCAAATAAAGGGGTATTTCATCGTTGCTCTTCCTTTTGCTGAGACGTAAGTTGTTCAGGCTTTGGATCAATTGTTTGTGTAAAAATATTATTTTTCTTCTTCATAATGATAATGACAGAAACACCAAACATTAGCATCATCATCGCAATCATAATGATAATTGGTAAAGGTACGCCCATTTATTTCACTCCAAATTCAGTAATGGTATTTAATTTTCCTCTTGATGATAGTTTTGCTTCGGTTTTTCATCAACAGTATGTTTAAAGGCATAGGCACGGTTGACACTGATAATTGTCGCAATGGTGATTAAAATAACGATGATAACTGCGACTATTAAGAGCGTAGTTAAACTCATAGTATTCACTCCGTTCTTTATTCATCATACCTATTATAAATTATCTGGTCCTATTAATTGTGAAGGAAGTTTGACATAAATGCGAATAAAACAACACCTATCACTCCATACTATGGAAAAAGGAGTGAATCGTAAAGATGGATCGTCAGCGCGTATATTTTTCACTTGCCAATAGAACGTATTATACCAACCCATATGCAGGACCATGGAATTTCGAACTCAATGTAGATCGACAGGCATTAGATGTATTTGAGAGAATCTTTCAGCAAATGCAACTGTTAGAAATTTCGAATGCATGGCGTGCACAATTACCGTATATACAGTATCACCAAGATAGAGAAAATGATGAAATAGATAAAAGATTAATGAAAATCTATGCACTTGTTCATGAATATGGAGATGATGATACGAAGGCATTCGTTGAGCAGCTTCCTTATTTCAACAAACGCGTCTAGCGAATAGGGGAAAAGGTCACTGAATCAGAAGTGACCTTTTCTTCTATTAGCAAATGGCTTTTAAAATTGTAAAAACCGCTTCTCGAGGGACAATGATGGGGATAGTGAGTTGATCTTTAATCATGTTTTTCATCGTTGTGGAATAGCCCATACAATCAAGTATAAGCAAATCGGCTCCTTGCTCTTCTAATTGTTGTGCTTTTGACAATAAATGTTGGTTATCAAAGTGGTATGGGGAGCTTGCTGAAAAAGTTACATCGAACTGTGCTTTTTGCCATTTCTCTGCAACCGTTCGATGTTGTTCGGGTTCGGGGCCTATCAAACCAATGGCTAATTCTGTATGTAAGCCCTTCACTAAATTAGTCATCATACGATCAGGTAGTAAAAGATTTTTATAGGATAATTTATTCGTAAAATCTCCTGTACACATAAGTAGTATCCAAGTGAATTCATGTAGATCATCAATGCAGCTTTGAATATAAGGCATGAGCTTTTGTTTACTGAGCTTTACTTGTCGACCATTGGTAAGAAGTGTCACTAAAACATCTGGGTCCTCAAGAGAAGGCGAAAGTGTAGCAATTTCCTCTGAGGATAGTGAATCCAGTACACCGAATTCATGAACATGTAAACCTGCTTCTCTTAATTGCTGTATATCCTCTGCCATATCTTTACGAGGTGCCTGACCAATTGTTACAACGGCAATTTTCGAATGTTGCATTGCGTTCACTCCGCTTCGTAATATTTTTGTCCATTTACATAAGTTTGTAAAACCTTTGCTTCTGTTTCAAAAATAGGGTGCGACCAAACCACAAAATCAGCATCTTTGCCTTCCTCAAGGCTGCCAATGCGGTGATCAAGCTGTACAAGCTTAGCTGCATTGATCGTAATACTTTTGAGGGCTGTGACTTCATCTAAACCATAACGAATCGCTTCTGTGGCACAATACTTTAAGTATTGAATTGGTACAAATGGATGATCTGTCATGATAGCAAATGGAATATTATGTTCTTTAAAAACGGCAGCAATTGCGGGTGTAGAATGACGCGTTTCGTATTTAGATGGCGTTAACATATAGGGCCCAAGCGTTGCATGGAATCCACTTTCTTTAACGGCATCCACAATGAGATAGCCTTCTGTGCAGTGCTCTAAATGAAGCTTCACATTAAATTCTTTGGCAATTCTAATTGCTGTCATAATGTCATCTGCTCTATGGCAGTGAAGGCGAAGTGGCATGTCGCCTCGAAGTACCTCAATAAACGGGCGTAACTCAGCATTTTCTTTAATTTGCTCAGTTTGTTGTTGTTCATTGAGTTGACTTGCACGTTGGAAACCATCTCGTAAAAGCTGTGCAATGGCCATACGAGTCATCGGCTTGCGCTTATACTGATTGCCAAAGACGTTTTTCGGATTTTCCCCTAGGGCCCCCTTTAAACCGCTCCGCTCTACTAAAACACGAGAGGAAAGGGTAGGTCCTGCTGTTTTAAGAATGCTCCAAATACCACCAATGACATTGGCACTACCTGGCCCAGTTTGCACAGTGGTTACGCCCCCTTCTAACGCATGTTGAAAGGAAAAGTGTCGGATATCTACACTGTCTAAAGCGTGCATAAGAGGTGTAAAGGGTTCGCTATATTCATTGGCATCATTAATGTCTTCAGTGACTTCAGCCCATGTTCCGACATGTGCATGAATATCAATTAATCCTGGTGTAACATAAGCTCCCTGTAGATCAACTAGCTCTGCTTGTGGGGAGAATTCTTTGGCTGGTCCAATATAGACAATACGCCCATTTTCGATCCATAACTGTTCACAAGTATCGTTCTGCTCATTGACTGTATGAAACTTTGCATGATGATAAATAATCATTGTGTAAACCCTTCTTCCCGTGCATAAACTTTTGTTCCTTTAATATAGGTTGCGACAACCTGGGCATCTAAATTTAATGGATGCTTATCCCAAATAACAAAATCAGCAAGAAGACCATCACGAATAGCACCTGTTAGATGGGCAATCCCTAGAAAATTTGCAGCCCCGGTTGTCAGAGCATATAGCACGTCCTGGCGTGCCATACCTTCTCTTACAGCTAAGCATCCTTCTAATGTTAGATGCGAGGTGCTACTAACAGGATGATCCGTACAAAAAACGAATGGAATACTGTGCTTATACAGTTGATGATACAGTTTGGGTGATAGTGCCATCATCTCATTGTGCTCAATATATCGAAATGTAGGACCAGCTATAACCGTATTAAAGGATGTTTCATGAAGGAATGTAATTTCAGTGCCATGGATAATATGAAAATCAAAAATTGACCCAAATTCTTGTTGAAGGCGGCTAATGAATTCAAGATCAACGGCTTTGTGCGCTCGAATAACGATTTTCGTAATGGACGGCTCCTGTTGCTGAATTTGTTGTAATGTTTCTCTTAAAATTTTGGCGATGCCCATACGAGTGAGTGGTTTTTTCTTTTCAGCGAAAAATGTACTTTTTGCCTGATGTCCAATAGAGAAGGAATAAGCCACATCTTTTGAAATAACCATTTCATCAACCGTTGTATGTGTATGGTGAATAATAGCCGTTTTTGCACCTATCAAGCTTTTAGGAGAGGGAACAATATGAGATGCAGTCACCCCATGAGAAACAGCTTTTTGAAAAGCAGTATCAAATGGGTATATGCCATCAACGACAGAGTATTGCAAATGTGAGTCAAATTCATAGCTATCATCACCTTCCCAACGAATCCCTATTTCAGCTAGACCGATTTGTGAGCAGCTATCGATAAAACCTGGTGTAATATAGTAGCCATCTAAATCCAACTCTGTTTCAGGTGAATGAGTAGCGGGTTCAAAGTATTGCCCTTGCACTTGAAAAGATTGCTTATTAAAGCTACGAGTCTCAGAATTAAAAACAAGTCCATTTATATAGCGTGTCATCGGGTCAAATCTCTCCTTATGAAGAGAAAAGCGGAGACTGGTATCTCCACTTTTCAAGTTTAATTATTTAGTAATGGATACGTTTGTACCATTTGGATGCACAATTTGTACGGAGTTATCAGCAGAAACCTCAAAGCCCTGTACTTTTTTGTTTACACCTGCAACTGTTTGTGTTGCCTCTAATTCAATACGAGGAACATCCGCTAAAATCAGCTTTAATGCTTCTTGGTATAATTTTGCACGTTCTTCTTGCACTACTGTTTCTGATACGGCGCGTTCTAATAATTTATCCACTTCTGGATTGCTGTAGCCTTTACCATTTCCTAACGCACCAATTTGATTTGTGTGGAATAATTGATAAAGGAAGAAATAAGGATCTGGGTACCAAGTCCAGCCACCAATATTCATTGGCGCATTACCCTTTGCCACAGTATCACTGTAAGTACCCCATTCAAGCACTTTTATTTCCACATCAATATTTAAGTTCTTCTTTAACTGACTTTGGAAAATCGTTGCGTAAGGAACACGTGCTTCTGATACGAAAATCTCTGTCTTGAAGCCATCAGCGTAACCAGCCTCTGCTAGTAATTTTTTTGCTTCTTCTGGATTATATTTTGGTACCATATCAACTAACGATTGATCATATCCCCATGAACCAGGTGGTAATGGTAAATAAGAAACATCGCCGCCACCCCATTGGTTAACGCCAGAAATAATTTCCTCTACATTTGTTGCCATATAAATCGCTTCACGAACGCGTTTGTCAGCAGTTGGACCTACTTTGTTATTAAGATCAAGATAAACAATCGATAGACCTGGATTTGTTAAAAGCTCAAGGTTACTATCTTGGTTGATGATTTCTCGGTTTTGACCTTTAACGTCCATGGCAATATCAATATCACCAGAACGTAATGCGTTGGTCATCATATTTTGATCGGAGATAAACTTCATTGTTAAGTTATCGACATTTGGCTTATCGCCCCAATAATTATCGTGACGAACTAATTTTACTTCTTGGTCTTTTTTCCATTCTGTTAGTTGGAATGGACCTGTACCAACAAAGTGTTCAGAAAAATTATCGCCCCATCCTTCAACTTCTTCTTTTGGAATAATAATATTCCCTGCATCCGTTAGCATAGCAAGTAGGGCAGCATTTGGTGTAGCTAAGTGAATCTCTACTTCATAATCCGATAACACTTTCACTTCTGTCACACCACTTAAACGATTCATAGCAGATTCTTTAGCAGATCGTTCTAAAGAGTATTTGACATCTTCAGCTGTCATTTCACGGCCATCCTGATACTGACCTTTTTGGAATTTAACACCTTCGCGTAATTTGAATGTGTAGACTAACATATCCTCTGATACATTCCATTCAGTTGCTAACGAAGGGATGATATCAGATAGATCTTTGTTATAAACAACTAACGTATCAGCCATTTGGCGCATCACCTGTGATTCATAAACCCCAGTATATTTGATCGGATCAAATGTTTTTGCATTGGCTGACAGACCAATATTTAATGTGCCTCCAGAAGTAGCTTCTCCCTCTTTTTTATCCGTTGAAGTACTTTTCTCATTGTTTCCACCACAAGCAGCTAAAACACCAATTAGTAAAGTTAAAAAGAGTAGTAGTAAAGACTTTCTTACGTTTAATTTCTTCATATGCACTAGCCTCCTTAGTTTTTGTTTCACAATATGAACCGTTGATTCAAAAATGGTAGGTTCGAGATTAAAATTAGCACACTTGTAAATAGAAAGTAAATATAAAATTACAAAGATTCAGAAAAAAATATATTTACAAACAATTATTGAGTGGTGTACTATGTGGTTATTCACAATATGAACCACTGATTCTAATAATGAAAAGGAGGTCTTGCTAAGATGGGCTCATTTATTTTAAAAAGATTAGTTAACCTCATCCCGACACTGCTAGTAGTAGGAATTATCGTCTTTATTATTACGCGAATGATTCCTGGTGACCCGGCTTCAGTCATGCTTGGACCACAAGCAAGTGTAGAAGATGTAGAGAATTTAAGAGAAGAGCTAGGATTAAATAAATCCATGCCTTCGCAATTTATTTCATATGTAGGAGATCTAGCACAGTTAAATTTAGGATATTCCTATTCTTATAGTGAGTCTGTCATCGGACTTATTCTCGAAAGGTTCCCTAATACAGTGATATTGGCATTGGCAGCGCTGTTAATAGCCGTCGTGATTGGCATCCCAGCAGGAATATTTGCAGCGAGAAAGCAAAATACCATCATTGATTATGTTGTAATGCTTGTGTCATTAGTTGGTGTATCTATGCCAATTTTCTGGTTGGGCATCATGCTTGTCTTATTCTTTAGTGTTAACCTTGGTTGGTTCCCAGCGACTGGGATGGGGAATATCAGTGATGGCCTATGGACCTATTTGAAACATTTAATTTTGCCAGCATTTGCTTTAGCAACGATTCCAATGGCGACATTTGCACGGATTACCCGTTCAAGTATGTTAGAGGTTATTTCGCAAGATTATATTAAAACAGCTCGTTCTAAAGGTATTAAAGAATATTTAGTAATTGGTAAACATGCATTTAAGAATGCGCTAACACCGATTTTAACCGTGTTAGGAATGCAAATTTCTAATTTACTGGGCGGAGCGGTTTTAACAGAAACAATTTTTAGTTGGCCTGGGATGGGTCGATTAATTGTAGATGCCATTGATAAACGTGACTTTGTAGTCGTCCAAGGTACTGTTATTTTCATTGCGTTTATCTTTGTGCTTGTTAACTTAGTAGTCGATGTACTTTATAAAGTGGTCAATCCTAAGGTCAATTTAGAATCGGATGGGGGGAAAAAATAACAATGACTCAAGCAATCGTCCAAGAAACGAAAAAAAGAAATACGTTATTGCGCAAGTTGCTAAAAAATAAATTAGCGACAATTGGGTTAATCATTGTCACTTTAATGGGTATTGTTGCTATTTTTGCCCCATTGATTGCTACCCATCCACCGAATGAAATGATTGTCGGTAAATCGTTTTTACCGATGAATACAGAAGGACATTTATTAGGAACAGATAACTATGGCCGTGATCTGTTTAGTCGCTTAGTTTACGGTACACGAATCTCAATGATTGTTGGGATTGCGGCGGTGCTATTTGGTGCTGTGTTTGGCACACTGCTAGGCTTAGTGGCAGGGTATTTTGGTGGACGCATTGATTCCATTATTATGCGCACAATGGATGGTCTTTTCGCATTCCCATTTATATTACTAGCTATTACATTAATGACGGTATTAGGGCAAGGACTTGTCAATGTCATTGTTGCGATTGGTATTGCTAATATTCCAGGTTTCGCACGACTTGTTCGAGGACAGGTGTTAAGTGTAAAAGAGGAGGAATTCGTTGAAGTAACGCATTCTTTAGGTGCTACACATACGAGGATCATTTTTAGCCATATATTACCGAACTGTTTAGCCCCTTTAATTGTCTATGGAACGATGAGTACAGCTGGCGCTATTATTTCAGAAGCTGCCCTTAGCTTTTTAGGATTAGGCGTTCAACCACCAACAGCTTCATGGGGCAGTATTTTAAAAGATGGCAAAGACTTTTTAGTATTAAATCCCCAAATGGCGACATTTTCAGGCATTTGTATTTTATTAACAGTTCTTGGAATTAACCTATTAGGGGATGGATTACGCGATGCATTAGATCCGAAAATGAAAGTTTAATGGAAGGGGGTGGAGTCATGACTGAACGTTTACTAGATGTAGAAAACTTAACAGTAGAATTTAAAAGTGGCGGCTCTACAATGAAAGCTGTTAATGGAGTAAATTTACAATTAAATAAGAAGGAAACACTAGGTATTGTGGGAGAGTCAGGATCAGGAAAAAGTGTTACAGCCACTGCTCTCATGCGTTTAATTCCATCTCCGCCAGGAAAAATAACGAATGGAAAAATTCTATTTAATGGCCGCGATTTAATCGAAATTTCTGAAAAAGAAATGCGCAATGTGCGAGGCAATGACATCTCAATGATTTTCCAAGATCCAATTACAAGTTTGAATCCTGTCTTAACAGTGGGCAATCAAATTATTGAAGTCATCCAAGCACATGAAACAATATCGAAGAAAGATGCCGCTATCAAAGCAGTCGATATGTTAAAAATGGTTGGGATTCCTGAGCCAGAGAAACGATTAAAAATGTATCCTCACGAATTTTCAGGTGGAATGCGTCAGCGTGTCATGATTGCTATTGCCCTAGCTTGTAACCCGAAACTACTCATTGCTGATGAGCCAACAACTGCACTAGATGTAACTGTACAAGCTCAAATTCTTGATTTAATGAAAAAATTACAACAAGAACATGATACAGCCATCATTATGATTACGCACGATTTAGGTGTAGTTTGGGAGCTATGTGACAAAGTAAATGTTATGTATGCAGGTCGTACAGTAGAGTCTACTACAACAAGACAGCTCTATGAAAAATCTTTACATCCCTATACGTGGGGATTATTAGAGTCTCAAATTACAATGGGGACTCAAGAGCAACAAAGGCTGCCGGCTATTCCTGGTAGTCCACCAGATTTAACAATGCCACATAGTGGCTGTCACTTCTCAGCACGATGTCCTTTAGCGACAGATATTTGTCGTAGTACTGTGCCTGATTTAGTGGAAGTACAGGATAACCATTTTGTAGCCTGCCATTTACAAGCAAAAGATCAAATTGTCCCTAGGAAGGAGGGAATTTTTAATGCAACAGTACAATGAACTTGTCTTAAAGGTAAGTAATTTAAAAAAGCATTTTCCCATTAAAAGTTCAATTCCTTTTAAAAAACCAACACAATTTGTGAAGGCGGTAGATGGTGTAAGTTTTGAGTTATATAAAGGTGAGACACTGGGGATTGTGGGAGAGTCGGGGTGTGGTAAATCAACGGTTGCCCGTTTAATCAACCAGCTAATTTCACCAACAGAGGGAGTAGTTGAATTTAAGGGAACGGATTTAGCAAGCTTAAATTCAAAAGATATCCGCTCTGCTCGAAAATCCATCCAAATGGTTTTCCAAAATCCTTATGCATCACTCGATCCTCGTAAAACGATTGAATATCTTATTGCTGAGCCATTAGTGATCCATGGGATTGGTGATGAGGCATCCCGTAAAAAGCGGGTGGTTGAATTACTTGAAACAGTCGGATTAAGTGCATACCATGCAAAACGCCATCCACATGAATTTTCTGGTGGACAAAGACAACGTATAAATATTGCTCGGGCTCTTGCACTGAATCCAGATATTGTGGTGTGTGATGAACCTGTTTCAGCATTAGATGTCTCTGTACAGGCTCAGGTTATCAATCTATTAAAAGATTTACAGAAAGAATTCGGTTTAACCTATATTTTTATTTCACATGATTTGAATGTGGTGAACTACATGTGTGATCGTATTGCTGTCATGTATTTAGGGAAAATAGTAGAAATTGGCACATACAAGGAAATTTATAAGAACCCTCAGCATCCTTACACACAAGCCTTGTTATCGGCCATACCTAAGGAAAATCCTTTTGATAAAAAGGACCGTATTATTTTATCTGGCGATGTTCCAAGCCCGGTTAATCCCCCGAGTGGCTGTGCATTCCATAAGCGTTGTCGTTTTGCTACAGAAAAATGTGCAGAGGTCCAACCGACACTTGATACAGTATCAGCTACACATCAAGTATCGTGTCATTTATATAAGTCGATACAGCAAGAAGTATCATCAATTAACGAAAGATAAAATTTATTGAAGCAGAAAAAGGAGCGGACTGATTATGTCATTGAAGCATGTTATTGAATTATACGAGGTAATGGATAGTATTTATGTAAACGGAGACACGATTAAGAAGTATTTACACAATATTGATTCCACAGCAGATGTCAAGGTAAAAACTATTCAAGGCGAAAGCGGCTCAACAGATTTTGTTCGCGTCCTCGTGAAAGGAAAGAATGGCAAATCCTCTGGCGGAAATGCACCTACATTAGGAATTATTGGACGATTAGGTGGTATCGGAGCACGCCCTGAAATGACAGGCTTTGTATCAGATGGAGACGGCGCACTGGCATGTCTGGCAGGAGCAGCAAAAGCTATTGATATGGCCTTAAAGGGTGATCAATTAGAGGGTGACGTTATATTCTCCACACATATTTGTCCAACAGCTCCAACCTTACCACATGAGCCAGTGCCATTTATGAACTCGCCAGTGGATATTAGTGTCATGAACGAAAATGAAGTAGAAGACACAATGGATGCTATTCTATCAATTGATACAACAAAAGGCAATCAAGTATGTAACCATAAAGGATTTGCGATAACGCCAACTGTCAAAGAAGGTTACATATTAAAAATAAGTGATGATTTATTGCACGTATATACACAATCTGCTGGCATTTCTCCAATTGTGCTGCCGATTACGATGCAAGACATTACACCCTATGGGAATGGTTTATTCCATATCAATAGTATTTTACAACCAGCAGTTGCAACATCTAGCCCTGTTGTAGGTGTAGCGATTACAACCGAATCTGTTGTGGCAGGCTGCGCAACAGGTGCAACCCATGTTACAGATGTAGAGAATGTTGTGCGATTTGTGTTGGAGGTAGCAAAAACTTATGGTGCTAATAAATGCTCTTTCTTTGATGAAACACAATTTACACATATGAAAGGCTTATATGGTAGCATGCGTCATTTACAAACGAAAGGAAACGAGGTACACACACATGAATGATTTACAAGCACTTAAAGCTCAATTAGTAGATGCAGTTGAAAATCATCAAGATGAATTGATAGCGTTTTGTTCAAAGCTCATTCAAATTCCAAGTGTCAATCCTCCGGGGGATACGACTGAAATAACAGCTTTTATCGAAAACTATTTAAATGATGTAGGCATTACTTATCAAAAATATGAAGCTGCAGATAAAATGTTTAATTTAGTAGCTTCTATTGGAAATGGGGAAGGAAAAGAACTCGTTTATTGTGGCCATACCGATGTTGTTCCTGTCGGTGATCTATCAAAATGGGATTTTGATCCGTTTTCAGGAGAAGTGAAGGATGGCTGGATGCTTGGCCGTGGGGCGAGTGATATGAAAGCTGGTTTAGCAGGTGTTATTTTTGCAACAAAGCTATTAAAGAAACTGAACATTGAACTACCAGGGAAATTAACTTTGGCGATCGTACCAGATGAAGAAACTGGCGGTGAATTTGGTGTTCCATGGCT
Source organism: Lysinibacillus sp. A4 (assembly GCF_024919535.1). NCBI lineage: Bacteria > Bacillati > Bacillota > Bacilli > Caryophanales > Bacillaceae > Lysinibacillus > Lysinibacillus sp. A4. Next base: position 586,805 of record NZ_JANWTB010000003.1, on the reverse strand, counting down.
GTTAGAGCGAGGCTATGTGCAGGGAGATGGTTGTTTAATCGCTGAGCCCTCTTCACCTTTAAACCCAACTATTGGACAAAAGGGCTCTTACTGGTTTGAATTAGAGGTGCGTGGGGAACCTGGTCATGGAAGCCTGTCACCATTGGCTGGACGAAATGCCATTGTCGATGCAATTCGAGCTATACAAGAGATTCGTACACTATGGGATGTAGAAATCACAATACCTGAAGAGGTACAGCCACTTATCGAGGTATCAAAAAAATACATGCGTGAAGTGGAGAAAGATCGCTTGAAATATCAAGAAGTTTTAGAGAAAATTACTGTAAATATTGGTACAATTGAGGGAGGTACGAAGTCAAACGTAATCCCGGATTACTGTAAGGTCCAGGTCGATTGTCGTTTACCATTTGGTATTACACAAGAAGAAGTAACAGAAATCTTGACAACTAAACTAGATGGCTTGGCTATCGATTATTCAATCCAACGTTTTGGCTTCAAAAGCGTAGCCAATTATACGCCTGCTGAAAATCCTGTTTGCCAATCGATAGTGGAAAATATATCGTATGTTACAGGGCAAGAGGCATATGGTGTCATGCAATGGGCAAGCAGTGACGCTCGTCATTTCAGACAATATGATATTCCTGTATTGCAATACGGCCCAGCTTATTTACCAAGTATTCATGGTTATAATGAAAAAGTACGTGTTGAGGATATCGTACGCTGTGCAAAAGTTTATATAACTGCTGCTGTTGATTTCCTATATCAAAAGTAAGAGATTAGCTACTCTCTTACTTTTGATAAAGTGATATCAGGTGCTGACGGCTGCTAAATCTGTCGATTATTTCCCCCTTAAGAGAGAGATTTGCAGCCGTTTGTACAGATAAATAGTTCAGAAGGATGAGAGATATGCTAAAGACATTAAATTTATCAATTGCGGTTTTAAAAATGTTTACAAAGGAAAAGCCCACATGGGGTGGTCGAGAGTTAGCACTGGCGATGAACATGAATCATACAAATTTATATCGCATTCTTGAAACCTTCGAAAATAATGGGTTTATAACAAAAGATCCTATAACAAAAAAATATTCTCTTGGTATTGCATTATGGGAAATAGGTATGAATATGTATGATTCATTAAACATAGATCAGCTATGTATGCCAGTTCTTGATAAATTAAAGGATGTCACTGGAGAAACAGCCATTTTTACCGTACTGAATGGACTGGAAGCGTTAACATTACTAAAAGCAGAACCTGTAAATAAGGTAAAATTTACAGTTTCAAGAGGAAGTAGATCCCCACTGTATGTAGGAGCATCTTATCGTTCGATGCTTGCTTTTTTAAATGAAGAGCAAGTTGCAAAGGTCATAGATGAACCATTAACAGCTTATACAAATAATACGATGACAGATGCCACAGAAATAAGGGCAGAGCTAGAAAAAATTAGAACATGTGGCTATGCACTTAGTAATAGTGAGTATTCGGTCGATGTATTGGCGCTAGCTATGCCTATATTTAATAGTGAGGAGCAGGTCGTAGCGTCTATTACCGTTTCTGGACCAATTTATCGTTTTACAGAGCAACGTGTTCCGGAGTTTTTGGGACCTTTAACAGAAGCTAGAAATGAAATAGAAGGAATTATTCGTAGATATCATTTGAATTTTAATTAAGGAGTCCTATTATGCATCATTTACATGATATTGCACTAAATGTTTTAAAAGGCAATCTAAATGTTCATTCTTCAGAGTCACTATTAATTTTGACGGATAGCCACAAACAAGACATCGCGAAAATTTTTTATGAAGCTGGACTGTCAATTACTGCAAATACAATGTTCATGGTGATGCCCCTGTTAGAGAAATCCGGGCAGGAGCCAATCCATGCAGTTTCTGAGCTTATGGCTAATGCCGATGTTGCACTGTGTATTACCTCCCACTCCCTAACACATACACTGGCTCGTAAACATGCCTGTGAAAAGGGTGGACGTGTAGCAACAATGCCAGGGGTAACATTGGAGATGCTGGAGCAAGGTGCCCTTCATGCAGATGCACAGGAGATCGAAGCTACGGTAGAAAAATATGCCCTTTTACTTGATACGGCTAAAGATATTCGTATTGTCAAGGATGGCCATGAGCTGATGTTTAGTGTAGAAGGCCGTTTCGGAATACGTTCCACAGGGGTTATTCGTCAACCTGGTGAGTATGGAAATATTCCTTCAGGAGAATCATATATTGCACCAATAGAAACATCTGCGAATGGAGAGATTTTAGTAGATGGCTCTATTGCTAATATTGGTGTTTTAAAGGAGCCATTATTATTAAAAATAAAGAATGGTCGCTTAGAAGAAGCAGTCGGTCCTGATGGTCCACGACTACTGGCATTACTTGGTGAAGGCAATGGTAGAGTCATTGCAGAGTTTGGCATCGGAGCCAATAAAAGTGCCATCCTATGCGGCAATGTATTAGAGGATGAGAAGGTGTATGGGACCATCCATATCGCATTTGGCAGTAATGCGCCATTCGGTGGAGCCAATGCATCAGATGTTCATATTGATTGTGTTGTGAAAAGTCCTATCGTCTATTTTGATGGTCAGCAAGTAATCTAAAGAAAAGCGTGTCTTCCTATGAAGCACGCTTTTTTCATGCTTTACAAGACTGTAGCTTAGGGTTGCTTGTCATTGTAGGTTTACAATATAGTTAATATAGATGAATAGGAATGATGTTTAAATTCTGTCCATAAAATAGAAGTATGATGAAGCAAGTAACTTTTGTTTTGCAACAAGAAAGAACGTGAGGTTGAAGAGATGTTAACATTTACAGATTTACATGGCCTACAAGTAGATTTGAGTTTTACAAGAGGCGAATTTAAAGTAGAACCTAAACACGTCCTCGTCCTATTAAAGCATGAAAATAAATGGTTATGTACTGTCCATAAACGACGTGGTGTAGAAGTGCCAGGAGGGAAATTAGAAGAAGGCGAAACCTTAGAGGAGGCGGCGATTCGAGAAGTTTTTGAAGAGACGGGTGTTCATGTGAAGAACCTTCAATGGTTTGCAGAGTATGCAGTGTATGATGAAATCGTTTTTTGTAAATCCGTTTTCACTGCACAATTTTTAGCGCAAGAGGATATAGAATTTGATTTAGAAACGTCAGGCATGCTTTGGTTAACCGATGAAGAATTTGCTCAGCATCCTAACTTGAGTTTTCACATGAAGGATGAGGGGATGAAGAAAATGCTGGAGGAGCTGAAACATCGTGACACACAATGGTGATATTATCGAAAAACGCCCCTATCCTTCACCAAATCCAGCTATACGTTTAACGGAAATAACCTATCTTTCAATGGGCTTACGTATAAAAGGACTATTAGCAGAGCCAAAGACAGAAGGTACATATGATGGCTTTTTATATTTAAGGGGCGGCATGCAAAGCATTGGGATGGTAAGACCCTCTCGTATTGCACAATTTGCGGCGCAGGGCTTTATCGTATTTGCCCCATATTATCGTGGGAATCGTGGGGGAGAGGGTCGTGACGAGTTTGCAGGGGCAGACCGTTACGATGCGGTCTATGCCGTAGATGTACTCAAACAATTCTGCAATGACAATATTCATGTTTTTGGTTTTTCACGAGGTGGTATTATGGCTCTGTGGACAGCTATTTTAAGGAGGGATATTACTTCTGTTGTAACATGGGCAGGTGTTTCTGATGCAACAGCCACTTATTGGGAACGTACAGATATGCGCAGGATGATGAAGCGCGTTATCGGAGGAACACCTAATCGTGTACCAGAAGCGTATGATGCAAGGACACCTCTTTTTGAGATAGAGCGTATAACAGCTCCCGTTCTTATCATTCATGGCTATCGTGATGAAAATGTGGATATTGAACATGCCAGACAATTGGCATTTTTTTTAGAGGAAGCAAATAAATCATTCGAAACTTGGTATGATCTTACCTATGCACATCAATATCCACCAGCAAAAAATCGTGAAACTGTTCGTGCTCTTTGCAAGTGGATGAAACAGCAATAAAGCATAGAGAAAACAAAAAGACAAAGGGAACGAATTAATTGTTCCCTTTGTCTTTTAAATAGATGTTATTTTAATGGACCACCAAGTGTAGTGATGGCTTCAGAAACGTTTGAGAATTTCTTGAAGTTTTCGTTGAATAAGCCTGCAAGCTCAGCAGCTTTTGCATCGTATGCAGCTTTATCTGCCCAAGCTTCACGAGGATTTAACACTTCTGAAGGTACGCCTTCAACTGCTGTTGGAATGTGTAAACCAAACACAGCATCTTGTGTTGTTTCAACATCTGCTAATTTACCATCGATTGCTGCACGGACCATTATACGTGTATAAGAAAGTTTCATACGGCTACCTGTGCCATATTCGCCACCAGTCCAACCAGTGTTTACTAAGTATACCTGTGCCCCATGCTCGTCAATTTTTTGTCCTAACATTTCTGCGTATACTGTTGCAGGAAGTGGAAGGAATGGAGACCCGAAGCAAGTAGAGAATACTGGTTCTGGCTCAGTCACACCACGTTCAGTTCCAGCAAGTTTAGAAGTGAACCCGCTTAGGAAGTGATACATTGCTTGTTCTTTAGTTAATTTACTGATTGGAGGTAATACACCAAATGCATCAGCTGTTAGGAAGATGATTGTTTTTGGATGACCTGCAACAGAAGGATCAACGATATTTTCGATGTATTGGATTGGATAAGCTACACGAGTATTTTCTGTTAGTGATCCGTCATCATAGTCACAAATACGCGTTTCTGGATCAACAGCTACGTTTTCTAATACAGAGCCGAAGCGAATCGCATTGTAGATTTCTGGTTCTTTTTCAGCAGAAAGGTTGATTGTTTTTGCATAGCAGCCACCCTCAATGTTGAATACACCATTATCAGACCAACCGTGTTCATCGTCACCGATTAGCTTACGATCAGGATCAGCTGATAACGTCGTTTTACCAGTACCAGATAGACCGAAGAATAACGCTACATCGCCAGCTTCACCAACGTTTGCTGAGCAGTGCATTGAAAGAATACCTTGTTGTGGTAATAAGTAGTTCATGATACCAAAGATAGATTTTTTCATTTCACCAGCATATTCTGTACCACCAATTAAAATAATTTTCTTTTCAAGTGATACGATGATGAATGTTTCAGAAGCAGTACCATCAACCGCAGGATCTGCTTTAAAGTTAGGAGCTGAGATGACAGTGAAGTCAGCAACATGAGAAGCTAATTCATCTGCTGTTGGACGGATAAATAATTGATGAGCAAAAAGATTGTGCCATGCGTATTCATTAATAACTTGAATGCTTAATTGTGAATCTTTGTCAGCACCTGCAAAGCCTTTGAATACGAATAACTCGTCACGTTCTTTTAAATATTTTATTACTTTTACATATAGGTTATCGAACACTTCAGAAGAAATCGGTTGGTTGACTTTACCCCAGTCAATTTGATCTTTTGTGCTTTCTTCTTCTACCGTATATTTATCTTTAGGTGAACGACCAGTGTATTTGCCAGTTTCTGCACGAACTGCGCCATCTACTGTTAACATTGCTTCACCACGAGATGTAGCTTTTTCTGCTAATTGTGGTACTGAAAGTTGAACATTAATGTTACCGCCGTTTAATAATTCCTTCAGTTCGTTTGCAATTTCTACTGAATTCATCGATTAAATACCATCCTTTTTTATAGTATTCCCTTGATTTAGAGGGATTTTTTCTTAATTTCAAAAATAGTATAACACAATTGCTTAAATAATCTATACTAATTAAGAAATTATTTTAGAGTTTTTACCACTTTTCAATAAACTGACAAAAAATAATGTTTTTCGAGTAGAATACCATCAATCCTACTGTAATTAGGCACGAAAATTGAGCCACACATATGTTACCACAAGTAGCTAGGTATGTTGTAGGGATTAATTTGCTTCTATTTACATCATCATCCAAGTATGAAAAGTTTTTGTGTAATAAGTTCTTTCCTTTCTATACAGTAATACATAAGAAAATATTTGACAACGTTCGACCTTTTCAGTAACATGAGATTGAACGGATACTCTTATCCCGAGCTGGTGGAGGGTCAGGCCCTGTGAAACCCGGCAACCTGCATGAACTATTTCACGACATGCGTTGGTGCCAACCTGATGCAAGGGAACATCCCTTGAACGATAAGAGTGAAAGGTTACGCAGTCATTATTCCTTTCCTCATGTAAAGTAACGTGAGAAAAGGATTTTTTTATTGTTAAAAATCAATGTAAAGGTAAGTATATGTAGTTCTTTCCTTATTATAATGACGGATCTTTCGAAATCCTCGTGTTAAAAGCAGCAGTAACGGCTTGAGAGTTCAATCCTTAGGAGCGGACTTGACATGGGTAATGAGTACCGTATTCATACACAACTACTTATTGTAAGAGTATTTAGGAGGAAAACCAAATGACAAACCGTCGACTGTTTACATCAGAGAGTGTAACAGAAGGACATCCAGATAAGATTTGTGACCAAATCTCGGATGCCATTTTAGATGCTATTTTAGCAGAAGATCCAAATGCACGTGTAGCGTGTGAAACAACTGTAACAACAGGATTAGTATTAGTAGCAGGAGAAATTACTACTTCTACTTATGTGGATATTAAAGGTATTGTTCGTGACACTGTAGCTGAAATTGGCTATACACGAGGTAAATATGGCTTTGATGCAGAGAACTTAGCGGTGCTTGTGGCAATTGGCGAACAATCACCTGATATTGCCCAAGGTGTTGATCAGGCATTAGAGGCACGTGAAGGCTCTATGACAGATGCTGACATAGAAGCAATTGGTGCTGGTGACCAAGGCTTAATGTTTGGCTATGCATGTAATGAAACACCAGAGCTAATGCCATTACCAATTAGCTTGGCACACAAATTAGCACGCCGTTTAACAGAAGTACGTAAATCAGGGGAACTTGCCTATTTGCGTCCTGATGGTAAAACGCAAGTAACGATTGAATATGATGACAATAATGTACCGGTTCGCGTGGATACAATTGTTATTTCAACACAGCATGATGAAGAAGCAACACTTGAACAAATTCAAGCAGATTTAAAAGAATTTGTTATTGCACCAGTTGTACCGAGTGAATTATTAGATGCTAATACGAAATACTTCATCAATCCAACTGGCCGTTTTGTAATTGGTGGGCCAAAAGGTGATGCTGGATTAACAGGGCGTAAAATCATTGTTGATACATACGGTGGTTATGCACGTCACGGTGGTGGTGCCTTCTCAGGTAAGGATGCAACCAAGGTAGACCGTTCGGCGGCATATGCAGCACGTTATGTAGCGAAAAACATCGTAGCAGCTGGCTTAGCAGAGCGTGCTGAAGTGCAACTTGCCTATGCGATTGGCGTTGCTCAGCCTGTTTCCATTGCTGTCGATACATTTGGCACAGGTAGAGTGAAAGAAAGCGAAATCGTTGAATGGGTACGCGAGCTATTCGATCTACGCCCAGCAGGTATCATTAAAATGCTTGATCTTCGTCGTCCAATTTATAAACAAACTGCTGCGTATGGACATTTTGGTCGTACAGATTTAAATGTACCATGGGAGCAAATTGATAAAGCAGACGCGCTACGAGAAAAAGCACGTTTATAAACTATTGAACTAAAGTAATGAAGTCATTAGAAAATTATTCTGATGTATTAATAAGCAAAGGGGCAACATTGCTCCTTTTGTTTTTTTTACAAAAATACCTCGCTAGGATTCGTGAACATATTCGGTACACGAAAACGCGAGGGATTTTTTCGTTAGTATTGATTTTTTGTGTAGGTTATTTATTTCTGAAGTGATTTATAATATTGACCTTTTTCTGCGTATTCTCGTACGATGCGTTCCATATCCTCTTTATCTTCAGCATTTAATTCTCGGACAACTTTTGCTGGACGACCTAATGCTAAACTATTTGGAGGAATGACTTTACCAGGAGGTACTAGGCTTCCAGCTCCAATAAATGCACCTTCTCCAATCTCAGCTCCGTCTAAAATAATGGATCCCATACCAATTAAGGCATTTTTGCGAATTGTACAACTATGTAAAGTGACTTGGTGTCCAACTGTTACCTCATCTTCAATAATGAGCGGATATTTTGGGCTTTGGTGTAAACAGCAAAGATCCTGGATACTGACACGTTTACCAATAATCGTTGGGGAAACATCACCACGAATAACCGTATTAAACCAAATGGTTGTTTCGGCGCCAATTGTTACGTCGCCCGTAACAGTTGCGTAATCAGCAATGAAAACAGACGGATCGATCTTTGGCGTTTTATCTTTAAATGGATAAATCATGAAAATCGCCTCTTTTCTTTCTATAATGTAGTATTATCGTATCAAATACGCAACTTTATGGAAATATAAAATTAAAATGTGCTATTTATTTCGATATAATCAAAGTGTAATTATTTTTTAGGAGGACTATGTAATGTGGAAATGGGAAGCTGATGGACAAGCAAAAGCTGTGATTGCTATTCTTCATGGTGCTTATGAAAATCACCGTTGGTATGCATGGCTGATAGAGAAATTAAGATTAGAAGGCTTCCACATAGTCATGGGAGATTTACCGAATCATGGGGGTAATGCAAGGTTTGCTCGAGTCCATGATGAAGACTTCAAATTGTACAATAAGTATACAAGAAACCTGATTGAAAATGCTTTTTCATATAATTTACCAACCTTTGTAATAGGGCATGGACTAGGTGCAACATTAATCCTCCATACACTGCAAAAGAGACAATATGAATGTGCAGGCATTATTTTAACATCACCTTGGTTGCAACTAAAGCTATTACCAGGTAAATTAACAAATGCTTTAACAAGTCTAAGTGCGTTAACGGCCAATGTTAAATTGACACATGATATTACATTAGAGAAATTAACGCGTAGTGTTGAAGGCAGAGAAGAAATGAAAGATGATGTACCGCTCATGTCTGTTGTTTCTGTGAAATGGTATCGAGAACTTCAGCAGATGATGAAAAATTTAGTGATGCTGCCTAAAGGTGAAATGCCTAATATGCCAATGCTAATTATGACAGCTGAGAAGGATAAAATTACGGACACTCGCCAAACTCGAAATTGGCTTCATCAACAGGAATTCACGGAATTTCAGTTTAAAGAATGGGCAAATTGTTATCATAATTTATTTCATGAGGGAGAGCGCGAAGAGATTTTTATGTATATACGAGATTTTATTAATAATGCTCTTCGAAGAATTGGTTATATAATTAAATAGGTTTATACCCTTCCATTTACTAGGTTACTTACTTAAATATTGTTACTTAAAAATAATATTGTAATTTTCAGAAAAGTGTAATACTATAATGACTTAAAGTAAGGTAATTCAAATTGGAGGGGTAAAATGGATGTAATTGTAGAGAAGTTGAATGGTATTTTATGGGGACCATGGTTTATTTATGGCATCTTATTAATTGGGTTATTTTTCTCAATTATTACAAGGTTCCTACAAGTAAGGCACATTAAAGATATGTTTGTTTTAATGTTTAAAGGGGAGAAGTCAGAAAAGGGAATATCTTCATTCCAAGCAATGTCTATCGCATTATCAGGACGTGTAGGTACAGGTAATATTGCTGGTACTGCGACAGCGATTGGAATGGGAGGACCTGGTGCTGTCTTTTGGATGTGGGCAATCGCTTTCATAGGTGCGGCTACCGCGTATGTAGAGTCAACATTAGCTCAAATCTATAAAGAAGAGAAAGATACAGAATATCGTGGTGGACCGGCCTTTTACATAGAAAAAGGAATGGGCCAAAAATGGTTTGCAGTTATTTTTGCTGTGGCGGCTTTAATAGCAATGTTAATTTTGATGCCTGGTGTGCAGTCGAATGCCATCGCAGGTGCTGTTGAAAACGCTTTCGGTTTGGATACATGGATCACAGGACTTATAATTGTTGTGTTACTAGGTGCTATTATCATTGGTGGTATTAAATCAATTGCAAACGCTGCCCAGATTATTGTACCGTTTATGGCATTAGCCTATATCATTATGGCCATTATCATTATTTTTATGAATATTTCACAAGTACCAACGGTTATCGGATTAATTTTTTCTAGTGCATTTGGTGCTCAAGAAATTTTTGGCGGGGTTATTGGTTCAGCGATTGCTTGGGGTGTTAAACGTGGAATTTACTCCAATGAAGCTGGTCAAGGAACTGGGGCCCACCCTGCGGCAGCTGCGGAAGTATCACATCCTGCTAAGCAAGGAATTGTTCAAGCAGCATCTGTGTATATTGATACATTATTAATTTGTTCTGCTACCGCATTTATGATTTTATTTACGGGGATGTACAATGTACAAGATGAAAAGGCAGCTGAGGGAGCAGATCCATTTATTCATGTTGGAGAATTCAATAGTGGTGGATTAGCTGGTGATGAGCAAATGACTTTTGCGAAAAGTATTGAAGCGGGTGCAGCCTATACACAATATGCAGTTGACTCATCATTACCTGGCTTTGGTGCTCCATTTGTAGCCATTGCGTTATTCTTCTTTGCCTTTACAACAATCATGGCTTACTACTATATTGCAGAGACAAATGTCGCTTATTTATTTAGAGGTAGCACAGAAAAGATATTCATTTGGATTGCGAAAATTGCCATTTTAGTTGCAGCCTTTTATGGTACAATCCGTACGTCTGGTCTAGCATGGGCAATGGGAGATGTAGGTCTTGGTTTGATGGTTTGGATTAACGTTATAGCTATTTTAATTATCATGAAACCAGCTATTATCGCATTAAAAGATTACGAGAAACAGAAAAAAGAAGGAAAAGACCCAGTCTTTGATCCTCGTAAACTAGGAATTAAAGGTGCAGATTTCTGGGTTGACTATAATGAAAAACGCAATAACAAGTAGATAAAGAGCAAGGCGATCAGCTAGTTTGATAGAAACTAGCTGATCGCCTTTTAGCATGTCATTATTGAATAGGATATTCTTTCATTTTCTCTAATGCAATGACGAAGGGTGGATCATTTTGTTGATTCAGAAATGCATACTTTAAGACATGAACATATTTTTGTGGCAGTTGGCTTACATAATCAATGACCTTATCACGCTCTTCTTTTCCACCTGGATGACCATGATAAATAACAAGAACAATCAAACCGCCCACTTTTAAGAGCTTTAATATATTCTCAATGGCTTGGATTGTTGTATTAGGTCTTGTAATAATATCATGGTTGCTACCAGGTAAATAGCCGAGATTGAAGATTGCCGCAGTTACTGGCTTGTGAACAAACTGTGTAACTTCTTCATGCCCTTTATTTAAAACGAGTGCTCGATGTTCTAAACCATGATCTAAAAGTCGGAGGAGTGTCGCGTCAACCGCCTCTTTTTGGACATCAAAGGCATAAACTTGCCCTTCATCCCCAACAAGCTGTGCCAGAAACAATGTGTCATGGCCGTTTCCAGCAGTTGCATCCACAACTGTATCTCCCTCTTTTATATTATCTTTTAATAACTGCTGGGCATATTGTAAAACGCGTTGTAGTATCATTTCATAACCTCTGCCTTATACAACTTCCCTTGCCAACTACCTCGACGTTCAAGCTCAGCATCAATGCCATTCAGTACTTCCCATTTATTAACACTCCACATGGGTCCAATCATTAAATCAATCGGTCCATCACCTGTAATACGATGAATGACCATCTCTGGTGGTAAAATTTCTAATTGGTCTGCTACTAGTTTTGTATACACATCTTGATCTAAAAATTCTAACATACCTTTTTCATATTGCTTCACCATAGGCGTTCCTTTTAATAGATGAAGTAAGTGGATTTTAATGCCTTGGACATCTAATTGTGCAACTGCTCGTGCCGTTTCCATCATCATGTCATAGTCTTCGAGAGGCAATCCGTTAATGATATGTGAGCAAACACGAATGCCATGCTTACGCAATTTTTCAACGCCTTCCACATACGTTGCATAATCATGGGCACGATTAATAAGATTAGCCGTTTTCTCATGCACCGTTTGTAGACCGAGCTCAATCCATAAATACGTCCGCTCATTTAGCTCTGCTAAATATTCGACAACATCATCAGGTAAACAGTCAGGACGAGTAGCAATAGAAAGACCTACTACACCTTCTTGCGCTAAAGCTGCTTCAAATTTTTCTTTTAAAACTGGCAAAGGGGCATGTGTATTTGTGTAGGCTTGGAAATAGGCCATGTATTTGCCATCCTTCCATTTCTGGTGCATTTTGTCTCGGATTTCAGCAAATTGAACATCAATTGGATCTACCTTATTACCAGCAAAATCACCAGAACCTGCAGCACTGCAAAATGTACAGCCACCGAAAGCAACTGTGCCGTCGCGGTTAGGGCAATCAAATCCTGCATCTAATGCCACTTTAAAAACTTTATGACCAAATTGGTCACGTAAATAGCGATTCCATGTATAGTATCTTTTCCCCTCTGAAGGAAAAGGAAAATTCGTCTCTGTCATTTATTTCACTCCTCTAACGCTCTATTCTATCATGTGCATTTCGTTCCGTCATGGGGTAAGGGTAATATCATGATTTGGATAAAGAAAAATGGAAAGGAACAAAACTAAATACGATTGAAAATAGGATAGAAGTCTTGTAAAAAAGGTAAAATTATTTTCCTTGTACTTTTAAGTATTTCAGCATACACTAACTATTTAGAGAAGCGAAATAATGGAGGTCATCCTATGCCAAAACGTGTTTGGTTTTTAATTATCGGAATGCTTGTGAACACAACAGGCAACTCTTTTTTATGGCCTTTGAATGCCATTTATATGCATGATTATTTAGGCAAATCTTTAGCTATGGCTGGTTTTGTCTTAATGCTGAATTCTGCTGCTGGAGTATTAGGTAATCTATTAGGTGGTTACTTATTTGATAGAATTGGTGGCTATAAAGCTATTATGCTTGGTATCCTGTTAACGATTGCTTCATTAATTGGCTTAACAATTTGGCACGGTTGGCCACATTATGTGTGGTTTTTAACGATACTAGGCTTTAGTGGGGGTATTGTTTTCCCAGGTATGTTTGCCTTAGCTGGGGCTGCCTGGCCAGAAGGTGGACGTAAGGCTTTTAATACTATCTATTTAGCACAAAATGTCGGTGTTGCCGTAGGTCCTGCCCTTGCCGGTATAGTGGCAGATTATCAATTTGACTATGTGTTTAAAGTGAATTTAGGTATGTATATTTTATTCTTTTTCATTGCCTTATTTACATTTAAGCGTTTGGAGGCGGGCAGTATTGCACCTAAAAATGTCTTGAGCGAAAGTAAGCGAATCGTAAACAAGGCACCTTTCTATGCTTTGTTAATAATTAGTGCATCCTCCGTTTTATGCTGGCTAGCATATTCTCAATGGAGTGCAACCATTTCATCTTATACACAAGATTTAGGATTGGGATTAAAGCAATATAGCTTACTTTGGACAATCAACGGTCTTCTAATTGTCATTGGGCAACCGCTCATTGCACCGCTCGTAAAGCGGTGGGAACACAATTTAAAACGTCAGTTAGTATTTGGTGTAACGCTGATTGCACTTTCCTTTGGTATTATTGCCTTTGCAAACGATTTTAAAATGTTTGGAGCAGCGATGCTTGTCTTAACATTTGGCGAAATGTTTTATACGCCAGCGTTACCAACGATTGCTAATCAACTGGCACCAAAAGGTCGACAAGGGTTCTATCAAGGCATTATCAATAGTGCTGCCACTGGAGGACGGATGATTGGTCCACTATTTGGCGGTATTATGGTGGATCAATTTGGCATGATTCCTCTTGTTTTAACATTAGTAGTTATTGTACTATTGGCGATTATTCCATGTTTAACATACGATTATCCTTTAAAGAAGAACAAAATAGTAGCAGATTAATAATGTCGCACTGAAAAGAGCAAAAACGAGTATTAAGTACTTGTTTTTGTTCTTTTTTTATAGCAGATATTGAAAAAATGTTGTGACAGGATTACAATCATACATATTCAAATATTTGAATATGTAGTTATATGGAGGGGTTTTTTTATGGAAGAGGGCTTACAACAGTTTAAAGCGGATTTTTTCAAAGCATTAGCACATCCGTTACGCATCCGAATACTTGAACTCCTTGTAGATGGACAGAAAAGTGTCAATGAGATTCAAGATTGCTTGGAGAAAGAGGGTTCTGCTGTTTCTCAGCAATTAAGTGTATTGCGTGCTAAAAATATTGTTTATGGCGTGAAGGAAGGGAAAAAAGTTTACTATTCTTTAAGTGACCCAATGATTGGTGCATTACTTGGGGTGGCAAAGGATATTTTTAATAACCATTTGGTTAATACCATTTCTAGATTAGAGGAAATGACGAGTAATGAAGGTGACGAAGAGAATAAGTAAATCAATGATGATGACAAATTGAGCTTTGCTTATTATTTCGAAGGGAAGATTTATCTATGAAGTCACTGTTTACAGGACGCTTTGAAGGATATTCAGTTCAACATGTAAAGAAGGATTTATTGTCAGGGATTATTGTGGGAATCGTTGCTATTCCACTTGCCATGTCCTTTGCCATAGCATCGGGTGTGAAACCTGAATATGGGATTTATACAGCTTGCATTGCAGGTATTCTTATTTCTCTCTTTGGAGGTTCCAAATATCAAATAGGTGGGCCTACGGGGGCGTTTGTGCCAATTCTATTGGGGATTGTTCTTACCTATGGCTATGAAGATTTATTACTAGCGGGTTTAATGGCAGGGGTATTGCTTTGTGTCATGGGCTTTTTTAAGTTAGGGACTTTAATTAAGTTTATTCCACGTCCTGTAACAGTTGGTTTTACAGCAGGGATAGCAGTGATTATTTTTACAGGTCAAATCGCTAACTTTCTAGGGCTCACAAATGTTAAAAGGCATGAATATTTTATCGCCAACATACAGGAAATTATTAAGCAGCTTGATACGACAAATACGTATAGTATTCTTACTGCCGCGGTATGCTTGGTGACAATCGTGATAACACCAAAGTTTTTTCCAAAGGTTCCTGGAGCATTAGCGGGTATCGTTGTCTCTACACTTATAGCAACCTTCTTCTTTTCAGGACAAGTTGCTACCATTGCAACGGCCTATGGGCAAATTCCTAATACATTACCTCATTTCGCCTTACCGAACATCACGCTCGAACGATTACAACAACTTATTGGTCCAGCGTTTGTCATTGCAATGCTAGGTGGTATTGAGTCTCTATTATCGGCAGTTGTGGCGGATGGGATGACAAATAGTAAGCATAACAGTAATCGTGAGTTAATTGGTCAGGGAATTGCTAATATTGTGACGCCTTTATTCGGTGGTATTCCAGCAACAGGTGCTATTGCACGCACAGCGACCAATATCAAAACAGGAGCAGTATCCCCTATGTCGGGTATCATTCATGGTGTGTTTGTTTTAATCACATTATTGTTATTAGCTCCATATGCATCTCATATTCCGTTAGCAAGCATGGCTCCGGTACTGATGGTCGTAGCTTGGAATATGAGTGAACGACATCATTTCTCACATATCGCAAAATTAAAATCAGGCGACTCACTGGTATTATTGATTACCTTTTTATTAACGGTATTCACTAGTCTTACGTTAGCAGTTGAGGTTGGGCTTGTGCTGGCTGTGCTATTATTTGCGAAACGCATGAGTGAAAAGCTTGTTGTTACAAAAGTACTTCCAGATCATTCAAATAAAAGTGAAAAGGTACAGCCACATGTAGTGCATCAGCAGCATGATTGCCCGCAAATTAGTATGTACACCATTGAAGGGCCGTTGTTTTTTGGTGCTGCACAAATGTTTGAGCAAACGATTGAAAGTACTCTGCATCAGCAACCAAGAGTTTTGATATTACGGATGGGGAAAGTGCCCTTTATGGATTCTACTGGAGAAGCATATTTTAGTAATATCATAGAAAATTATAAAGCACAGGGCGGTACTATTTTGGTAACGGGTGTGCAAGGTGATTTAAAGGGTGCTCTTCAGCACAATGGTCTTTACGATAAAATAGGCGCGCAACATTTTTTTCAGCATACAGGAGAAGCGATTACAAAAGCTTTCCATTATTTGAACGCCAATCAATGCATTGGTTGTCAGCATTTTGCTTTTCATGAATGTAAGGATTTATCAAAGTCTAAGGAAGAAAAGGATTTAATTGTTCAGTAATGGGTAAGCTGTAAACAAAGGCTTGTGCTTTTCAATACTTTCCATTAGAATAAATGCAATATCATGTAAAGACTGTGATGAGGAATAGTAAATTTGTGGTTCTTTTTAGAGAGCTAGCGGTTGGTGGAAGCTAGTAAGAATGCAAGTTGAACTCGCCTTCTGAGTCTGCCCGCGTGAAACAGCGTGTGTCGTTTCTTCCGCGTTAAGGAAGCTTGAGCCGAGTGTAATCACTAATTTGGGTGGTACCGCGGGAGTACAAATTCTCTCGTCCCTTCTATAAGATAGGGGCGAGTTTTTTTATTTTTTAAATATTTTGTCAATTATAATGGAGAGCAGCACGATCAATCGAAGGAGGAAAAAAAATGAGTTTTAATCATGAACAAATTGAAAAAAAGTGGCAGCAATACTGGGCTGATAACAAAACATTTAAAACTGAAAATGAAACAGCAAAGCCTAAATTTTATGCATTAGATATGTTCCCATATCCATCAGGCGCAGGACTTCATGTAGGCCATCCAGAGGGCTATACGGCAACTGATATTCTATCGCGCTTTAAACGTATGCAAGGCTATAATGTACTTCATCCAATGGGCTGGGATGCTTTTGGTTTACCAGCAGAACAATATGCACTTGATACAGGGAATGATCCAGCTGAATTTACAGCTAAAAATATTGCAACATTTAAACGTCAAATTCAAGAGCTAGGCTTCAGCTATGATTGGGATCGCGAAATTAACACAACTGATCCAGAATATTATAAATGGACACAATGGATTTTTATCCAGCTTTATAAGAAAGGTTTAGCCTATGTGGATGAAGTAGCTGTTAACTGGTGTCCAGCACTTGGCACGGTATTAGCTAACGAAGAAGTAATTGATGGGAAATCAGAGCGTGGTGGTCATCCAGTAGAACGCAGACCAATGAAGCAATGGATGCTTAAAATTACAGCCTATGCTGATCGTTTAATCGATGACCTAGAAGAAGTTGATTGGCCTGAATCTATTAAAGATATGCAACGCAATTGGATTGGCCGTTCAGAAGGGGCAGAAGTGACATTTGCCATTGACGGTTCAGATCAAAACTTCACAGTTTTCACAACGCGCCCTGATACATTATTTGGTGCTACATACTGTGTGCTTGCGCCAGAGCATAAATTAGTGGAACAAATAACAACAGCTGACCAACGCCAAGCTGTTGAGACTTATTTAGAGAAAGTTAAAATGAAATCTGACCTAGAGCGTACAGATTTAGCGAAAGAAAAAACAGGCGTATTTACAGGCGCTTATGCAGTGAATCCGATTAACGGTAAAAAAGTGCCAATTTGGATTGCTGACTATGTGTTAGTGTCTTATGGTACAGGTGCTATTATGGCGGTGCCAGCACATGATGAGCGTGACTATGAATTCGCGACTGAATTTGGCCTAGACATCGTTCCTGTACTTGAAGGTGGAGACATCAGTAAAGAAGCATTTACAGGTGATGGTCAACATATTAACTCTGAATTCCTGAATGGCTTAAATAAAGCAGATGGCATTGCGAAAGCCATTGAATGGTTAGCGGAAAAGGGTGTGGGAGAGAAGAAAATTTCTTACCGTCTACGTGACTGGTTATTCTCCCGTCAGCGTTATTGGGGTGAACCAATTCCAATGATTCATTGGGAAGATGGCACGATAACGCCAGTTCCAGAATCAGAATTACCTCTAATGCTACCAAAAACAGATAATATCCGTCCATCAGGTACTGGTGAATCACCATTAGCAAATATTGAAGAATGGGTAAATGTTGTCGATCCAGAAACAGGTAAAAAAGGGCGTCGTGAAACAAATACAATGCCGCAGTGGGCAGGTTCGAGCTGGTACTTCCTACGCTATATCGACCCTACAAATACAGAGGCGATTGCAGACCCAGAGTTACTAAAACGTTGGTTACCTGTTGATATTTATATTGGTGGTGCGGAGCATGCTGTATTACATTTACTATACGCTCGCTTCTGGCATAAAGTTCTCTATGATTTAGGCGTTGTCCATACAAAAGAACCATTCCAAAAGTTATTTAACCAGGGAATGATTCTAGGTGAAGGTAATGAGAAAATGTCTAAATCTAAGGGCAATGTTGTCAATCCAGATGAAATCATTACGTCACATGGTGCCGATACATTACGTTTATATGAAATGTTCATGGGCCCACTAGAGGCTTCTGTTGCATGGTCTACAAATGGTTTAGATGGAGCACGTCGCTTCTTAGACCGTATCTGGCGTCTATTTGTCAGTGAAGAAGACGGCGCAATTTCAGCAAAAATTCAAGTGTCTAACGATCAATCACTTGAAAAATCATACCACCAAACAGTGAAAAAAGTGACAGAGGATTATGAAGGCATCCGCTTTAACACAGCTATTTCACAAATGATGGTCTTTATTAATGATTGCTATAAAGCTGATGTGATACCAACGACTTATGCTGAAGGCTTTGTGAAAATGCTAGCTCCAATCGCTCCGCATATTGCAGAAGAATTATGGCAACTATTAGGACACGATTCCACTCTTTCATATGAGCAATGGCCAACATATGATGAAGCAAAGCTTGTGGATGATGAAGTAGAAATTGCTGTACAAGTTGCTGGTAAAGTACGTGCTAAGATCGTCGTAGCAAAAGATGCTTCAAAAGAGGATATTGAAAAAGTAGCACTTGCCGATGAAAAGGTTCAAGAATACATGGCAGGAAAGAGCTTAGTGAAAATCATCGTTATTCCAGGCAAACTTGTCAATATTGTCGTAAAATAAAGAGATATAAAGTAAAAATGTACATTACTAAATTCAATTTTAGTAATGTACATTTTTTAATTTGGAGTAATCTTAAGCGATAAAATAAGGACTGCACCCATCTAACTGAGTGCAGTTCATTAAATAGTTCCAGATACAATTTAAATAATCAATCCCACAATAATAGCTGTTAGGATACTTACGAGCGTAGCGCCGTACAACAACTTTAAACCAAATCGAGCAACGACATTCCCTTGCCTTTCATTCAAACCTTTTACAGCACCCGAAATAATCCCGATTGATGAAAAGTTGGCAAAAGATACGAGGAATACAGAAATAATACCTAATGTACGTTCACTCATGGACTCAGCAACATCGCCAAGATTAATCATAGCAACAAATTCGTTTGTTACTAATTTGGTTGCCATAATACCGCCAGCTGCCACAGCATCTGCCCATGGGATACCCATTAGGAAAGCGATTGGCGCAAAGATATAGCCTAATATTTCTTGGAAAGAGATGCCGATAATTATATCGAATAATGAATTGATTAAATCCATTAATGCTACGAAACCAATAAGCATCGCCCCAACAATGATGGCTACTTTAAAGCCATCCATAATATATTCACCAATCATTTGAAAGAACGCTTGCTTATGTTCATCTTCAATTGTTAAGATATCTTCTTTTTCATCTACAGTATATGGATTAATAATGGAAACAATAATAAATCCACCAAACAGGTTTAATACAATGGCCGTAACAACATACTTTGGCTCAATCATCGTCATATAAGCGCCAACTACTGACATCGAAACAGTCGACATAGCAGAAGCGCATAATGTATACATACGTTGTGGTGCAATCTTATCTAATTGCTTTTTAACAGTTATGAACACTTCGGATTGGCCTACCATAGCAGAGGCAACAGCATTATAGGATTCCAATTTCCCCATACCACTTACTTTACTTAAAAATAAACCTACCCATCTCATTAGAAAAGGAAGAATTTTGAAATGCTGCAAGATCCCAATCAGAACAGATATAAAGACGATTGGTAATAAAACGGCTAAAAAGAAGGGTGATTCTCCTTCATTTGCTAAGCCACCAAAAACAAATGATATACCTGCATTTGCATAGGACAATAAGTGATCAAACACTTTGGTGATTCCTTTGATTAGGACATAGCCGACCGTTGTATTAAGTAGTAAAGCTGCCAATAAAAATTGGATGATCAACATAATCACTATATATTTATATTTTATTTCTTTTTTGTTTTTACTCATTAATAAAGCTAAGGCAAAAACAAGTAACAATCCACAAAAGGATATTAAGTATCTCATAAGTTCCTCCATAAGTATCTGTGATATTTTGTCCTGATGTTCCAATTTCAGAAGAACAGCTAAAGATCTTAATTAGTCAGACGTCAGACAAACAATCTCACTATAACAGTTTTTTTGCTAGTTATTCAATAGATAATAGAAAAAAAGTATGCAACATGGCATACAAACAAATTCATTCTAAAAATGTAGGCTATTTCTTTAGGAGTTACTATTCATAAAAATACCCTCTTATTGTGTGAGGATTTTTTCTTTTTATGACCTTCATGTTAACGAAACTTTTTCGATTTTTTTGAAACCAACTAAGTTCCGATTACGACTATAGGGTGAATGTTTAGAGGAGGTGTTTAGATGAGTGAGCATTTGGTGGCCATTATGGAAGAACACGGAGAATATTGCTTACGAGTGGCTTATCTTTATGTAAAGGATTGGGCGATGGCAGAAGAAATAGTCCAGGATGTCTTTTTTTCTTATTATCGGCAGCAGGATCGCTTCGAACAAAGAGCATCTCTAAAGACCTATTTAGTTAAAATAACTGTACATAAAAGTCATGATTATTTGCGAAGCTGGAAAAATAAACGCCATCAACTGTTGGAAAAATTGCATATTGGTGCAAGTAAACGAACACCTGAAACGATGCTATTAGCACAGGATGAACGGACAACATTAACAAATGCTTTATTTGAATTACCTATTACTTATAGAGAAGTCGTCATCCTTTATTATTATCAGGAATTAAAGATTAGAGAAATTGCAGATATTCTTACATGTGCAGAAAATACAGTTAAAACCAGATTGCATCGAGCAAGGAAAATGTTACAGGAAAAATTAGCGAATAGTAAGTGGGAGGTGTTAATGAATGACAACTTTTAAAGAGAAATTGGATCAAGAACTTGGCGAAGCACCACGATTTACGAAATCCTTACAGGAGGATATTTTACGGCAAGTGCGGCAAACAAAAAAAACAAGACGCTGGTCTTACCCATTGATCATCATAGGCACGATTTTCATGTTTCTATTGATAATAGAAATCGGTCCATTGGGGCAGATAGAGCAAACGCAGCATGCTTCAATTGTTCAATTAGCACAGCAGCAATCTATAAAAAAATATACAATGATTTACAATTCAGATGAGGAGATCTTTAAGGCTGGTAGACCTGGGTGGGTCATTGGACAACGAGTAATGGAGCAAAGTTCAGAAAAGGAGTTATTACAACAACTATTACAGCAAGCTACAGTGACACAAATGAATGAGCGTATTTTTTTTAGATTACAACGTGATGTCTGGGTAGAGTTTGAAAAAGGTCAGGTTATGAAGCTGAAAATGTTCATAAACGAGGAGGATATCGGAATTGTTGATTATGACAGCAATTCATTTTATAAAGTAGATAATAAAGAGTTGGCCAAGGCTTATTTAGATCTTGCTCTCAAAGAAGATGCTAAATTTGGAATGTCAGGTTTAATCGTTATGCTAGTTTTTCTCATAGCTATCCAAATGCTTGTCGATAAACTAATGAGGAAAAAATTTACTATACCAAAGGAGTATGTCAATAGTCATCATAGACGTGCTGTTTGGGCTATTAAAATTTTGAATACCATGATGCTCATGGTGATCATAATTAAAGGGTGGATTTTATTTACTGTTATCATTGGAGGATATTTGGCTGTCAGCCTTTTCAGCTCTATTTTCATTGACTATTACTATGGTCGAGAGGAAAAAAGACATTATCTTTCCATTAGTTCGGCCATTGTTGGCTTGCTAGTACTAATCCTATTTTTATTTTATATCAGTTAAATAACTTATAAACCTGAACCCGAATAATATCGAGTTCAGGTATTTTTTTCAATTGTTTCAGTCTGAAGCATTAATTGATAAATACTTGAGATCATAAAGCTGGTAGCTAATCCGTAAAGCGTATTAAAGCTTAAACCAACACCAATTCCAATGATGATGGATAGTAGGATGACAAGCCAGCTATGCTTATGAATATGGCGATTCGTAAATAAAAGGATTAACAAAAACGGTAGCATGGTAATGTGCAGAAAGGCAAAAGAATAAATAACACCTAAAATCGTTAAATCGATAGATAAGAAACAGGTGAATAAAATAATCATCAGGCCAATCAAATAGAAATAATAGGGTCTTTTCGTCACAAAAAAACGTTTCGTTGCCCGCATGTCTACAAGCAAAGTTGTGACAATGGCTAATAGGACAATGACGAGAAAAGCAAATGTCAGAAAGCCTGGTTGTACTTCATATAAAAACGTAAAAATCAGTACTTGGAATTGGCCAAATGATCCGCTGTATAGGGCAATCATTAAAATTGCCGTAAATGATAGCGTTAATAACGCTAAAATTACACCTGAGGAAAACAGACTGCTACGTACTTTTTTAGGTTTTATAAAGGCAATTAAATACCATGTTGATTTATCAAAAAATACTTGTCCTAAAACGGCTAGTTGAATAATGACATAGAACAGCAGAATTTCGCTATTTTTAAAATAAAATAAATAAGGGTGATATAAGCGAATACCCTCATATACGGTGCTTGCCCCATTTAGTACAAAGTAATAAATAGGGATAAAAATAAGTAATGAAAAAAGAGCAATAATAAATAAAATTTCAAACCATAGTATACTTTTCACTGACATGATGCGGTCAAGAAGTAAGATGCCGATTAAAAAGAAAAAAAGTGTAATAGGGACTGGAATATTTAACATAATTTCAGACAATACACTAATGCTTATTAATTGAATAAGCCAAAGTTCAATACCTGTTAGCAGGTAAAATAGACGTATAACCTTTAAATTCATTCCAGACAATTTACGCTGTATGGTAAAGAGCAAAAAGCTTTGTGTATGCTGATTTTGTGTGTAATCGCTCTTCTTCAGCAATGAACCAAGTATGATAAATGAAATAGCTGTTGCTAATGTATAACAAATGCCCGCCATAAAACCAAAAGAAATAAGGGCTGAAGGAGAGGATAATAATAAATTACCATTAATCCATCTAGCTAAAAGAATAATGACTCCTGCTGCTGTGCTTAAACTTGCAAATGGAACAAGCAATGAAAACTTCCTTAGCATACTAGTAAAGACCTTTACTCATTTTAGAGGATTTATATTGTCTTGGTGATTGATTATATTTTTTCTTAAACGCAACGCTAAAATAGTGCTGACTATTAAAACCACAGCTCTCAGCAATTGCAGACATACTTGTGTCTAGATTTTCATTGATTTTCTTTACAGCCATTTCTAGGCGATAATTATTAATGTATTCATTAATGCCAATAGACTGCTCCTCCAAAAATTTACGACTTAAATAGCTCGGATTTAAATGAATTTTTTCAGCAATAATATTGAGACTCAGTTTTTCATAATAGTTTTCATGAATATAGGAAAGTGCGCTTTGAATCGCATCATGGTTAGAACTCCACACCTTATATTTCTCCACAATAGCATCTAATTCACTTGCAATGACTGGTTTTGTAAGATAATCCTTTACCCCGATACGCAATGCTTGTTGGGCATATTCAAAGGTTTGATAAGCTGTTACCATGATGATGTCTACCTCATAAAGCGCTTTTAATTCCTTGCTCAACGTGATTCCATCTTTCCCAGGCATTTGAATATCCAAAAAGGCGATAGTCATACGGTGCTTCTTAGCTAATTGCAGAGCTTGTGAGGCATCTTGGGCAGTATGGAAGGTCCAATTTGGAAAATGTGGCTTTAATAAATAAATCATTTGCTCAAGCTCTAATGGCTCATCATCTGCGATTAAAATATTCATGGTGAGTTTCTCCTTTCTCCTTCCAATTGATAGAAAGCCTAAGCGGGAACATGGATGGTAACAGTGTAATGCTGTTCATTGTTTTGAATCGAGAATAAAATATTTTCGAGCCCATAAATGAGCTCAAGCCGTTTTCTAATATTTTCGAGCCCATAACCTTGCTGCAGTTCGTCTACTACCTGTTCAGTAGTCATTTCTATTTTTTCTAAAGGCTGTGTATTTTTAATTTCAATTAATAAGCTATTAGCCATTTTTTTGATTGTAATGGATAGCTCTGCAGGTCCTATATGCTTTTCAAAGCTATGTTTATAGGCATTTTCAATAATAGTCTGCAGAATAAAAGGTGGTATTTGGACGGATAGTGCTTCATCATCAACATATTTATTTACAGTCAAACGATGGCCAAATCGTAATTGTTGAATATTTAAATAACTATCGACAAATTGTACCTCGTTCTTTAACGCAATTAACACCTCATGATTATTGTATTTAAATTTAAAAAATGTTGCCAAAGCCTCAATGCCCGCAACCAAATCTTCCTTCCGATTGATGCGAGCTAGGCTTAATAATGAATTTAATGCATTAAAAAAGAAATGTGGCTGTATTTGCTGATTCAACTGGAGAATATTTGCTCTTTGTAAATCCTGCTCAAGCTCTAAATTTCTTTTTTCCTCCTCAAGGCTATCGATTTGCTTTTCGAAAATAAATATAAAAGTAAGCAGAAAAGCTCCAATAATTGGAGCAATTACACATAGGAGAATATATATGTTGAAGGTTTCTGGTTGTAACATAATGACCTCTCCGTTTATTTTATAAGTGTAAGATACATTAAACTAAATTTTCTGCGAAATGGCAAGCTACCTTATGAGTTGCAGTGATCGCTCGTAGTGCTGGTACTTCTGCTTTACATTTATCTGTTGCGAATGGGCAACGTGTGTGAAAGCTACAGCCAGTAGGGGGACTAAGAGGTGATGGTAAGTCACCTTTTAAAATTATACGCTCCTTCCGATGCTGCTTATCAATGACAGGTATAGAAGAAAACAGTGCTTTTGTATAAGGATGATGTGGCTGAGTAAAAAGGGTATGCTTATCAGCAATTTCTACGACCTTTCCAAGATACATCACCATAATACGGTCTGAAATATGTCGAACAACACTTAAATCGTGTGAGATAAATAAAAAGGTTAAATCTAAATCTCTTTGTAGTTGTTTTAGTAAATTTAGTATTTGAGCTTGAATGGAAACGTCTAGTGCAGAAACAGACTCATCACAAATAATAATTTTAGGATTAACAGCAAGGGCTCTGGCAATACCAATCCGTTGACGCTGACCACCAGAAAATTCATGTGGATAACGCTCTAAGTATTCAGGACGTAACCCAACAAGGGACATTAATTCAATCATGCGTGCTTCTTGTTGCTCAGGTGGTACAATTTTTTGAATAGACATGGCCTCTGTTAACATTTTACGAATCGTTCTTCGTGGGTTAAGGGATGCATAGGGATCTTGGAAAATAATTTGAATGTCCTTGCGTGCAGCACGAAGCTCTTTTTTGTTCATATTCACTAAATTTTTACCGAATAACAATACCTCTCCAGCAGTAGGCTCATCTAATCTTAAAATAGAACGACCAGTTGTTGATTTTCCACAGCCAGATTCTCCGACAATACTGAGCGTCTCACCAGGCATGATATCGAAAGACACCCCATCCACAGCTTTTACAACCTGCTGTGGACCGAAGAGCTTTTCTTTTTTTAAGAAAAAATGCTGCTTTAAATCATTTACTTGTAATAGTGGTTGTGTGTGTTGTGCTGTTGTCATACTGTCAGCTCCTTCAAAAGTGTTTCTCCTTGCCATTCATTACTGTACATCCAGCACCTTACCTTTTTTCCTTGCTCAACAGTCAAAAGCTCAGGCTGTTGTTCACGACATAAATCTGTAGCAAATGGGCAGCGTTCTGCATAACGGCAGCCAATTGGGTAATTATAGGGACTTGGAACAGTTCCGTGAATAGTAGATAATTCTTCTTGATCTTCGTATAGCTTAGGTAATGATTGAATTAATCCATTTGTATAAGGGTGTAGCGGCTTTTCAAAAAGACTTTCTGTTGTGCCTTCTTCTACAACCTGCCCCGCATACATAACAGCAATTTTATCGCAGATTTCTGCTACAACACCAAGGTCATGGGTAATGAAGATAATGCTCATGCCTAGTTGTTTTTGCAGGTTTTGAATAATATCAATAATTTGAGCTTGAATGGTTACATCTAGAGCAGTCGTTGGTTCGTCAGCAATTAACACATCTGGTGTACACGCTAGTGCCATGGCAATCATAATACGCTGTCGCATCCCACCACTTAACTGATAAGGTTCCTGCTTCGCTCTTTTTTCGGGTGCAGGAATCCCAACTAGGCGAATCATATCGACAGCCTTTTGCCATGCTTCTTTACGTGATAAGCCTTGGTGCAATCGAATGGATTCAGCAATTTGCTCTCCAACGGATAATACAGGATTTAAGCTTGTCATAGGCTCTTGGAAAATCATCGAGATTTTATTGCCCCGAATTTTACGTAGCTCTTCATCTGAGAGCTTCAAAATGTCTGTATTATTTAATAAAATTTCGCCATTGATGATTTTACCTGGGGGCGATGGTACTAAACGAAGTAATGACAGGGAAGTCATGGATTTCCCACAACCAGATTCACCAACAATGCCCAGTGTTTCTCCTTTTTGAAGAGTAAAGGATACCCCATCGACAGCTTTGGCAACCCCTTCACTCGAATAAAAATAGGTTTGTAAATTTTTGACTTCCAACACGGTTTCTTGTTTCATCCGTTTTTCCCCTCCTTAGTTTAAATCCATTCGTTTATTAAAGAATCGGTACATTATGTCTACAAAAAGATTTATGAAAACAAATATTAATGAGGCAACAAGAACGCCACCTTGTACGACTGGTATATCCCGTGTTCGAATGGCATCTACAATCATTCGTCCTAATCCGTTTACAGCGAAAACAGATTCAACTAAAACTGTTCCGCCAAGTAAACTACCAAACTGTAAGCCTACTACTGTAATAACTGGAATCAAGGCATTGCGTAATGCGTGCTTTAAAATGATGATGTATCCCTTTAAGCCTTTTGCTTTCGCTGTTCGTATATAGTCTTGGTTTACAACCTCTAACATACTAGAGCGAGTCATACGAGCGACGATGGCAGCTCCACCAGCACCAAGTGTGACAGCTGGTAGAATAATATGTTTGGCACTATCCCAGCCTGCTACAGGAAGCCAGTGTAACTGTACAGAGAATACATACATTAATAAAATTCCTAACCAGAAGCTTGGAAGGGAAATCCCTAATAAAGCGACAACCATTAATCCTACATCCATCAACGAATAAGGACGGATAGCGGAGATAATACCCGCAATAAGCCCCAGAACGATGGTGATTAAAATACTATAAAAGGCTAGCTCGATGGTAATTGGTAATCGGGAGGTAATTTCCTCGAATACTGGTTGATTATTTTTTAAAGAGTGACCCATATCTCCTTGAAGAAGGTTTTTAATATAGTCTGTATATTGAACTGCTAATGGTTTATTGAGCCCTAAATTTTCACGTAATTCGGCAACTGTTTCTTGAGAAGCCCCTTCCCCTGCTAAAATAATCGCTGGGTCTCCAGGAATCATCTGCATAATGAGAAAAACAACAAGCGTTACACCAAGTGTTACAGGAATAATTTGAGCTAGTCGTTTTAAGATAAATAATGTCATGTGTCTTCTCTCCTTTAATTTTTCATTCTTGGATCAAGTGCATCACGTAAACCGTCACCAAATAAGTTAAAGCCTAATACAAGTATAGAAATCATAATACCTGGGAATAGCGCCATATAAGGAGCAGTAAATAGGAAATCTCGTCCATTAGAAAGCATGGCACCCCATTCAGGCGATGGTGGCTGAGCACCTAAACCTAAGAATGATAGACCTGCTGCAGATAGAATAGCAGTTGCTAAGCGCATAGATGCTTGTACAATAATGGGAGATAAAATATTTGGGAAAATATGCTTAATTAAAATTGTCATATCATTTGCTCCAAGTGTTTTGACAGCATCGATATATTCTAATTTTTTAACTTCCATTGTGGAGCCACGTACAATACGAGCAAACATAGGAATAGAGAAAAACCCAACAGCAATTGTGACATTGATAAGGCTTGGCCCCAATGCACTGACAATCGCTAAAGCTAGCAAAATACCTGGGAAGGCAAGCATGATATCTAACATTCGACTAATAATAGAATCAACCCATCTGCCATAATAGCCAGCAATAAGACCTAAGAAAGTGCCGATTGTACCACCGAATAAAACAGCTGAAATACCAACACCAATTGATAAACGTGACCCATATAAAATTCGACTTAAAATATCTCGCCCTTTGTCATCTGTTCCCATTAGATGTTCAACGCTTGGTCCTTGTAATTTTTGATCTAATTGTACGTCGTAGGGATCGTAAGGGGCTAAAATGGGCCCGATAAGAAACATCAATATATATAGAAGTATGATGATGCCTCCTACGACAGCTGCTTTATTTTTTTTGATTTTGTTGAGGAAAGAAACAAGATTCTTTTTTCTAGATGCCTTGCGTGCATTCACTAAAACAGAACGATCGATAGTAGTTGTTACTTTATTCATATCGAAACTCCTTTTCTATTTGATTTGATTTCAATTTAGTGAAAAGCGTAAAGAATGTAAATATTTTATGGTCTATTAGTCAGAAAATTTAAAAAACACGTAAAAATATTAAAAAACAAGTGAATTTTATTTCTTTATAATTCGAAATGTAAGGAACAAATCACATAAGGAGGAAATGTTGATGAAGAAAATGAAGTTGTTTTTATTCATGGCACTAATGACTGTACTTATTCTGCAAGCATGCTCTACTGCTAGCAATAATAGTACAGAAGGTTCCAAAGAGGGATCAAAAAGCGTAGGAGGAGAATTAGTTGTTCTAAGAGCAGCAGATGCGACAAGTCTTGATCCTCACTTTATTACAGATATTCCATCAGCAAATATTATTCATGGCAAGGTATATGAAACACTTGTCGCTTTCGATAGAGATCGTAAAATTGTTCCATTACTTGCAAAAGAGTGGGAGCAAAAAGATGAAATCACTTGGACATTTACATTGAATGAAGGCATTAAATTCCATGATGGAGCAGATTTTAATGCAGAGGCTGTAAAAGCGACATTTGACCGAATTCTAGATCCTGCAACTGGATCACCACAGCGTGATAAATTATCTATGATTAGTGAAGTAGTGGTAGATGATGAATATGTTGTAACGTTGAAATTAAAAGAACCATATGCTCCGCTTCTATCTATTTTAGCAAGTCAAGAGGGTAGTATGATGAGCCCGAAAGCGATAGCTGAAGCAGCGGACGAATTAGCAACTCATCCAGTAGGGACAGGCCCATTTGTATTTGAAACTTGGAAATCTGGTCAAGAAATTACTTTAATTTCCAACAAAGACTATTGGGGAACTGTACCAAAAGTAGATAAAGTAACATTTAAAGTTGTACCAGAGGATTCTACTCGTCTAGCAATGATTGAAAGTGGAGAAGCACATATTGCTGAACAAGTACCTGTGACAGAGATTGATCGAATTGAAAATTCTTCAACGATGAATTTATTCCGTGCAGAAGGACTAGCAGTAGAATTTATCGGATTCAACGTAAAAGATACATTATTATCGGATGTAAAAGTACGTCAAGCTATTAGCTATGCTGTTGACCGTGAAGCAATTATTAGCGGTATTTATGATAATGTAGGGACACTTGCAAATTCTGCAATGAGTCCAAAAATTATTGGATATTCTAGTGAAACGAAACCGTATGACTATGATGTAGTGAAGGCAAAAGAATTGTTAAAAGAAGCTGGCGTTCAAGAGGGAACAAAAGTTAAATTACTGACAAGTGATCGTAAAGAGCGTATTAATATGGCGGAGGTTATTCAATCTCAATTAAAAGGAATCGGATTAGATGTTGATATTCAAGTAATGGAGTATGGTGCATTTATTTCTGAAATTACGAAAGAACAGCACCAAATCTTTATTAGTGGCTGGGGTAATGCAACGGGGGATGCTGATTATAACCAATACAATCTATTCCACACTGCTTCTATGGGACCTCCAGGAAACCATTTCTACTATTCAAATCCAGAAGTAGACAAGCTAATTGAGCAAGGGCGTTCTGAAGCAAACCAAGAGGCACGTAATGAAATCTACAAAAAAGCAATGCAAATCGAGTTAGACGAAGCTGTCTATATTCCAGTGCGTAACTATGAGCATTTAGCAGTCTACAGCAATGCTGTAAAAGGTTTTTGGTTAGATGCATCTAACTACACGATGATCAGTGGCGTTGAAATTGTAGAGTAAATAAATTTGGGGATAGACGGAAAATACCAATTGGGAGGAAACTATGAGTAAACTATTGCTGAAAAATGTGAGATTAGAAGAAGCATATGAGCGCGAAAATGAACACATTGTTGCTACTCGTACAGGTATTTATGATGTTCTAATCGAAGATGGGCATGTTCAACAAGTAGATAAGGATATAGTGGCTGATAAAGATGTAGAAGTAATAGATGCACAACAGCAACTATTAGTCCCTTCATTCCGAGAGATGCATATTCATATTGATAAAACGTATTTCGGCGGAGAATGGCAGGCACCAAGACCCATTACTAAAGGGATTTTAACACGCATTGAAGAGGAAAGAACACTACTACCTAAACAATTGCCGACAGCTGCTTATCGAGCTGAGGAAATGGTGAAGTGGCTCATTTCCCAAGGACACACACATATTCGTTCACATTGTAATGTTGACCCACAAATTGGGACAAAGCATATTGAAATTACAAAGCAGGTTTTAGCAAACTATCAAGATCAAATCACCTATGATATTGTAGCCTTTCCACAGCATGGCTTATTACGCTCCAATGTAGAGGGACTCGTCCGTGAGGCAATGGCAATGGGAGCAACGCTTGTTGGAGGCGTTGACCCATCCATTGTAGATCGCAATATCGAAAAGTCATTGCAAGCAACAATGGGTATTGCACAAGACTATAATGCAGGGATCGATATTCATATTCACACAGCGAACACCCTAGGCGAATTTGAATTTTATAAACTGATAGAGTTAACGAAACAAGCGAAAAAAGAAGGACAAGTCACAATTAGCCATGCGATGGCACTTGCTGATTTAGAACAGTCACGTTTAGAAAATTTAGTTCAAGCAATGGCTGAGGTACAAATGGATGTAACAACAACTGTACCAATTGATTTGAACCGTTCGACAATTCCAATCCCTTATCTTTATAACAATGGTGTAAAGGTATCAGTCGGACATGATAGCTTAACAGATCATTGGTCACCATATGGTACTGGTAATACGATTATGAAATTAAATGTCATGGCGGAGAGATTCCGTTTTATTGATGAATACTCATTAAGTCGAGCTTGGAAATACGCCTCTGGTGGTATCACACCCTTAAATGATGCTGGAGAACGTGTTTGGCCACAAGTTGGTGATAAAGCGAATATGCTGTTAGTGGATGGCGTGAGCACTGCCCATGTGATAGCAAGAAGATGCCCAATTACTACGGTCATTTCACAAGGCAAAATGATTCACCAACAGGATGTAGGAGAGTTGAAAGGAGAATTCAGATGAAGCACTGGCTTACAAATGTTCTACTTGAAACAGGAGAATATCTAAAGGAAAATGATACAGTTGGAACGAAAGTGGAGCTTTTTCACCTTGAAATTACAGATGGCTTCATTTCGCAAATTGTACCCGCAACAGACGCAATTGATTCTCCAAACGAAGTCACAGATATGAAAGGGAAGCTGCTATTACCTGCCTTTAAGGAAATGCATAATCATTTAGATAAAACATACTTATCTTTACCGTGGAAGGCTTGTGTGCCCGTAAAGAATTTAAAGGAACGACTTGAACGTGAAGCACAAGAGTTATCCGTTCTTGCTACAACAGGAAAACAACGTGCGGCTGCAATGATTGAAAAAATCCTTAAGAATGGTGCGAATCATATTCGTACACATGTCAATATTGATCCATACATTGGATTAAAAAATTTAGAAGGTGTTCTAGCGGCATTGGACGATTATAAAGATGTCGTGACATCCGACGTCATTGCCTTTCCACAGCATGGTCTATTAAGAGATGATGTCCCTAAATTATTGCGTGAAGCTTTACGCAATGGAGCGACGATGATTGGTGGCCTAGATCCAGCAGGCATCGATAACTCAATCGAGCCTTCTCTTTATGAAGTGATGGATATTGCACAGGAATTTAATGTTGATGTCGATATTCATTTACATGATGGTGGCCATGTTGGGTATTATACAATCGATAAATGGATAGATATCGTGGAGGATGCCAAATATCAGGGTAGAACGGCAATAAGTCATGCGTTTTCACTTGGTGATGTATCGATCATGGAACAGCATAAAATTGCAGATCGTTTAGCACAACAACAAGTAAAAATAATGTCAACGGTGCCATTTGATTTGCGACGATTAATTCCACCGATTGAATTACTAACAGAGCACGGCGTGGATGTCCATTTTGGTTGTGACGGCTTTTATGATTCTTGGAGTCCTAATGGCTCAGGAGATATTTTAGAAAAAGCGACTACTTTTGCAGATATTTCTCGTAAACTTGACGAACGCTCTATTCGACGAACATTAAAATATATTACAGGTGGTGTCACGCCATTAGATGCAAATGGTCAGAAGGTTTGGCCGAATGTGAAGGACGAAGCAAGTTTTGTATTCTTTGACGCAGTATCAAGCGCGGAAGTTATTGCACGTAAACCATCCAACCGAGTGGTTATGTCTAAAGGAAAGTTTATCAACTAAGCATAAATCTAAATCCCCCTTATTTAGATAACATAGCAAACTAGAAATTTTCTAGTTTGCTATACTTATGTTTTAATAGAAAAGATGAATAAAGGAAAGGAAAGTAGATTTGCCATTACTTATGTAGAAATCTCTTTATTTGCGGGTGCGATAAAATATGAAACAACTAATGATCTATATGATTTTATTTAGCTGTGTATTTTTTTGGGCCAGTAACTTCATTATTGGCTCTATTTTAATTGACCATTGGGATCCTTTAACGGTCGCCATTTTTAGGTTAATTGTCATTGTTCTCTTTTTAGGGGGGATTAGTTGGAAAGCAATTTGCCGAACAACATTTACAAGAAAGGATCTATTGTTATTGATTCTGGCAGGAATACTGGGCGTTTCCATTAATCACTATAGCTTTTATGCTAGTCTTCAGCACACTTCTCCTATCACTGCGGCTTTAATATTAGCCTGTGCACCGATTGTTACATCTCTACTGAATAAAATGATCTATCATGAATCACGTAACGGCATATTTTGGCTAGGTGCGGTACTTTCATTTGTTGGTGTTGGCCTCATCATTACAAAAGGGGCACTTATCACCATTTCAATCGGTGTGGGTGAAGTGTTGAGCTTAATTACAATGCTAAGCTTTGCTTTGTTTCTCATTATTGTCAATCATCTTAGTAAGAAAATGTCAGCCCAGTCGATTACGTTCTATACAAATTTAATAGGTTTACTAGTGCTCGTACCGTTTTCATTTACTATTTTGCCACAGACGAATTGGCAAGTTGCAATGCCCTACTGGTTTTTGCTCATTTTATCAGCGATTATTATTCACGGAGTAAGCAATTTAATGTGGAATCAAAAAATGAAGGAGGTCGGCTCAACAAATGCGTCGCTGTTGTTAAACTTTGAGCCAGCTATAGCTATGCTATTGAGTGCGGTATTTTTAAAACAATTCCCTACAAGTGTTCAATTATATGGCTCTTTATTAATTTTAGTAGGAATTTTACTGTGCATATATTATAAAGAAATTAAAGCAATTGTCCTTGTAAAAAAACAATGAATTAGCAAAAAAAGAGATGCTCATTTTTTGAGTACATCTCTTTTTTGCTGTTTCTGTAGCGAATTTAAAATAAATAGGTATGTTATTGGCAGAAAAGCAGTAATGGTCACGATACCATGCCATTGAAATAATGACCAAACAGGGCTTAGTATTGTACTTCCAGAGGCCACCCCAAGGTAATAAGCGACCAGATATAGACTAGAGGCGCTTCCTTTTTGGTAAAGAGCTAGCCGACTTACCAATGAGGAAGTTAATGCATGAGCAGTAAAAAAACCTAAACATGCTAGACAAAGTCCCATGACAATAATGAAAAGTGACTTGCTTAATGTAAAAAGTATTCCCACAGTTAATAAACAAACACCAAATGTTCGAATGGTGTGTAATCCAACTTTTCCTGCGAGTGCATTAGCAAAAGGCGAACCAATAATACCTAAACCATACGCTAAAAAAATAAAAGAAATGCTTTGTAAAGATAATAGAAAAGGAGGGGCTGTTAAGTAATAGGGAATAAATGACCAAACTCCAGTAAAGGATAATTGTAAAATAACTCCTAATCCAAAAAGCATCAATAAATGAGGGTTTTTCAAATGAAACCAAAAGCCTTGTAAATCCTGTTGAATCGTACGCTGTTGTACCGAAAAATTTTTGGATTTAGGTAGCATCCACCAGACAATTACCATAACGATGCATCCCATAATGGCTAATGAAACAAATGCCATTTTCCATGAAAAATATTCAGTGACATACCCCATCATGAGTCTACCAATTGTTCCGCCTAGTGCATTACAAGAAATATACAATGCAGTGGCAAAGCCCATTGATTGTTGATCAATTTCTTCGCTAAGATAGGCAAGTGCTGCTGCAGGTACACCTGCAATAGCAAAGCCCTGAATAAAGCGTAATAAAATAATAGTAGAAAAAGAATCAGTTAGTGGCATGAAAAAAAAAGGTATGACAGTAAAAACTATGGATAAATGAATGAACAAAACTCTTCCATAACGATCTGATAAAAAACCTAGCACGATTAATCCAAGAATTACTGATAGAGTAGTCATAGATACGGATAGACTTGCCACGGATACAGAAATATGAAATTGTTCTGTAAAGAAGGGGAGCAGGGGCTGAACAGAATACATTGCTGCAAATACAAAAACAGAAGCCCCGCCCAAACTAATGACAATTGTCCAAAAAGAGCGATCTCTTATTGAATAACCCTTTGTATTTATACCCATCTTAAAACCTTATTTCATTTGCTCTGGTAACCAGAGAGAAAGTTGTGGGATTAAGACAACAAGTGCTAAGAAGATAATCATTAAAATGATAAACGGTATAACGCCTTTTACCACTTCCCCAAGTTTTTCTTTTGCAATACCGCTAACCACGAAGAGATTCAATCCAACTGGTGGAGTGATCATTCCTAATTCCATATTAATCGTCATAATAATGGCAAAGTGGATTAAATTTATATCGAAGTGTGCAAGGATTGGTAATAAAATTGGTAAAGTAATTAGAATAATGGAGACGGCTTCTAAGAACATACCCATGATAAAGAACAAAATATTGACAACTATCATAAAAATCCACTTATTTAAATCACTTTCTGCAATCCATGCACCCACTTGCTGTGGTACTTGTGCATTTGTTAAATAGAGTCCAAATAACGAAGCGGCACCTATTATTAAGAAAATCATAGCGGTAATATTAATAGATTCTACTAATACTTCGCGGAAATCCTTTAGCTTCATTTCACGATAGATAAACAAGGATACAATAAGACCATAGAAAACAGCTATCACCGCTGATTCAGTTGGTGTCACAACTCCTGAATAGATTGTTCCTAAAATTAAAAAAGGTAAAAATGCTCCCCAAATGGCTTTTAAAGATTTACGCCCACGTTCTTCCCAAGAAGCTGGTTGATCTCCATTAAATCCATTGCGTTTCGCATAAACGATAGCAGCAATAATTAAGATTCCTGTTAAAGCTAATCCAGGAAGAACCCCAGCCATAAATAATTCACCAATTGATTGCTCTGAGGTGATACCATAAATAATTAATGGAACACTCGGTGGAATTAAAATGCCTAATGTACCACCTGCTGCCACAAGTCCCATCGAATAACGTTTTTTATAGCCTGCTGAAATCATTGCTGGGATCATAATAGAGCCGATTGCTGCTGCTGTGGCAGGTGAAGAGCCTGAAATAGCGGCAAAAATAGCACAGGCAACAATTGTAACAACTGCAAGACCACCTGGCAGGTGACCAATCCATGCACGTAAAGCTTCAATTAAATATTTGGATATCCCCCCCCGCGCCATTAATACGCCAGCCAGCACGAATCCTGGGATGGCCATCATAGGGAAGGAATCTAATGCAGTAAAAATGCGCTGTGGAATCATATTCATATTAAAATCTATTTGGAAGAACACTAGAATTGTTGATAGTGCTAAGCTAATAGCAACAGGTACTCGTAGAAATAATAGCAAAAAGAAACTAAGTAAGAGGATTAGCATATTCTTCATCCTTTCCTCGTAGAATATTAACTAATCGTTCTACGAATCTTAGTAAAAATAAAATACCTGAAAGAGGTAGGACTAAATATACAATCCACATTGGAATCCCGATATCAAGTGAAACCATACCAGATGTATAGCGATTTTCCACTAAAACAAAACCATAGTACGTGTAAATTAAGCAAAAGGCGATGCTCAAGCCTGTTGCTACTAAATCTAATAGACGTTTTTTCGATGGCTTTAATTTGTCATATAGAATATCCACCTGTATATGCTGATTGTGGCGAAGAGCTAAGCCAAATCCCAAAAATGTACCCCAAATTATAGAATAGCGTGCTAATTCCTCTACCCATGCTTGTGGTTCATTGAATATGTAGCGCATAATAACCCCGTAAAAAATGAGTACAACACCTGCTACGAAAAAAATTCCAGCAAGAATTTCTTCTAAGTAGCCCCATATTTTATAAACGGCCTTCATGTTGATGCCTCCTTTATTTAAAGTTAAAAACGGATGCTTTTATTCCCACTGTAAATGTTGCAGTTTGAAGTGAGCTTCTTAGCACCCGTTTGTAAGTAAGCGATATACTAATAAAATTATTGATATTGACGATAACTCACTACTACGGGCAACTTCCTAACAAAGAATACCCAAGAAATTGTTGCAATTTCCTATTCCTTACATCAACTAATTGTTGGAATAGTAAGTTTTTTTAAGAACTCTGTTTATTTTAAATCACGAATACCATTAATTAGTTCTTCTGTGATAACATCAGTAAACTCTTCATAGACTGGTTCCAGTTGTTTTTTGATGGCTTCTTTTTCAGCATCTGATAGCTCAATGACCTCAATACCAGAGTTTTTAATGTTTTCGAATGATTTTCCGTTTTCTTCCGCAGCTAAATCCCAAGCTAACGTTGTTGCCTCATTCAATGATTCTTCAACTGCTGTCAATAGCTCTGAAGGTATTTTTTCCCAGAATGTTTTGTTTACAAAGATGGCATAGTCTAGACGACCATGTTCAGATACGGAGAAGTATTTTTGAACTTCTTGATATTTTTGAGTATCAAAGTTATTAAATGTGTTTTCTTGTCCATCTACTGTTCCTTGTTGTAGGGCAGCGTATGTTTCACCAAATGCAATTGTCGCAGAACCAGCATTCAAAGCTTTAAACTGCGATTCTAAAACTTTACCTGCTTGTGCTCTGAATTTTAGTCCTTTAAAATCGTCCACTGTCACAAGTGGGTGTTTGTTATTGGAAAAGTGTTTAAAGCCATTTTCCCAGAAAACGAGACCTTTAATATCGTTAGCTGCTAGTTGGTCAGATTCTAGAATCAGCTTTGCAACATCTGAATTAAAGAACTTACGAGCATGCTCTTGATTTTCAAAAAGGTAAGGCATATCAACATATTGCCAACGAGGATCGATTTTTACCATTTTCGTTACAGAAGGAGCAATCATATGCACATTTCCTGATACTAAGGCATCTAATTCATCATTATCTCCATATAGTTGTGAGGATGGATAAACCTCAACTTTCACTTTACCTTCTGTTTTTTCATCCACTAGTTTTGCAAATGCCTCAGCTGCTTTACCTTTAACACTATCAATTGAAGTTACATGAGAGAATTTAATAACAAGAGGTTTTTCTTTGGTGTAGCCACCATCTCCCTCAGCTGCTGGAGCAGAAGCTGCTTCTTTTTTTTCGCCACCACAAGCCGCAAGTACGACTAAAAGCAAAGCCATGAATGACATGAAAAGCCATTTTTTCATTCTATATCCCCCTAAAATTTATATTTATAGTTAAAAGGGCAACCTTTTAAACCTTAGTTAATGAAATTGATTTTTAGGAAGTGCCTCAATATATTTAAAACCATAATTTTCTGCATAATAGTCGTATACAGGTTTAAAGGCGTTCTCCCAATCCTCTATTTCTTCCTCCGTTAAATAATGAATTTGTATACATTGACATGCTTCCATTTCCTGAAGTCTTTCCGTACTTAAATTCTCTGCTTGTTGCCACTCCCATTTTTGTACTTCCTCAAGAGTATCAATCAAAAGCTCCTGTACATTTTTAGGGAGGGAATTCCAAAATTCATTATTCATTAATAACAAATAGCCTAGATAACCATGATTACTAATAGTTAAGTAATCTTGAAGTGAATGTAGATTTTTGCTTGTAATATTAGTGAGCGTATTTTCTTGCCCATCAACATTGCCTTTTTGTAGTTGATGGAAGACCGTATTAAAATCAATTCGTCTAGGATAGGCACCGGCAATGGAAAATTGCTCAGCTAAAATATCACTTGGCATTATTCTCATGCGTAAGCCTTGTAGATCAGTTAAGTTTTGGATGGGACGAATACTATTACTTAACTGTTTAAAGCCACTATCCCATACGCCCATCGAGATTAGATTGTGTTTATTTAATCTCTTCATTAATGATTGTCCAACTTCGCTTTCAACATATGTATGAACTTCTTTTGCATTTTTAAATGCATAAGGTAAATCCATGACAGACCATTCGGGTACAAACGTAGTTATTTTTGAAATGGCAGGGGCAATCATCTGAATATCTCCTCTTAAAAGAGCATTCATCTCCTCGCCATCCTTGTACAGTACGCCATTCGGGAAAACTTGAATTTCTACATGACCATTACTTCGTTCCTTAATAAGCTCTGCAAATTTAATTGCTGCCATTCCTTTAGGTGTGTTTTCACCTACAACATGTGAAAAGCGAATGACAATTTGTTCTTCATGACTTAATTGCTCATTGTCAGTTGGATAGGTCTGCTGTTGACAACCTATGAGGATGGTTAAAAAACATAAGTTTAAGAAAAGTACTTTTATAGGACTACGCCACATGTCTATTCACTCCTAACTGTATAAGATGTGAACGCTTTCTATTGTATTTTATACGAATAAATATTCAATATTATGGTTTTAATGAACATTTTGGTATTTATGGTATATAACAATTAGTTATATTGATAAATTGTTATAATACAAGATAATTGCTAGAGAAAAAAGAATCTGCTTACTTTTCTTTTATTAATGTGCATAGTAAAGCATCATAAAGCTATGCATAATAAGAAAAATAGCAGATTCTATATGAGTTTTTATTTTAATAACTATTTATGCTCAATTATTTTATGGAATAATATTTCGTTGGTCGTCCAACTGTTCCATATTGTAGTTCAATGCTAACAGTTCCTTTAGTTGCTAAAAAATCTAAATATTTCCGAACTGTAACCCTTGCCATTCCAACATTTTGGGCCAGCTGCTCGGAGGTTATAGCTACTCGATATGTTGTTAAATAATCTAATATTTGTTTCATCGTTAAATTGTTTAAGCCTTTAGGTAATTCATTTGACTCTTGTTGTATACCTAGCCAACTATCAATATCCTCTTGATTTAAGGCTGTGCAATTAGTAAACAATTTAGAGCTATTTTTATATTGCTGTAAAGCTTTTTCAAAACGTTCGAAGCGAAAGGGCTTAATGAGATAATCGCTTGCACCAAATCGTAAAGCCTCTTGAACAGTCGGTGCATCTCGCGCAGCAGTTATCAGAATAATATCTGAAGGAATTCTTTCTGAACGGAGTTTTAAAAATAAATCCATACCGGTCATATCTGGTAAAAACATGTCTAGTAAAATTAAATCTGGTTTTTTTACTTTAATTTTTTCGTAAGCATCACGACCAGTGATAGATTCGCCTACAAGCTGAAAACCAACCATTTTATTTAAAAAACCTTTATTTATTTCAAGCACCATTGGATCATCTTCTACAATAAAAACTGAAAGTTTACTCATTGTTCTTCTATCACCCCTACCTCAATAGTAATATTTGTACCAATATTGAACGTTGATTCAACTTGTATATTTCCGTTATTAGATTCTACAATTTGTTTAACAAGTGCAAGGCCAATACCATGTCCTTCCTTTTGTTTGGTAGTAAAACCATATTCGAAAATTCGTTTCGGTAAACCTATTATCCCCATGCCACTATCCTGTACTTCTATATATAGATAATGCTTATCGCCAATTAACGTTAATCGTACATCTTTATACGTACACTCAAAGCATGCTTCCATCGCGTTATCAAGCAAATTCCCAATTATAGTTACCAAATCACCACTAGAAAAACCGCTCATAATATCGTCTAGTTTTGAATCATCATCAATGGTCAGTTCCACGCCGAGTTCTTTTGCTCGCGAGTACTTCCCAAGTAGTAAACCTTGAATCGAGTAATCAAGTATTTTATCATGTAAAATTTGTATAATTTCCTCTTCATCCGTAATTTCATCAATAATAAGACTCAGAGCTTCATCATTACGGTCTAGTTGAATTAATCCTGCAATACTATGTAAACGGTTCATATATTCATGCTGTTGAGCTCGTAAGGAATCCACAAGCATTTTAATCCCTGTTAATTCTTCAGCTAACATATTTGCCTCTTTACGATCCGTTAACATTATAAGGTATCCGGCATTTTGATCTAAAATTCGAATAGGGAAGGTGCGTACTAAATACATCTGGTCATGTATAAGTAAAGGTCTATATATTTCATGCTGCTGTAAAATGTCTTCCGCAAGCCATGTCCCATTAAATAATTCTTTGCGAGAAATTCTCTGTTCAAAGAAATGAGTATATTGCCTTGCGAGGCGGTTAATAAATGATACATTACCGCTTTCGTCGGTTGCTAATATACCAATATCCATTGCCTGTATAATGCCAGATCGCTCTTCCACTAAGCGAGCGATTTCGTATGGCTCTAAATTAAATGTTTGACGCTTTAGGTGATTAGCTACCCAGACTGAACCACCTAATCCAATAGCTAGTCCCCAAAAAAGAGAAATCAATATATCAAATTGATATTCATCTAGTA
Source organism: Lysinibacillus sp. A4 (assembly GCF_024919535.1). NCBI lineage: Bacteria > Bacillati > Bacillota > Bacilli > Caryophanales > Bacillaceae > Lysinibacillus > Lysinibacillus sp. A4. The sequence continues at coordinate 545,334 of NZ_JANWTB010000003.1, read as the reverse complement.
GGTTGTACCATTTTGGGGTAAGTAACCCAACTGTAATAACACCAACTTGTTGTGTACCTTCTTCATTCATGATAGGAACGAATGCACGGATGGAATAGCCAAGCACTCCCTGAGCTTTTGATATGTATTCATGCTGTGAAAAAGCTTCTATTTCGTCTCCACCCTCAAAAACTGTGCCGAGTTTGCTCTCAGAAGGGTGAGAATAGCGGATTTTCTTCATATCAATAATCACGATATAATCAACATCAGTTGTTAAACGAATTCTCTCTGCAATGGGTTGAATAACTTCAAATCCATTCGGCTTCCCAACATTATTTTGTACCTCTGTCAGTTGTGAAACGGTTCTCGCGATAGCAATGGCTCGTGCTCCAAATTCTTTCTCAAATGCACCCGAAAGGTTATGGATCATGATAGCACCACTTGTTGCTATAGAAAAAAGGACAATAATAAATGAAAAAATAAACATTTTTAGACGTAAAGATATATTTTTCATAGACATATAAAAGAGCGATAGCTATTAGCTTTCTTTTATACATTCATCACCCCTATTCTACAAAATAAGCATGTTTACCTTAAAACATACTAAAAATTCTTAGTTTATACTAAATTACCATAAATAACATAGCTGTTGTAATACAAGATTTGTTGAAGAGCATTTTTATTATTGTGTAGTATAACAAAACGAATGATAAATATGATTTATCTTGTTGTAGTGGCGTATATATGCCAGAAAATTGCACTCTAATATATATATTTGAATAATAAAAAATAGTTCACTTTCAATAAATAATTTGAAATATACATTGATTGTATTGTTGATTTTTTGAATAAGATAAAAAATATGGAAATAAAAGACGGGAATCAGCTTTTCATTCATACATATAAAAGTGAAAATCTTGTAGAAAATAGTTCCGAATTTCTCTTCTGTTCTTAAAAATTCTAGCGTAAATAAACTAAAGAAAACGTTCTTTCTGTAGATAAATAATAGAATTAATATTCTAATTAAGATTTTATTCATAAACAGTATGTGAATATATACACAAAATTAATTATTCAAGAATAATTAATATATAACGATAAAGTAGAGTAGAAAAATAATAAAATCTAGTATATGTAGATTTTTTAGTTTGTAAAACTTTATTTTTCTTAGAGGCTGTAAGGTTTGTTTGATTTTAATTTTTAAGAAAAGAATAAAAAACTTTTTGGAGAAATAATATTTTTTAGAAAAACATCTTGCATTTGAATAATTCTAAGTGGTAAATTGTTTTACATGGACGTTCATAGAATTTTCACAGGTAGCAAAAGAGGGGAGAAATGAGAATTTATGAATAAAAATAGATGGTTAATTGCATTATCTGCAATCGCTATTCACCTTTCAATCGGTGGAGCCTATGCATACAGTGTATACAAGCTACCGATTGTCACAGAAATGGGATGGAGTGAAACAAAGGTAACGATTGCCTTTACCATTATGATGGGATTAGCTGGTTTCTCAGCTGCATTATTTGGTAGTTTAGTAGAAAAAATGGGACCACGTAAATCGGCGATGGTAGCAGCTGTCTTATTTGGAGCAGGACAAGCTGGTGCTGGTGTAGCCATTTCAATGGATTCTGTTGTCATGTATTGGTTAACATATGGTGTTCTTAGTGGATTAGGAATGGGGATTGGCTATATTGCACCTGTATCAACACTTGTAAAATGGTTCCCAGACCGTCGTGGTCTAGCAACAGGTATGGCCGTACTTGGTTTTGGATCGGGTGCACTTATTACAGCACCAGTCGCAGCCAACTTAATGGAGGCAGTTGGCATTTCTACAACATACTTTATTCTAGGGGCAAGTTACTTCACGTTAATGATTTTAGGGGCTTCATATATAGCACCACCTAAGCCAGGTTATATGCCTGCTAATATGAAAGCAGCTGCCAATAATGGTAAGGACGTAGTGAAGAAAGATTTAGCTGTTATGTCAGCACGAGAAGCTGTTAAAACAAAGCACTTCTGGATGCTTTGGTCCATGCACTTAGTTAATGTAACAGCAGGGATTATGATGATTTCTGTTGCTTCACCAATGGCACAGGAAATTGTCGGTCTATCAGTAGCAGGTGCTGCCGCAATGGTAGGAATTATGGGGTTATTTAATGGTGGTGGTCGTTTAATCTGGGCCGCTGTGTCTGATTATATCGGTCGTTCTAACGTTTTCGTTATTTTCTTTACTGCACAGCTAATCACATTTATCGTTTTACCACATACAACTAACGTAATTATTTTCCAAGCACTTATCTTCTTAGTTGTTAGTTGCTATGGTGGTGGGTTCTCAAATCTACCTGCATTTGCAAGTGATTTATTTGGCACAAAGCAACTTGGTGTGATTCATGGCTATTTATTAACAACATGGTCATTGGGTGGAGTTTTTGGACCATTGTTAGTAAGTGCAATCAAAAATGCGTATGGAAGCTATATTCCTGTATTCTATGTATTCGCAGGTTTAATCGCAGCTTCATTGATTATTTCCTTAACGTTACGTGCAGATGTACGTAAGCAAACAGCTTTAAAAGCAGCACAAAATGTTGGAGATGTATCTGCTACACAATAATATGAACTTTCAATTTACTATATAGGTGTCATTTCGTGGATGGCACTTATATAGTTATTTTTTCGAAGTGCTTGTTATATAACAAGCGTATTTTCTTTGTTTAATGTATAACAGCACATGTCTGATGTCAATAACATTACTGGAAATAAAGTGATTTCGTTATTAAAAGAGATATTTTGTAACGAAATGTACAGTGAGGAACAATCCATTAAAAATTGAATCTTTTCTCAAAGATCAACGTATATAAAGTAATTAGGGAGGGATCAATCATGGGGAAATTTTCTTTAGATGAATTTGTTCATAAAACACAGCAGGACGATAATGAGAATGATTATTTTGAATTGGAAACTGAACGTGTATTAGAGGTTAATCTAAACGGTGAAGTGTGGTCAAAAATGGGCGCTATGATTTCCTACACAGGTGATATTAAATTTGAACGTGAGCGTGTGTTAGAGCATGGTCTTGGCAAAATGTTTAAAAAGGCTTTAACGGGTGAAGGTACGCAATTGATGAAAGCTAGCGGAAAGGGCAGACTCTATTTAGCGGACCAAGGGAAGAAAGTAACTGTTTTTGATTTGAAAAACGACAGTATTTGTGTCAATGGCAATGATTTACTTGCCTTTGAGCCTAGCATCGAATGGGATATACGTTTGATGCGTAAAATGGCTGGCATCATGTCAGGTGGCTTATTTAATGTAACCCTTCAAGGAACAGGGAAGGTTGCGATTACAACTCATTTTGAGCCACTGACATTATTAGTGAAACCAGGTGAAACTGTATATACAGATCCACATGCTACTGTCGCATGGTCAGGCAACTTAACACCTGAATTTAAAACAGATATTAGCTTCCGTACATTTATCGGCCGAGGCAGTGGAGAATCCATCCAAATGGCGTTTTCTGGTGAGGGCTTTGTTATTATCCAACCATTTGAAGAAGTTTATATGTCTAGTGAAAGCTAAAAAAGCGTGTCCGTTGTTCCACGGACACGCTTTTTCTCCTATTATAATGCCGCATGCATTCCTGCAATACGTCCCGTTACGAGGGCTGAAGTGATGTTATAGCCGCCTGTATAGCCATGAATATCAAGAATTTCTCCACAAAAGAACAGTCCTTCTTTTTTCTTTGAGGCCATTGTTTTTGGCTCGATTTCTTTTACAGAGACACCGCCACCTGTTACAAACGCCTTATCAAGTGACTGTGTGCCACTCACTGTTAACGTGAAGTTTACTAGTAAACGTGCTAGCTGACGAATTTTCTCTTGGGATAATTCAACGCCCGTCAATTGAACATCAATATGTGCTCGCTCACATAAGAACAAGAGCCATCGTTCAGGTGCTATGCCTTTCCAAACATTTTTCACAGCCTTTTTCGGATCTTCTTTTATTAATTTATTTAAATATTGTAGACATGTTTCTTCATTATAATGTACCAGTGTTTGAATACGCATTGTCACGGGCTCATAGCCTGTTTTCATTAATTCTTTCACAACGAATTGACTACAACGCAAAATAGCAGGACCACTTAAACCAAAATGGGTAAAGAGCATATCCATTTGATGGGTGACGAGTATCTTGCCTTTTTTATTTAGCACGGAGACAGCAACATCACGCAATGCTAGTCCTTGTAGCTCACGTGCTTGAATAAAATCTTCTTTTGAAATAACAGGAACTTCTGTTGGGAATAAGGTAGTGATTGTATGACCCGCACGTTCAGCCCAAGGATAGCCATCACCTGTTGAGCCTGTTTGTGGAACCGCCTTGCCCCCAACGGCTACAACGACTGCTTGACTACGGACTTCGGTGCCATCAGCAAGACGTACACCCAAAATTTTATCTTCATCCATTAGAAGCTTACTGACAGCTGTGTGTAAACGAACTTCAATATGAAGACGTTGTAGCTGTCTAATCAGCGCATCAACGACATCTTGTGCGCGATTGGATACAGGGAACATTCTACCGTGGTCCTCTTCCTTTAGGGCGACACCAAGCCCTTCAAAAAATGCAATTATATCTTCATTATTATAAACGGTAAATGGACTATAGAGAAAACGGCCATTACCGGGTATATGCTTCACAATTTCTTCAACAGGCAAACGATTTGTAACATTACAGCGTCCTCCGCCAGAAATGGCCAATTTCTTGCCTAGTTTTGTGCCTTTTTCTAACAATAACACCTTCTTTTTGCGCTCTCCAGCAGCAATCGCCGCCATTAAACCAGATGGGCCACCACCAATCACGATTACATCATACATAGTTAGAAACTCACTTTCTGTTCAAATTAGGAATCTTTCCTATTATACATGAAGTCTATATAGAGAGGGACTTTCTTTGACATTGAAAATAATAGAAAAGTGTTTTATAATTCTTTATCTCTTCTTTTGGGATGAAGAGCTTATACAGTAGAATGAAACACAATATTCTTTGTTATACAATTGGATGAATGAAAGTTTTCCTTTATTAGCATTGTCAGCATGAAATGAATGTCTTTTCGTGCTATTATGGTAAAGGTTATGCACTAAATTATGAGGTGAAAAATAGAATGTGCGGATTTATAGGTTATATTAATGGAACAAATGTGATTGATCATCATCAGACGATAGAAAATATGATGAATACAATTATTCACCGTGGACCAGATAGCGGTGGTATTCATAGTGACGATAAAGTAACGTTAGGTTTCCGTCGATTAAGTATTATTGACTTATCAGACGTAGCAAATCAACCATTATATAGTGCAGATGGTAATATTGTGCTTGTATTTAATGGAGAAATTTTTAACTTCCAAGAGCTGCGTGCAGATCTTATTGAAAAAGGTCATACGTTTAAAACGCAGTCGGATAGTGAAGTCATTATTTATGGCTATGTAGAATATGGCGTAGATTTTGTGAAGAAACTGCGTGGGATGTTCGCCTTCTGTATTTGGGATAAAAAGAATGATTTACAATTCATTGCGCGCGATGGCTTTGGGATCAAACCATTGTATTATTCTGAGCATACAACAGACGGTACGTTTATCTTTGGCTCTGAGATTAAATCGTTTTTACCACACCCATCATTTATTAAAGAGTTAAATAAACAGGCACTTCGCCCATATTTAACATTCCAGTATTCATCTATGGATGAAACATTCTTTAAAGGTGTCTTTAAATTACCACCAGCACACTATATGCTGATTCAAAATGGACAAAAGCAAATCGTGCAATATTGGGATAAAAAATTCCATGCAAAAGAAGCACCAATCGAAAAATATATTGAAGAAATTCGTTCAACTGTTAAAGAATCTGTAGAGGCCCATCAAATCAGTGATGTAAAAGTAGGTTCATTCTTATCGGGTGGTATTGACTCTAGTTATATTACGTCTTTATTACGCCCAGATAAATCCTTCTCAGTCGGGTTTGCGGACTATGAAGATATGTTCAATGAGACAAATCTTGCAAAAGATTTATCAGATACGTTGAATATTCAAAATGAACGTAGATACATTACCGCAGATGAGTGCTTTGAAGCGCTACCTAAAATTCAATGGCATATGGATGAACCACAATCCAATCCATCCTCAGTGCCACTTTACTTCCTTTCGGAGCTTGCTTCAAAAGATGTAACGGTTGTCCTATCAGGTGAAGGTGCTGATGAAATTTTTGGTGGGTATGCTTGGTATCAAAACTCTGGAAGAATGCAAAAATATGAAAAATTACCATTAGGTCTTCGTAAAACATTACGTGGAATGGCAGAAGCCCTACCGAAAAATCAATACACGAATTTCCTTATCAAAGGTGCTCAAACAGTAGAAGAGCGCTTTATTGGGGAAGCGGTAGTTTGGGATGAAGTGGATGCTATTAATGTTTTAAAGCCAGCTTATAAAAATGCGCCATCTGTAAAATCGATTACAAAACGTATTTATGATGAAGTACCTGGCGATGATGATGTGACAAAAATGCAGTATCTAGATCTAAATCTTTGGATGCCTGGTGATATTTTATTAAAGGCAGATAAAATGAGTATGGCACACTCAATTGAATTACGTGTACCATTTTTAGATAAAGAAGTAATGGAGTTAGCGAAAAATATTCCATCACGATACCGTGTGAATGATATCGATACAAAATATGTTCTACGTCAAGCTGCGCATCAGGAATTGCCAGAAGAATGGGCAAAGCGTCCGAAGCTTGGATTCCCAGTGCCAATTCGTCACTGGTTACGTGAAGAAAAGTATTACAGTATGGTAAAAGAAATGTTTACAACTGACTTTGCAAATGAATTTTTTGATACAAAACAATTAGTTGGCTATCTAGATGAGCACTACGAAGGGAAAGCAAATCGCGGTCGTTATATTTGGACAGTTTATGTATTCCTAGTATGGTACAAAAAGTTCTTTGTGGACATGGTATAAGAAATACCTAATCGGTGGGGATGTTCAATTCCTCACCGATTATTTTAAGGCCTTTTTTCATCAAGTTTCTTTATGAATGAACTTTTTGGTGTTTTTATGCGTCTCATTTCCTATAAATATGTTAAGATTACAGTTGGTTTACTTTATTGCTTTTAGAGTGACAGCGCTTGCATATCGTTTGTTTTAAAACGAAAAAGTTTTATAAGTATGCTTTGAAGTGTTACGATAATAATATTGATTTTACAATGAATGGATGGGTATGATGTCCAATTTAATGAAAGGTACTGCGATATTAACAATGGGGATGTTTTTATCGAAGGTACTCGGATTAATTTATATTTTTCCGTTTTATGCAATTGTTGGCGAGAAGAACATTGCGCTTTACCAATATGCATATATTCCCTATTCAATTATGCTGGCAATCGCCATTTCAGGTGCGCCAATAGCCGTCTCTAAATTTGTATCCAAATATAACGCAATGGGAGATTATCAATCGGGTCGCAAGCTGATGAAATCTGGCATTCTTATTATGATGATGACTGGCTTTGCAGCATTTATTGCCCTCTTTCTACTTGCTACGCCAATTGCAGGGCTAGTTATTAAGAGTGAGGAACAGGTCTTTACAGTTGAACAAATTGCTTCAGTAATACGATGGGTTAGTTTTGCCTTAATCGTAGTGCCATTTATGAGTCTATGGCGGGGCTTCTTCCAAGGCTACGACAAAATGGAGCCTACTGCCGTTTCACAATTGGTGGAACAAATTGTGCGAATTGTTGTGTTACTTGGTGGATCTTTCCTAGTGGTGATTGTGTTTAAAGGAAAACCAGAGACAGCCATCTCCTTTGCTGTGTTTGCTGCATTTATCGGAGCAATCGGTGGATTAGGTGTTCTTTATTACTACTGGAAAAAATATCAGCCTGAATTTAATCTACTACGTAGCCAAAGTGTGACTTCCACACAGCTACCAATGTCCAATATTTATAAAGAAGTGATTACCTATTCCATCCCAATGGTGTTTGTAGGGGTGGCGAATCCATTGTTCCAATTAGTCGACATGCTTACGTTTAATGGAGCAATGACGTCCATTGGTTTAGCAGAAGTAACAGATACTTATTTATCAATGATTAACTTTATGACACATAAAGTTGTTATCATCCCTGTTATGCTAGCGACTGGATTTTCGATGGCGCTTGTACCAACAATTACAAAGTATTTTACACAGGGGGAGTATTTAGCGCTCCGCCATGCAATGGATAAGACCTATCAAATTTTAATCTTTATTACATTGCCAGCTGTGGTTGGTATTTCTTTATTAGCCAATGAAATTTATTTTATGCTTTATTCAGAAAGCGAAATGGGGGCAACCATTTTAGCGCATTATGCACCTGTCGCGATTTTATTCGCGTTATTTCAAGTCACAGCAGCCTTACTTCAAGGAATTGATTTTCAAAAGTGGATTGTTTTCAGCTTATTATCTGGAATTTTCGTAAAGCTAGCATTAAATATTCCTTTAATTCGCTGGTTAGAGGCTGATGGTGCTATAGTAGCTACAGCTATTGGCTACAGTGTTTCGATTATCATTAATATGCTTGTTTTACGAAAAACGTTGAATTATCGATCAGAAATGGTTGTGCGTCGTGTCATGCTAATTGCTTTATTGACAATGGCGATGGCCATTAGCGTGCTGATTGTGCATAAATTATTGGAATTACTAATGGGACCAGTTGATAGTAAATTCTCAGCATTACTATTCTCAATTATTTGTGCGGGTGTTGGTGCGGCTGTTTATGGCTTTTTATCATTACGCCTAGGTTTAGCCCAAAAGCTATTAGGTGAACGATTAACCCGTATTATGAGTAAACTGGGATTGAAATAGGAGTGGAACGATGCGTTTAGATAAATTACTAGCAAATATGGGGTACGGCTCTCGTAAGGAAGTGAAGCAGCTATTAAAGCAAAAAGCTGTCACAGTAGACGGTGATTATGTCAAGGATGCAGCTTTACACGTAGACCCAGAAAAGCAAATTGTATCAGTGTTTGGAGAGCGCGTTGTTTATACAGAATTTGTTTATTTTATAATGAATAAACCGCCTGGTGTTATTTCTGCCACTGAAGATTTAAGAGATGAAACAGTCATTGATTTATTAGAGCCATTACACCAGCATTTTCAACCGTTTCCTGTTGGTCGATTAGATAAAGACACAGAAGGGTTGCTCTTATTAACAAACGATGGTCAATTAGCTCATAATTTATTGTCTCCCAAAAAGCATGTGCCAAAAGTTTATTACGCACAGATTGAAGGCGTTGTGACAGAAGAAGATGCCGAGAAATTTGCAAATGGTGTTGAGCTAGATGATGGCTATGTTACAAAACCTGGAAAGCTTGTGATCTTAAAGTCTGCACAGCAATCTGAAATAGAGCTAACGATTCAAGAAGGCAAGTTTCATCAGGTAAAGCGAATGTTTGAGGCTGTAGGAAAACGTGTAACATATTTAAAGCGTATTTCCATGGGAAGCCTGAAATTAGATGAAAATCTAGCGTTAGGTGAATATCGTGAGCTCACTGCTGAAGAGCTAAACGGTCTACAAAACAATCATTAAACATATTATTCCTCGATGCCTCACATAGCATCGGGGATTTTTATATACAGTAATATGACTGTAACTGTATAATATGAAATGAGTTATTGTGATATAGTCATAGAATGTATCATATTTTGAAATATTCCCCAAAAGACGATGGTATAAAATAAGTAGAGGACAATTAAATGAAGAACCTGCGTATTAAATTATTACTATCTCTAATAGCATTTGCAGTCATACTTGTTGCTGTTATTTCATATGTGAACCGGCAAATACTGGTAACAGAGATAGAGAAACAAGTGAGCATGAATAAAATATTAATTGAAAATCATATTTTGACAGATATGCAAACTGTTGATAACGCCCATTTTTATTTTGATAATAATATGTCAGACAAAATGGAACAGGAGCTTAGACAGTTAAAAAACTATTACCATGAAAACCCTAATGTAGCTACTTGGGATTTGCAGCAAATGAAAAAGAAGCATGGTATGGATATTTACATAGTGGATCAATCCAATACAGTGGTTTACACGACTTTTGCCAAAGATATTGGCTTGGATTTCTCGCTTTGCTGTCAACGTTTTTCTACTTTATTGGATGAAAGGCGCGCTAGCGGCGAATTTTTTACAGATGGAATTGATATTTCAACATCAACAGGCGAATATCGAAAATTTGGCTATCTAGCAACACATGATAAGAAATATTTGTTTGAGTTAGGTATAGACCTACTAAATGATCCTGTCTTCCAAACCTTTAATTTTGAGAAAACTGCACAGTACTTAATTGGTAAGTATATTGATTTAGTGGATGTGCAAGCCATTAATGCAGGTGGCGTTTTCTTTAATGATTCGAGATCAAAGAAAATCACTGTACAGGAGCAATCTAAGAAATTTCAAGAATACTTCGAGCTAGCAAAGAAAACAATGGAGCCAGTTGAGTATGAAAAGGCATTAGACAATGGTTATATAGAAACACATCGTTTTCTGCCCTATGAAGCAGAGACAGTCAGAGGGGAGTCATCCAAAAGAATTGTCTATGTGAAATTTATCAATTTCACTAAAATGGAAGCTCTCCAAAAAAATACGAAACAATTTTGGATTCTACTGTTTATCGCCCTACTAACATCCTTTATTATGCTGTTAGTTATTAATAAAATTTTATCTAAAACAATACACCTAGCTACCTTCGATCCGTTAACTGGTGTCTATAACCGTGCTACATATATTAGGAAAATTGATAATTTATTAAGAAAAAGAAAATTGAATGTGCCAGGTTTATTGTTAATTGATTTAGATAACTTTAAACAAGTAAACGATCAATTTGGTCATGTAGAAGGAGATCATATCCTCATTCAAACAGCAAAGATTTTAAAGCATGTTGTGAAACAAAGTGGCTTTGTCGTACGCTTCGGTGGGGATGAATTTGCCATTGTTTTATACGATACAACAGAGGAACAGATGCAACACATGGCAGAGGCCATTTTGACTCAAATAAGGTCAGTTAGATATGATGGCCAAGCTAGCGAGAAATGGTCTGTGTTGTCTGTGAGTATGGGCGGAGCCATTTATAACCATGCTGAGGATACAGAAATGAGCTTATTTGAACGGGCCGATAAAGCGCTTTATCAATCCAAAAATGCTGGTAAGGATCAATATTCTAGTTTTGCAGAGGTCGCTGCTGACGAGGGTTATAATAGTTAAAAAACGCCCCATTCTATCGATAGCATAATTAGCTATTTTGATAGCAATGGGGCGTTTATTAATGAGCAGCTATTTTTGTTCTATAAAAGATACAACTACATAAAACAAGAACAGCGATGACTGGAAACATAGCGTTCATATAATGCGTCAAGAGCCAACCGCCTATTATTGGGCCAATAAAGCCACCTAAATTTTTAAATTGTGCAGCACCTAAATAGGTTGCCTTTTGAGTATCTGGCGCAATTTCATCAATCATGACATTCATTGTAGGGAAGGCAAAGATTTCACCTATGGTAAAAATAATCATGGCAATGATATAGAGTGTATAATTATTGGAGAATCCAAACATACATAATCCAATAGCAAAGAACAGTACACCTACTAATAATGTTGCTGTAGATGAAAAACGCTCTGATACTATACTAATAGGTAATTGTAGTAATAACACCACTGCTGCATTAAGAGAGATTAATAACGAATAAAGTTTTGCGCCTTCATCAATCTTTAATTCGATAATTTGTGGTAGCGTTGAGTCAAATTGCGAGTAACCAATATTGATTAAAATGGCTCCCAATATGAAGCTAAGTAGCACACGATTTGTCAAAAGAATTGTGAATGTACTGAGTATTTTTGTTTGTGTAACCGCTTTGGGTTGCTGCATTTGATAGCGATTTAAGACAAAAAATAAAAAGACTGCGTAAATAATATACATCATCCCTGTCAGCATAAAAGGGATACTGGGACTGGAGAGCTGTGAGATATACACGCCAATAATAGGACCAATAACCGCCGCAATATTAATGGCCGTATAACGTAAGGAAAATAGTCTTTTTCGCTTATCGGCAGGTGTAAAGTCAATCATCAATGCCTGTGTGGAAGGTTCAAAAAATGATCGACAAAGACCATTCAAAGCATTGAATAGAATAAAAAGCCAAACAGCATGAACCGTTGCGAAGCCAAAGAACACAAGACTCCAAACGATAATTGTTAATAGAATAACGCTTTTTCTACCAAAGCGATCTGTTAAATAACCCCCGAAAAATCCACCTACTGTGGAAATGAGCGGCGCGATGCCAATTGTCAATCCAATTTGTAAGGGAGAGGCTTGAATTTCATTATGTAAATAAATTGCTAAAAAAGGCATTGCCATAAAGCTTGCAATACGTGTAAAAATTGTTCCACCTAAAATAATCCAAACTAATGGATGAAACAACTTTGACAAAGTCATATAAAATCCTCCTCTCAACATTTAGAATGTTTCGAGTTTAACGGATTGTTAAGCAACTGTAAATAGTTAAAATAATCTTGAAAGAGCACAGAGCAGATAATGGCGCGCAAATTTATGTTGCTATGCTAAGATGTGAGGCTCAGATTGAAGGGTAAAGGAGCAATGTAAATAATCGTTTTATATAGATGAATGGAAGTAAGATAAAAATCATTGCTTTGCATAGATAGATGACTGAAAAAGTGATGAAAATAATTACTTTACACAGAAAGCAAGCTGGAGAAGTCAGTAAGCAAAGTGGGAAAAAATCTAAAAATCTTCTAACGACAAAAAAGAATGACCCCGACGAAAGGTCATTCTTTTTCCATACACAATGCTTTACGTACAAAACGTAAAACTAAGACGTTAATTTTACTTTTTTCTTCGTCGTTGTCCATCTGCCTCGACTTGGACTCGTCACCAAATCGTTAAAGGCTAACACGTTCAAATCTCTTTGAACGGTGCGAGGAGTGATACTAAACTCTTCGACTAAATCCTGTGTAGACACGGTTCCTTTGTCTAAAATAAACATGTACACGTCTTTAATACGATTAAGCATTCGATCAGTAGTTGGTTTCATTAAATGAACCACTCCTTCATCTTAATTCTCTTGGCAAAGACTAGCGGACGACAATATGTGCGGAGTGCACTTAGGCTAATAAGTAGCTGCCTTAGACATCCCCTTTTCTAATTTTATAGTCAGAACAATTATTCTGATAACTTTATTATATAGAAAAACTACTTAATTTTCTAGTGAATGCAAGAGAAATTTACAATTAATATATAAAATTTATACTGTATTTTGTGGGAATACGTGAAAAACGTGCTATATATGGTAGTGACAGTAGAAGTTACTGAAAATAGTTGTCAGAAAGCTGATTGTCATATATGTTGTAAGGTGTAGAATAATGTTAATACTTTGAAGGAGGTACATGGTATGGATTGGTTACAAGCTGCAAAAGAAAGGCAAGACGAATTAATACAAGAGTTACAGGAGCTTGTGCAAATAAATAGTGTGCTCGATGAGGATACAATAACTACTGAAGTACCTTTTGGAGATGGTCCACTTCAAGCGCTTGAATGGTTACTAGCAAAAGGTCAAAGTGAAGGCCTGCTCACGAAAAATGTTAATAATTATGCTGGACATATTGAAATGGGAACTGGTGAAGATTTACTTGGTATTTTATGTCATGTTGATGTTGTCCCAATTGGAGAAGAAGCAGATTGGACTTACCCTCCTTTCAGCGGCACAGTAGCTGATGGTAAATTATTTGCACGTGGTGCGATTGACGATAAAGGGCCTACGATTGCGGCATGGATGGCCATGAAACTTGTGAAAGATGCAGGTATTCCGTTAGAAAAAAGAGTACGAATGATTATTGGTACAGACGAAGAAACAGGATTCCGCTGTGTCGACCACTATTTTAAACAGGAGGAAATGCCGACAATTGGTTTTGCACCAGATGCGGATTTCCCGCTCATCAATGCAGAAAAAGGCATTGCAGAGCTTGTGTTCTCTCAAAATAAAGTGGGTGATGCAACGAAAGAACAACTACTACTATTTAATGCAGGAAAGCGCCCAAATATGGTACCTGATTTTGCAAAAGCAATAATTCAGCACGTAACAGCATCATTCGAACAGAATTTTCAAACATTTTTAAGTAAAAATCAGCTAGAAGGCTCTTTATTAATGGAGGAGTCTCGCTATATAATAACTATCAAAGGTAAAGCAGCCCATGCAATGGAACCAGATAAAGGTATCAATGCAGCTGTTTATCTTGCAGCATTTTTACAACAAGAGTTGACGACAGAAGCAAGTAAACAATTTGTCGACTTTATTGCAGATGTTTTTTATCAGGATCATTATGGTAGTCAGCTCGATCTGCAGTTTGAGGATACAATGTCAGGACAAACAACATTAAATCCAGGGATCGTAAGCTATGATGTCCATAAAGGCGGCAGTTTAGTAATTAGTATGCGCTATTCAGTTTCCTATCCATTCGATGAAAAAATAACAGCAGCACAACGCTTAACGGTAGAAAAAGGGTTTTCTCTAGACATACAAGACGACTCCAAGCCACATTATGTCAGCGAAGATGATCCATTCATCCAGACATTAGCAGCTATCTATAGACGTCAAACGGGAGATACAGAAACACCTTTATTATCAACTGGTGGTGGGACGTATGCACGTGTGATGAAAAAAGGCGTGGCATTTGGCATGCTCTTCCCAGGGGAGCCAGATGTAGCGCATCGAGCGGATGAGTTTGTTGTCGTTGAAAACCTTGTAAAAGCAGCGGCAATTTATGCTGAAGCAATTGTTGAACTTGCAGGAAAAAAATAACTCAAAGACGAAAAGGATGAACAAAACATGGCATATTCATTATGGAATGATCAAATTGTTGAAGAAGGATCCATTGCAGTATCACCAGAAGATAGAGGCTATCAATTTGGTGACGGTATTTATGAAGTAATCAAAGTTTATAACGGAAATATGTTTACAGCACAAGAGCATATTGATCGTTTCTATGCAAGCGCCGAAAAAATTCGTCTTGTTATTCCTTATACAAAAGACGTTTTACACAAATTATTACATGAGCTGATTGAAAAAAATAATCTTGATACAGGGCATGTTTATTTCCAAATTACACGTGGTGCCAATTCACGTAATCACGTTTTCCCAGATGCAAGTGTTCCAGCTGTATTAACGGGTAATGTGAAAGCTGGTGAACGTGCATATGAAAACTTTGAAAAAGGGGTTAAGGCTACGTTTGTAGAGGATATTCGTTGGTTGCGCTGTGATATCAAATCTTTAAACTTACTTGGTGCAGTATTAGCAAAACAAGAGGCAGCTGAAAAGGGCTGCTACGAAGCAATTTTACATCGCGGGGATATCGTAACAGAATGTTCATCAGCAAATGTTTATGGGATTAAAGACGGTAAGCTTTATACACACCCAGCAAATAACTTCATTTTAAACGGTATTACTCGTCAAGTCATTTTAAAATGTGCAGAAGAGATTAGTTTACCTGTAGTTGAAGAACCAATGACAAAAGCTGATTTATTAACAATGGATGAAATTATTGTATCCTCTGTATCTTCAGAAGTTACTCCTGTTATTGATGTGGATGGAAACCAAATCGGTACTGGTGTGCCAGGTGAATGGACGCGTAAATTGCAACAAGCTTTTGAGGCGAAATTACCACTTTCTTTGAATACAAAATAAAAGAACCGTTTAAGAGAACTATCGATAAGGGTAGTTCTCTTTTTTATGGATGTAATGTTTGGTATCGTCATGTAAAATAAAAAGGATAGTAATGAATAATTTTACAGATTGAAATTTGTAGAATAATTGTCGATGTATTGAATACAATGCCTCTTTTCTACCAAAGCAATCTAGATAAAAAGAGAACTATAGATATGGTGAGTAAGAATGGAGTGACCTTTACATGGCACAATTGGTGAAATTACAAGATTACATTTCACGCTATCAAATTGATTTAGCGAGATACCCAACACAATTTGTGCGCTTGAAGAAAAACCAATGGGAGCGCATTAAGCGACAGTGGGAATTGGGAGAAGATATTAGCGAGTGGCAACATGTCGACAATGAGGTGGAAGCGGAGGCTTACGAGGAAAAAGAACGTTTTACCTTCATAAAAAAATGGTTTGCTGGACGGCAAAAGGAAACAACAGAGGATGTTGAAGAAGTAGAAATATCAAATGAGCTTGTCAGCGATGAGGATATAATTCCAGAAGAAGAAACGACACTCACATTTGAACCTAAAATTGTGTATGCACCACAATCCATCCATGAGTTGAAACGAATGTTTATTGATCAGTTCTTTCATTTTCAAATGAAATGGGCCAGTTCAACATTACGGGAGAAATCATATGTAGATCCTCGCTTCATGCGTGACTCATTGCTCCGTATGCTATTGCAAACATTGCCAGATAATTATCTATTATTTTATTATCCAATACTACAAATTAGAAAAGCACCTATAGAGCTAGATGTAGTGTTAATGTCGCCGACAGAGTGTATCTGTATCACGGTCTTAGAGGCTGAAAATCAAGCTGTATATGTAGGTGGCAGTGATCGCTTCTGGATTAAAAAAGTAGGGACGAAGGATTCTAAAGTTTTAAATCCAACGATTAACTTAGGGCGGATGGAATCGGTACTGTCGCAATTATTTAAACAAGAGGATATTGATATGCCCATCCGTAAGGTTGTGCTATCACGTAATGGGTATTTTGATTATCCAGGTTCACCATTTGGGGTTCGCTTTGTTGATCGCCGAAATTACCATGAATGGATAGAGCATTTAAGAAAAGTTTCCTCTCCTATGAAGCATATGCAAATCCGAGCTGCACAGACAATTTTGAATACGGTCCAAACCACATCCTTTAACCGAGATATATGGCAGCAAGCATCTCAGCCAACAGAGGAATGATGTATGAACGTTCAATTTATTGTCAATGAGGCCGCTGGGAATGGAAAAGGAAAAAAAGTCTGGCTCCAACTTCAAGAGCAACTAACGATTTCCTATCAAGTGGCTTTTACTGAATATGCAGGACATGGACAGGAAATCGCTCAACAATGGGCACACCAGCAACAAGAGAAAAAATTGCTTGTCGTTGTTGGTGGGGATGGCACCATCCATGAAGTGGTTAGTGGTATTATACATAATAAATACATCATAATTGGTGTAGTTCGTGCTGGCTCTGGTAATGACTTTGCACGTTATTTTCATACCTTTTCCAATGCCCAGCAAATTGAGGATTATGTAAAGACTACCTTGGCTAATGTAAGAATGGATGCAGGGATCGTTCAGATTGGTAATCAACGAAAAGAAATATTTGTTAATAATGCTGGCATAGGCTTTGATGCCTTTGTGACAAAATCAATTAACACTTCTCGTCTTAAGTTTTATCTCAATAAGATTGGACTAGGGAAACTTTCGTATGCTGTCGCTGTAATTAGGGGGTTATTTCGCTTTGAACGCTTTGACATAACGATACGTTCAGGGGAACAGGAATGGCAATTTCAGCAGACGTGGTTTGTGGCGATGAGTAATCAACCTTTTTTTGGAGGCGGCATGAAAATATCACCTGCCGCCAAAGCAGATGATGGGCAAGTGGATATCACGATTGTACATGGTATTTCTCGTATCAAATTATTACTTGTATTTGTCACCGTGTTTTTTGAAAAGCATACAACATTTAAGGAAGTTACTTTTTTACAGGGGCAGGTCTTTGATCTTATCGTAGCAGATAAGGTTGACTGCCATACGGATGGTAATTATATTGGCATTGTCAATCAAGAGACCAATATCCACTGTACAATACAACAAAATGCTTGGCAGGTTATGGTGAAGGATTCATAAAAATATCATTGTGCAATAATATCATGCGAATTATAGGGGAATACGTTATACTATAAAAAAATCAATAATTTCACAAGAAAGAAATGAGGAACAACATTGAGATTAAGAAATAAGCCTTGGGCAGAGGAAATGATTACAGATCACCCAGAGGTGATTATTCCAAATCCTGAAGACTTTAAAGGAAATTGGCAGGCTGTTTTCGGCAATGACAACCCTATTCATATTGAAGTAGGGTCTGGAAAAGGACAATTTGTAACCGGTATGGCTTTGCAAAATCCAACAATCAATTATATTGGCATTGAACTTTACGATAGTGTGATTGTTTGTGCACTAGAAAAAGTGCTAGAGGCAAAATCTCCAGCGAATTTACGTTTACTAAAAGTAAATGGCGCAGATTTATATAAATTCTTTGACAAAAACGATGTATCACGTGTATACCTGAATTTCTCAGATCCTTGGCCAAAAACACGACATGCAAAAAGACGTTTAACGCACGGGGATTTTTTGAAATTATATGAGTCGATTTTAGTGGATAATGGGGAAGTCCATTTTAAAACGGATAACCGAGGTCTTTTCGAGTATTCTTTAATCAGTATGTCTGAATATGGGATGTTATTAAAGTATGTATCTCTCGACCTGCATGCAAATATGCCAGAGGATAATGTGATGACAGAATATGAAGAGAAGTTTTCTGCCAAGGGGCAGCCGATTTATCGCTTAGAATCGCAATTTATCACTAAATTGTAGGGGGAATATGGATGGATCAGTTACAGTTTCACAATATGTCATTATCATGGCTAAACGGGGGTGTTACGTGCCTAGATGGTGGTGCGATGTTTGGGGTTGTACCAAAGCCTCTTTGGTCCCGCAAATATCCAGTCAATGAAAAAAACCAAATTGAATTACCAACAGAACCTATCCTTATTCAATTTGGGGGCAAAAACTACCTTATTGATACGGGTGTTGGCTTTAACAAATTAAATGAAAAGCAGCTACGAAACTTTGGTGTAACAGAAGAATCTTCGTTAGCTGATAGCTTACAAGAGTTAGGATTAACGACAGCAGATATTGATGCAGTGTTAATGACGCATTTACATTTTGATCACGCTGGGGGGTTAACGCAGTGGGAAGGGGATGTACTTGTACCAACTTTCCCAAATGCCAAGATTTTTGTAACGAAAATTGAATGGGATGAAATGCGTAACCCCAATATCCGTTCTAAAAATACTTATTGGAAAGAAAATTGGGAGCCAGTTCAGCATTTAGTTGAAACCTACGAAGAGTCATTGGAAGTAGTACCTGGAATCGAAATGCTTCATACTGGTGGTCATAGTGAGGGACATGCTGTCATCAAGCTAACGCAAAATGATGAAGTGTTATTGCATATGGCAGATATTATGCCGACTCATGCTCATCAAAATCCATTATGGGTATTAGCCTATGACGATTATCCAATGACAAGTGTATTTGCAAAAGAGCGACTGATGAAAGAAGCCCTTGCAAATAACTATGGCTTTATTTTCTATCACGATGCTTATTACCGTATGATTCGATGGGATGAGTCAGGCAAAGAGATTGTGGATAAACTAGAGCGTAGTAGACAAGCTGTTATTACATTTTAATCGAGCAAGCAAAGGCGAGGTATTTGGCATATAAAATGTCAATACCTCGCGTTTTTGTTCGTGAACAGGATAGAAAATATGATACACTTAACACGATACTAAAATACAAAAGAGAGTTGAAATAAACATGGCAACTGAACAACCATTTTTACCCGTTTTACTTGGATCAGATATGAATGCATATGGTATGGCACGTGCGTTTTATGAAGCATATGGTATTAAACCACTTGTCTTAGGACGTTCTCATTTAACAGCAACACAAGATAGCCATATCCTACAATTTCAAGAAATAGACCGTTTAAATGAACAAGATGTTTTTGCACCTGCCCTTGCAGAAGTTGCAAAAAAATATGCTGATAAAAAACTATTACTTTTAGCATGTGGGGACGATTATGCCAAGCTGATCATCAAAAATAAGCCAGCATTACAAGAGCATTTTACCGTACCTTATATCGATGAATCGTTGATGGATGAAATTTTATTGAAAGAAAATTTCTATAAAATGTGTGATCAATATAATTTTAAATATCCAGGTACAACAACGGTGACAGCTGACAACTATGAAAACTTTACACCACCATTTGCTTACCCTATTATTTTAAAGGCTTCAAACTCTGTAGAATATTGGGCTTGTAAATTCCCTGGGAAGAAAAAAGTATTTGTGGCACATGATGAAGCGGAAAAAACGGCTATATTAAAAGCTATTTATAGCTCTACTTATCAGGATACAATGATTATTCAAGAATTTATTCCTGGGGACGATTCCTATATGCGTGTGTTAAATGCCTATGTAGGGAAGGATGGAAAAGTGAAGCTGATGTGTCTAGGTAACCCTATTCTAGAAGAACATTCTCCTGAAGGAATCGGAAGTTATGCAGCCATCGTGACAACCTATGATAAAGAATTAATGGATCAAGTACGTTTCTTCCTAGAGGACATTGGCTATACAGGTTTTGCGAATTTTGATATGAAATATGATATTCGAGACAAGCAATATAAACTTTTTGAAATCAATTTACGTAATGGGCGTTCTAGCTATTATGTAACAGCAAGTGGGCATAATTTAATGAAGTATGTTGCGGATGACCATATGTTAAATATCGAGCAAGAAGTCACATATGTGCAGGACAAGCATTTATGGATGGTTATTCCTAAAGGTGTATTATTCAAATATGCATCGAATGAAAAGCTCAAACTAGAAGCAAGAAAATTAATTAGTGAGGGTAAATACACAAATTCTCTTTACTTTAACGAGGATATGAATGCGAAGCGTTGGGTGAAACTAACACTTAATAATTTAAATTATTACCGTAAGTATAAAAAATACTTTAATAATAAAGGTTTATCCGAATAATATAGAGAAGCCATTTTCATTTTATGAGATGGCTTCTTATGTTGTTGAATTAGATATGATGAGTAGCAGCAAAGCCCTTTTAGCAAGGTGAGGGGGTAATTTCCGTTCCGCCAGCGCAGTGGAAATCTCTTTTCACCTTTCGCAAAAATGTTTTGTTTTTCAACATTATAAGAAGCCATCTCCAATTTATGAGATGGCTTCTACCGTATATACATAATTAAACTTCTGTTAGTTCCACGACAACACCAGAGCGTGCATCGGCAGCAAATTCGAATGTCTGCATCTCACCTTCATGCATACGCGAGATCCCCCCACGATATACTGGGATGGTAATAATACCATTTGTGAAATCTTCAGTTTTCATGAAAATCCAAGAACCATCAATCGGTGAATCCTTTTTAAATTCTTTTTTTATGTTTTCAAGTACTTGTCCTGCAGGTACGAACGGAGAAACTTTTTCACTAGCTTCTTTAATAATGACTGCGGCAGCTAAGCCAGTTGCGACACCAATTAAAAAATCACGTAATTTCATACTTTTTTCCTCCTTTTTCTATACCTTTATTTTAGCATAGCCTATAGAGTGAATGCACGTTCACAATTAAGCGGATTTAGGAAATGTATCAATATTTCGAATTCGGAAATAATTGTGTTACAATAGGCAAGGAAGAATATTCTACTTCGTGGGGAGAGAGTCATCATGAATGAGGAAACATTACAATTATTTAAAACATTAACAGAATTACCAGGCGCTCCGGGTAATGAACACGCAGTACGTGCGTTCATGCGTTCTGAATTAGAAAAGTACTCGGATGAAATCGTTCAAGATAATTTAGGGGGTATTTTTGGTGTTAAGCACAGTGATGTTACGGATGCACCGAAAATATTAGTTGCTGGTCATATGGATGAGGTAGCATTTATGGTTACTTCTATCACAGATAATGGAATGATCCGTTTTCAAACATTAGGCGGCTGGTGGAACCAGGTTATGCTTGCACAGCGAGTAGAAGTATATACGAAAAATGGGGCAATTCCTGGTGTCGTTTCATCCATCCCACCACATTTATTAACGGATGCAGAACGAGCGAAGCCAATGGATATAAAAAATATGCTTATCGATGTCGGTGCTGATAATAAAGAAGATGCTATGTCTATGGGTGTTCGTCCTGGACAATCCATTATACCGATTTGTCCATTCACACCAATGGCAAATCCGAAGAAAATTATGGCTAAAGCTTGGGATAACCGCTATGGCTGTGGTCTAGCGATTGAATTAATGAAAGAAGTACAGCATGAAAAATTAGGTTCACATTTATACTCAGGTGCAAACGTAATGGAGGAAGTTGGCTTGCGCGGTGCACAAGTATCAGCAAACATGATTAAGCCTGATTTATTCTTTGCACTAGATGCTTCTCCTGCTAATGATATGTCAGGTGAAAAAAGTCAATTTGGACAGCTTGGCAAAGGTACTTTACTTCGTATTTTAGATCGTACAATGGTAACACATCGTGGTATGCGTGAATTTATTTTAGATACAGCCGAATCCAATCATATCCCTTATCAGTACTTTGTCTCCCAAGGAGGAACAGATGCTGGTCGAGTGCATACGGCAAACGATGGCGTTCCAAGTGCAGTTATTGGTGTATGCTCACGTTATATTCATACATCAGCGTCAATTATTCACATTGATGATTATGCAGCTGCCAAAGCATTAATTGTTGAATTAGTGAAAAAAGCAGATCGTTCGACATTAGAGACAATTCACGCTAATGTATAAGAAGCTAGGAAGATGCCTTTTAGAGGCATCTTTTTCTATGGAAAGAAAGTGGGGATTAAATGAAGATAGCAATTGGCACAACTAATAAAGCCAAAACAGAAGCAGTTGAAGTAATTGTTCGAAAATACTTTGAGGACTCACTCTTTACTCATGTCAAAGCTGCTTCTGAAGTATCAGATCAACCAATAAGTAATGAAGAAACGAGATTAGGAGCAATGAATCGTGCTAAAAACGCCTTGATTTTAACGGATGCAGAATTATCATTTGGTTTAGAAGGTGGCGTAACTGAAATCGATGATGAAATGTATGTTTGTAACTGGGGTGCATTAACTGTGTCAGACGGAACAATGATTACAGCGGCTGGCGCACAAATTATACTGCCAAAAGAAATTGCCCAGGAAATACGAACTGGTGGAGAACTTGGACCGATTATGGAGCAATATACAAAACGTCGAGATATTCGTCAGGGTGCTGGTGCTGTAGGTATTTTTACGCAAGGTTTAGTTAGTAGGCAGATGATGTTTGAGCATATTGTCTCACTTTTGCTTGGTCAATATTTGTTCACATTTTCACGAAAATAGTTAAAAAGAATTAGTGGTAAGAGGATAGTTAGGTTGCATCTTATGAATAATTTTTTTAAAATAGAAAAAAGTTAGTAGTGAAAGGAAGAGAGACATGTTGTTTTCATGGCTAAGAGCAATTGGCCTAATGCTTTTACTCCTTGTCCTTTCTGGCTGCAATCAATCTATTGATGATCAAATTGCTAATGGGCTCCAATTAACGGAGAAGGTTTTTGCTGAAGAGCCAGAAGAACATACAGTAGAAATTGGGGATATCAAATTATACTTACCTTCAAACTTTAAAATTGAAGACAGTTCAGATGCTTATAATATTGTGATTTCAAAAGGAAAAGAAAGCTACATTCTTTTTATCAATGATCGTGAAGCACAAGACAGTAAACTTTATTATAATCTTTTAAAAGAAAATGAAGCGGACAAAATTATTGAGGAATCAACTTTTGATAAGGATGGTCGTTTTGGCTTCACAGCGGTTCTAAAAACAGACGAAGAAAATGAAATGGAGCTCATTGTTAGCAGTGGTGGTGTGAAGATGACAACCATTTCAAAGGCTAAACAAATTGAAAATAATTTACGTGAGATGACGAAAATCGTTCATTCGGTTAAGATGAAGTAAATAGAAGGTATGAACAGAACGGTTCACAAACATGTGAGCCGTTTCATTTTGAAGTTAGGATGTGAAAAAGATGAAGCAAATGAAGTCTGAACAACTAGTCGAGCTATTAAAAAAGCAATTAACTGAAGAGAAATATGAATTTCATTTTGATAAAAAGTACGATAAATTACGCTTGAATCATAAGATGATTGAAAAAGGGATGGAGCTCTCCTTACCTGGAATCTTAGCAAAATATAATGAGAAGCAAGAGTCAGCGATTGAAGAAGTTGTATATACAATTGAGCAAACCTTTAATGCGATGGTACAAGAAAAAGAACAGGGTTTCCAAACGACTACACAGATTTATCCCGTGATTCGTGCCACTTCTTATCCACAGGCATCGAAAGAAGGGCATGCCTTTATTGCAACTGAGCATACAGCTGAAACGCGCATTTTTTATGCACTCGATTTAGGTAAAACGTATCGCTTTATTGATGAATCTATGCTAGAAGCCTTACAATTAACCGTAGAACAAATTCGAGAAATGGCACGCTTTTCGGTGAAACAACTACCAACCGCCTATAAAAAAGATGAGGTAGCAGGAAATATTTTTTATTTTGTCAATGTGAATGATGGCTATGATGCTAGCCGTATTTTAAATGAGAGCTTTTTAAAAGAAATGCAGGCACAAGTAGAGGGCGATATGACATTATCCGTGCCTCATCAAGATGTATTAATTATAGGTGATATTCGTAATGAAACAGGGTATGATGTATTAGCACAGATGACGATGCATTTCTTTGCAGTTGGTACTGTACCGATTACGTCATTATCTTTTATTTATGAAGATGGGGAACTAGAACCAATCTTTATCTTAGCAAAAAACAGAGTGAAAAAGGAGCAAGAATAACAATGAACGTATTTTACAACAAAGAGCATGTAGGAGATGTCTTACTAGTTCAACTAGCAACAGAGGCCATTGTGAAAACAGAAGTAGAGCGTGCTGGTGATATTGCTATTTTAAAGGAAGCTCAAACGGGAGAAATTAAAGCCTTCAATTTATTTAATGCGAGCAGTTACATCCAAACAGATGCAAAAGGATTAGTAGAAGTGACACCAGAATTAGTAGCACAGCTAGCAGTGGCAATCGAAAAAAATGGAGCTAATATTAATCTTGATGTAGATTTTTCACCAAAATTTGTGGTTGGCTATGTAGAAACAAAGGACAAGCATCCAAATGCTGACAAATTGAGTATCTGTTCAGTCAATGTAGGAGAGGAGATACTACAAATTGTATGTGGTGCCCCGAATGTAGAAGCAGGACAGAAGGTAGTTGTTGCGAAAATAGGTGCCGTAATGCCTTCAGGAATGCTTATTAAAGAAGGGAATTTACGTGGTGTTGAGTCTTACGGCATGCTTTGTTCAGCGCGTGAATTAGCGATTCCTAATGCACCATCTGAAAAAGGAATTTTAGTATTACCAGAGGATGCTATAGTAGGTAGTGCTTTTGAAGCACCAACTAAATAAAAATCCCCCTATTAAAAAAAGAAATTATTAAAATTTAAATGTTTTATCATGATATTATTCCTTGTATCAAGGTGAAATGCCCTAAATCGTTATGTTACTAATATGCTAGTAGCATAACGATTTTTTTGTTTAGAATGAGCCTCTAAATGCAAGTTTCAAGACCGTTTTTATGGTATGCTTTTTGATGTAGACATTGAGCTATTGATAAATTTAAAACTAGACAATGCTATAAATGAAGTGTAAGAGAAATGAGTGAAACGAAGTGAACTGGTTTAAAAAACAAATTAGTAAATTTATTAATAAAGAAGATGAAGACTATGAGTATGAGGAATATTATGAGGATTATGGAGAAGTTCAGTCGGAGCAATTACATACACAAAAAGAACCACCAATCGCTAAGCAAAAGACTTTCCGTTTCCCTTTGATTGACGATAATGAAGGTGAGGCATCCTATACGTCCTCAAACGAAATGTATGATCAAATGGAAGATGATGATTATGGACAAATTGGGGATTTATCGTTACCAAAACATTTAAATCATCATATTGTCGATTCAAGTGTTTATGATGTAGAGGTTTCAGGAATACGAGATTTACTCGCAAATCGCTCTAAACGTACAGGTAGAAAAACAATGATGAAAAGTCAGCCTCCAGAACAAGAATTTCGTTCAAGAGCAAGCTTAGTGTTTCGAGATGCACAAAATGAAACAGCTACTATAAGCCCTATGACTGCACCTGAACCAAAAGAAAAGAGTCAGCGAAAAGAACAAAAAGTTGAAAATATTATGCCTGAGAATCGCAAACGATTTGTTCCAACAGATGTGCCTTCACCTGTCTATGGTTTTGCAAAACCAAGTCCCATCAAAGAATTATTAGATAAAAGAAAAGAGGAATACGAGAAGCAAGAAACCGATGTACAGGCAGTTGAAGCGGTTACTGTTGTAAAGCCTTTAAAAGAAGCGACAACAAATGAGGTCAATGAAAATATACTAGAAGAAAAAGAGCCGGCTAGCACAAACCAAACGGTTGTAACGGAACATCATGAGATCATTCAATCGAAAGAACTTTCGACAGTAAGTGAACCAATTATTTTTGAGGAAGAACTGTTGGTTGAAGAGAACGATGACAAGGAAAATTTGTCATCAAATGTAGCTGTGCCTCAAACGACTTCTTTTGCTATGGATTTTGAAGGGCAAGAGAAGGAGGCTGTGGTTCAAGATCAAACAGTTCAACAACTTTCAGCAGATCAATCCGAAATCCATGTCAAAGAAATGATTGTGGAACAAGTACAAATTGAAAATTCTACGATCCATATTGGAGAAGTTACTGTCGTTCAACCGTCAATGGATGACCAATCTCCTGATACTGCATCGAGGGAAGAAAAAAGTCGAATTCCATTTAATGTACTAATGTTAAAAACAGATAAAGAAAAATGGAGAATCCAACAGCAATTGAAGATGGCTCAGCAGCCTCTACGTGTAGAGAGAAAGCCAGAAACAGAGAAAAACAAACTAGTGGATGTGATGTCAGAAAAATCATCGTCCTTAGACAGTATGACAACAAATGAAATGTCCGTTTCACCACCAGAAGATGACAACGATTTCTATATGACAGAGAATGTTCAATTGCAAGTAGATGGTCCAGTGCAACTTGATATAAAAGATGAAGTAGATAGTGTCACTACAAAAAGCAGTGCTGAAGAGCCTATTGCTGTAATTAAAATGGCTCCTGTTACATCAATGTCAAGTATCTCAACAAATGAAAGAATAGAAATTGAAAAAGCAACTGCTGATGAAATTTCTGCAACTATTGAGCCAGAGCTTGAGTTACAACCAGAACCAGAACTAGCTTCAGAACAGGAACAAGTGTCAGAACCAGAACAAGCTATTGAACCTGAAGTAGTTTCAGAAATTGTAGAGTATGCTCCAGTAGAATCTGTTGAGAATCAAGTAGCACCACAAGTAGTAGAAGTAGAAGCTGAGATACCAGCAAAGCCTGTACACGTCTATCAAAAGCCTACTGATGAATACCTAGAGCCACCAGAGGAAAAAACACAGGATACGGAT
Source organism: Lysinibacillus sp. A4 (assembly GCF_024919535.1). Classification (NCBI taxonomy): domain Bacteria; kingdom Bacillati; phylum Bacillota; class Bacilli; order Caryophanales; family Bacillaceae; genus Lysinibacillus; species Lysinibacillus sp. A4. The sequence goes on along the minus strand of NZ_JANWTB010000003.1, from coordinate 517,898 downwards.
TGGATGGAGCAACAGGGAGAAACATTAGTCGAAGCGCTATCTTATTTCCAAGTTTCTGCGCAAATTGAATCGATTATGCAAGGTCCTGCTGTTACTCAATTTGAAATAACCGTGAGCCATGGTACAAAGGTGAGTAAAATTCGAAACTTAGCAGATGATTTAAAACTGGCCTTAGCAGCAAAAGATATTCGTATTCAAGCACCAATTCCTGGGAAAAGTTCAATCGGTATTGAAATCCCAAATCGAGTATCACGAGCTGTTCGCTTATCTGAGGTAACAAATAGTGCCTCCTTCGTTGAGTCGGATTCACCATTAGAGGCAGCATTAGGACTTGATTTGACTGGAAAGCCTGTTACGTTAGATCTACGTAAAATGCCACATGGCTTAATCGCTGGTGCAACAGGTTCGGGTAAATCTGTTTGTATTAATTCTATTTTGGTTAGTTTATTATATAAAGCTGCACCACACGAGCTAAAACTCATGCTGATCGACCCTAAAATGGTAGAGCTGGCGCCATTTAACCATATTCCACATTTAGTTAGTCCTGTCATTACAGATGTAAAGGCGGCAACGGCTGCACTAAAATGGGCAGTTGAAGAAATGGAGCGCCGCTATCAACTATTTGCTCATGCAGGTGCACGTGATATTACACGTTTTAACGCCATAGCGGATAAAAATAATGAACATAGCCTGAAGTTGCCTTACATTTTAATTGTCATTGATGAGTTAGCTGATTTAATGATGATGTCTCCAGCAGATGTAGAGGAGGCCATTTGCCGTATTGCTCAAAAGGCACGTGCATGTGGTATTCATTTAATTGTTGCAACGCAAAGACCTTCAGTGGATGTTATTACTGGGTTAATCAAATCAAACATTCCTACACGTATTGCCTTTGCAGTTTCCTCTCAAATTGATTCTCGTACCATTTTAGATGGGCAGGGAGCAGAAAGGTTACTTGGTCGAGGGGATATGCTATATTTAGGTAATGGTATGTCAGCGCCCGTGCGTTTACAGGGAACTTTTGTTACAGATGATGAAATTGAATCGATTATTGAGCATGTTCGTGAACAGGGTGAGCCTGATTATATTTTCGATCAAGAGGAATTATTAAAGAAAACAGAGGTGTCCGCAGAACAGGACGATTTATTTGAAGATGTTTGTCGATTTGTCTATGAGCAAGGTGGCGCTTCTACCTCATTGATTCAACGAAAGTATCATATTGGCTATAATCGTGCTGCTCGTTTAATTGACATGTTAGAATCACATGGTTTTGTTTCGGAAGCAAGAGGAAGTAAGCCACGTGAAAGTTACATTACAGAAGAAGATTTAATTACTATGTTTGAATAAGAATTGCATTGTTTTCGTCTAGATTATCTAATTTACGTCGAATTTAGTTTTTTTAGAAAAGTTACACATCTATCCTTGTGCATAAAAAGTGCTATAATAGACAAGATGTGTTGAATAGTACGTATTTTTTAACACTTGTGAAGGTATTAATACCTAACCATTCGTGAAATAATACGATACACCTAATAGATGATAGATGGGATATTGAAATTCCCGGGGGGTTTAATTAATGACAGTTTTTCATTTCACAGGCATTAAAGGTTCTGGCATGAGTTCGCTTGCACAAATCTTATTTGATGCTGGTGAACAAGTACAGGGCTCAGATGTCGACAAATATTTCTTCACGGAGCAACCGTTACGTGAACGTAATATTCCAATTTTTACATTTAATGCAGATAATATTAAAGAAGGTATGACAGTGATCGCAGGTAATGCATTTTCCGATGATCACCCTGAATTAGTACGTGCTCGAGAAATAGGTGTAGAAGTCATTCGTTACCATAAATTTTTAGGTGAATATATTGGCAACTATACATCTATTGCCATCACAGGTGCACATGGTAAAACATCTACGACTGGTTTAATGGCACATGTGGTAGGTGGCTATAAACCGACATCTTATTTAATTGGTGATGGTACTGGGGCAGGTCATGAAAATGCTGATTTCTTTGTAATGGAGGCGTGTGAATACCGCCGTCACTTTTTAGCATATAATCCTGATTATGCTGTGATGACGAACATCGATTTTGATCATCCAGATTACTTCGCTAATATAGAGGACGTATATTCTGCATTTCAATCATTAGCATTACAAGTGAAAAAAGCAATTATAGCATGTGGTGATGATGAACAGCTTCAACGTATTCAAGCAAAAGTACCAGTTGTGTATTATGGATTTGGTGCTGAAAATGACTTTGAAGCTCGTAATGTTGAAAAAACAACTGAGGGTACAAAATTTGATGTTTTTGTACGTAATGAATTTTATAGCACTTTCTTTATCCCATTATTTGGGGATCATGCTGTTTTAAATACATTGGCGGTTATAACGCTATGTGAATATGAAGGCATTTCTCCAGATATTATTCAGGAGCGTTTACACACGTATAAAGGTGTAAAAAGACGTTTTACTGAGACGGATATAGGGGATAATGTTTTAATAGATGACTATGCACACCATCCAACGGAAATTCGCGCGACAATTCAATCAGCACGACAAAAATTTCCTGAACGTGAGCTAGTTGCGATTTTCCAACCACATACATTTACACGTACACAAGCTTTTTTACAAGATTTTGCGGATAGTTTGAGCCTTGCAGATACAGCCTATTTATGTGATATATTTGGCTCTGCGAGAGAAACGCAAGGCGCGCTTTCTATTCATGATTTAGCGTCACTTATTGAAGGCAGTGCAGTGATTACCACTGAAGGAATTGATATATTAACAAAACATAATGGCGCAGTATTTTTATTTATGGGCGCTGGTGATGTTCACAAGTTCCAAGATGCTTTTGAAGACGTGCTTAAAAACAATGAAACAGCTTAGTCCGTAGGGGTTAAGCTGTTTTTTCTCAAATTTAAGCAGGAATTCCGTTTTTTTTGTCGAAGATAGGGAAAGTAATAGTAAAGACAATTTACTAGCAGGAGGTCAACTTATGGAAGTGATTTTGTATATTGCAGCCATTATTGCTGCAATCGGTTTTTTAATTTTATGTGTGAGCGTGGGTATGACATTATTCTCGCTTAAATCCATCCTAAACAGCTTAGCAGGGACATTATCTGGGATTGAAGGCCAAATGGAAGGCATTACACGCGAAACAACTTCTTTATTATCAAAAACAAATAGCTTAGCAGAGGATATTCAACATAAATCTGAACAATTAAATTCAGTTGTTCAAGCTGTTAAAGGTATTGGTGACTCCGTTAATGGTTTAAATAATTCTGTTCAGCAGATCACTTCTTCTGTTTCTAAAAGCGTAGAACAAAATGAAGAAAAAATTGCACAAGTTGTACAATGGAGTAATGTTGCGATGGGTATTGCTGATAAATGGAAAAAGCGAAAAATCATCGAGCAGGAAACGGTATCACCTGATGCCTATGCATTTGAAACTGTGCAAGTAGAAGAAACACCAAAAAGAAAATGGGGTCGTAAAAAATGATAATTATTCAGTGAGTATTCTATGCTGGCTGAATAAAAATAAAGTCTTAGACATATAAGTTGAAGATGCATCTGTGAAAATAGATGGACAACCAGTCTAGACAAACTTGATAATTAGATGGGGAGGAATTGTTGCATGACAACTCAAAAGCCAAATTTTAACGAAGTAAAGGAACAGCAGCTTGAAAGTTCTTTGCCTCAGCTTTATCATCCGCAAGACTCGATTTATGAAGAGGAGCGTGTAAACATGAAAGATTTTGTGATTGGCGCATTAGTTGGTGGAATCGTAGGGGCTGCTGCAGGTCTACTGTTAGCTCCAAAATCAGGAAAAGATTTACGCAGTGATGTGGCTGTACAAGCTGTTCAGCTAAAAGATAAGAGTGCAGACTTCTCGACAACTGCAAAAGATAAAACAGTTCAACTTTCTAAACAAATTCAAGAGCAATCTACACAATTAGTAGAGAAAGTAAAAACACTAAAAACAGCAAAAGCACCAACTGTTTTTGATGATGGTACGGTTTCCTTTGAAGGGGAAGAACCATTAGAGGATTATATTCCAAGTGAGGAACCAAAAGCCAAAGAAACGACAGAAAAAGCAGATCAAAAAGAAGAAACAAATGAAGAAGTTCGTGCATAATGCATAATATAAAGGGATACGTTACAAGATAAAGTTGTAACGTATCCCTTTTTTTAAATGATAGGTGTAGCTTCTAATATTATTTCTAATTGATCACCACCAAATATCTCTGTATCAAAGCTCGCTGGCTGACCATTTCTTAAAATCGTAAAATTCCCCTTAAAGGCACTTGGCAGCTGCCAATTAGAGAATCGGAAAACATCTTGATAAATCCAACGACTACGATCCTTTTCTTTAAATACTAAAGTCGCTCCATTGGGTACAGTGGATTGTGGTGACACAACCATTTTATTAACAATCGCTTCATTTGCAGTCTTCTTTAGTTCCAAAACTTCCTGTTGGAAATGAATAATGATTTTATCCTCTAGCAAAAGATTCATTTGGTCTGCGATATGCTGTACTGTTGGTAGAGATGGTTGTTGGAAGCTTATCACATCTCCATTTTGTACAGCATAGCTCAATTTGGCTACTTTTCCATTAATCATTAGCTGAGAAGAGAACTCTGGTAAATATAAAGGTTGTCCATCTACTTGAATCGTATAGGACTCAAATTGCTTTAACAAATGCCAATTATTAGTGATTTTGAATACATCCTCAATTGTTTCGGCAATATCAAAAACGACGATATCACGATCATTTAAAACGGTATCGAGTGATGCAGAAGAGTTATTGACAGAAATTTTGGGCTCAATCACATATTTGGTGTTTTGGATTGTCACAGTCTTTATTGCTGCATCATCTATAAGATCTCTTACTGTAGCCGTCGCCTGTTGCCCATCTTGGCCTTCTATTAACTGAATGGCATCTCCAGTTTTAATCAGGCTTTTTGTTGATGCCTGTTGCCCGTTTACCAATATTTCAGCAGGCTGACCATGTCCACCTGGTATAAATATGTCCTGTCCGTTGACACTGATAGATAGTCCATGTCCTGGTTTTCCATATAATTGCTTTGCACGAATATTTGCAGCTAGAAAGGCATCTGCAACAGTCATTTCTTTTAGTTCAAAAAGGCGTACCACTTGGTTATTGACTGTTAAACTCATATATTGAATCGGCATTTTTTTAGCAGCAATGGCAATACCAATAGGTGTGACTAATTCAGGTGAGGCTTTTATGTGTTCTTCTTTTGTCAAGTTTTGAATAGCATCAATGCCTCGAACAGCAATACGATTAGCTGGTAAATCTAGAACTTGACCTAGTTCTATCGTAAGGTTGGGTGTTAAACTACCGCCACCAACCAGCATAACGGCTTTGGGTGCTACTCGATTATTGAGTCGTAAAATTTCTTCTCCAATAGACTTCGCCAACTGTTTCACTGCAGGCTCAATTGCTAAAAAAACCTCTTCCTTTGGATAGAACTGATCAAAACCTAGAATATCTTGAATCAATATCTCTTCAGCTGTTTGTAGCTGACGTTTAGCCTCTTCAGCTACAGGGAAGTCTAGCAAATAGTGGTCGCTTAAAGCCTCTGTTATTTCATCGCCAGCTGTAGGGACCATGCCATAAGCTACAACTGTACTTTTATCCGTAATGGCAATATCTGATGTCCCTGCCCCTATATCAACAAGGGCCACATTTAAGCGACGCATCGTTGGAGGAATCAGCACATTAATAGCAGCAATCGGTTCTAACGTCAATGCTTCCATCTCTAAATCAGCTCGTTTAAGAGCGGCAATCAATGATTCCACCACTACCCGAGGTAGAAACGTTGCTATCACTTCGATTTGGGCTTCATCCCCTTGTTGATCCAACAGGCTTCCAATCTCCTCGCCATCCAAGCGATAATACAGGACTGAGTAGCCTACACAATAATAGTGGCTAATTTTTGCATCCTCTTTTTGTTGCAAGAGTTGCTGCTGTGCTTGTTGAACAGCCTGAAGTTCCAAGCGACTAATATCTTCTTCAGTAAAAATGGGTCGATTACGTATATGGATGGTCACACTAGCTTGTTCAGTTTTCAAAGATCGACCTGCTGCAGCAACACTTACCTTTGTAAGAGGCCCATGTTTCTCTTCAAGTTCACGTTTTATTTCATTAATTAAATCTGCCACATACATGACATTATGTATTTGTCCATCTACCATGGCACGTTCTTTATGCTCTTTTACCAAAATATCTTCCACATGAAAATGGTCATTTTCTTCTTGTAGAATAATCCCGACCACTGAGCGAGTGCCAATATCAAGTGCGAATAGTTTAGAACTCAATGTAATCGCTTCCTTTCGCGTCATACTTGAAAATAATTTAGCGAGTTGAAGCGCTAAATTAAAAATGCGTGACATTCTGAACAACATTGATTATAATAATGCTATTATCTAAAAATGTAACATACATTTCAGAGTTCTGAAAGTGTCTGTCATGAGGAGAGGAGCAAGAAAGCATGAGCCAAAAAGATTTAGAAAGCTTACGTAGTCAAATAGACGGTTTAAACTTAGAAATTCTTCGTCTAATTAATGAACGTGCAGCTGTAGTTGATGAAATCGGTAAAATTAAAGAAAAACAAGGTGTGAATCGCTATGATCCGCTGCGTGAAAGACACATGCTTGATCTTATTAAAGAACACAATCAAGGTCCATTAAACCAAATGACGGTTGATTATATATTTAAGCAAATCTTTAAAACAGCTTTAAAACAACTTGAAGCTGATAAGAAGAAAGAGTTGCTTGTATCTCGTAAGAAGAAGTCAGAAGATACAATTATTAATATCAATGGTGAATTAATTGGTCAAGGAAAACCTTCTTTCGTATTCGGTCCTTGTGCGGTTGAGTCTTATGAGCAAGTAGCAGCAGTTGCCGCTTCTATTAAAGCAAAAGGTGAAAAGTTAATTCGTGGTGGTGCTTATAAGCCACGTACTTCTCCTTATGACTTCCAAGGTCTTGGATTAGAAGGTCTGAAAATCTTAAAACGTGTGTCTGAGGAATATGGTTTAGGTGTTATTACCGAAATCGTGACACCAGGTCATTTAGAGGAAGCATTGGATTATATTGATGTCATTCAAATTGGTGCACGTAATATGCAAAACTTTGAATTATTAAAAGCAGCAGGTGCAACAAATAAACCTGTCTTATTAAAACGAGGTTTAGCTGCAACAATTGATGAATTCATTCATGCTGCAGAATACATTATGTCTAAAGGAAATGAAAATATTATCCTTTGTGAACGTGGTATTCGTACTTATGAAAAAGCAACACGTAATACATTAGATATTTCAGCCGTACCAGTTTTAAAACAAGAAACGCATTTGCCAGTATTCGTAGATGTTACACACTCAACAGGGCGTCGTGATTTATTATTACCATGTGCAAAAGCAGCTATTGCAATTGGTGCTGATGGCGTTATGGCAGAGGTGCATCCAGATCCATCTGTGGCATTGTCTGACTCACAACAACAAATGGACATCCCAACATTTGACGCATTCTATGAAACGCTACAAAAATTCATGAAAAATCATGAAATTCATGCTTAATTGTTAACAGCGAACACCGCTTGCTTACTTCGGCAGGCGGTGTTTGTTATATCGTGACAAAATAATGTCTAGAATAGGACTATTAGTACTTGGTTTTCACGTAGTTCTTCTTGAAAATAATATGAAAATTATCGTATGATAAGGCTATAATAGGAAAAAAGGGAGGCACGTACGATGACTGTTACAATTTATGATGTTGCAAGAGAAGCAAATGTTTCCATGGCAACGGTCTCTCGTGTAGTCAATGGTAATCAAAACGTAAAACCAGCAACACGAAAAAAAGTACTAGAAGTAATTGAACGATTAGAATACCGTCCAAACGCAGTAGCGCGAGGTTTAGCAAGTAAGAAAACAACAACAGTTGGCGTGATTATCCCAGATATTGCAAACAATGTTTATGCGGAGCTGGCTCGTGGTGTAGAGGATATTGCCACAATGTATCGTTACAATATTATTTTAGCCAACTCAGATCAACATGAAGATAAAGAGCTACAGCTACTGGATACAATGCTTGGAAAACAGGTTGATGGTATTGTCATGATGAGTGATGAGGTTACAGAAAAGATGCAGCAAACGATGGATCATTCGCCAGTACCAATTGTGCTTGCAGGCTCTGTGGATGAATCCCAAACAATTGCAACTGTGAATATCGATTATTTCCAGGCGGCTTATGAAGCTATTTCATTACTTATTCAAAATGGCCATACACGGATTGGTTTTGTAACTGGCCCACTTTCGTATACAATTAACGGAAAATTCAAGCTAGCAGCCTATAAGAAGGCATTGCAGGATGCTGGTTTACCAATAGATGAAGCATTAATTGCTGCAGAAGAGTCCAGCTATGATATGGGCTTAGAGGCTTGGGAGATTTTATCTGCTCTTGAACAGCCACCAACAGCTTATTTTGCAGGAAGTGATGAATTGGCCATCGGTTTAATTCATGGCGCACAAGATGCGGGCAAAAATGTTCCAGAAGATATTGAAGTTATCAGCTTTGAGAACTCAAAGTTAGCACGAATGGTTCGTCCACAGTTAACAAGTGTCGCGCTACCGCTTTACGATATTGGAGCTGTTGCAATGCGCCTGCTGACAAAATTAATGAGCAAGGAAACTGTCGAGGACGAAGCGGTTATTTTACCACACCGTATTGAGCATCGACAATCTGTCAAAAGTAAATAATGATACCTAACACGTAAATCGCTTATGAAGGATTTGCGTGTTTTTCTTTGCTGGATGGAACGTCAAAAATAGCGGATAGCGTTTCAAAAGTGAGGGATAGAACAATAGAATTGATGGATATACGACCAAAAGCAATCATCGAATTTAAAAAGCCCCACGAATATCGTGAGGCCAACAAATTAATCCCGTCTTTCATTCCGAATAATATGTAGCGATTTGGCTAACATTTGAGCATTCTTTTCCTCTATTTCTGCTTTACGAGGAATGGGCTCATATAAAGGAATCGGGTCCTCCCATGTTGGAATAAAAGGAACGGGGGCTTCTGGTTGCCAGCGATCCAGCCATGCATGAGGGAGTGGTCCTATTGGTAACGCTTGGTCAGTCATTTCCAACCATAACATGGACCAGGCACGGGGTACCACTCGCCAAATATCGTAGCCACCGCCACCCACTGCAATCCATCGACCATCACAATATTCATGTGCTAATTGATGAGCTAGCTTAGGAATTTCGCGATAAATATTCATTGTTCCATGTAAATGTGTTAATGGATCAAAATAATGTGCATCTGCACCATTTTGCGTTAATACAACATCTGGCTTGAAAAATTCAAAAATCTCTCGCATGGACTGTTCATAGATCTCTAGGAAACTTTCATCCTCAGTAAATGCATCCATGGGAAAATTAAACGAGGTCCCATAGCCTTGACCATTGCCGCGTTCAGTAATATTTCCGGTTCCAGGGAATAGATAACGACCAGTTTCATGTATGGACAGTGTACAAACATTAGGATCCTCATAAAAGCTCCATTGGACACCATCTCCATGATGAGCATCTGTATCTACATAAAGTACACGCGCGTTGTACTTTTCCTGCAAGTAACGAATAGCTACTGTGCTATCATTGTAAATACAAAAACCGGATGCACGACCACGGAAACCGTGATGGAGTCCTCCACCAAGGTTAAGGGCGTGTTCGGCTTTTCCTTCCATTACATAATCAACAGCGGTTAAAGTTCCACCAACTAGCTGTGCACTTGCTTCATGCATATTTTCAAAAATGGGGGTATCTTCAGTACCAATTCCATAGCTTTCACATTGAGCTTCTGATAATTCACCATGTCCTGCTTTTTTTACGATATCTATATATTTTGAATCATGTGCAAGCAATAGCTCTTCTTCTGTTGCAACACGTGCTGGTACAATATCTACATCATCGAGAGCATTTATATTTTTTAGTAGATCCATAGTTAGCGTCAAGCGTTTATGATTGAAAGGATGTGTATCTGAAAATTTATATCCGAGTTGTTCTGGCGAGTATACGAATACGGCCTTTTTCATTATAGCGAAACACCCGGTAAATTTGGCCATAGGACATCAAAGCCCTCTTTGCGTAGATCTTCAATCATTGCTAAAGGATTTAGTGTTTTTACTCGGACGCTTAAAATTTTGTTTTGTGTATTTTCAGAGTCAGGATAAACTAAGACGCTTTGAACATTGGCATGATGTTGATGAAATATTTTTGTAATTTCAAATAAAACTCCCGGTGTATCGGATACCCGAATCTCGATTTTTGACCCAGGCTCTGTAGCACCAGTCAGCTCTATATATGTATAGAGTAAATCTGTTGTCGTAACAATGCCTACCAATTTTCCTCCAGAGACGATAGGTAAACAGCCTATTTTTGATTCGTAAAAAGTAAGTGCTACCTCTTCAACAAAATCTAGTGGATGACCTATAAGTGGGTCTTTCACCATAATATCCTCTACTTTTGCATTAAAAATAGGAGAGTTTGGTTCATCCTGCAAAGATGAGGGCAAGACCTCTTTAATATCTCGTTCAGTAATTACACCTAAAACGTGATGTTCTTCATCTACAACTGGTAAATGACGAACCTTCTTTTCACGCATTAACTTTAGTGCCTCCTGCACTGTATTGGTAGGAGCTAATGTATAAGGCTTATCATTCATAATTTCTTCTACAATCATATATGCATCCCCTTTGTATTAGTTTTAATACATGAAACGATTTCTAAAACGAAGTCTATCAAATCTTTCCATTGTCTCAGGAGGCACCCGTTTTCCTTCGCGTGCCATCAGGCAATTGGCTGGATGTGATGTAATTTCAGGATCATCTGTTGCAAAATATTCGAAACCAGCAGAACTCATCATTCTTTCCATCATTTTACGATAATCCCAAACATTTAAACCAGTTCCTTTTAAATCCCAATGCCAATAGTACTCGGTAGTAATCACAAGATAATCTTCCATTTCATCCCCCATAAATGAAACGGCTAATAGTGCTTTCCCTGCACCAGTACCACGGTAGTCTGGAATGACTTCAATGGCACCTAATTCGATCATGTCATCGATACGATCTTCTGCCCATCGTTCAAGTGGATCAGGGTAAAGATAGGTAACATAGCCTACAATAATATCTTCGTTTCGAATAATAATAATTCGGCCTTCGGGTAGTCCAGCAATTTCTATAATGGCCTGCTGTTGCTGTTTTGGAGGTCTGAAGGCAACCAAGCCTTCATGGAATGAATATGTAGCTAATTTTTCTGGAGGCACAGGTCCTTCCACATACACAGTACCATGCTTTGTTTCCTTTGTGACAGAAAAAAAAGTTTTTTTATGTTCCATAATTACACCACCTGAGTTTAATAATTCCATTATAGCTGATTTCTTGCGTAAAAACGCTTATTTTTGCAAAATATACCTGTATTTTTGGAAAAATAAAAATATTAAGACAATCTATCCGAATTCGTGTAAAATAGGATTATATTGCTTCTGTTATTTAACAGATAAAAGTAGTGCTATTAGGGATTCGAACATTAATACTATGGGTATCTGTTATATAACAAATGCTACATATCAATTTTGCTTTTGGAAAATTCTCTGAATTTCCACAGGGGGGATTGTTGAAATTTAGTCAAAAACAAAAGCAAAGAAAGGGGTATTTTCATGGGGATGAAAATGAAGGAGAAGTTAATGGCTTTACCTGGTCAACACCATTTAACGAATTATGAAGAAGTGGCAGAATCTCATAATTGGGCAGATACGGAAAAGGCATTTAGTTGGAGCGAAACAGGTTTAGTGAATATGGCATATGAGGCTATTGATCGCCATACAGAAACACATCGCAAAAATAAGGTGGCATTGTATTTTAATGATGGTAAACGGAAAGAGGCATATTCATTTAATGAAATGAAAAGGTTAACAAACAAAGCAGCAAATGTTTTTAAAGCGACTACTAATCTGCAGAAAGGTGATCGTTTATTTATTTTTATGCCTCGTTCACCTGAGCTCTATTTTTCATTATTAGGTGCGTTGAAAATGGGGGTTATTGTTGGACCATTGTTTGAAGCTTTTATGGAAGGTGCTGTGTATGATCGACTTGCTGATAGTGAGGCGAAAGTATTAGTCACGACACCTGCTTTACTTGAACGTGTACCTTTAGCTAAATTACCTAAATTGGAGCATATCTTTTTAGTAGGGGAGGGCGTTGAGGAAACAGATAAAATCCTGGACTTTACTAAACATTTAAAAGAAGCTTCAGCTCATTTTGATATAGAGTGGGTAGACAGAGAAGATGGGATGATTCTTCACTATACCTCTGGATCAACAGGTGCTCCAAAGGGTGTATTGCATGTTCATAATGCTATGATTCAGCAATATCAATCGACACAATGGGTACTTGATTTACGTGAAGATGATATTTATTGGTGTACAGCTGATCCTGGATGGGTTACAGGAACAGCCTATGGCATCTTTGGTCCGTGGTTAAACGGTGTAACAATGCTAATCGTCGGAGGGAGATTTTCACCACAAGCATGGTATCAGGCTATTGAAGATTATAGTGTGACAGTGTGGTATAGTGCGCCAACAGCATTCCGTATGCTGATGGGTGCAGGTAGTGGCTTGCTTGAAAGCTATGATCTAACATCTTTACGCCATGTGCTGTCTGTTGGTGAGCCTTTGAATCCAGAAGTTATTCGCTGGGGAGTAGAGGAACTAGGTCATCGTATACATGATACATGGTGGATGACAGAGACTGGAGCGCATATGATTTGTAATTATCCATCGATGGATATTAAGCCAGGTTCAATGGGGAAACCTCTTCCTGGTATTCATGCGACGATTGTAGATGATGCAGGCAATGAGGTTCCACCATTTACAATGGGGAATCTAGCTATTCGTCGTGGTTGGCCTGCCATGATGCGCCAAATTTGGGGCAATCCAGAGCGCTATGAATCTTATTTCCTAAAAGGAGAATGGTACGTTTCTGGAGATTCAGCCTATATGGATGATGAGGGTTACTTCTGGTTCCAGGGGCGTGTGGATGATGTTATTATGACGGCTGGTGAACGTGTAGGACCTTTTGAAGTAGAAAGTAAGCTACTTGAGCATCCAGATGTAATTGAAGCAGGTGTTATCGGCAAACCAGATCCAGTGCGAGGTGAAATCATTAAAGCCTTTGTATCCTTACGAGAAGGGGTAGAACCTTCTGATGCATTAATTGAAGATATACGTGATTTTGTTAAAAAAGGTTTATCTGCACATGCAGCACCACGTGAAATAGAATTTAAAGATAAATTGCCAAAAACACGTAGTGGTAAAATTATGCGTCGCGTTTTGAAAGCTTGGGAATTGAATTTACCGACTGGTGATTTATCAACCATGGAAGATTAATTAATTATCTAAAACATCAATTGATATTTATACAACATGTGCATAAAAAGAAGGCAAGGATTCATTCGATGGGCGAAAGGATTCTTGCCTTCTTTTTTCTGGATTTACAATAGTATAGAGGTGAGAGTAAGTGAAATATTATCTATTTCAAAAAAACAATGAATTAAATAAAAATTCAGTTGACTTAATAAATATGCAGACGTATACTATTTTTAACTTATTTCAGAGGTGAGTGCAGTGAAAGTAGGTATTGTTGGAGCAACTGGATATGGCGGTCTAGAACTTATTCGATTTTTACATAATCATCCAGCTGTGGAACGAATTGATTTATTTACTTCTTCAGAAGAGGGTGTCCAATTTTCTTCCAAATTTGGCCATCTTGTTAGGATAGCTGATACACCGTTACAAAAGATTGCGTATGACACTTTAGAAAAATTCGATGTTATTTTTACGAGTACACCATCTGGGGTGACAAGTGAGCTATTACCGCCTTTGGTTGGGAAAGGACCAAAGCTAATCGATTTATCTGGTGATTTTCGGTTAAAAGATCTAGCAAGCTATGAAACCTGGTATGGCAAAAAAGCTGCACCGTTCCATAGTGTTCAACAAAGTGTATATGGTTTAACAGAATGGAATGAAGAGCTTATACGTCAAGCAACACTTGTTGCTAATCCGGGTTGCTACCCAACAGCAGTTTTATTATCCTTACTACCACTTGTAAAAGAACGTTTAATTGATCCTAGTTTTCTAGTTATTGATGCAAAGAGTGGTATTTCAGGAGCAGGCAATAAGCCCTCACAAACTACCCATTTTAGTGAGACAAATGAGAATTTTTCAATCTATAAAGTAAATACACATCAACATATTCCCGAAATTGAACAGGCACTTTCCATGTTTGCTCAAGCAGATACAAAGGTTACTTTTAATACGCATCTGGTTCCAATGACCAGGGGAATTTTGGCGACATCCTATGCACCAGTAATGCAGGGAATTACAGAGTCGCAATTGATCACTTGCTTACAGGCAACCTATGAGAATCATCCATTTGTTCGAATCGTTACAGATGCATCTAGTTTAGGGACAAATCGTGTCAAGGGATCAAATTATTGTGACATTCTAGTGAAAGTAGATTCCCGTACAAATCGCGCCACAATTGTTAGTGTAATTGATAACCTTGTCAAAGGAGCAGCGGGGCAAGCAATCCAAAATATGAATGTGCAATTTGACTTACCACAAACGACAGGGCTAGATGTCGTACCATTCTTTATTTAACAGCATGCAGGAAACTGTATGCTTCTCTTATTTATTAATCTAAGGAGGAATTTCGGATGACAGTTACCACTTCAACGAATGTAATGAAAAAATTATCAAGTAAAAATATTGTTTCACCAAAAGGCTTTAAGGCAGCCGGATTACACTGTGGTTTAAAACATAAGAAAAAGGATTTAGCCCTTTTAGTAAGTGAAGTCCCAGCAAGTGTTGCAGGTGTTTTTACTACAAACGCTGTGCAAGCAGCACCATTAAAAGTCACGAAGGAAGTTGTTTATGCAACTAAGAAAATGCAAGCGATGATCGTCAATTCAGGCAATGCGAATGCTTGTACAGGTAAACAAGGTGTAAAAGATGCCCAAACAATGCAAGCGCTAGCTGCTGAAAAATTAGGGATTGCACCAAATTTGGTGGGAGTTTGCTCGACGGGTGTTATTGGAGAAATGATGAAATTAGAGCCAGTAGCAAACGGTATTCTACAGTTAGAGCCAAAGGACAATTTAGAAAGTGCGATTGACTTTGCACAGGCTATTTTGACAACAGATACTGTCATGAAAAACACAAGCTATAGTACAACTGTGGATGGCAAGGAAGTTATTATTGCAGGTGTAGCAAAAGGTTCAGGTATGATCGAACCTAATATGGCAACAATGCTAGGCTTTATTACAACAGATGCCAACATTGAATCTGAGGTGTTGCAAGCAGCATTAACAACTATTACTAATTTAACATTTAATGCTATTACAGTTGATGGGGATACGTCTACTAATGACACAGTGGTAATATTGGCTAATGGCTTGGCAGGGAATGATTCATTAACACCAGAGCATCCAGATTGGCAAAATTTCTTTTACACTTTGCAAACAGTAGCGGAAGATTTAGCAAAAATGATTGCCAAAGATGGTGAAGGAGCAACGAAGCTTATCGAAGTAGAAGTTGTTGGTGCAATTTCAGACGAGGAGGCACGTAAAATTGCAAAAACAGTCGTTGGTTCACCACTTGTAAAGACTGCTGTTTTCGGCTGTGATGCTAACTGGGGGCGTATTATTGCAGCAGTAGGGTATAGTGGCGCAACAGTTGATCCAGATAAAATTACCATCCAAATCGGTGGTGCTACTATGGTAGAAAACGGTGAACCAATTCCCTTTTCTGAGAATGAGTTAATTCAAATATTAAAAATGCATGAAGTAAAAATCTATGTGTCTCTTGGTGTGGGTGATGGTAAGGGGCATGCTTGGGGATGTGACTTAACATATGACTATGTCCAAATCAATGCATCATACCGCTCATAAACGTGTGGTCATTAAGCTTGGGGGCAGTACACTGGAAGGTTTAAATGATACTTTCTTTGATAATTTTAAAAGATTACAAGAGAGTGGGGTAGAGCTGATTATTACCCACGGAGGTGGGCCAGCCATAAATCGAGAACTAGCTGCTCAAGGCATACAATCACATACATTAAATGGAATACGCGTCACGAATGATTCTGCAATTAAAGTTGTCCAATCCACTCTAATAGGACAAGTAAACACTGCATTAGTTCATGAGTTAACAACAGCTGGTATAACAGCCATCGGATTAAATGGCTTTGATGGACAGTTGATGGTCGTAGACTTTTTAGATCAAGAGGCTTATGGCTATGTCGGAGCTATTAAAAATATCAATACATCCTTATTGGAAGCTTTAATGGGTGTAGGGATTGTACCTGTTATTGCCTGCGTAGGTACGACCGAAGCAGGTCAGGCTCTTAATATTAATGGCGATACGGTAGCAAGTGAAATTGCTTTAGCCATCGGAGCAGATAGCTTACTACTCGTGACAGATGTGAGTGGTATCCGTATTGAAGATGAATATCAAGCAATAGCTACACCTAGTCTTATAGATCAATGGACAGAGCAGGGCCATATTTATGGTGGAATGATTCCGAAAGTGCAGGGAGCGATTGACTGTTTACGGGCAGGGATTCCTTCTGTACAAATCGTAGGCGCAACTTTAATTGGTACAACAATTGTAGCCACAAGTGAACTTCTTTCTTCCTAGTGTTCTAAATAGGATAGCTTGAGAAGTATAGTTGTTGAAAGAAACTATTTTAAATATAGTGGAGATGATAACATGAGTGTTTTATTTGAGAATTACGGCAAGCGTCGTGCACAAATTGTTAAAGGTCAGGGGACAATTGTTGAGGATTCAACAGGGAAGCAATACTTGGATTTTACTAGTGGCATTGCTGTAGTGAGTCTTGGTCATGCCCATCCAGCCGTTGTACAGGCACTTCAAGAGCAAAGCCAAAAGCTATGGCATATTTCAAATCTTTTTGAAATACCAGGTCAGGAAAAGGTGGCAGAAAAATTAATTGCTAATACACACTTTTCACATGCCTTTTTTTGTAATAGCGGCGCTGAGGCTAATGAAGCGGCCATTAAATTAGCTCGTAAGCATACAGGCAAACATCATATTATTACATTTGAAAAATCATTCCACGGTCGTACTTTTGGAGCAATGTCTGCAACAGGTCAAG
The DNA here is from genome assembly GCF_024919535.1 of Lysinibacillus sp. A4. Lineage (NCBI taxonomy): Bacteria > Bacillati > Bacillota > Bacilli > Caryophanales > Bacillaceae > Lysinibacillus > Lysinibacillus sp. A4. The sequence goes on along the minus strand of NZ_JANWTB010000003.1, from coordinate 500,634 downwards.
GCAAAGTACATAATGGCTTTGGACCACTCGTAGAAAAATTTTCGATTTTGCCATTTAATGATGCTGCTACACTTGAAGCAACCGTTGATGATTCAGTTGCAGCTATAATGCTAGAAATGATTCAGGGAGAGGGTGGCGTCAATAGTGTATCAGCAGAATTTGCCGCAGCTATTGCAAAAGTCTGTGAGGAGCAAGGTGTACTACTAATTGTTGATGAAGTGCAAACGGGCATTGGACGAACAGGAACACGCTATGCATTTGAACAAACGGTATTAAAGCCACATATCGTAACTTTGGCAAAAGGCTTAGGTGGTGGTTTCCCTGTTGGTGCAATGCTCGGAACTGCTGAGCTTCATGCTACATTTAGTCCAGGAACACATGGTACAACATTTGGTGGAAACCCTCTTGCGATGAATGTGGCACAAGCTGTTTTAAATCATGTGTTTGAGCCAGATTTTTTACAGCAGGTACGAGAAATATCTGCCTATTTTGTGGCACAACTAAGGGCTCATTTACCTTCTAGCTATACGGTTCAAGGTCAGGGTCTCTTGTTAGGGATTGGCTGTGGGGACACGGAAGTTGTGCCTTATATCGTGGCAGCGGAAGAAAGTGGTCTTTTATTAGTAGGGGCAGGGCCAACAGTTATTCGTCTTTTGCCTCCATTAACGGTCACAAAGGAAGAGATTGACAAAGCAGTAGCTATTTTAAAGAACATATTACCGTGAAAATACACTTTCGTTCAGCAGAAAGTGAGGCATTAGCGGCAAAAATGACTAGACATTAGGATGAACAAAGAATCTGCTAGATATTAGCAGATTCTTTGCGCTATAAATGCTATTGTAGTTGTTTTACTAATGTTGTCACTAATTTTGGTAACCAATCTTCAAGCTGACTAAACGTAAATCCTGCCTTCTCAGCCTTAGCATTGGACATATACCAATCAGCAGGCACCCCATAAGGAGACTGTGATTCCTCATCACCACCAATGAGGGAAATTTTTGCGCGCTGACCACTTGCTTCTTCAATTAGAGCAATTAGATCTTTGAGAGATATGGCCCCTGATGCGGTAGCGTTGTATGGTCCCTCAATAGGAGTAACACCCGCAAAGTATAAAAATTCAGCAGCTTCCTCATCTGTAATATAACTCATCTTTGCATCAATGTTCGGTAAAGTAATCGGCTGATTCTGTAAAATATGTTCAACGTGAAAATGTAAACGTCGAGTATAATCATCTTCGCCCATCACAATTGGGAAACGTACAGCTACGACTGGGAATGAAGCTTCTTTGAATAAGACTGCCTCCGCTTGTCGTTTTCCTTCTCCATAAGAAAATTCCTCTTGATGTCCCATACGAATTTGATACTGGTATGGATCAAAGTCTTCTTCCTTTTTCATCTTACCATCTACCTCATATGTTGAAAGAGTAGAAGTAAAGACGAGCTTTTTCGTTTTTCCCTTTAATATCTCGCAAATCGCTTGTGCCTCGTTGGGCGAATAGCAAATATTATCATAGACAATGTCCCATGTTGTATTGGCTAGTGCCTGCTCTAAAGCATCACGATCATTACGATTTACTACTAATTGCTTAACATGTGTACCAAAGGGATTGCCACTTTGACCACGTGTTAAAATCGTTACATTATGTCCATTTTGAATACAAAGATCAACTAGCTTTTTTCCAAAAAAACGTGTGCCTCCTAAAATCAATATGTTCATATATTTTCACCCCTTCAAAATAGTAGTCCTCTTAATAATGACAAAAAAACAGACTTACTACAATTCATAAGGAATATGCAGTAAGTCTGTTTAATTGATTATCTAATACAAATGCTTTTGCTAAGGCAAAATGGATTAGCGCCTTGACGTTTCAGTTGGAGTAGTGGTATTACCATTGTCTCCTCCGTTTGTGCCATCTCCGGGGTTATCAGTTCCATCGCCATTGCTTCCATCGCCATCCCCGTTATTGGAGCCATTGCCATTGTTACCAGAACCATCCCCGTTATTGGAGCCATTGCCGTTATTACCAGACCCGTTCCCGTTATTGGAGCCATTGCCGTTACTACCCGAACCATTACCATTGCCATTAGTAGGTGGCGTTGTAGGTGGTATTGGTTCTTGGTCGTTTTCCTCAGGGTCAGGTTCATTTTCACTACCGCCAGTAGACACAACATTGGAGTGCGGTGATGTTAAACCTGTAATATCTACAGCGACCACTACATAAGCTTGTCCACTAGCAACCGTAATGCTTTGTGTTGACTCTAGTACGGACGTTACAAGTGTATTACCGCCATTCGTAACGTTGTAGATACGATAACCAACAACATCATTCGATGACTCTGACCATGATAATGTAGAGCCATTTACTGAAGCTGAAACAGCTGCTGGAGGGCTACCATCCGCTGGGAAATCAACTGCTGATACAGATGAATTCGACAATGTAGAATTCTTTGGTAACAGACTAGCAGGATTCCCGCCAAGTCTACCTAACATTCGTTTAATAAAGTCTTGATTAATGCCTGCGCCACCTGCTTTTACAAACTCTGCTGGTGTATTTGGCAACGCATTATAAGTTTTTCCTTTAATCGTCACAACACTTGAAGAGGCTAAGCTATCATCAGGTTGTGATGGTAAAAATACTTTCGCATTAAATAAATCTGAGCGTACAAGACCTGCGCTAGCACAAGCTGCAGAAGGGGCCATGCCGGAAATGCCACAGAATGACGCAGTCACAACATTTTTAGGCGCCTTAAAACTTGTTGGTGGGTCGATTAGCTGAGGATCCGCATCGTAAACGGCATTCATTAAAGTACCCCATAGCTTATTCACCCGAACGCTTGGCTGTAAATAGGTGTTGTTAAATGCATAAAGTGTACGAGGTTGATCGTAACCCATCCAAACACCAAGAGATACATTAGGGTTATAACCAACTAACCAAACATCTTTATATTCTTGAGAAGTCCCTGTTTTTGCAGCGAAATCAGAAGAGAATTTTAATGTATTTCGTGCCATTGTCCCTGTTCCTTTAGTGAGAACATCACGTAACATATCTGTCACGATATAAGATGTTTCAGGGCTAAATACTTGAACAGGTTCTACTTCATGTTGGTAAACAATATTTCCTTCTTGGTCTTCAATTCGATCAATCATATAAGCGTCAATGAATTGGCCACCATTTGCAAAGGTAGCAAAGGCATTTGTATTTTCTTCAACAGTAGTTCCTTCGCTTAAAGCACCGATCCCAGTTGCTAGGTTAGTAAAATCATCAGGATGTAATTTTGAGAATCCCATTTTTACTAATAAATCTGCAGGGCGTCTACTAATAATATCATTATATAAACGTAGTGCTGAAATGTTTTGAGAATCTGCTAAAGCTTCACGTGCTGGGATAAGACCTCGCTCATCACTCGTAATATAGTTACTTGGACTCCAAGAACCGATTGAGAATTTCACGTCAACTAAGGGGCTACCCGCACCGATTACGCCATACTCAATGGCAGGTCCATAAACAAGTAATGGTTTCATTGTAGAACCGTTAGAACGATAAGCTTGTGTTGCATGGTTTACTTGAGTGGTTTTAAAGTCTCGACCTCCGACAAAGCTTAAAATGCGACCTGTCGTATTTTCTATTAAAATACTACCTACTTGTACCGGCATCTCAATATCAATTTCTTCACCAGTAACAGGGTCTTTCCCTTTACCAGTATACGTATGACCATAATACTGGAAGTCTTTTGCTGCTTTTTGCATCGCATCATACATATCTTTATTAATGGTTGAATAAATACGATAGCCTTTTGAACGAACATCACGATCTGCTAAAATTGTATATTTATCCTTTAATTTTTTTTCTGACTTTAAGCGCTCTGGGTCAACCCCATCATCTTTTGCTAGTTTTTCAGCAATAATATCTTTTGCACGAGCTTCAAGCTCATAAGTCAACCAAGGATAACGATCTTCCGCGCGCATTTCTGGTCCACGGAAATCGGCAGCAATATTATAGTTTAACGCTTCATTATACTGTGCATCATCAATATAACCAGCTTCTTTCATACGATAAAGTACTGTTTTCATACGATCAATACCAGGTTTCAAAGCTTCTTCACTTTTCAGTTCACCTGTATTTGTAAATGGTGTATAAGCAAATGGTGCCTGTGGTATACCAGCTATGTACGCAGCTTGAGGAAGAGACAATTCTTTTGCTTTTACGCCAAAAATTCCTTCCGCAGCTGTTTCAACACCTGCAATATTTCGTCCTGAAGAGTTACGACCATAGGGAATGATATTTAAATAAGCCTCTAATATTTCTTCCTTCGTCATAAAATGTTCTAAACGCATCGCCAGTAAAATTTCCTTAGCTTTACGCTCGTATGATACTTCATTAGTTAGTACTTGGTTTTTAATAAGTTGCTGGGTAAGTGTAGAACCACCTGTCTGCGTTGCAGAGTTTGTGACATCTTGTAATAACCCACGAATAACCGCTTTAGGAACAATTCCGTTATGCTCTCGGAAATATTCATCTTCTGTTGCCAGAACAGCATTCACGACCTCTGGTGCAACATTGCTAAGCGAAGTTTCACGTCGATCTAAATCTGTTCTTAATTTCCCAATATAAATCTCGTTGGCAAAATAAATCTCACTGGTTTCTTCATAGCTAAAAATCTGATCCCTTAACTCTTGTTTTGAGCGTAACGGTTCTTCTTTTACAAGAGAAGCAAAATAACCAGCACCAACTGAACCGACAAATACAGTGCCAACCAATGCAAAGACTAAAAATAGTAAAAATAAGTTCCAGGTAACACTACCTGAAATACGTAATTTCTTCATCCATTTTTGTTCAAGTAATTCATCGATCTTTGCATTGATTTTTTCAATCCAATCTTTCAATGTATCGACCTCCTAAAATCTTGTCTATTATAGCACATATTGTTTTAGCACGAACATAGTTATTGACTTTGAAAAAGAATCGTATAGAATTATGTTTATAGTTTTCTGGTGATGAAGAGTTTGCAGTAGTGTCTATATTCCCTGTTTAGAGAGCCAGTGGTTGGTGAAAGCTGGTCATAATGTAGAGACGAATTACGTGCTTGGAGCTTAGACGTGCGCGCCTGCGATAAAGGCGGCTGAATGAAGTGGAAGGTGGATGACATCTTCAAGCTGGGTGGTACCGCGTTAGTTTGTAACTTAACGTCCCTGCATGCAATTGTTTGCGTGTAGGGACTTTTTTTATTTAAACATGTCCATGCACGTAACGAATTTAACCATTTTAGGAGGAATGAACATGACAAACGAATTATTACAAGATTTAGAATGGCGTGGTTTGCTATACCAACAAACAGATGCTGATGGCATGGCAAAATTATTAGAAGAACAATCCGTATCTTTATACTGTGGGGTAGATCCAACAGCTGACTCCATGCATATTGGACATATTGTTCCATTGTTAACACTTCGTCGATTCCAAAAAGCGGGCCACCGTCCAATTTTACTTGTTGGTGGTGCGACAGGGATGATCGGTGACCCATCTGGCCGTTCAGAAGAGCGCCAATTACAAACAGTAGAGCAGATCGATAAAAACGTTCAAGGAATCCGTCGTCAATTAGAACGTATTTTCGAATTTGCGGAAGATGGCAATGGTGCTCAGCTTGTGAACAATCGTGACTGGATTGGTAATATCAATACAATTGAATTTTTACGTGATTATGGGAAACTAATTAACGTAAACTACATGTTAGCAAAGGATACGATTGCTTCTCGTCTTGACACAGGAATCTCATTTACAGAGTTTGCCTATACGTTAATTCAAGGTATTGATTACAATCATTTATACAATCACTACAATTGCCGTATTCAAGTAGGTGGCTCTGACCAATGGGGTAATATTACAACCGGGTTAGAGGTTATTCGTAAAACACACGAGGAAGAAACGAAAGCCTTTGGAATTACGATTCCATTAGTAACAAAGGCAGATGGCACGAAGTTTGGTAAAACAGCAGGTGGTGCTGTTTGGCTAGATGGTAAGAAAACCTCTCCATATGAGTTCTACCAATTCTGGATCAATGCAGCTGATGCAGATGTCATAAAATACTTAAAAATCTTTACGTTCCTATCTCGTGAAGAAATTGAAGCTTTAGCCGTTTCTGTAGAGGAGGAGCCACATTTACGTAAGGCACAAAAGGCGCTAGCTGAAGAAATGACTCGTTTAATACATGGTCAAGAGGCATTAGAGCAAGCCATCCGTATTACAGCTGCTTTGTTCTCAGGAGATCTAAAAGCACTTTCAGCTGAAGAAATGAAGGACGCTTTTAAAGATGTTCCTTCTATTGAAATGACTAAAGATGATAAAAACATTGTGGATCTACTTGTGGAGGCTGGCATTTCCTCTTCCAAACGTCAAGCACGTGAAGATGTATCAAATGGTGCTATTAGTGTAAACGGTGAAAAGGTAACAGATTTAGAATATGTAGTCGATGCGAAGGATCGTTTAGAGGATGCATTTAGTATTGTCCGTCGAGGTAAGAAAAAATATCATATGGTGAAATTTATATAATTTCTATTTGCAAAACCACATCCAAAACACTGGATGTGGTTTTTTAATCATAAGAAACTTGGAGGTTTTATTTGTTCATATTCTTTAGGATGCAGTATTTTTGCAAGCTTTATAGCACCCTCAACAAGTCGTGGAGAAGGGCGACAATACAGCCATTCTTCCATTACATGAAGCTGTTCCGATTGAACGGCATGTAGCTCTTTGGCATATGGACGTTTTAATAAATTAGCAGGCTGGATACGCTCAAATGCGACACCAACCCAAGCCATCATGATATAGTCAGGCTGTCGTTTAACAACATCTGTCCAATCTGTTTGAACACTAGCAAGCTCAACATCTTGAAAAAGATTAATGCCACCAGCAAGAGCGCTAATTTCTGTTAGCCAATTTATTTTCCCAGGAGTGAAAATAGGGTTTGGCCACCATTCCCAATAAAGGGTAGGTTTCTTTGGAATTGTTCGTGCAATGGAATACATTTTTTCGATGGAATGCATGTACTCTTCAGCGATTGTCTTTGCTTGTTCCTCCACTTGACAAGCTTTCCCAAGTGTCAGAAGATCTTGCGCAATTTCTTCTAAGGAGTTTGCATTAAAAATAATATGAGGAATATTTCTTTCTTTTAGTGCCTCAATGTTTTTTTCCATACCCGGTACACTCAAGGAAGCCAGAACAAGATCAGGCTGTAATGCCTCTAATGCCTCCATGTTAATTGATAAATCAGGCCCAAGCTGTGGTAGATTTTTAACTGAGGCTGGCCAATCGGAATAATCATCTACTCCAACGAGCTGGTCTGTCAGCCCTAAATAGGCGACTAATTCTGTATTGCTAGGACAAATTGAAATTAAACGCATATTGTTTTCTCCTATTCTTTTTAAGAAAAGTATAGCGAGAGTTCCCACGATAGACAATGTGTGTGTATCGAGCCCATAAAAAAGTGGAGAAAACATTTGTTTTCTCCACCCTTTGTATAGGCTTATAGGAAACCGTCGATTAAGAAAGGGCAACTGCCTCGAGTGACTCTTCTTTTTTCACAATAGGACCCATTGCATTTGTGATGATTTGTTTGATATCCTCTAGTGTTGCTTTACGAGGGTTCGTCTCAGCACACACATCTAACAATGCATTTTTTGCTAAGATCTCGATATCCTCATCTTTTGCCCCTAATTCACGGAAGCCACTAGGGATATTTAAATCTTGAGATAACTTCTCAATAGCTGTAATAGCCTTTTCAGCGGCATCGCGCTTACTTAAACCTTCTACATTTTCTCCTAATAATTCAGCGATACGAGCAAAGCGCTCTGTACGTGCTGTGACATTAAATCGACAAACATGTGGCAATAAAATAGCGTTGCACACGCCATGTGGTAGGTTATAGAAACCACCCAATTGATGAGCAATTGCATGAACATAACCAAGTGATGCATTATTAAAGGCCATTCCCGCTAAAAATTGTGCATATACCATTTGTTCACGGGCTTCTATATCAGCTCCATTTGCATAGGCACGTGGTAGATATTCAGGGATTAGTTGAAGTACCTTTTCAGCACATGCGTCCGTGATTGGTGTAGCATTCGTAGAAACGAATGATTCAATAGCATGTGTTAATGCATCAACCCCAGTAGCCGCCGTAAGAGCAGGAGGTAAACCAATCATTAATTCAGGATCGTTTATAGAAAGTAACGGTGTCACATGCTTATCAACAATGGCCATTTTTACTTTGCGTGCTGTATCCGTGATAATAGTGAAACGAGTCATTTCACTGGCAGTACCAGCAGTTGTATTAATTGCAATTAATGGCACAAGTGGATTTTGTGATTTATCAACGCCTTCATAATCATGAATACGTCCACCATTCGAAGCAATAAGTCCGATACCTTTTGCTGCATCGTGTGCGCTGCCTCCTCCAAGAGAAACAATAGAATCGCAGTTTTCCGCATGATACACGGAAATGCCATCTTCAATGTTTTGATCTGTTGGATTTGGTTCTGCTTTCGGGAAAATTGCTACATCAATTCCAGCAGCTGTAATGATGTTAGCAATTTGTTCTGAGAGACCTAATTTGTGTAGACCCTCATCTGTTACGATTAATGTCTTTTTCACTTCTAAATCATTTAAGCGTTTACCAACTTCTTGAATTGCTCCAGGTCCAAATAAGTTTGTTTTCGGCATAACAAATTGCTTTAGAACGTCTGACATATTTCCAACCCCTTTTAAAAAATTATTATTGCTTGAATGATGGTGAACCACCTTTCGCAATTCATCGTATTCTATTTTTTGTGAAAGTTCAACTCATATTTTTGTTAAAATATTCCCTTTTTACCAAGTTATTATTTTACAAAAAAGATGAACCTTTTTATTGATGGCTGTACGATTGGATTGCCTAGGAATATTGATTTTAATACACTTTTTAAATGTTTTTTTATAAAAGTAAAATATATTTTTTAGGAATTGGTTCTAAAATCAAGCTGGAATACATAGTAAATAACTGATATTTTATATTGATTATAATGATAGTGTTTAAGTTGTTTTTCCCTATGCAATTACTATTTTAATGTACATAAAATTGTCATTATTTAGATGAATTAATGGTTGTTTTTTGAGCTTTGAAAGTTGTAGTCAATGCAAGTAGTAAATAAAGAACAATTGTATAGAGGAATAATCCACATATATATAATTGCTGTTGTATTTGTGTGAATAGGGGGATTTCCACTATGAGCGTTGATATGGTATTCCTGTTGTTTAAAGCCAAACCAAATACCTGTTAATAGGAGAATCCATAATATAACCGCAAATAGCGTCTTTTTATGGAAAATGAGCCGCATTAGATTTTCTCTGAAAAGCGTTGATAAAGTGCAGGGATGTTCAAAAGGATTATTCCTATCAAATGGAACAATGAAAAATGTTATTAGTCCACTTAAATTAAGATCAGCATAACTAATTCATCAAGCTTCATATTATCCTCCTCTTACTTTGAATATTTCCTACATTTGACTTATTCCAAACAGAAAAGTTCCATTAGCTTCTTAAAAAATTTTACGTTTAGTAGGTATTTTTGCAGGGATTTTTAAATATTCATTGAATATTATTTCAATGAATATATTTTTAATGAAGGGGTGCTTACAATGTCATTACGACATGAACAAAAGGAGCAACGAAAGGCCGTTATTTTAACATCTGCACTGGATTTGTTTATACGGAAGGGATATGGGGAAACAAAGGTTGCCGATATTGCCAAAGCTGCTGATATGAGTATGGGATTGCTTTTTCATTATTTCGACTCAAAGGAAAAACTTTATGAAGAGCTTATTCGAATAGGCTGTGAACGACTTAAAATGGATTTTCACTTTACTGATGAATCACCATTGGACACGTTTAAGGTAGTTGTTGAGGAGTTATTTAATATGATTTGTACAAATCCATCTGCTGCAAAAATGTTTGTATTGATGGAAAATGCCCAGCATCTTGAACATTTGTCAGAGGATTTAAAAGAAATGCTTGCTGAAGCAGACAAATTAATAAAAAGGAGTATCCCTTTAATTGAAAAGGGACAATTGCTAGGTGAAATCAGGCAAGGGAATCCAGAAGCCCTTGCAGTGTCATTTTGGTGTTCTATACAAGGAATTGCTCAATATATTGCGCTACATCCAGAAACACCTTGTCCTAATATTATGTGGATTCTTTCGATACTTGAAAACAAGGAGGTTAATTGAAGATGAAAACATCCCGGAGAAACATAATGATCTTTATTGTTGTTGTGTTACTGTGTGGTTGGTTTGGTGTGTTAGTGGATAAATTGATTCCAGAGCAGCCTCAGGGAGATACTCTTGGTATGGGAATTTGGCTCATATCTCCGCTGCTTGCAACCATCCTGTTACGTTCCTTCGCAGGAGATGGTTGGCGGGATATAGGTTTATTGCCTAATTTTAAGGGCAATTTAAAATGGTATGTCATTGCACTTTTCATTTATCCAGCAGTCACAACTTTAGTACTTTTAATTAGCTATGTTTTCAACTGGATGGACTTTTCAGCCTTTAATCTAAGCACTGTATTATCTGTGTTTTTTAGTGGATTACTTATTCAATTCGTTAAAAACTTTTTCGAGGAATCCGTATGGAGAGGTTATCTGACAAGTAAGCTTTCAAATTTAAAGTTGGATGATTTTTGGCTCTATCTAATTGTTGGTGGTGTTTGGGGTGCATGGCATATCCCGTACTTTCTTGTGTTTTTATCAGAGAGTGATATCATCAGTGTACTTCCTGTCAATAGATGGCTATTTACAATAATAGGTATCGTCACGATGATTTGCTGGACAGTGATGTACACAGAAATTTACTTAATGACAAGGAGTATATGGCCGCTTGTCCTTATGCATATGACTGAGGATGCACTTGTTAATCCACTTATTCTCGATGGCTATATCAAACTTGCTCAGGGAAAAGAATTTCTCGTTTCCCCATCTGCAGGGATTTTAACTACTTGTCTATATCTCGTAGTTGGATGGCTATTGCGGGTGAAACGGAAAAAAATGAGGAGCGGGTATGGAGTAAAATCTACGGTAATAGGTAATGATTAATTTTCAAAACAGTAATTAATTAAATTACTTATAATACACATTGATGTTGTGATGAGCAAAAAACTAAATAAGCAATAAAAGCCCAAAATAAATTTTTGAACTGCATCTCGAAAGTTTTACATCTAAGATGCAGTTCAAAGGTAAAAGTTGGTTATAATGGTACAGTTCAAGATACAGCACCACTTGCGATTACTACACTTAGTGTAGAATTAGTTGAGTAATTTCTAAAAATAATAGTTGTATATAGTGTTGCTCTTTGAATAAAAGGACCACTCCTGATGGATGGGGAAAGAGGGAATGAATTGAAAACACCATACCATCTATTGAAACTCAACAACGTATGCATGCTTTCTTTATGAAAACGTATGCTCCACGTATCTATAAAAACAACTAGAAGAAGAGCAAAAACGTAAAGAAATGGAATCTCAAAACAAGATACGAATAAAGAAAAGTAATAAAAATTAACACTTGCTACGGCGGGTGTTTTTTGGGGGAGGCAAAATAAAAAAGGAATAGGATATTATTCCCAACCTACTTGAACATCTTTACAAATATGCCCACCAAAAACATTAATAATTAGCCCCAAATATAATAATTAATACATGATTGAGCATGGTTGATAAAAAGCAAAAACCCTAGAGAGCCTTGATATAAAAGGCTTTCTAGGGTTTTCTAAACTACTCTTTGCAGAGCAATTTAATTAACGAGAGTAGAACTCTACGATGAATGCTTCGTTGATTTCAGCTGATAATTCAGAACGCTCTGGAAGGCGAGTGAATGTACCTTCTTTTTTGTCAGCATCGAATGTTAAGTAGTCAGGTACGAAGTTGTTTACTTCAATTGCTTCTACTACTACAGCAAGGTTTTGAGATTTTTCACGAAGAGAAATCGTTTGACCTGGTTTTACGCTGTATGATGGGATATCAACGCGTTTGCCATCTACTAAGATGTGACCGTGGTTAACTAATTGACGAGCTCCACGACGAGTACGAGCTAAACCTAAACGGTAAACTAAGTTGTCAAGGCGAGTTTCAAGAAGGATCATGAAGTTTTCACCGTGAACACCTTTCATTTTACCAGCGCGGTTAAATAGAGTACGGAATTGACGTTCGTTCATACCATACATATGACGAAGTTTTTGTTTTTCTTGAAGTTGTAAACCGTATTCTGATAATTTTTTACGTTGGTTTGGACCGTGTTGTCCTGGTGCGTAAGGACGTTTTTCGATTTCTTTACCTGTACCGCTTAGTGAGATACCAAGACGACGTGATAATTTCCAAGATGGACCTGTATAACGAGACATATTGTTGTCTCCTCCTTTAAATTTGGTTTTTTTGTTGTAAAACAAAAACCAGTAGTACCCATTCTTACACGCATTTTATTTTCATGTACTTTCGCCTATGCAGCCGTTAGGTTACACAATACACCATCTAATTTTCATTGCTGATCATCTAAGTAGTTGTACATCAGAAAATAGAGGAATAAAATACAATCATAAGCTTATACCACTGCTGCGTTTATTTTACACAACCTTCATTGTAACTGCTTTGGACAAGGACGTCAATTATTAGCTAGTAAAAAAATATAAAAGAACATAGTAGGAAATTCCTCACTATCTATTTTAAATAATATGGGAATAGTTAATGATACGCTGTGTTATGTAAATTGTAAAAGTAAGGGATAATTACATAGTCAAAATGACACAAATTATGTATAATATATTATAAGTTAATAGTAATTGATTTGGACGTTATATAGAAAAGGTGATTTCATGACAGACCATTTACAAACGCTAAAATATATAAAATCTGATGTTTTGAGCTTTTGGGTGAGTTCTTATGAAGAACAAACTAGTTTTAATGGGTATTTTTGTTCATTGAAACAGTTTCTAAAGAAGCGCTTGAAAATTGATAATGCTGCTTTTCTTAGTTTTGAAGGTAATTCCTTAATCCCAATCGAAGAGATGGCTTCATTAACAATTGAAACAAAGCTAAATGCTGTGTCATGGCTGATGATTGAAGCTAGTTTTTATCAACAAAAAGTAGTGAAAATTCCTTATATATTGAAAGCAAGACAGGCCTATTCAATGATGACAGATATGGTGCTTTTCCAAGCAGAGGGCAAAAATCCCATTGGTATATTACTTGTGGAGGCAACAGAGTCTTGGACAGACTTTATGACCTCGGAGTATGGTGAAGAGTGTATAGAAATACTTTCAAAGGTTCTTCAAATGATTAGAGACAATTTAGATGTCAAAATAAATGAAGACCAATATAGAAAACTATATAACATGACTGATTTGTTTCATTCAACAATGGATATTGATTTAATTTTAGAAAATGTATTAAAAAATATACGGGATAATTTTCCAGAGTTTAATGTGGAGCTTATTTTATCGAATGATCAAGATCGACACACGACCATCGATATTAAGCTTTTTGATTATTTATCAGAAAGACCTGCTACAATTGAAGCCTTTGTATCAGGAGAGTTAACGACAGAGTTAGCGAGCGATTTAAATTGTCGGTTGTTAAATGCACCGATTAAGGGCAGGCAAGCTATTTATGGCATCTTGCAAGTAAGTGCTCCCACCACTTATCTTTTTTCAACAACCGAAAAAGATTTTGTACGGATGCTGGCACAAGCTTCAGGAAATGCACTTGAAAATGCAAAATTATATCATCAATCGCATCGCCTCGTAAGTGACTTACAACTCATCAATGAAACTTCGCATCGTTTAAATATGCGAATTGACATTCATGAAATGTTACTTTTCCTACAAAAGCAGTTACTGAAATCCTTTCAGCCAATGGAAGTATGTTTCGCATTTAAAAAACACGAGACATTTGAAATAACAGGTGCAAGTACCTCCTTGTTCCATTCAGAAAACGGTCAAAGTTATATAAAACATGTTGAACAACACTTTGCTCAAACGAATGATCCACTATTTGTTGCCGATTTCAGCCGTCTAACTCCTAATCAAATTGAGTATCGCTCTATTATGGTGATTCCTATACTTATGGAGGAAAAGATTAATGGTTTTAGTATCGTCTTACATAAAGAGCCATATTTCTTTTCATTCGATAGTTTCAAATTAATGCAATCTTTAATTCACCATTCATCGTTAGCCATTGCAAACTCAATTTTACGAACACAGCTTCAGGAAATGGTCGATTTGGATCATTTAACGAAACTGTATGCCCGCAGTTACCTCGATCAGTTTGTAGAAAAATCACTTGAATATGATCAATCGGGTATGTTCTTGTTAATTGATATTGATAATTTTAAACGCATTAATGATACGTATGGTCACCAAGTTGGAGATAAAATTCTTGTTCAGATTGCGGTTCAATTAAAAGAGACTATTGGAAGCCGGGGGATTTGTGCAAGATGGGGTGGAGAAGAAATGTCTGTCTATGTCCCCAACATCGATGAAAAAGAAGCTTTGGAATTAGCATCAACCATTGTGGAAGTCATCCCAAATGCCACAGATCCACAAGTAACCATTTCTGCGGGTCTTATAACATGGGATGAGCGAGATCGACCAGCATTCCAATCTGTGTTTTTACATGCAGATACAGCCTTGTATGAAGCAAAAAACAGCGGGAAAAATCGCTTTTGTACTCACAATGGATCGTTCCAAACGAATTCATAGGATTGATAAAGCAAAACGTAAATGGTTGTTTAAATAAATTGCCCTGAAATGACAATATAAAACATTTCAGGGCAATTTTTAATATTGTATTATAAATGATTAAGGAGTGTTTTAACAAAAGCCTCTAGGCCATTACGATCTTGCTCTGAAAATCGATTCACGATAGGGCTATCGATATCTAACACACCAATAATTTCACCTTGCTTCATTAGCGGTATAACAATTTCAGACTGCGATGCAGCATCACAGGCAATATGCCCTGGAAAATCATGTACATCTTTTACAACAACGGTTTCTCTTGTTGCCACAGCTGTACCACAAACACCACGCCCAATAGGAATTCTAACACAGGCAGGAAGACCCTGGAATGGCCCTAACACAAGTTCATTATCCTGCAAGAGATAAAAACCAACCCAGTTAATGTTCGTTAAAAATTGATTTAACAGGGCAGAGGCATTACTTAAATTGGCGATTTGGTTGGTTTCACCAGTTAATAGTGCATCCAATTGTTTTGATAATGTCAGATATTGGTCAGCAATTGATCCTTCGTAATTAATTTGTGTAAACATATTAAGCACCTCGTTTAAAAGTTATTTATATTGGTAATATAACATTATAGTGTTGATGTAAATCTTCTGTGCAATGTGCATCTGAACCAAATACATATGGTAGTTTAATAGTTTGACTATAATTGATAAGAGCAAATGGTGGATAAGGCTCCTGACAATATTGTTTACTTAAACCAGCACTATTTAAATCTAATTCATAGCCCGCGAATTTCATGCTGTCTAATACTTCTTTGATACGTGGGGTGTCATTGATTTTTTCGTTGTGCGCTAGTTGGAATTTATGAATAAGTGATGGGTGCCCAATCCGTTTTGGTTTGTATGGACCAAGATCTGCTCTAATCGATTGTAGGACAGTATCATAATATAAATCATATACCTGTTCAACAGAGCCAACTTTTTTAGAAAAATCAATAAAGCATTCAGAAGAAAAGTCGATACATACAAAGGTATCTTGCCATTTTAAAAAATGGACTGATAAAATAGCGTCATCTAAAAGATGTCCATAGGTATCAAGGAATTGACGAGTTTCTTGTTCGTAGCCTTGGATGTAGTCAACTTCTAGTCCGATGCGGATACGAATATCTTGTGCATACTGTTGTTGCAGATGTTGCAATTCTTCAATGTAAGACATGAGATCATCAGGATTCATGCCACTATCTTGTTGCGGGGTTGGATCGACAAAACTTTTGGGCAATGGGGCGTGTTCTGTAAATGTTATATCTGTGAAATGTTGAGAAATTGCTTTTTCAATATATTGCTTGAATGAGTCCGTAGTGCCATGTGGACAAAAAGGACTATGTATATGCCCATCACGTTTCATAATTTACCACTCCTTTAGCTCTATAGATACGCTATTTAAATATTTCACAATAGCGAAAATACAGTTTTCTGAAAAACACTTAAATTTTAGTACAAAAGGCGAAAACATAGTATATAATAAATACAACTAGCCAATTCGTTTATTGTAGAATAGGAGGCTTACGATGGAGTATATCATCATTCCGATTATCCTACTATTAATTTTAGCCATAGTAGGATTTATGATGCGAAGAAAACATGTTGCAATTATTGCAAAACTAGAAAATGAAAAATTACAAATACAACATAATCCTATAAATGAAGAAATTTCAAAAGTAAAATCTTTAAACATGAACGGTGAAACGGAAGAAATGTTTGAACGATGGCGCAATACTTGGGATGAAGTCATCGACGTACATATGACTAAAATCGATTCTCTCCTATTTGATGCTGAGGATCAAATTAATCGACTTCGTTTTAAAAGGGCAACTTTAATAGAACGTGAAATTGAAGATTACATTGAGAAATGCGACCAAGATAAAAATAAAATTTTAGAAGAACTGAATGAATTAATTGGCAGCGAAGAAAAAAATCGAATTGAAATCGAACAATTAAAAGAATACTATCGCTCTGCAAGAAAGACATTGCTGGCTCATCAGCATTCATTCGGTGTAGCATTACCTGCATTAGAGAAGAAGCTAGAGACATTTGTTCAAAAATTTGAAGAGTTCGATGTCCTAACAAATGAAGGTAATTATTTGCAAGCGCGAGAAATTGTCATTAGCTTAAATCAAGAATCGCAGCAGACATTCGAATATATTAATGATGTTCCAACCATCTTAACGGAAATTCAAGTAAAGCTACCAGGTGCGGTTCAGGAATTGCGTAATGGTCAGCGTGAAATGGAAGACCAATCTTACTATTTACAGCATTTAGAATTGACAGATGCACTTAATAAATATGAAAAAGAATTTGAGGCATTAAAACTCGAACTTGCAGAGCTGAATTTAAAAGTTGTTAAACCGCGTGTGACAGAAATAAATGAAGAAATCGACCATTTTTATGATTTACTTGAAAAAGAGGTTATTGCTAAAAATTATGTAGATCAAAATTGTGATCGTTTATTAAGTTCTATTACCAATGTCATTTCTTCAACAAAATTAGTGAATGACGAGGCAACGTATGTACAGCAAAGTTATCATTTAAATGAAAAAGATGCTGAAATTCCAAAAGCCGCTTTAAAACAATTGGAAGCACTGCAACGTCGCTATGATCTATTAGCTATGCGAGTTAGGGAAGAAAAATCAGCTTATTCTAGCTTACAGGAAGAGTTAATCGAAATTAGTGAAGAGCTTGAACGAATTCACGAAGAACAAGGTCATCTGTCGAATACAATGAAGAAACTTCGAATAGATGAAAATAAGGCACGCGCTCAAGTCGAAAACTTAAAGAAAATATTACAGGATACTGATCGTTTATTGAACAAGGCAAATATTCCAGGAATTCCTGAGGAGATGGATGCACGGCTTGATGAGGCAGCAGAGCACATCTATGTTGTCATGCAAAGCTTGCAAGAAGTACCACTTAATATGGGTACTGTTCATAATAATCTAAATGCAGCAACACTCTGTGTAGAGGATGTTAAAGTAAAGGCACATGAGTTAATAGAAAATGTGATGCTCATTGAGCGTATTATTCAGTACGGTAATCGCCATCGCGCATCGAACCCAAAATTGAACGGACGTTTAAGAGAAGCAGAAGAGGCTTTCCATCAATTCCGTTATGCAAAGGCTTTAGAAGAAGCAGGTACAGCAGTGGAAGAAATGGAGCCAGGTGCCTTAAAGCGTATTCAAGAAATGGTTGCCGAAGAATTCATAGCAAAATAATTCAAATAACATTTTGAGCTGTCTAAAAAGTATAGCGATTACTTTTTAGACAGCTTTCTATTTATGCTTAGATTAGGATGTGATTCAGTATGAAATTGTCAATCAAAGAAATGAATGAACATTTCGCAAGTGAAATTTTACAATGGCAATATGTAGCACCTTACGATTTTTACAATAATGAATTATCGGGTGAAAATGTACAAGAAATGCTTGATAATCCTTACTTTGCGATCTTTAATAATCATAGTGAACTAATTGGCTATTATTGTACAGGTAAAGCAGCCCAAGTGCCAAAAGGGCAAGGTTTTGGGGCGTATGAAGGACACTGTATAGATATTGGGATTGGGTTGAAGCCAAATCTAACGGGTCAAGGATTAGGAACGGCATTTTTTTCGTTTATTGTTCAAACAGTTCAAGAAGAATATCAGCTGCCATTACGTTTAACAGTTGCACTATTTAATAAGAGAGCAATCCATCTTTATGAAAAATTTGGTTTTGTTAAAGCAATTGAATTTAGAACACCAACAGAGTTTGTCACGATGGTGAAAAAAATGTAGGATATCAATTAAAATTTAAATAATTGTTAAAGTTAGTGGTCAATCGCCAAAGATTGCGTTATGATAAATACCGTTAAATCAACGTTTTGAAAGTGTGTGAAAAGTTATGGTTAATACAATTTATTTGGATAATAGTGCAACAACTAAGCCTTTAAAAGAGGTTATGCAGGCTTTTATGGTTGTAAATGAGCAGTATTATGCCAACCCTGCTTCCATCCATGCTATGGGTGTTGAAGCAAATGATTTATTAATACGTGCGCGTGAGCAAGTAGCAGATATTTTGCAGACAGAGGCAAAAAATGTGCTATTTACTTCAGGTGGTACAGAATCAAATAATGCAGCTATTTTTGGAATAGCACGTAGTAATACGCATATAGGAAAGCACATTTTAACGACTGAAATTGAACATCCATCAGTGCTAGAAACAATGAAACAACTTGAAAAAGAGGGCTATGATGTTGAATATCTTCGTGTCGATCGAAGAGGGGTGATTTCTCTAGATGAGCTTCGTACTAAAATACGAAAAGAAACAATTTTAGTTAGCATCATGCATGTGAATAATGAAATGGGTGCAATTCAGCCTATTAAGGAAGCAGCAAAAATGATTCATGAAATGAGTCGTGCTGCCTTTCATGTTGATGCTGTGCAAAGCTTTGGGAAATTAGCAATATCCTTTAAAGAAGAAGGACCTGACTGTATTTCTATCTCTGGTCATAAAATTCATGGCTTTAAAGGCTCAGGAGTGTTAGCATTCCGTAAACCCATAAGATGGCAGCCCTTTGCTCTTGGTGGAGGTCAGGAATTTGGTATGCGTAGTGGTACTGTAGCAGTTCCGCAAGCTGTTGCTTTAGCGAAAGCGGCTCGACTTGCTGTTGAAACAATGAACGAACGCACAAATAAATACCGTCAATGGCACGATGAAATCCGAACTCAGCTAGAAAGTTATGGCGAAGCAGTCCATGTTTTATCAACCCCACAGGGAGCTGCGCATATTGTGTCATTTAGTGTTCGTGATTTAAAAGGGGAAGTCATTATTAATGCTATGCAAAAACGTGGTGTCATTGTGTCGACATCAAGTGCATGTTCTTCCAAGCAAACGAAAACAAGTCATGTCGTCGAGGCGCTTCACCTTGATGAGCATTATAAAAAAGGCGTGATTCGCCTTAGCTTTGGCGCACATAACACAATAGAAGATATAGAAAACTTTAAACAAGTACTAGCAGAAGTAATGTTGGAACTCAAAGGAGAAAATAAGTAAATGATTTGGAAAGAAATTTTAATTAGATATGGTGAGCTTTCTACAAAAGGTCGCAACAAAATGGATTTTATCCGCCGTTTACGTGAAAATATTCGTCATGCCTTTGCAGATTTAGGACAACTGCATATTCGCACAGAACGTGACCGTATGTTTATTGCCATAGAAGACGAAGCACAAATGCAAATGCTAATTACAGGTTTACCTAAAATTTTTGGTATTCAATCATTTAGCCCTGTCGCTGCATGCGAAAAAGATATGGACAGTATGAAAAAGCTCGCTATCACTATTATGGAGACATTTAAAGATGAGCCACATACATTTAAAGTAGAGGTAAAACGTACTGATAAAACATTTCCTTTAGAATCTCATGCCATCCAACGTGAGATCGGTGGCTATGTTTTACCACAATTTCAAAATTTATCTGTTAAAGTGAAGCAGCCTGATATTGAGCTACGTGTAGAAGTTCGCCATGATGCAACTTATATGATGGCACAAGTCATTCCTGGTGCAGGTGGAATGCCTGTAGGATCAAATGGCAAGTCTTTATTAATGCTATCTGGCGGTATTGATAGCCCTGTCGCAGGTTATTTAATGATGAAGCGTGGTGTGCGATTAGAGGCAATTCACTTCTTTAGTCCACCTTATACAAGCCAAAATTCATTGGAAAAAGTTAAAGTGCTTGCCAATGAATTAACAAAATTTGGTGCTAGTATTCGTTTGCATGTCATTCCTTTTACTGAAATACAAGTTCTTATTAAAGAAAAAGTACCTTCTAATGTATCGATGACGACAACACGCCGAATGATGTTGAAGGTTGCTGATCAGGTGCGTGAGGAAATTGGTGCACTTGCTATTGTAACGGGCGAAAGTCTTGGACAAGTGGCGAGTCAAACGCTTGAAAGTTTAACAGCAATAAACGCAGTAACAAATACACCTATCCTTCGTCCGCTGATTTCAACTGATAAATTAGAGATTATTGATATTGCAGAAAAAATCGGCACATACGAAACATCTATTCAGCCATTTGAAGATTGCTGCACGATTTTTACACCAGCAAGTCCAAAAACAAAACCGAAGCTTGAAAAGGTTGAGCATTATGAAAGCTTCTCTGACTTTGATGAATTGATCGAGCGAGCAGTGAAGAATCGCGAGGTCTATATTTTCCCTAAGAAAGAAGAACAACAAGATAAATTTGCAGATCTACTATAAGGATTCAAAAGCCGTCTCAAAGCCCAATTTGAGACGGCTTTTTTGTATGGATATTGTTATTCCAATAGAGGTACAATTTACCTCTAAATTTTTTGTATTAAAAATCTAATATCGCACATTCTATATTCACAAGGAGGTGAGAAACATGGCTTCAAACAACAACCGTAGTTCAAACCAGCTTGCAGTACCTGGTGTACAACAAGCACTAGATCAAATGAAATACGAAATTGCACAAGAATTTGGTGTTCAATTAGGAGCTGAAGCTTCAGCTCGTGCCAACGGTTCCGTTGGTGGTGAAATCACTAAACGTCTTGTACAAATGGCAGAATCTCAATTAAAAGGTATGCCAAACAACAACCAATAAATGCTGATTAAGCATTTATAAACTTAAAACCAGTGACCGTAAAAGGCACTGGTTTTAGTTTGTTTATTGATCATTTATTTATACGAGATAAGGATCTAAATGTAGCTACTGTATGATCAACATCTTTGCTTTGACAAATAGCTGAAATAACAGCAACACCATCAACCCCCGTTTGAAATACAGAATGTGCATTTGTGAAATTTATTCCACCAATTGCTACAATTGGTAATTCAGGATGTAATGAATGTGCCTCCTGTAAAAAAGATGTACCACATGGTGGTTGTGCATCACTTTTAGAGGATGTTGGAAAGATTGGACCGATACCAACATAATCAGCTTGATGGTTAATAGCTATTTGCAATTCTTCCTCGCAATGGACAGATACACCAAGAATCATATTCCCGATTCTTTTACGTGCTACACTTACAGGTAAATCATCTTGTCCGATATGAACACCATCAGCCCCTAGTCGTATCGCTAGATCAACATCGTCATTAATGATAAAGGGCACATTATAGTGATGACATAGTTTTTGACATTGGCGTGCAAATTGTTCATACGCAAGTCCAGTTAACGCGTGAGGACCTTTTTCACGAAATTGAAACATTGTAATGCCTGCTTGCAAGGCTTTTTCTAGGATATAGATAGGTTGTTCTTGAGGAGGAACATTGCTCGTACCCATAATAAAATAAAGCTCCAAATCCTCACGTTTCATGAATAATCACCTCACAGCCTTCCTTATACTGTTGATAAGCAAAATGATTAGTGGGTCCATGACCATTTCCAATCGATAAATTAAACATAATAGCTAATTGGATAAATTTTTTAGCTTCTATAATGGCATTTTCCAGAGCAAATCCTTGTCCAAGAAAAGCAGTAAGTGCTGCGGAAAATGTACATCCAGTACCATGCGTATTTTTTGTTTGGATTCGTGGAGACTGCAAAGAAAAAGAACGTCCATTTTTGCAAAATACATAATCAATGGCATAAAGTGGATCTGCTAAATGACCACCTTTAATGATGACACATTGTACACCTAGCTGTAACAAGCTTTGAGCTACTTCTTTCATATCTTCAAAATGATGAATAGATCTCCCAGTAAGTGTCTCTGCCTCGGGTATATTGGGCGTAACAACCGTAGCAAGTGGTAATAAAGTTGAGCGTAAGGCATCGATAGCTTCTTGCTGTAATAGGCTTTCCCCACCTTTTGCAATCATCACCGGATCAACAATCAGTGGAATGTTTAGCTCCCTGATCTTGTGTGCAATTGCTTTGATAATTTCTGAGGAATAAAGCATTCCTGTTTTAATCGCAGCGATTGGAAAATCTTCTACTAAGGCCTCGAATTGTTTTTTTATAAAGGAAACGTCAATAGGGTAAACACCTGTTACACCCAAAGTATTTTGAGCAGTTAGAGCAGTAATAACAGAAGTACCAAACACTTCTAATTCCTGAAATGTTTTTAAATCAGCCTGTATACCCGCGCCACCACCACTATCTGAGCCAGCGATTGTTGTTACAATATGCATGAAGCTGCACCATCCTTTGATAAGCGATGTATAGCATTGAGTAAGGCTATTTGAAAATCACCAATGTCTGCAGTAAATGCGGATGCCAGTACACCTGCTTTTTTATAGTAAGTAAGTGTTTCCGTTAATTGTTGGTAAGGATTATGGCTTACACTATAGGCTGCGCCACAAATTGCGCTAAGTAAACAACCTGTACCCGTTACTTCCGTCATTTGTGGATGACCACCAGCGATCCATTGGCTATGCTTGCCATCAGTTATAAAATCGCGTTCTCCTGTGACAATAACAATGCATTGATAGCGTTGAGCCAATGATGTGGCTTCTAATTCCATAGCGATAGTGCCATGACCACTATCGACACCTTTTTGTTGCCAATTTACACCAACTATTGCTGCTAGCTCGCCGAGATTACAGCGAATCACGGCAAAGTGTATGTTTTCCAGTAAGTATCTTACGGTTTCCTTACGATAAGTTGTGGCTCCAACTCCGACAGGATCTAAAATAACAGGAATACCAAGTTTATTGGCTTTTTCACCTGCTAATAACATGGCACTTTTTGTGCGATCATTAAGTGTTCCAATATTAATTAATAATGCTTGAGCAATGGCCACCATCTCCTCTACCTCTTGGTAGTCATCGGCCATTACTGGTGAAGCACCTATCGCTAATAAACCATTTGCTTGAAAATTTGCCACTACATAATTGGTAATACAATGGATAAGTGGTTGCTGTTGACGAATTGTTTGAAAAATCATTGTAGTCCTCCTTTAGGGATGGACGTAAGCATGCAAAAAAGGCTCTTTTTGTGTAAAAATGCACGAAAAGAGCCTTTCATCTGAAAACGATGTTTATTGCTCCCTACGTCAGTATTAACTAACAGGTTCAAAGGGTCAGGTTTTACCTTCTCAACTCTTACGAGTCCCCCTGCAATCTTGCTTTTAGTTGACCAAAATGTACCATACTTTTCATTTGTATTCAATAGCAAGTTTTCCTATAGATAAAATGTGACCGATGCCATATAGGAGGGTATGATAGTTGTCATGACTTTACCGAAATTAAGCACAAACCATTGAAAATGCTGAAAAAAGAGTTTTATAATGTGTCATAACAAAAGGGGGCAATTGCCATGAAAAGACAAGATTTAGTTGCACCAGAATGGTATAACATAGTAGAGGAAATTGAAAAATATGCTCAGGATGCAGCCAAAAATGCTTTAATCATTTGTGAAGAAAACCAAGACATCCAATGTATTACATATGCACATTTATTGGAAAAAGCGAATCAAGCAGCACATGTATTCACCAAGCAAGGTTTAAAGAAAGGTGATGTCATTTTAGTAATGGTACCACGTTCGGTTGAAGCATATATTGTGTATATTGCTGCATTGAAAGCGGGTTTAACTATTATTCCAAGTTCTGAGATGTTAAGAACAAAGGATATTGAGTATCGAATTCATCATGCAAATGCTAAAGCAGTTATTGCATTTGAACCCTATATTGAACAGTTCGATAAAGTAGGAAATTTACAAGACATACTGCAATTTGTCATAGGGAATGCACATGAACCTTGGCAGAACATACTTGAAAAAATGAATAATCAACCTACAACCTACATAAATCCTATCCCAACAAAAAGCACAGACAATGCATTTTTAGCCTATACAAGCGGAACAACAGGAAATCCAAAAGCAGCAGTGCATACGCATAGTTGGGGCTATGCTCATTTACGAACAACAGCACCACATTGGTTGGGTGTACAAGAAAATGATATTGTTTGGGCGACTGCAGCACCAGGGTGGCAAAAATGGATTTGGAGTCCATTTCTAGCTACTTTAGGCAGTGGTGCTACTGCATTTGTCTACAAAGGTAAATTTGAAGCAGCTTCTTATTTAGCATTGCTTGAGAGATTCAAAATCAATGTACTATGCTGTACACCAACTGAATATCGTTTTATGGCAGCGCTTGAAAATTTACATGAATATGATTTAAGTGCAATTCGCCAAGCTGTATCAGCTGGTGAGCCATTAAATAGTGAGGTTATTAGAGTATTCTTGGAAACATTCAAATTACAAGTGCGAGATGGCTATGGACAAACGGAAAATACATTATTGGTAGGCACAATGGTAGGGATGGAAGCGAGAGTTGGCTCTATGGGAAAACCTACTCCTGGCAACACTGTTGAAATTATTAATGATTTGGGCAAACCTGTTACAATCGGAGAAGTTGGTGATATTGCTGTTCATCGCGAAACGCCAGCACTCTTTAAAAAATATTTAAATGATCCTGAACGTACAAATTTACAATTTCGTGGGGATTGGTATATTACAGGAGATCGTGCTTATAAAGATGAAGATGGCTACTTTTGGTTTGACGGACGAGGAGACGATGTTATTATTTCCTCAGGCTATACAATTGGCCCTTTTGAAGTAGAGGATGCTTTAATGAAACATCCAACTGTAAAAGAGGCTGCTGTTATAGCGAGCCCTGATAAAGTAAGAGGAAATATTGTCAAAGCATTTATTGTTCTGCGCAATGGTGAAAAAGGTGATGGAGCGCTTATTCAAACACTCCAAAGTCATGTTAAATCATTGACTGCTCCTTATAAATATCCACGTGCTATTGAATTTGTAGAGGAACTACCAAAAACATCTTCTGGGAAAATTAGACGTGTCGAATTACGACAACAAGAAATCAAACACCTCCAATTATAATATTTCCTAGGAAATAATGTCGAAAATCAAAGTTCATCAAAGGTATGGACTTTGATTTTTTTATTTTTTTTAGGTAAGGTAATATGAGGAAATACATAGCTTAAAGCTTTTTGTGTTTAATTATTGCAAAAAAATGAAACAAATTGGCAAGTCATACGTATTACGTGTTGAGGAGGCGGAAAGACATGAATGTAAAAAGGTGGGTTGCTTTAGTAGTGGCTGGTGTTCTTTTACTATTTTCGTTAGGAATTAATACCATTTTTGCGCTATTTAAAGCAGATTTCCTAGGTAATTTTGATAGCTTAATGGCAGGTAATAGCTTAGATGTATATGAAAATGTCATTGAAGGGGAGAATTTTGATAAGCGAATTGCTTATTTAAAGGTAGATGGAACGATTCAAGATATCGGCTCAAGTACATTGTGGCAACCAGTTGCCTATGATCATCAATTTTTCTTAGAACAATTGGATAATATTTTATATGATGAGTCCATACAGGGGGTTGTTTTAAGCGTTAATTCACCAGGTGGTGGTGTAAAGGAATCTGCAGATATCTATAAAAAGCTACTAAAAATAAAAGAAGAACGACAAATTCCAATTTATGTATCAATGGATTCTATGGCAGCTTCAGGTGGTTATTATATTTCTGCACCAGCAGATAAAATATTTGCCCATCGTGATACAATAACAGGCTCTATTGGTGTCATCATGCAATCAATTAACTATCAAGAGCTGGCTGAAAAAGTAGGGGTCAAATTTGAAACGTTTAAATCGGGAGAGCATAAAGATATGCTAAGTCCAATGCGTGAAGTGACAGCAGAGGAACGTGCAATGATGCAAGATATGATTAATGAAACGTACGAAGAATTTGTAGATATTGTAGAGCAGGGGCGTAATATGTCTGAAGCAGAAGTGAAGAAGGTTGCAGATGGTCGTATTCTTGGCGGTACAAAAGCACTTGAAGCAGGGTTAATTGATGAAATTGG
The DNA here is from genome assembly GCF_024919535.1 of Lysinibacillus sp. A4. Classification (NCBI taxonomy): domain Bacteria; kingdom Bacillati; phylum Bacillota; class Bacilli; order Caryophanales; family Bacillaceae; genus Lysinibacillus; species Lysinibacillus sp. A4. The sequence goes on along the minus strand of NZ_JANWTB010000003.1, from coordinate 473,994 downwards.
TGATGAAGAAGCGGCCATTGCAGCTCTTCGTGAGGATTATGGACTTGAAGATGCGGCTTTATTTGAGTATTCATACGATATGGGTGGCTGGCAATCATACGTAGGTATGAAAATTGGCTCCATGTTCGGTCCCTCTGCCGAAGAAAAAATGCTAATGAAAATCATGACGGACTATAGCGCTCCGAAAATGATGTATCTATATGGGGAATACTAAGGGGGAGAGCACAATGACAAACAATGAAATTGTTATGCAAGGTTCACCCTCATTGGAAAATGGCTTCTATATAAACACTTCAGGAGAATCAGCACATGAAAAAAACTATGCATTAAAAACTGCTGGTTTTTGGGTACGATTTTGGGCATTTTTATTAGATGGATTCATCATTTCTGCTGTAGGTGGAATACTCGTCAATCCTATCTTCTATTTAATGGATTGGTCTTTATCTGATTCGGTTTGGTATGCGCCAATTTCTATTATTACAGCAATTTTCTACTATAGCTATTTTGTGCTGATGACCAAGTTCTTTGGGCAAACACTAGGGAAAATGGTGTTCGGATTACGTGTAATTTCATTAAAGCACGATCAGCTAACTTGGTCAGATGTGTTATTCCGTGATTGGATTGGTCGTATCATCAATAATATTTTTATGCCACTGTATATTTTGGTAGTGATTTTGCCAGAAAATCAAGGCTTACATGATTATTTTGCCGATACAACAGTGGTGCACGAAAAAATCTTTATTGAAAAGGCTTCAACACCGACTACTTTACCAAAACAAGAAGAACATATAGAAATTACTGTGCAAGAAGAAAAAATAGACTTAGCCAAGCTAGAGGAAAAAAATGAACAATAAACATAAGACTGTCTCAAATTAGGAGACAGTCTTATCTATTTCTATGTATGTAAGCTATCATAGTTGCAATTAATTCCCTTCATTTAGTAATATTATGTACATATGATGATTAGGAGGCGTTTAGATGGCACAAGTAACATTTAAAAATGGTCCAGTGACACTAGTAGGAAATGAAGTAAAGGTGGGCGATCAAGCTCCAGATTTTACGGTATTAGCGAATGACCTATCACCTGTAACATTAAATGATTCAGAAGGAAAAATTCGTTTATTTAGTGTTGTACCATCATTAGATACTGGTGTATGTGATGCGCAAACACGTCGATTCAATGAGGAAGCAGCGAACTTAGGTGATAATGTAGTCATTTATACAGTATCTGTGGATCTTCCATTCGCTCAAAAGCGTTGGTGTGGTGCAGCAGGTATAGATGCAGTCCAAACTGTATCAGATCACCGCGACCTTTCATTTGGTGAGGCATATGGCGTATACATTCAAGAATTACGTCTTCTGACACGTGCAGTATTCGTTGTGGATGCAAACAATAAAGTAACATATGTTGAATATGTACCTGAAGCTACAGATCATCCAAACTATGAAGCGGCCATTGCAGCTGTCAAAGCACTAGCATAATAAGCTGCTTTTAGGCTAAGATAATACTAGACAAAGGGGCTGTGACAAGTGTTTGTCACGGCTCTTTTCTGCGTGAAAGGAAGTTAGATATGGAAAATATCGAAAAGTTATTTGGTTTGCTAAATGAGCATGCCGAAAAAATCGAAAAAGAACACAATATAACGTTACTAGAAGGATTATTAGATGGGTTAGAGGCATGGCTTGATGGCGAAGTTGATTTTTCTCAAAAAGATGCAACAAAAGAGGATATTCGTAAAGCTATTCAAATTGCTATTTTAAAAGGGATGCGCAAAGGCTCACAGCCGAATCATCAAATGACTCCTGACACGTTAGGGCTATTAGTGGGCTACTTTGTGGAGCAGATTTTTGCAGAGCGTCTTGAAAATGAAAAGATCTCGATCATGGACCCAGCAGTAGGCACGGGCAATTTATTACTGACGGTTATGAATTTATTAGATGGAAAAGTGGAAGCAACAGGTGTAGAGGTGGATGAGCTACTTATTCGTCTTGCTGCGGCAACTGCTGACTTAACAGAACAACCTATTTCTTTATACCGTCAAGATGCCTTAGAAGATTTATTGGTCAATCCAGTGGATGCCGTTGTTTGTGATCTACCTGTAGGTTATTATCCAAATGAAGAAGTGGCGCTCGATTATGAATTATGTCCAGCGGAGGGGATGAGTTATGCCCATCATTTATTCATCGAGCAATCAATGAATTATACAAAGGATGGCGGCTATTTATTTTTCCTTGCACCATCTCATCTGTTTGAGTCAGAGCAGTCTAAGCAATTACACAAATACATTCAAAAACATGCGTGGATTCAAGCGATTATTCAATTACCTGACTCGATGTTTGCAAATAAATCATTAGAGAAGAGCATTGTGATTTTACAAAAACAATCGAAGGAATTGAAAGCACCTAAAGAAGTCCTATTAGCTAAAGTACCAAATATGCAGAATAAGCAGGCACTTGCGCTATTCTTTGAAAAAGTGAAGATGTGGAAAGAGGGCAAGTAATTGCTCTTGAGTGCAAGTAAAAAGGTATCCTATACAAGGATACCTTTTTATGTATTACAAATTAGTTTTCAGGCGTACGGATAACTAGTACGTCACATTTAGCTGAACGTACAATAGCTTCAGATACAGAACCGATTAGGAAGCGTTCTACTGCATTTAGACCAGTTGCACCACAAATGATTAAATCTGCGTCTACGATGTTAGAAAGCTCTTTTGTTATGATATTTTTTGGAGAGCCATACTCGATGATAAGATTAACATTCGTTAAACCTTCATCTTCAGCTTGCTTTTTGTAACCATTTAATAGTTCTTCAGAAAATGCTTGAGCACGCTCTGCAATGGAACGGTCATATGCTTCGATAGCAGCAAATGAACGAGTATCGATTACATTTACTAGATTTAACACTGCACCTTCGTTTCGTTTTGCAACATCAATTGATTTACGAAACGCGTATTCAGCTTCTTTTGAACCGTCTACTGCAACAACAATGCTTTTATAATGATTAGCCATTTGAAAAACCTCCCTGATTTGTATATGTTGATTATACCAAATGATTTTCTAAAGGAAATACTTTCCGCAAGAAAAATTATGAAAATGTGAAGGCATTTCATGTAGAAATGTTAATTAATTATAAATATCTAATTCCCACTATTTGCAGTGTGTAAACGTCTTTTGATTGGTTTCAACTACACATGAATCAGCTCCATTAACTGCTACCTATACTCCTTTTTAGTTTTTAAATATAGTAATTTATAATGATATACAACGTTTGAATATTTGTTATTTTGGAAATCTTATAAATTTTATCTGTATTTGCATTAGTTAAAGCTTTTTTTGCAATTGTTTGGTAATATGGAAGTGCAAGGGGTGCATCAAGTTTAGTTACATAAATGATGCTTATTTCTTACGTTATGGAAGGGGATAGGAAACAATGAAGATTGGTATTCCAAAGGAAATTAAAAACAATGAAAACCGTGTAGCAATGACACCAGCAGGAGTTGTCACTTTAACACATGCAGGGCATGAAGTGTACATTGAAACAGGAGCGGGGCTAGGTTCAAGCTTTACGGATGCTGATTACATTGCAGCAGGTGCTCATATTGTTCAAACAGCTAAAGAAGCTTGGTCCCAAGAAATGATTATGAAGGTAAAAGAACCTGTAGCTTCTGAGTATGATTACTTCTACGAGGGTCAAATTTTATTCACTTATTTACACTTAGCGCCAGAGGTTGAATTAACTCAGGCACTTTTAAATAAAAAAGTTGTAGGAATTGCCTACGAAACAGTACAATTAGCAAATGGTTCATTACCTTTGTTAACACCAATGAGTGAAGTCGCTGGTAAAATGGCTACACAAATTGGTGCACAGTTCTTAGAGAGAAACCATGCTGGTAAAGGTATTTTATTAGGTGGTGTATCGGGTGTACAACGTGGAAAAGTGACAGTAATTGGCGGTGGTATTGCGGGTACAAATGCTGCAAAAATTGCTGTTGGCATGGGTGCTGATGTGACAGTTATCGATTTAAGCCCAGAACGTTTACGTCAATTAGAAGATATGTTTGGACGCGATGTTCAAACATTAATGTCTAATCCATATAATATTGCAGAATCAGTGAAAGATTCAGATTTAGTTATTGGTGCTGTATTAATTCCAGGCGCAAAAGCACCGAAACTTGTATCGGACGAAATGATTCAATCAATGCAAGCCGGCTCTGTTGTAGTGGATATTGCAATTGACCAAGGTGGTATTTTTGCAACATCTGATCGTGTGACAACACATGATGATCCAACATATGTGAAGCATGGCGTTGTACACTATGCAGTTGCAAATATGCCAGGTGCGGTACCACGTACTTCTACAATTGCATTAACAAATAATACAATCCCATATGCACTTCAAATTGCCAACAAAGGCTACAAACAAGCTTGCCTTGATAATGCAGCACTGAAAAAAGGTGTGAATACATTAGATGGACAACTTGTTTATAAAGCAGTGGCAGATTCGCAAGGACTACCATTTGTCAATGTGGATGAATTAATTCAATAAACTTTGCTGGACAGAGAAAAAGGAAGCACACTAGTTGCTTCCTTTTTTGCATTATAGAATGATTAAATCTTTCGGGAATTTTGTTAATACTTCAACGCCATCTTTTGTAACGACAACATCATCCTCAATACGTACGCCTGTTACATCTGATTTATAAATGCCAGGCTCAATCGTAAAGACCATACCTTCTTCCATCGTCATCTCATTGGCACCTGTAACAGATGGGAATTCATGCACAGAAATACCAAGACCATGTCCAAGGCGGTGCGTGAAATATTCACCATAACCAGCCTCTGTAATTGTATCACGCGCAATTTTGTCTAAGTCCATCGCACGAACACCTGGTTTTACTGCTGCGACAGCATTTGTATTGGCAGCTAAAACAGTTTGATAAATTTCTTTTTGTGCTTCACTAGGCTCCCCAAAAGCTACAGTACGTGTAATATCTGAGCAATAGCCATCGTAAATAACGCCAAGGTCAAATAGTACCATATCACCTTTTTCAATTTTACGTGCACCTGGCTTCCCATGAGGAGAGGCAGTTTTTGGACCACTCAATACCATTGTTTCAAAAGACATTTTACAGCCTTTATCTTGAATGGCACTTTCGATCGCTGTTAGGATTTCCATTTCTGTTTTACCTTCAGCAATTTCCTTGCAACCGATTTCAATTGCATAATCGGCCAATTCAGCAGCTTTACGTAATTTTTCTAATTCACTTTCATCTTTGATTACGCGCATCGCATTAATTTTTTCGTCAAGACGCACAAAGCTAGCTTGAGGGAAAGATTGCTGTAAAGCTTCCAAGCGCTCAACAATGAGTTGTGCTTTTTCAATAGCAAATGTAGCTGGGGTGATTTGGCGTGCTACAATCGCTTGAGCAAGAACTTCCATCGAATTTTCTGTATCTTGATGACCAATTACCTCATAAGACCAACCAGCAGCCTTTGCATCTGGAATCTCCATTTGTGGACAAATTAGAAAAGGCTCCGCATCTTTAAAAATCATGACTCCTAGTAATCTTTCATGTGGATTACTTTTAAAGCCTGAAACGTAAAAAACATTGTCAGGTGTTGTTACGAACGCTGCATCGATATGATTTTGCTGCAAGTAACGTTGGATTTCTTCAACCTTTGACATTAATATGTCCTCCTTTTAGTGCATTGAAAATTTTACGTAAGAAAGCTTCGACTGCCGAAAAAAGTAGCGAGGTTTCTTATAGAGTACTGAATAATTATGCTCTAACAGGGTATAAAGCTGTTAGAGAATACTACCATTATTCTCTGTACAAGCATATCAAAAAAAGGGAAAAAGCGCATGGGTAGCGAATTAAAATGTTGGACGGTACTTTGTTAATCGAGGAGGATGTTAAGATGAAAATAAGTTATCATGGACATTCAGTTGTCAAAATTCAAACAAATGGAAAAACGATATTAATTGACCCTTTTATTAATGGCAATGGGCAAACAGACTTAAAAGTGGCTGACGAAGCGCCAGATATTATTTTACTTACACACGGCCATAATGATCATGTTGGAGATACAGTAGAATTAGCGAAGAAAAAAGATGCGCTAGTCATTGCGCCAAATGAACTGGCTAATTGGATTTCTTGGCAAGGTGTAAAAACACACCCAATGCATATAGGTGGTGCAAAGGAATTTGACTTCGGTAAAGTAAAGTTTACACAAGCCTTTCATGGCTCTTCTTATGTAACAGAAAATAACGAAATAATTTATATGGGCATGCCTGCTGGAATTTTATTATTTATTGAAGGATTAACAATTTATCATGCGGGCGATACAGCTCTTTTTGGTGATATGAAACTAATTGGTGAACGACATCCAATTGATATTGCATTCTTACCAATTGGTGATAATTTTACAATGGGGCCAGAGGATGCAGCGTGTGCAGTTTCGTTTTTAAAGCCGAAAATTGTCGTACCGATTCATTACAATACATTCCCACCAATCGAGCAAGATCCACAGATTTTTGCAGATTTAGTACAAAATACAGAAGTTCAAATTTTGAAAGCTGGCGAAAAAGTAAACTGTTTCTAGTCGTTGGTAATGCTGTACTATATGAATTGACACCACGCTGGTAGTTGAAATGATGGGGAAAGTTAAACAATTTCATCACTTTATATTAAATATTTTCATAAAAAATATGGTACACTAAGAGCAGAATTGAAGCTTAGGAAATAGGTGATATTTTGTCTACAAAACATGAGAAAATTTTACAATACATCGAATCACTACCGGTGGGCGATAAAATTTCAGTACGGCAAATAGCAAAGGAAATGCAAGTGAGTGAAGGAACAGCTTACCGTGCAATTAAGGAAGCTGAAAATCGTCGCTTAGTAAGTTCTATTGAACGTGTTGGAACAATTCGTATTGAGAAAAAAAAGAAAGAAAATATTGAGCGCTTAACTTTTGCAGAAATTGTTAATATTGTAGATGGCCAAGTTTTAGGTGGTAAATCAGGTCTACATAAAACACTAACAAAATTTGTTATTGGGGCTATGCAATTAGAGGACATGATGCGTTACACTGATGCAGGTAGCTTATTAATTGTTGGTAACCGTATTAAAGCACATGAGAATGCCCTTCGAGCGGGGGCAGCTGTTTTAATCACCGGCGGTTTCGATACTACGGAAGATAATAAGTTGCTTGCAGATTCATTAGATTTACCAATTATTTCAACAAGCTACGATACGTTTACAGTAGCAACAATGATTAACCGGGCAATCTATGACCAATTGATTAAAAAAGATATTCTTTTTATCGAAGACATTTATGTACCGATGACTGACACTGCAGCATTAAAAAATGATGAAACAATTCATCATTTCCAGAAGCTGAATGAACGTACAACCCATGGTGCATTTCCTGTAGTTACCCACCAAAATAAATTGGTCGGTATGATTACCGTAAAAGACGTCATTGGTCGTGAAGAAAACGAGCTTATTGAAAAAGTAATGACGAAAAACCCAATTGCAGGCTCCATGAAAATGAGTGTCGCTTCGGCAGGGCATCGAATGATTTGGGAGGGGATTGATCTCTTACCAATTGTAGATGACGACAATATTTTACAGGGTGTTATTAGCCGTCAAGATGTACTGAAGGCGTTGCAATTAGCACAAAGACAGCCACAGCATGGTGAAACGATTGATGATTTAGTGAAAAATGAAATGAAGGTATTAGGTGATGAAGAACTCATCGTTGAATTTAAAGTCACACCACAAATGACTAATCAATATGGAGCAATTTCATACGGTGCTTTTACAACTTTACTAGCTGAGGTCGGTTCATTCGCATTAAAACGACGTAAACGTGGAGATGCAGTGGCAGAGAATATGACTATTTACTTTATTAAACCAGTCCAAATGGAAAGTACGCTAACTGTTAAGCCTCGGATTTTAGATATGAGTCGTAAGTTTGTGAAGATGGATTTTGAAGTGTATAATCAACAAATGCTTGTTGGTAAGGCAATGATGATGTTCCAACTATTAGAACGTTAAGTATTGAAAAGGGATGGCCTAGCGCAATTGCTTGGTCATCCCTTTGTTACATATATTATTGATTAATGCGGAATTCTTCCTCAACAAATTGTCCATAATGACGTGCTTTTTTTATATTTTCTACAATAACTAAGATGCCGAGCGCGGCAAGAATTGCTACAATAATAAATGTAAATAAGCTCGGGAATAAATAAGCTTGATTTAAAGCAAATGACAATATTAAGGAACCTAAGCCGATGTTCGCTTTGCTTTTATACCAATTTTTAGCAATAGGTAATGGAGAACGGAATTGTTTTGTTTTAAAATAAAAATAAAAAACAAAAGATATGATAATCGCAAACACAAATATTAAATTGAGCATAGTAAACCTCCTAGCATAACTAGACATTATTGTAACGATAATTATGTAAAAATGCTAACGGTTCTTACTATCATTTTGGGGGAAATTATTGTGAAAAGACAAATCATCGACACAATTGAGGCCAATGAAACCATTATTATCCATCGTCATGTACGTCCTGATCCTGATGCTTATGGCTCACAGCAAGGCTTAAAAGAGATTATTTTAGCCAATTATCCTGAGAAAAAGGTTTTTGCTGTAGGGGAACATGATGCTTCTTTATCTTTTATGGCACAGCCTGATGAAATAGCGGATGAAGTGTATGAAAATGCTTTAGTTATTGTCACTGACACGGCTAATACAGAGCGTGTTGACGACCAACGCTACACAAAAGGAAAAATGGTGATAAAAATTGATCATCATCCAAATGATGATGCTTATGGTGATCTTTTATGGGTGGACACGACAGCAAGCTCTTGTAGCGAAATGATCTATGAATTATATGAAGAAGGCAAGGAAGTAGCAAACTGGAAACTTTCAGATGCTGCTGCACGCTTATTATTTGCAGGAATAGTGGGCGATACAGGCAGATTCCAATTCCCAAGTACAACAGCTAAAACATTTAAAGTTGCTGCGGATCTGATTACATATGATTTTGATCGAAACCAACTATTTGATGGCATGTACGAAATGGAGCAAAAATTACTTAATTTACAGGGATATATTTATCAAAACTTTACAATGGATGAGCATGGAGCTGCCTATGTGAAGCTAACAAAAGAATTACTGGCAGAGCATGACACTGTGCCATCTGAGGCTTCTTTATTAGTAGGCTGCCTAGGCAGTGTTAAAGATATATGCGCTTGGGTTGTTTTCATTGAAGAGGGGGATCAGATCCGTGTACGATTACGTTCGAAGGGTCCCGTTATCAATACATTAGCAAAAGAATTTAACGGTGGCGGACATCCGCTTGCATCTGGTGCTACTGCCTATTCATGGGAAGAAGCAGACCTCGTTATTGCAAGATTAAAAGAGATTTGTAAAGCGTATCATTAACAGAGAAAAGGAAGGGATTCATTTGACACATGTATATACAAAGATGCATACGAGCGCGGATTTATTGAAAAGCACAATTCGGCTTGAGCAATTGATTCCTTTTTTACAAGAACAAAAGACACAGGCCTGTGCAATCGTTAATACGAAATTGTACGGGCTTTTGCCTTTTTGTAAAGCATTGCAGCAAGTAAATATCCATGCGGTTATAGGGCTTTCGGTTAACGTTCAGTGGCATGATAAAACGCTTCCCCTCGTCCTGTATGCGCAGACACAGGAGGGCTATCAACATTTATTAAAGATTAGTAGTGCGATTTCAATTAGACAAGATGATATGCTGCCTTGGAAATGGCTTGAGGGATATTCAGCAGGTTGTATAGCGCTACTTTCTTCAGACGATTTAACAGATGTAGATGACTGGCAGGCAATGGTTTCTGCTTTGGTCCAACTGTTTAACCATCACCTCTATATGGGGATTGCTAGACCTGGAGGGATAAAAGCTGAACAAGAAGATGATTTCGTTTCTTGGTGTGAAGAACATGCTATTGCACTTGTAGCCTCTCAAAGCTGTTATTTCTTGCGTCCAGAAGATCATTTTGCTTATGAAGTAGCAAGAGCAATTGATACAGGAGAAAAGCTTGGTAATACTATGCAAACAGCTGATGTACAGGGCTATTTTGCCCCAACAGCATTCGAATGGCAAAATTGGTTTGCGGATCGTCCAGATTGGCTTGATGCCAGTACGAAAATGCTTGCTTGCTGTAAAGCTGATTTACCAAAAATGCCTGTGCAAATGCCTAAATTTCCTGTACCTGAAGGTGAAACAGCTGAAAGCTTGCTTGTTAAAGAAGCATTTACTGGATTAGAAGAGCGATTCAAGCAACTGGCAATACCCGGTGCTTACCATGAACGATTACAGTATGAACTAGAAATTATTTGCTCTATGGGCTTTGCTGACTATTTTTTGGTTGTGGCGGATTTTATGCGATATGCAAAAGAAAATCGAATTTTGACGGGACCTGGACGTGGTTCCTCAGCAGGTTCGCTTGTGGCATATAGTCTTTCGATTACCCAAGTAGATCCACTTGCCTATGGTTTATTATTCGAACGTTTTTTAAATCCTGAAAGAATTACCTTACCTGATATTGATATCGATTTTGTTGATAGTAAAAGGCATCAAGTCATTCAGTATGTTGCCCAAAAGTATGGCAAAGCAAATGTCGCACAAATTATTACATTTGGTACATTGTCTGCAAAAGCAGTTGCCAGGGATGTTGCACGGGTATTTGGCTTTGATGCGGAAATGCTAGAAAAAATTTCGAAGATGATTCCAAATAAGCCGGGAATTACATTACAAAGAGCTGTAGCAGAGTCACAGGACTTTCAAGGCTGGTTAGCGGAGAATGATAAGCATTTGCGTTGGTACGAGGTGGCGTTAAAATTGGAGGGCCTACCAAGAAACTCGTCTATACATGCAGCTGGTATTGTCATCGCTCCATCGCCTTTAGTGAATACTGTACCGATTGAAGAAGGGCATGATGGTATTTATAGTACGCAATGGCCAATGGGAGATATTGAAGCATGTGGTCTCGTCAAAATGGATTTTTTAGGCTTGCGCAATCTCACTATTTTAGAGCAAATACGTTGGTCAATTTATAAAGCTGGTGGTCCTTGGATAGAATTTGAGCGAATCCCACTGCATGATGACAAGACGTTTCAACTATTACAAAGAGGGGATACGCTGGGGATTTTTCAATTAGAATCAGACGGTATGAAGCAAGCCTTGCGTGATATCTGCCCTACAACCTTTTTAGATATTGTGGCTGTAAATGCACTTTATCGCCCAGGTCCAATGGATTTTATTCCTGTCTATGCAAAACGGAAGGCTGGCAGAGAAATGGTAACGATGCCACATCCAGTGCTAGAGCCTATTTTACAAGAGACCTTTGGTGTGATCGTTTATCAAGAACAAATTATTAAAATTGCATCAGTACTGGCCGGCTTTACAATGGGACAGGCAGATTTGCTTCGCCGAGCAGTGAGTAAAAAAAATCGACAAGTTTTAGAGGAGCAACGCACAGCATTTGTTCAGGGGGCGCTACGCCAAGGCTTTGATCAGCGTTTAGCTGAAGAAGTATACGAACTGATTGTACGCTTTGCGGATTATGGTTTCCCTAAAAGTCATGCTGTGGCCTATAGTGTTATTTCCTATCAAATGGCTTATTTAAAGGCGCATTTCCCTCAAAACTTTTATGCAGCGTTATTATCAAATGCCACGGGAAATGTAGAAAAGATTCAACAATTTGTCCATGAGGCAAAAGATAAGGGCATCCCATTTTATCCACCTTCATTAAAAAGTAGTACGAAATATTTTACGGTGGAAAAGGAAGGCATTCGCTACAGCTTATCAGGAATTAAAGGTGTGCCTCATACATTTATAGAAAAAATACATGGACTCCGTCAAACAAATCCAGAGGTATTAAATAACCTATTTGATCTAGCTGTTGCCTTAAGTGCGCAGCATTTTAAGCCAAGAGTGTTGGAATCATTGATATATGCTGGGGCGCTTGATTATCTAGAAAAAGATAGAGCCGTCCTCATCATGACAGTTGAGGCAGCTTTGAAACACGCAGAACTTTTAAGGCCAACTGAAGATATTGATTTAGCATCAGCAATGGCATTTAGTTTTGGTAAACCAAAATATATGCAGGCAGAAGCAATGTCCCAGAAGGAAAAATTGATGCATGAAAAAGAGAGCTTGGGCTTTTATATTTCTACCCATCCAGTTGCACAGGAAAGACTCTTCTGGGCGGATATCAATAGTACCTGTCGAGAGTTGAAGCAGAAGCGTGATGGTACCTCCATAAAAATGATTGGTCTGATTGAAGAAGTGAAGAAAATCCGTACGAAAAAAGGTGAGCAAATGGCTTTTGTTCAGCTACAGGATGAGTTTGGAACAGTTTCCACTACATTTTTTCCACAAACCTTTCAGTTGGTCCAAGACCTGCTGGTAGAGGAGGAAATGTTATGGATTGAAGGTGTTTTAGAAAGACGTTTTGGCAAGCCGCAAATCAAAGTAAAACATGCGCAAACGACGAAAAAGATATAAAATGAAACAAGAAATTAGAAACTGCATTAAATTTTATGCAGTTTTTTCTTTACTTTTGCACAGTTATTTTGTAAGCTAGAGTCAACGTTAAAAAGTGGTCAGACCACTTTTTTGATAAGGGGAGTTAGTCGTATGGATAAAAAAACCGAACAAAAAAAAGTGTTTTTAGAAATCGTCCAACAACTACGTCAACTCATTAAAATGGAAAAAATTCAAGCAGGTGAGAAGCTACCTTCCGAACGAGTTCTATCAGAGCGTCTAGGTGTCGGGCGATCCTCTGTGAGAGAGGCTTTGCGAAGCTTAGAGTTGCTAGGGCTTATTGAAACGAGACATGGTGGTGGTACTTTTCTTGCGTCCACACATAAGCATCAGCTCGTAGAAATACTGTCGATGTTTATATTAGAAGATGAAAAATCAAAAAAAGATGTCGAATTAACGCGACAAATTCATGAAATGGAAGCAATCCGCGTAATAAGTTGTACAGAGATTCTTCGCACACTACCTGTGTGGGATAGTTTTTTTGTGAAACTAGAAATAGAAGGTACAATTAATTGTCGAGATATTTTAAGAGAACTATTAATTACGACAGGTAATCGTCTTTCATTAAAAATCTGGTTTCAATTAGCAGCTTATGATGGCGACCGTTTAAATCGAAACTCAACAGAAGATGAAAAATTAAACATTCAAACGATGTTGAAATCGATGCAGCTGGGTTACGAAAAAGAAGCATTAAAAGCTTATGAGCAGTGGATGAGTACTGTACAGAGCATTTAGACAACAACAAAGGGGGAGTCGAACATGGCAATACGTAGCTTATTTAGTGGTAATCGAAAAAAGAAAGAGGACGGGCAAGAAAAGGCATTTCCAGAAGGGTTAATGACAAAATGTCCTGAATGTCGTCACATTCAATTAACAAAAGAATTAGAAAAAAATCATAAAGTATGTACAAAATGTAGTCATCATTTCAAAATGACTGCTCAAGAACGTGTGGACTATTTCTTAGATGAAGGCTCATTCGAATCCATGGATGATCATTTACAAACAAGTAATCCTCTTAATTTCCCAGCGTATGTTGAAAAAATTGCAGCAGACCAAGAGAAAACAGGCTTGAATGAGGCTGTCCTAACAGGCGTTGGTACAATAGATGGGGAAGAAATTGTCGTAGCGATTATGGATTCGCACTTCCGTATGGGGTCAATGGGCTCTGTAGTCGGTGAAAAAATTACGCGAGCAGTAGAGAAGGCAACTGAACTAGGTGTACCATTTATTATCTTTACCGCTAGTGGTGGTGCTCGTATGCAAGAGGGCGTATTATCATTAATGCAAATGGCGAAAACTAGTGTCGCATTAAAACGCCACAGTGATCAAGGCTTATTGTTCATCTCCATCTTAACGCATCCAACAACAGGCGGAGTTTCAGCAAGCTTTGCTTCTGTTGGTGATATAAATATTGCAGAGCCACAGGCTTTGATTGGCTTTGCAGGGCGACGTGTAATTGAAGAAACTGTACGAGAAAAACTACCAAGTGATTTCCAAACAGCAGAATTTTTATTAGAGCATGGTCAGCTTGATGCCATTTTCCATCGCAAAGATTTACGTAAACAAGTTTCTTTACTTGTAAAAATGCATACGAAAGGCGGCGTACAACATGTCTAAAAATTTAGCATTTGAAGAACCAGTCGTACAATTACGTGAGAAAATTGATGAATTAAAAACAATTGCTGCTGAAGCAGAAGTTGATATGTCTGGTGAAATCGAGAAGCTTGAAACACGTTTATCACAATTAGAGCAATCGATTTATGCCAATATGAAGCCGTGGGATCGTGTGCAAGTAGCAAGGCATCCAGAAAGACCTACAACGCTTCAATATATTGAAGCAATGTGTGAAGATTTTATTGAATTACATGGTGATCGTACATTTGGTGATGATGCAGCCATTCTTGGTGGGATTGCCATTTTCGAAGGGCAACCAGTAACAATAATTGGACATCAACGTGGTAAGTCTACTAAGGAAAATATCCGTCGTAATTTTGGTATGCCTCATCCAGAGGGGTATCGAAAAGCACTACGCTTGATGAAGCAAGCTGAAAAATTCAAACGACCAATTATTTGTTTTATTGATACAAAAGGTGCTTACCCAGGGAAAGCTGCTGAGGAACGTGGTCAAAGTGAAGCAATCGCTAGAAACCTTGTAGAAATGGCTGGCTTAACTGTGCCTGTAATTAGTATCGTTATTGGTGAAGGAGGAAGTGGTGGTGCATTAGCATTAGGTGTAGCAAACCGTGTCTTTATGCTTGAGAACTCGACTTACTCTGTTATTTCGCCAGAGGGAGCGGCATCTATTTTATGGCGTGATGGTAGTCTGGCTAAGCAGGCAGCAGAAGCCATGCGTATCACAGCACCTGATTTGAAAGAACTTGGTGTAATTGATGGCATTATTCCTGAAATTATTGGTGGAGCACATCGCAATGTAGCAAAACAGGCCCTTTCTATTAAAGAATGCATTAGTGACACACTTCATGCATTAAATTCTTTAAATGGAGAACAATTAGTTGAAGATCGCTATGAAAAATTTAAAAAAATTGGACAGTATACAGAAGTGTAAATCTGTTTGTAAAAAGATGAATGTTGTTTACTTTAATAGGATATAAAATTTAAAAGCTATATATTTGCTCGTTAAGAGACAAAATTTGTTTCTTAGCATATTAAAAAGCTATAAAAATGAAAGAAGATAATAGCGCATAATAAACGCCAGACTTCTTGAAAAAATGTTAGATTTAGGATGTTTTTAGGTGGAAAGAGTGTGTGAAAGCGCATTCTTTTCATTTTTTATGTAAAAGTTATGTTTTTGTATCCCCAGAACCCTTACATAGTTTGTTTTTTCATGTTAATGTGAATAATAATAGTAACTGCAGGAGGTTCGACAATGAAAAAAATTGCTGTATTAACTAGTGGTGGAGATGCGCCTGGAATGAACGCTGCTATTCGAGCGGTCGTTCGTAAGGCAGCATTTCATGGAATTGATGTTGTCGGAATTAAGCATGGTTATGAAGGCTTAGTAAAAGGATTTATGGAAGAACTTGATTTAGGTGCAGTTGGTGGTATTATCCAACGCGGTGGCACGCATTTGAATTCGGCAAGATGCCCAGAATTTAAAGAAGATGCTGTTCAGCAACGAGGTATTGAGAATTTACGAGCTGCTGGTATTGAAGGACTTGTTGTCATTGGTGGTGATGGATCTTATCGAGGTGCCATGGATTTGGTGAAAAAAGGCTTCCCTGTTGTAGGGGTACCTGGAACAATTGACAATGATATTCCTGGAACTGAATATACGATTGGCTTTGATACAGCCCTAAATACAGTAGTAGAATCCATTGATAAAATCCGAGATACTGCTACATCTCATGAAAATTCTTTCATTGTAGAGGTAATGGGACGTGATGCAGGAGATATCGCTTTATGGGCAGGTCTTGCTGCTGGTGCTGAAACAGTTTTAATTCCAGAAGAAGATTATAATTTAGATGATATTGTCGCACGCTTAGATCGTGGTGCTGCACGTGGTAAAAAGCATAGTATTATTATTGTGGCAGAGGGTGTTATGTCAGGAAGTGAGCTGGCAAAACTGTTAAAAGAAAAAACAGGAAAAGAAACACGTGTTTCAGTATTAGGTCATATCCAACGTGGTGGATCACCTACAGCAAGAGATCGCGTATTAGCGAGTCAGTTTGGCGCACATGCAGTTGAATTACTTATGGAAGGCAAGGCTGGTCGAGCAGTAGGTATTCGCAATCATCAAGTCATTGATTATGATATGCCAGAGGCTTTTGAAAAGAATCATGAGGCTGATGTAAGCCTATATACACTAATGAAAGAACTATCAATATAATTTGTTATAAAACGGAGTGGGCAAAAATGAGAAAAACAAAAATCGTATGTACAATTGGACCTGCAAGTGAGTCACCAGAAATTTTAGAAAAATTAATCGAAGCAGGTATGAATGTAGCCCGCTTGAATTTTTCACACGGATCACATGAGGAACATGCAGGGCGTATTCATTTAATTCGTGAAGTGGCACAAAAATTAAATAAACCAGTGGGAATTTTACTTGATACAAAGGGACCAGAAATTCGTACACATAACATGAAAAATGGCGAGCTTCATTTGTCAGCAGGTCAAGTAATTGATATTTCAATGACAGAAGTAGAAGGTACTGAGACGAGCTTTTCTGTCACATATGAGCGCTTAATTGAAGACGTTGAGCAAAATTCAATTATTTTACTTGATGATGGACTAATTCAACTACGTGTATTAGCAACGGATATGGAAAAAGGATTAATTCATACAATTGTTGAAAATGCTGGCGTACTAAAAAATAAAAAGGGTGTTAACGTACCAGGTGTTTCTGTACAACTACCAGGTATCACAGAAAAAGACGCACAAGATATTTTATTTGGTATCGAACAAGGTGTTGATTTTATTGCTGCTTCATTTGTTCGTCGTGCAAAAGATGTTCTTGAAATTCGTGAATTACTTGAACAAAATGGTGGTAGTCATATTCAAATCATCCCAAAAATTGAAAACCAAGAGGGTGTCGATAACATCGATGAAATCATCCTAGTATCTGACGGTTTAATGGTTGCTCGTGGAGATCTTGGTGTTGAAATTCCTGCAGAAGAAGTACCACTTGTACAAAAGAAATTAATTCTAAAATGTAATCAAGTTGGTAAACCGGTAATTACGGCAACTCAAATGTTAGATTCCATGCAGCGTAACCCACGACCAACACGTGCAGAAGCAAGTGATGTAGCCAACGCAATTATTGATGGAACAGATGCTATCATGTTATCTGGTGAAACTGCCGCAGGTCTTTATCCAGTTGAATCGGTACAAACGATGAATAAAATTGCACAACGTACTGAAAATTCATTAGATTATCGATCAATTGTTTCTACACGTAGTCGTGAGAAAGAAGCAAATATGACAGAGGCAATTTCACAAGCTGTAGCTTATACTTCTATCAATTTAGGGGTGAAAGCCGTATTGGCTCCAACTGAAAGTGGTAATACAGCGAGAATGATTGCGAAATATCGACCAGGAGTGCCAATTGTTGCCGTAACAGGCTCTACAAATACAGCTCATACATTAACACTAGTATGGGGCGTATACCCAATTGTGTGTCAACGTGTGACAACAACAGATGAAATTTTAGAACTAGCTGTGGATGAAAGCTTGAAGCATGGTTTTGTTACACATGGAGACGCAGTTGTCATTACAGCAGGTGTACCTGTAGGTGAAGCGGGTACAACAAACTTAATGAAAGTTCACATTATTGGAGATTTACTTGCACGTGGACAAGGGATCGGAAAAGCATCAGTTGTTGGTAAAACAGTGGTTGCTAAAAATGCTGCTGAGGCACTTGCCTACGATACAGACGGATGCATCCTTGTTACAGTCGGTTCAGATCGTGATATGATGCCTGCTTTAGAAAATTGTATTGGCCTAATTACTGAAGAAGGTGGACTTACTAGCCATGCAGCAGTTGTAGGGTTAAGCCTAGGTATTCCAGTAATCGTTGGTGTAAAAGAAGCAACTACATTAATCCGTCATGGTCAAGAAATTACAATGGACGCTGAAACAGGTGTGATATACAAAGGACATGCAAGCGTTCTTTAATAATTAACAAAAAGCTCTAGTGCGGTTTGTTGTACTAGAGCTTTTCCATAAAGGTTGTACACACACTTTATGGAAACTATTAATTCCTTCCTTTAACAGAAGTTGCTTTCTCATAGAATAGGTCTATTCATTTTTTTATGAAACTAAACGGGCTATAATAACGTATAAAAGGTATAGCTTTTCAAGTAGAAAGGAGAAAAATATGCGAAAAATTTTTCTTGGTTTCATTGTCTACACATTAGCCGAATTGACGTTATTAATAGTCATTGGACAAAATATTGGTGTTTTAAGTACATTATTGCTCATTATTGCTACGAGTGTGATTGGGATTTATGTCATGAAAAATAAAGGTATGAACTCTGTTCAAAATGTGAAAAATACATTGGCACGCGGAGAAGCGCCAGGAGCTGCATTAGTGGATACTTTCTTAACTTTTGGTGGTGGTTTGCTTTTAGCGTTACCTGGATTTTTAACAGATGTCCTAGGTTTATTCCTACTCATGCCATTTTCTCGAAAAATGTTCCAACCCATTGTCTATTACTGGATGCGTAAAAAAATGAAAAAAGGTCAATTCATCATCGTTCAAAGATAGAGTTTTCTTTCAGTTTTACAGCTAGAAATAAAAAGATAGGGCTCAGTAATATACCATAAAAGCCAAATAATAGAATAGAGGCAGCGCTGATAAAGAATGTATGGAATGTGCGTAGCTGAAGCGTATTGGACCAAAGCATCGAATCGGCTAGCTGCCTTGTTAATTGTACAAATAAATAGAGTAGTAAAATGGCCACACATAAAAAGGTATTGCCATTGAAATAAAAATAAATGCTCATTGGCACAAGAAAAACGCCAATTCCGAAAAACGGTAGTACATCTGCAAATGCTACAATAAATGCTTTAATAATGGCTTGTTCAAATTGAAGGATCATAAAGCCAGCACAAAGAATGAGTAGGGTAATCGTAAATAATTGAAACTCTACAAATAAGAAATAATGAAAAAGTTGCATGATTTTTGCAAAATGAGATTGCCACTCTTGACGATATTTTTTAGGCACATATTGAAAGAACCAATAGCGTGATTTACGTGTTTCTAGAAGCGCAAAGTAATAAGCGACTAAAAAGATGAAAACCTCAATGACATGCTTCATTAATAATTGGAAAAGATCTGCTGTATATACGATGATGGAATCGAAAATGGACAGTGATTTTTCTTTTAAAACTTGTACAAACATGGATTCATATTCACTGAAAAGCGGGAAATTTTGTAAAGTCTCTTGAATTTCTGGAAAAATGACGATAATACTGTTAATAGATATGACAACTAGTAGAAAAATACAGGTTAATATTAATACTTCCACAATAATTGCTGCAATCCAATACGCAATCCTACAATATTTGTGTAAAAAATTTATGATAGGATACGTCGAAAATGATAAAAAAATTGCGAGTGACACAGGTAATACAAACCAAAGTATGACTAAATAAAAAATAAATAGCAAAACGCTCGTAGTTCTTTCGTATGAAAAATACTTTAAATTCCTCATTTTTACAAATTCACCCCAAACCAATTGATAAATTAATGTCAAAATATACAAAAAAATCTCTTTAGGACAATTATATAGTCGTTCGGACGTCTTTTTCTTTATTTGGAGGATTTTCATTCACAAAGCTGTCAAAAATGATTATAATAGCAATGTAAGCGATTTACTTAATGGTTCATATGAGCAAAATTCGTAAATGCAACATAAAAAACGCATTTGCAACAAAAAAATAAGTATGAGGGAGCGATAATTTATGTCAGCAACTAAAGGTTTAGAAGGTATCGTAGCAGCGGAATCTAAAATCAGTTCAATTATCGATGACACACTTACATATGTTGGTTACAACATTGATGATTTAGCAGAAAATGCGTCATTCGAAGAGGTAATTTACCTGTTATGGCATACTCGTTTACCAAAAGAGGACGAGCTAGCTGAATTAAAACAACAATTGGCAGACAACATGTCAATTCCGCAAGCGATTGTCGACCAATTTAAAACATACCCACTTTCAACTGTACATCCAATGGCTGCATTGCGTACTGCAGTATCTTTACTTGGTGTATTCGATGAAGAAGCGGATGTTATGGATCCAGAAGCAAACTACCGTAAAGCAATTCGTCTTCAAGCTAAAATTGCTACAGTAGTAACTGCTTTTGCACGTGTTCGTAAAGGTTTAGAACCAGTTTCACCAAAACCTGAACTAGGATATGCGGCAAACTTCTTATACATGCTTAAAGGCGAAGAGCCAGCAGATATTGAAATTGAAGCATTTGACAAAGCATTAGTATTACATGCTGACCATGAGTTAAATGCATCTACATTCACTGCACGTGTATGTGTAGCTACATTATCTGACGTTTATTCAGGTGTAACTGCAGCGATCGGTGCATTAAAAGGACCACTTCACGGTGGAGCAAATGAGCAAGTTATGAAAATGTTAACTGAAATTGGCTCACTTGAAAATGTTGAATCTTATATTCAAAATAAATTAGACAACAAAGAAAAAATCATGGGCTTCGGTCACCGTGTATATCGTAAAGGCGACCCTCGTGCTCCGCATTTACGCGTAATGTCTAAAAAATTAACTGAGCTAACTGGTAAACCAGAGCTTTACGAAATGTCAGTTAAAATCCATGACATGATCGTAGAACAAAAGAAATTACCTGCAAACGTAGATTTCTTCTCTGCGTCAGTGTATGATTCTTTAGGTATTGATCATGACCTGTTCACACCAATTTTCGCAGTATCACGTACTTCAGGTTGGGTGGCACATATCCTTGAGCAATATGCTAATAACCGCCTAATCCGTCCACGTGCTGAGTATGTTGGACCAGGCATGCAAAAATATGTTCCAATCAGCGAGCGCTAATTTGGAAAATATGCTAGAATGTTTGGGACTGTGTTATCACTAACACAGTCCTATGATTATGAATTTAGGAGGCAACAGAATGTCAAACAAAATTGTAGTTGAAAATGGCGTACTTAATGTACCAAACAATCCAGTAATTCCTTTCATCGAAGGTGATGGAATTGGTCCAGATATCTGGGCAGCAGCATCACGCGTAATTGACGCAGCAGTAGAAAAAGCTTATAACGGTGAAAAGAAAATTGAATGGTTAGAAGTTTTAGCTGGTGAAAAAGCATTTAACCAAACTGGTGAATGGTTACCACAAGAAACTTTAGACAAAATTAATGAATACTTAATTGCAATCAAAGGTCCTCTTACTACACCAATCGGTGGTGGTATCCGCTCTCTTAACGTAGCATTACGTCAACAACTTGACTTATATGTATGCTTACGCCCAGTACGTCACTTTGATGGAGTGCCTTCTCCAGTTAAACGCCCAGAAGACGTTGATATGGTTATCTTCCGTGAGAACACTGAAGACATCTACGCTGGTATTGAATTCGAATCTGGTTCAGAACAAGCTCAAAAAATCATCAACTTCCTACAATCTGAATTTGGTGTAAATCAAATCCGTTTCCCAGAAACTTCTGGTATCGGTGTTAAACCTGTATCTAAAGAAGGTACTGAGCGTTTAGTACGTTCTGCTATCGAATACGCAATTAAACATAAACGCCCATCTGTTACTTTAGTTCATAAAGGTAACATCATGAAATTCACTGAAGGTGGATTCAAAAAATGGGGTTATGAATTAGCAGAAAAAGAATTTGCTGATCAAACTTTCACTTGGAACCAATACGATGCTATCAAAGCTGAACAAGGTGAAGAAGCAGCAAACAAAGCTCAATCTGATGCTTTAGCAGCTGGCAAAATCTTAGTGAAAGATTCTATCGCTGATATCTTCTTACAACAAATCTTAACTCGTCCAACTGAGTTCGATGTAGTAGCTACAATGAACTTAAATGGTGACTATATTTCTGATGCTTTAGCTGCACAAGTTGGTGGTATCGGTATCGCTCCAGGAGCTAACATTAACTATGTTACTGGCCATGCGATCTTCGAAGCTACTCACGGTACAGCTCCAAAATATGCTGGTTTAGATAAAGTAAACCCATCTTCAGTATTACTTTCAGGTGTATTAATGCTTGAACACTTAGGATGGCAAGAAGCTGCTGACATGATCACTCAATCTGTTGAGAAAACAATTTCTTCTAAAGTTGTTACTTATGACTTCGCACGTTTAATGGACGGCGCTACAGAAGTGAAATGTTCAGAATTCGCTAATGAGTTAATCAAAAACCTATAATTTTCTATTCTACAATAGAATTTATCGCTAAAGCGGATGCTTTTTTCTGCCGATATAATTAGGGTGACAGTAAATTTTAATTGAATATTTACGATAAACTTGTTTAATTGAGGGAGTGAGATGGAAGTCTCCTCCCTCTTTTAAAATATATAACCTAATTTTAAAGGAGCGTATTCAAATGTCTCTGAAACGAAAAAAAATCTCAGTTATCGGTGGCGGTTTTACAGGCGCTACTGCAGCATTTTTAGCAGCTCAGAAAGAACTTGGTGACGTCGTATTAGTGGATATTCCACAAGCAGAAAACCCAACAAAGGGTAAGGCGCTAGATATGTGGGAGGCAGCACCAATACAAGGGTTTGACTCTTATGTGCAAGGTACTTCCAATTATGCAGATACGGCGAATTCTGACGTAGTGATCATTACCGCTGGTGTTGCACGTAAACCAGGTATGAGCCGTGATGACCTTGTTCAAATCAATCAGAGTGTTATGAAAACTGTTTCAAAAGAGATTGCTACGCATTCACCAAATGCTACAATCCTTGTACTGACAAACCCAGTTGATGCCATGACATACACAGTATACAAAGAAACTGGCTTCCCTAAAAACCGTGTAATTGGTCAATCAGGTGTTCTTGATACGGCTCGTTTCTGTGCATTTGTGGCAGAAGAACTTAAGATTTCAGTGAAAGATATTACTGGTTTTGTATTAGGTGGTCACGGTGACACAATGGTACCGTTAACACGTTATTCATTTGCTGGTGGTATTCCGTTAGAATCACTTATTTCTGCTGAACGTTTAGAAGAAATTGTTGACCGAACGCGTAATGGTGGAGCAGAAATTGTCAACTTACTTGGTAACGGCTCTGCCTATTATGCGCCTGCTGCGGCACTAATAGAGATGGCTGAAGCTATTGTAAAAGACCAAAAACGTATTTTACCATCTATTGCTTATTTAGAAGGCGAGTACGGCTATCATGATTTATACTTAGGTGTTCCTACATTACTTGGCGAAAACGGTATTGAAAAGATCTTTGAGCTAGAATTAACGGACAAAGAAAAAGCAGCTTTAGATCAATCAGCAGAAGCAGTTCGTAATGTGATGAAAATTTTAGTGTAGAATATCAGTCTAAGTCTTAAAACGAGTAGGGAATGTTCCTGCTCGTTTTTTTATGTTTCCAGGGTTGAGAAAGGTAAGGTTCTTCTGCTTTTCATTGTACTTTTAGCATAAAATTGATACTATGAATGTAGTATGATAGAAAAGGGGGTTGGCGTATCTTTGCTTCAAAAAAATAGTAAACTTGGTCTCACAATTGATGAAATTACAGTTGGCGAGAAAATCCATATCACTGAAAAAATTGAAGATAGGGATCTATTGCTTTATTTAGGCCTTACAAACGATAGTAACCCGCTTTATATTCAACATGATTATGCAGCTATGACACCTTTTCAAAAGCCAATTGTGCCGACAATTATGTTAAATGGTATTATTACATCAGCTGTGTCAAAGTATATTCCAGGACCAGGTGCACGAATTATTGAGCAACATTTGAAATATTTAGGACCTCTCTATCATTATGAATTGTTCGATACGCTATTAGAGGTTACAGCAATCAATAAATATGACAATACCATCACTGTATCTGTCCACTCATATAATGAGCAGAAGCAGCTTGTAATTGAAGGTTTATTGCTTGTGACTCCACCACTTGCGCTATAGACGTCTTGAGATTTGAAATGGGGGTTTCAAATCACTAACGGAGGCATTAGACATGACAAAAACGATTTTAGTAATTGAAGATGAATTTTCGATTGCAACATTATTGAAATATAATTTAGAACAGGCAGGCTATGTAGTGGAAACGGCTGCTGATGGTCAGGAAGGGCTTGAAAAAGCAATCGACTTACAGCCAAATTTAATTCTTTTAGATTTGATGCTTCCAAAACTAGATGGCATGGAGGTCTGTAAACAAATACGACAACAACGTATGAATACGCCAATTATTATGCTAACTGCTAAAGATGACGAATTTGATAAAGTTCTTGGTCTTGAGTTGGGAGCAGATGATTACATGACAAAGCCTTTTAGTCCTCGTGAAGTTTTAGCGCGTGTCAAGGCTGTATTAAGACGTTTCACGCAAAATGTTGTCGCAGATGATAAGGATGAGGCGCAGGAAAAAATGTATGAGTTTGGACAATTGCGAGTGTACCCAGAGCGATTTGAAGTATTTTTACAGGATGAGGCACTGGAATTTACACCAAAAGAGTTTGAGCTACTCATCTATTTACTTGAAAATAAAAATCGTGTATTAACACGTGATCAGCTATTAAGTGCTGTATGGAAATATGATTTTGCTGGCGATACTCGAATTGTGGATGTACACATTAGCCACCTTCGCGATAAAATTGAAGAAAATAGCCGTAAGCCGATGTTTATAAAAACAATTAGAGGTCTTGGTTATAAATTTGAGGAGCCGAAAACGACATGAAATCGATGAGCAACCGCTTATTCTTGACATTCATGCTTTTACTTGGAACGATACTAGCTGTCCTAATGATTGTTATAGGTCAGCTTTTTCCTGTTTATATCGAGCAATATAACGAGCAAGCAACCACTGAGATACGGACATCAATGGACCAAGTAATCGATGAACGCAAAATGGATTTAACGAAGGAAGATCAGGAAGCTTTGTACGCAGCTCAGGCTATGGAACGAGACGAATCCTTATTGAACTATGTGCGTGCTCGCCTTTACGGAGTACTGGCTATTCTCTTTACCATCACGTTGATATTAATAGCAATTATAAGTCGTTATATGATACGTAACTTTACTGCACCGATTGATAATGTGACAGACACTGCCCTTGAGCTTGCAAAGGGTAACTATCGTGCACGTGCTCAAGAAAATGAGCATGAACGGATGATACCACTGAGTCATTCCATAAACATATTGGCACGGAATTTGCAAGATATTACAACGATACGTGAAGTAGAGGAAGAAAGACTGAAAACCTTAATTGAAAATATGGGGAGCTCCCTTATGATGATTGGTCGTGAGGGGAATATTTCCATTGTAAATCGAGTATTTCTGGAGCGCTTTGGAATGCAGCTTGATGATGTACAAGGAAAGGTTTTTCGTACAATAGGCTTACCTAAATCATTAGAACAATTTATCGATCATGTTTTTCTGACAGAAATGCCTTATCGACAACAAATTAAAATGGAAGTACAGCAAGAACTTTATAACAAAGAAGTTTATGGGGCACCGGTCATCGGGGACCACGGACGATGGCTAGGCGTTGTTATCGTTATGCATGATATAACGGAACTAGTTCGATTAGAACAAATTCGGAAAGACTTTGTTGCGAATGTATCACATGAATTACGCACACCTATTACATCTATTAAAGGCTTTTCAGAAACTTTATTGGATGGGGCCTATAAAGACGAAAAAATGCTGATTTCCTTTTTGGAGATTATATATAAAGAAAGTAATCGACTTCAAATGCTGATTCAAGATTTACTAGAGCTCTCAAAGATCGAGCAGCATGGTTTTACTGTCAATATTATGCCGATGGGCTTACAGGATGTTCTAATTCGTGGAGCAGAATTGACAGCTCCGCGTTTGGATGAAAAAAATATGAGCTTCCAGGTGGATATCGAACGAGATGTCCAGGTTATGGGGGATGCCAATCGTATCATTCAGATTGTGACGAATTTAATTACCAATGCGATTACATATTCACCTGAAAACACAACTGTTTCTATTCGATTAAAGGAAAATGAAACACATGGCATTATCGAAATAGAGGATCAAGGGATTGGAATTGAAAAGCATGAAATCGCCCGCGTTTTTGAAAGATTTTATCGAGTGGATCGAGCGAGAAGTCGTAATTCTGGTGGAACAGGCTTAGGGTTAGCGATTGTTAAGCATTTAGTCGAGGCGCATCATGGCCGAATTCAAGTAGAGAGTGAAGTCGGCATAGGAACTAAAATGATTGTCATGATTCCGAAAAATTAACAAATCCTTTACATGAACAACATGTTACATTCATATTTGGGCACTATACTTATTTCTAGAAACCCCCAATATGATTGTTAAGACGATGACCATAAAAATCTAATAGAAGATTTTTAAATGCTTTATATTCGCCCAGAAAGAATTTAGTGTTTTTTAAACACTAGGTTCTTTTTCTGTTTTACAGGGAAGGTAAATAGGTGTAAAGTATAGTAGCATAACGTTTAACAACCATCTTACCCGCGATTGTCTGTTAGACGAACACTTTGACAGTCAGTGAATCAACCTTCTTATCATTCGAATCGTGTTTTCCTGACTGTTGAGGCACAGAAAAAAATGAGAGAAGGATGACCATGAAAATCGTCAAAAGTATCGTGCAAATCGGCTATCTTTATATCCTATTATTAATCGGAAATACTATTGCACGCCTACTTCATTTGCCGATTCCAGGGAGTATAATAGGACTTGTCCTATTATTTTTGCTGTTACAGTTTCATATAATTAAGCTTGAATGGATTGAATTAGGAGCAGCCGTACTATTAAGTGAACTCTTATTATTCTTTATTCCATCTGCCATCGGTGTTATTGATTATCATGCCTTATTCGGTCTGCAGGGAATGAAGGTTGTGCTGGTCATTGTCGTGAGTGCCATTGTGGTAATGTTTGTTACGGGGTATACAGCACAATGGCTAGAGCAGCGAAAGAAGGGTGATGCGATATGACTTTATTAATCGCCATTGTCAGCTTACTTGGGACGGTTGCTATTTTTTATATTTGTAAAATGTTTTATAAAAAATATAAAAAAGAATGGCTGACACCTATGCTGATTACACCTTTAGTCATTATAGGTATTTTACTACTGACAGGTATATCTTATAAATCCTACAATTCTGGAGCGAGTGTCTTAACAAATTTACTAGGACCAGCAACCGTTGCGTTTGCCGTTCCTATATATAAAAATGTCAACCTATTAAAAAAACACGCATTTGAAATTTTCATTAGCATTGCTGTTGGTTCAGCGGTTGCTATTGTGTCATCCTTTATGATGGCTCTATTGGTGGGTTTAAATGATGAGTTGGTGCATAGTTTAGTGCCACGTTCTGTCACAACTCCTATTGCGATGGATATTTCTAATATGATTGGTGGTTCTCCTACGCTTACAGCTGTTTTCGTTATGACGACTGGTATTTTAGGGAGCTTGTTAGCACCAATCGTTATCAAAGTATGTCGTTTCCACAGGCCTTCATCTAGAGGCTTAATGCTTGGTATGGGTGCCCATGGAACGGGTACATCTAAAGCATTTGAATTTGGAGAGCTAGAAGGCACCTTTGCTAGTCTAGCGATGATCGTTGCTGCATTAATTAGTATTGTATTATCCACTACCGTTTTCCCAGTATTTGAACATCTGGTTATCAATATCCTGTTGCCATAAAAGGTAACAGGATTTTTTTGCAATAATAAGCTTTTGTTAAGCGTGAGATACAGAGGATTCTGTCCTTTACAATCATTATATGAAAATATTTTGAAACTTTTTATAAAGGTTCACCGTAAACAATAGTACTAAGCAAAAGGAGGAACAGACATGAGTGTGAAAAGGACACTAATGATTGTTGGACTTGGAATATTTGGAATTATTGCACTTATTACAGTTTTTACATCATGGTACACGGTAGATGAATCAGAGCAAGCTGTGGTTATTACATTTGGTCGTGCCGATGATACAGTAACAAATCCAGGTCTTCATTTTAAATTACCTTGGCCCGTCCAATCCGTAGAAATTTTGTCAAAAGAAACGTTTAGTCTGCAATTTGGTTATAAGCAAAATAAAGCAGGTGAGTTAGAGGCATACGACGCCGAAACAAAAATGATTACAGGGGATGAAAATATTGTCTTAACAGACCTTGTTGTTCAATGGAAAATTACAGAGCCTAATAAGTTTTTATTTAATTCGCAAGATCCAGAAAGAATACTACATAGCGCGACATCGAGTGCCATTCGTTCTATCATCGGAAGTTCTTCTATCGATGCAGCGTTAACAGAAGGTAAAGCTGACATCGAAGCAAATACTCGCCAATTATTAGTTTCTCTTATTGAAAAATACGATATTGGAATAAGCGTTTTAGGTGTGAAATTGCAAGATGTAGAATTGCCAAATAAAGATGTGCGTGCAGCATTCACTGCTGTAACAGATGCACGTGAAATGAAAAATACAAAAATAAACGAAGCTGAAAAATATGAAAACCAACGCATTAATGAGGCTCAGGGTGAACGTGATGCGATTATGTCCAAGGCTAAAGGTACTAAAACAGCCCGTATCGAGCAAGCTCAAGGGGATGTAGCCGTCTTTAATAAAATGTATGAGCAATACAAGGGAAATCAGCAAATTACAAGAGAGCGATTAATATTAGAGACGCTTGAAAATGTCTTGCCAAAAGCCCAAATTTACATTATGAATGATGACGGTAGTACGATGAAGTATTTACCACTTCAGCAACTACAGCCTCAACAGTCGCAACAGACACAAACAGAGAAAAAAGAGGGGAGCGGTAACTAATGGACCAAAAAAATAAGGATCTAGAAAAATTCCTCAATTTCTTATCTGGTAAAAGTAAAAAAGCTGCTCCTTCAGAAGGTGATTCGGGGGACAATGTAGTTAAAATGTCGAAGAAAGGACCGAAGAATCCTAAAAAATATATCTCTCTAGCTGTAACATTGACGATCATATTCGCTCTAGCGATTACTTTATTAACGAATATTTATATCGTTAAAGAATCAGAGTATGCAGTTGTTCGACAGTTTGGGGAAGTTGTTAAGTTTGAACGTGAACCAGGTTTAAATATGAAAATTCCTTTTATTCAAAGTGTCACGAAGTTACCAAAAAACCAAATGACATATGAGATTTCGGAAGAAGAGATTAATACAAAGGATAAAAAACGAATTATTATTGATAATTATGCTGTATGGCGTATTACGGATCCTAAGCTATTAATTTCGAATGCTGGTACGATAGAAAAAGTTGAATCACGTATGGAAGAATTCATTTATTCTGTTATTCGCTCTGAACTTGGCCGAATTAACTATACTGAGATCATAAATGATGAGGATTCTTCTCGAGGCAGCATAAACGATCAAGTAACTGAACGTGTTAATGAACTTCTTTCCAACGATAACTATGGTATTGAAGTAGTAGATGTGCGTATACGTCGCATTGATTTACCAACAGAAAATGAACAATCCGTTTTTACGAATATGATTTCAGATCGTGAATCAATTGCCCAAAAGTACTTGTCAGAAGGAGATGCACAGAAACGTCGTATTGAGGCACAAACAGATCAACAAGTACAAGAAATGCTTGCTAAAGCAAGTAAAGAAGCTGCTTTAATTCAAGCTGAAGGAGAAGCAGAGGCTGCAAAGATTTACAATAAATCTTTCTCTCAAGATCCTGAATTTTATTCTTTATACCGCACACTAGAATCGTATAAGAAAACGGTTGGGGAAGATACGGTTATTATCTTGCCAGCTACTTCACCATATGCCAACATCTTGTCTGGTTATATAAAATAAGTTTAAAGTCGTCTCTGTCTTGAAGGAGACGACTTTTTTGTTGCACTAGAATTATAACTATCCGTGAAATCAAATTATTATAGGAAGAAAATAATAGAAATTTATAAGTTTGTATTCCCCAATCAGCTATAATTTGATAGAATGATAATGTTTAAAAAAGAATGGTTGGGGGTAAGGGCTTTGAAATTACAAATTAGCAAATGGCTCCAAAATTTAGGGATTGCTTGTAGTATAGCTTCGATAGTAACACTTCTCTTCCGTCTATCCGATTTTTCGTGGGTGACGAAGAGTGTTTATCATATACCAGTATTTTTTGTTTGTATCTTTTTAGTCAGTATTATTATTGCAGATGATGTAAGAAACCTTTTTAAGAAATTATTTTGGTATGAAAAAAGAAAGGTCAAGCGTCCTATTTGGCAAGTTGGAATTGGCTTAATCTTCTTTTTGGCACAAATTAGTACAGTAATGGTATTTAATCAAGAGCTAACATATCCACAATTAGGCGGCATGCCGTTATTCCTTGTGTTTGCTTTTATGAATGCATTTATATTAACTGTCATCTATGAAGAAGTTTTTTATCGTACTTCAAATCAATAACAACTATTAGGAACTTTCATTTACAGGAGACTTGTCCTTGAATGAAAGTTTTTGCTTTTTAGTAATGGATGTAATAAGTAAATTATTAACATTTGTCAGTATTGCCCTTATTTAATCTGTAGTACAGTCAAGTTATTGAGAATAGTCAATGACTAAACTTGATAGGCGGATGCATACATACCATATTGAATTTTTTAACCTAGTTTTAACCTTTAGTATGTATGATAAGCAAAGATTCATTTTAATAGGAGGTAATAAAGATGAAAAAGGTCGTGTTTGGAAGTGCTTTAGCAGTCGGATTATTATTTAGTGGGGCAGGGCAATCCTCTGCTAATAGCCTAATTCAACCAATTGATATTCAAGGCATGGATCTAGAATCGGCATTACAGGCAGTTCAATCGCAGCGAGCACAGCTGTTCGAAAATCAGCTTAAGGATCAACTAGAGGGGATTCATCAACGAAATCAGCAGCTAGCTGATTTGAATGCACAGCAAGGTCAAATGGATGTTTTAAGTAATTCACAGCAAATGGATATGCTCCGTTTACAAAGCATGAATAGTAAACGGAATGAGGCTTTTGATGTAATGACTAATTTTGTGAAAAAAATGCAGGATAGTCGTTCATCTATTATAGGTAATATGCGTTAAGGGTGTTAAAATATTTTAAACAAGTCAACCGCCGTGCGCGCGGTTGGCTTTTTTGAATGAAAAGAAATGCTAAAGTAGTGGATAGAGACTTAAAATTGGTGGATAAACCATTAAAAATAATGGATAACCTTGAGGATGGACGCCTGCTTTTTTTACTTGAAATGTATTGTTATGATAAAGTAGAAGTAGAAGACAACGCAGGAGGATAAAATCATGACCAAGGAAAAATTACTATTATTGGACGGTAATAGTTTAGCGTATCGCGCGTTTTTTGCGTTGCCATTGCTAACGAATGATAGTGGCATTCATACGAATGCTGTATACGGCTTTACAACAATGCTACAAAGAATATTAGAGGAAGAACAGCCAACCAAAATATTGGTTGCTTTTGATGCTGGGAAAACAACCTTCCGCCATGAAACTTTTACAGAATATAAAGGAGGACGTCAAAAGACTCCACCAGAATTATCAGAGCAATTTCCTTATTTACGAAAGCTCATTGATGCGTATGGTATTAAGCAATATGAGCAGGAATTATATGAAGCGGATGATATTATCGGAACGCTTGCTAAAGAGGCTTCATCACAGGATATGGATGTCATCATCGTTTCTGGAGACCGTGATTTAACTCAGCTGGCGACAGAGCAAGTAACCGTTTATATAACGAAAAAGGGTATTACGGAAATAGAGAAAAATACACCAGCCTTTATTGCGGAAAAGTACGGATTAACGCCGCTCCAAATTATTGATATGAAAGGCTTGATGGGGGATTCCTCCGATAATATTCCTGGTGTACCAGGCGTCGGGGAAAAAACGGCTGTAAAATTATTAAAAGAGCATGGCTCCGTTGAAGCACTTTATGAAGCAATGGATACATTGAAAGCTTCTAAAATGAAGGAAAAGCTTGTAGCTAATGAAGAGCAAGCCATCATGAGTAAGAAACTGGCAACGATTTATACGGATGCTCCAATCACCATTTCACTGGCTGATCTTGCCTATAATGGGCCAAAAGAAGATGAATTAATCAATGTGTGGCGTGAGCTTGGCTTTAAATCGCTGCTTGATAAAAGTGACTTTACAGTGCAAGAAGAAGAACAGGCGCCTCTCGATTATGACCTTGTCCAGGAAGTTCGACCTGAGGATTTAAAAGACGTGATGGCTGTGCATGTAGAGCTTGAAAACGAGCACTATCATACCTGTCAGCAGCTAGGAATTGCCTTATCAGATGGCGTAAAGACGCAATATATTCCATTTGATAAAGCAGCAAAATCAGATATTCTCCGTCGTTGGCTAGAAGATGCCACAAAAATAAAATATATGTCCGATTCTAAGGCAGCTCAAGCATCATTAAAGCGAGCTGGGATTCAATTAGCTGGCGTTGACTTTGATTTGCTACTTGCCTCTTATATTAATAATCCAGCATTAAGTGGCGATGATATCGCAACACTTGCAAGGGAACTAGGCTACTATGATGTCCAAGCAGATGAAGCGGTATATGGAAAAGGTGCCAAGCGTGCAATACCTGATCTGGACCAACTTGCACAGCATGTTAGCCGTAAAGCTTTTGCAGTATGGTCATTACAGCCGAAACTGGAAGCCTTATTAAAGGAAAATGAACAATTCGATCTTTATAAAAACCTAGAGCTACCATTGGCAGGAATTTTAGGTGAAATGGAAAGCGAAGGGATTACGGTTAACCGCGCTACGTTAGAGCAAATGGGGCAAGAGCTTAATGATAAACTTGTGGTAATTGAGCAAGAAATTTATGCAGAAGCTGGAGAAACCTTTAATATTAATTCACCAAAACAATTAGGTGTGATTCTATTCGATAAGCTAGGGCTACCTGTGATTAAAAAGACTAAGACAGGCTATTCAACTGCTGCAGATGTCCTAGAAAAACTACAGTCAGAGCATGCTATCATCGAACATATTCTGTTGTATCGCCAACTTGGAAAATTACAATCCACATATATTGAAGGCTTACTAAAGGAGATTCATGAATCAGATAGTAAAGTGCATACGCGCTTCCAGCAAGCTTTAACTGCAACAGGGCGTTTAAGCTCAACAGACCCAAATTTACAAAACATCCCAATTCGTTTAGAGGAGGGCCGCAAAATTCGTCAAGCCTTTGTACCTTCAAAAGAGGATTGGATATTATTTTCTGCTGACTATTCGCAAATTGAATTACGCGTTCTTGCACATATGTCAGAAGATCAAAACCTTGTTGAGGCTTTCCGTGAAGGAATGGACGTTCATACACGTACAGCTATGGATGTATTTCATGTGTCAGAAGATAAGGTAGATAGTAATATGCGTCGCGCAGCGAAAGCTGTTAACTTTGGAATAGTCTACGGTATTAGTGATTATGGTCTATCCCAAAACTTAGATATTACGCGTAAGGAAGCAGCTAATTTTATTGAAAAGTATTTCGCAAGTTTCCCTGGTGTAAAACAGTACATGGATGACATTGTACAAAATGCGAAATTTAATGGTTATGTGACAACGATATTAAATAGACGCCGTTATTTACCGGATATTACAAGTTCAAACTTTAATTTAAGAAGCTTTGCTGAGCGTACGGCGATGAATACGCCAATTCAAGGTAGTGCAGCGGATATCATTAAAAAGGCAATGATTGATATGGATGCTCGATTGAAAAAAGAAAAGATGCAGGCAAAACTGCTGCTTCAAGTGCATGATGAACTAATCTTTGAGGCACCAAAGGAAGAGATTGCCTTGCTAGAAAAAATAGTACCAGAAGTCATGGAGAACGCTATTGAGCTTGCTGTACCGCTTAAAGTAGATTTTAACAATGGCTCAACTTGGTACGAGGCAAAATAAGGAGGGATTCAAATGCCTGAATTACCAGAGGTAGAGGGTGTCGTCCAGGCATTGAAGCCAACAGTTGAAGGACGTACCATTCAACAGGTTCAGCTTTCCGAACGAGTACATTTCTCTTTTAGTGAGGGTAAACAATGTATTGTCAAACAAGCAGAGCCTGATGCATTTGAAAGTACTTTGTCCCAGATGACCATTACCAAAATTGAACGACGAGCAAAATATATTTTCTTTCATTTGATGAAGGATGATGTTCTATATGTTCTTGTTAGTCACTTAGGGATGACAGGTGCTTGGTTTGTTGTGAATTCCCCCGAAGAAATCAATGAGGCGAAATTTCAAAAGCATATCCATGCGACATTTGAAATGGCAGATGGAGGATACTTGATTTATTCAGATATTCGTCGCTTCGGTGAACTTCGTTTTCTGACAAAAATTGAAGATCATGCGCCATTGACAAAAATGGCACCAGAGCCATTTGATGAGCATGCATGTGAATTTTTTATAACAAAATCTAAGCTACCGAAATATGAAAATAAAGCTGTAAAAGAAGTAATTATGGATGGGCAAGTCATTTCGGGCTGTGGCAATATTTATGCAACAGAGGCATTGTTTGCTCAGAAAATTCACCCTGCACGCAAAATGAGCCGCATTAGTGAAAAGCGGAAGCGAGCATTATTTGAGGAGATTGTTGCCGTCCTACGTCAAAGCATTGAAGCGGGTGGTTCAACTATTTCTGATTATCGGAATATTAATGGGGAAGCAGGGAGTATGCAGAATCGATTAAAAATGTATGGGAAA
The DNA here is from genome assembly GCF_024919535.1 of Lysinibacillus sp. A4. Classification (NCBI taxonomy): domain Bacteria; kingdom Bacillati; phylum Bacillota; class Bacilli; order Caryophanales; family Bacillaceae; genus Lysinibacillus; species Lysinibacillus sp. A4. Next base: position 439,042 of record NZ_JANWTB010000003.1, on the reverse strand, counting down.
AAGGTATGTCCAGCATGTGAAACGGCAACAAGTCAAATGACAATTGGAGGGCGCACCTCTGTCTATTGCCCAAATTGTCAACATTAAAGGGGATTTAGCAATGATTATCGGACTTACAGGAAGTATTGCAAGTGGAAAAAGTACAGTAGCTAAAATGATGAGCGAACTGGGTTTACCGATTGTTGATGCAGATGTCGTAGCACGAGATGTCGTAGAACCTGGAACAGAGACATTAGCTTTGATTGCTGAAAGTTTTGGACAAGCTATCTTGCTTGAGGACGGCAATTTAAATCGAACTATGCTGGGTGATATCATATTCCATGAGCCTGCCAAACGCAAAACGTTAAATGATATCATGCATCCAGCAATCAGAAAAGAAATGTTACGTCAGCGTGATGCCTATTTAGAAGCAGGACATGAACATGTTGTGATGGACATTCCTTTGTTATTTGAGAGTAAGCTTCAACATTTTGTGGAACGTATCATTGTGGTATCGGTCAGTGAAGAAGTTCAGCTTCGACGTTTAATGGAACGAAATAATTTAACTAAAGAAGATGCATTGGCACGTATGCACTCTCAACTGCCGATGTCTGTCAAAGAAAAGGGTGCACATGCGGTCATTTATAATAACGAAAATATAGAAAGTACAGCAGAACAATTAAAAAAAATCCTGCATTATTGGGATGTTATTTAATGAGTTCTTCTATGATGCGTAGCAAGCCGATCTTGCTACGCATTTTTTTATGGGGAAACTCCATAATAAAGAATAATTTTTCAGAAAATAAGAACTTTTATATTCTCAATATATAATGTTCATCTTTTTTAAAATTGTGTTATACTAATCACCATAAAGTATATAATTAATTAATCTGAGTATGTACTCACAGGAGGATATTATAAATGACAGTATCAATTGCTATTAATGGTTTCGGGCGTATCGGACGTATGGTTTTCCGCCAGGCTATCGTACAACAAGATTTAAACATCGTTGCAATTAACGCAAGCTATCCTGCAGAAACGTTAGCACATTTGATTAAGTATGACACAAATCACGGAACATTTGAAGGTACGGTAGAACCAGCAGGCGATGCTTTAGTTGTAAATGGTAAACGTGTTCAAATTATTAGTGAACGTGATCCTTTAAAATTACCTTGGTCTACAATGGGTGTAGATATCGTTATTGAAGCTACAGGAAAATTTAATGAGCGTGATAAAGCAGCTATGCACTTAGCAGCTGGCGCGAAAAAAGTAATCTTAACAGCACCGGGTAAAAACGAAGATGTAACAATTGTTTTAGGTGTAAATGATGACAAATTGGATATTGCTAAACATGATGTTATTTCAAATGCTTCTTGTACAACAAACTGCTTAGCGCCAGTAGCAAAAGTATTGAATGACACATTTGGTATTGAGAATGGTTTAATGACAACAGTTCATGCTTATACAAATGACCAAAAGAACTTAGACAATCCGCATAAAGATTTACGTCGTGCACGTGGATGCGCCCAATCCATTATCCCAACATCTACAGGTGCAGCGAAAGCATTAAAATTAGTTTTACCTGAATTAGAAGGTAAAATTCATGGTATGGCACTTCGTGTTCCAACACCAAACGTATCTTTAGTTGATCTTGTAGTAGATTTAAATACAGATGTAACAGTTGATGCAGTCAATGCAGCATTTGTAAAAGCGGCAACAGAAGGTCCAATGAAGGGTATCCTTAATTTCTCTGTTGAGCCATTAGTATCTTCTGATTACAATACAACAACTTATTCTTCAACAGTTGATGGACTTTCTACAATGGTGTTAGGCAACCGCAAAGTAAAAGTACTTGCTTGGTATGATAACGAGTGGGGCTACTCTGCACGCGTTGTTGACCTTGTAAAAAAAGTGGCAAATGCTTTAGAAACGGTAAACGCGTAATAATTTCTATAGAGAGCACATTGAAATCGAAAAGGTTTCAATGTGCTCTTTTTTTACAGAAACTTTTCTTGTACTTCAGGTGCTTTAGATTTATCATGAGCTCACAAACGTGAATGCACTTTTCTTACATGTAGGAAATTTGTTATAATAGATATATTAAATTGTTGTAAACCAGGAGAGTAATTATATGAGATGTCCATCTTGCCAATTTAACGGAACGCGTGTTGTGGATTCGAGGCCAGTAGATGATAATAAAGAAATTCGTAGACGTCGTGAATGTGAGTCATGTGGCTTCCGTTTTACAACGTTTGAAAAAATTGAAGAGACACCATTAGTCGTTGTGAAAAAAGAAGGTTCACGAGAAGAGTTTAGCCGTGAGAAGGTGCTTCGTGGGCTTATTCGTGCTTGTGAAAAACGTCCAGTGGCACTTGATGTGCTGGAGGAACTTGTTCTGTCCATTGAAAAAGATCTTCGTCGTATTGGAAATTCGGAAGTACGCTCAGAAGATGTTGGCGAAATGGTCATGGACCGCTTAGCCAAAATTGATGAGGTTGCCTATGTGCGTTTTGCGTCGGTCTACCGTCAGTTTAAAGATATCAATGTCTTTATTGAAGAAATAAAGGACATTATTCAACGTCAAACGGAGAAGAAATCATAGCAAACAGAGAGGATGAATGCCGTTGATTCATTTATATAAGGAATTGCAGCCTGGCGATCCTTTCGACATTCGTCTACCTCATGCATTTTCTACACAAGAGCGTCAATTAGTTACATTATTTTATCAACCATTAACGGGATCAGAGCCAGTTAGCCTCTATTTAACATTATGGGCAGAAGCAGAGCAAATGCCAAAGCAGCAAATGACACATTATTATTTAATGAATGTGCTAGGGCTACCAATTGGTAAAGTGTTTGAGGCTCGTATTGCTTTAGAAGCTATTGGTTTGCTGCGTACATGGAAAAAAGAAAATGCTGGTGAGCGTAGTTTTTTATATGAGCTACAGCGCCCATTAGATGCAGATAGCTTTATGAAAGACCCGCTACTGTCGATGTTTTTGTTTAGTAAAATTGGAGAGCAGGCTTATCGCAACTTACGTCAGCGCTTTATGTCACCTGTAAAGGACACGGCGTTTAAGGATGTATCTCGTGCTTTTATTGATGTCTACAAGCCTGTTCATGCCAATATTCCATCAGATTTACAAGTGGATACGAGTCCTAAGGATAAACAAAAAGTGTATCCATTTTATTTGGAGCAATTCGATTTTGATTTATTGCAAGCCGGTTTGTCAGAGCAATTGGTACCTTCCAATTTGTTGACATTTGAAGTGCGTGAAGCTATAGCCAAGTTGGCATTTTTATATCATTTAACAGCCCTTGATATGCAAAAAGTAGTCATACTTGCTTTAGATGATGATTTAGGCATTTCTCAGGAACGTTTACGAAAGGCTGCTGCTGATTTTTATAAATTAACCGTATCCAAGGAGCCGCCAAAACTTGCCCGTGTCACCGATCCTCTACCAGTAGCAGAAGCGGGACAAAAAACCAAGGATCAGGAACTTCAACACTATTTAGAAACAACGGCGCCTGTCCAAGTTTTAAGAGATATAAATAATGGTAAAGAACCATTACAAACCTCAGTCCAACTTGCAGAAAATTTAATCGTTCAACATGGCATGCCAATTGGAGTGGTTAATGCATTGTTAGAATACGTTATGCTAACAACAGATATGAAGCTCCCTAAAAAATATGTGGAAACGATTGCTGATCATTGGGTACGAAAAAATGTCCAGACCGCTAAGGAAGCAATGGAACTTGCACGTCAAGAGCATGATAAATATACAGCTTGGAAAAACAAGCCGCAAACGTCCAATAAAACGAGTCAACAGACAAAAGGACGTTCAAGATATCAACGTGAAGAAAAAGTGCCTGAATGGTTCTATAAACGAAATGATAAATCCGATGCAGGAGAATCCCCGATTGATCATACTGATTTTGAAAAAGAAAGACAAAAAATTCTTGAAAAATTAGGGAATATACAAAATAAGGTAGGTGAATGACAATCGAACCCATTAATGGACCACTAAAACGAGCAATTAATGTACCTTCATTTCAAGCACGATATGAAGCGATGCGACGAGAAATTTTAGAACATCCGCGTGTGGAGGAATTTATAGCTCAACATGCAGAAGAACTAAACTACGAGAACATTGAGCGAAACCTACCAAAGCTTCAAGAATATATTAGTCAATCTACTGTGTGCTGTGGCTGTGACAATACTGACAATTGCACAAATTATTTAAAAGGCTTCATCCCGCAGTTAAGAGTTGTCAGAAAGTCGTTAGAGATTGATTATGTCCAGTGTGAGCAAAAGATACGTGAGGACGAGCGCCGAGATGTTGCCAACATGATCGCTAGTATGCATATGCCAAAGGATGTATTGCAAGCTACAATAAGTGATTTATTTATAGATGACCATTCACGAATCGATATTGCCAATAAAGCAACAGATTTTGTAGATAGTATAATAGAAACAGGAAAACTACCGACAAAGGGCTTTTATTTATACGGTGAGTTTGGTGTAGGGAAGTCCTTTGTACTTGGTGCTTTGGCCAATCAATTAGCTAGAATTAAAGTTAAATCTGTGGTAGTTTTCGTTCCAGAGTTTTTACGAGAAATGAAAAATGCCATTGGCGATAATACATTGAATGAGAAAATTGATTATATTAAAAAGGCTCCTGTCTTAATGCTAGATGATTTAGGCGCGGAGACAATGACTGCCTGGACACGTGATGAAATATTGGGGACTATTTTCCATTATCGGATGGCAGAGCAATTGCCAACTTTTATTACGTCTAATTTTAACTATGAAGAATTAGAGCATCACTTAGCTCAGTCACAAAAAGGTGATATTGAGGTTGTCAAAGCGGGACGTATTATGGAGCGAATTAAAGCCCTAACCGTGCCGATCGAAATGCGAGGCAAAAATCGTCGGATGTAACATTGATAGTTGCATTTTTCGACAATCGAGCGTATACTGACTCATATACTTAATATCAATATGCATTGATGAGGACATGAATTTTGTGTATCAGCTTTTAGAGAGGGAAGTCATCGGCTGAAAACTTCCTAGTATGGGCACATTATTTACTACCTACTGAGCAGCGAAAGGGATAATCTTTCGCCGGTCCCTAGCCCGTTAGCTAGCCTTGAGCTTCGTCTGACTTTATGTAAGTCGGAAGGAAGAAGGGTGGAACCACGAGCATACGCTTCGTCCCTTTTGTGAGGGACGGAGCTTTTTTTATTTTTCTCAGATTTCATTGAAATAGTGGTGGCTCCGCTCATATAGGAAGATAAGTCGCTCGCGAAAGTGGTTAACTTGCTCATAGAGAGTAAGAAAATACTCAGAAGCATGAAGATGCCGCTCCGATTGCACTGAGAAATGCTTAAAAAAGCAATGACTCCGCTCAAACCAAGCCGTAGAGTCACACAAATATTGCTCCAGCCAATCATCAAGCATGATGTATTTATCAAAAACAAAGGAGTGCAAAGATTATGTCAGAAATGATTAAATTAACTTTCCCAGATGGCGCTGTAAAGGAATTTGCAAAAGGCACATCAACGGATGACGTAGCATTATCTATTAGCCCTGGCTTACGTAAAAAAGCGTATGCAGGTAAAATTAATGGTGTGTTAGTGGATTTAAAAACACCAATTGAAGAGGATGCAACTATTGCAATCATTACACAAGATGATGAGGCAGCACTTGAAATTTTACGTCACTCAACTGCCCATTTAACAGCGCAAGCTATTAAACGTCTATTCCCAGATGTAAAGCTTGGGATTGGTCCAGTAATTGAAGGTGGTTTCTACTATGATATCGACTCACCAACACCAATCACTGCTGAAGATCTACCAGCCATTGAAAAAGAAATGAAGAAAATTATTGCTGAAAACCTTGAGGTAGAACGCAAAAATGTAAGCCGTGCAGAAGCACAAGCCCTTTATGAAGAAGTTGGCGATGAGTATAAATTAGAATTACTTGAAGCCATTCCTGCAGATGAGCAAGTATCTATTTATTATCAAGGCGAGTTTTTTGATCTTTGCCGTGGTATCCACGTACCATCTACGGGTAAACTTCGTGAATTCAAGCTTTTATCATTAGCGGGTGCTTACTGGAGAGGGAACTCTGATAACAAAATGTTACAACGTATTTATGGTACAGCGTTCTTCAAAAAAGAGGAATTAAAACACCACCTTCAAATGCTAGAAGAAGCAAAAGAACGTGATCACCGTAAAATCGGAAAAGAATTAGAACTGTTTACAACTTCCCAAAAGGTTGGCCAAGGTTTACCACTTTGGTTACCAAATGGTGCAACAATTCGTCGTGTTATTGAACGTTATATTGTCGATAAAGAATTATCACTTGGCTATAAGCACGTTTATACACCCGTATTAGGTTCTAAAGAGCTTTATCAAACTTCTGGTCACTGGGATCATTATCAAGATTCAATTTTCCCACCAATGGAAATGGATAATGAAACATTAATTATGCGTCCAATGAACTGTCCTCACCATATGATGGTGTACAAAAACAGCATGCATTCATATCGTAATCTACCATTGCGTATTGCAGAGCTTGGCACAATGCACCGTTACGAAATGTCAGGGGCGGTTTCAGGCTTACAACGTGTTCGTGGGATGACATTAAATGATGCCCATATTTTTGTTCGCCCAGATCAAATTAAAGCGGAATTCCAAAAAGTAGTACAGTTAATTTTAGAGGTTTATAAAGATTTCGATCTTAATGATTACTCATTCCGTTTATCTTATCGCGACCCAGCAGATACTGAGAAATACTTCGATGATGATGCAATGTGGGAAAAAGCACAAAGCATGCTAAAAGAAGCAATGGATGAACTTGGCTTAGACTACTTTGAAGCGGAAGGTGAGGCTGCATTCTATGGTCCTAAACTTGACGTTCAAGTAAAAACAGCGATTGGTAAAGAAGAGACTTTATCTACAGTTCAATTAGACTTCTTATTACCAGAACGCTTCGACCTAACTTATGTTGGGGAAGATGGTAAGCCTCATCGTCCAGTTGTTATCCACCGTGGTGTTGTATCAACAATGGAACGTTTTGTTGCCTTCTTAATTGAAGAATACAAAGGAGCATTCCCAACTTGGTTAGCACCAGTACAAGTTGAAGTTATTCCAGTATCGAATGAAGCTCACTTCGACTATGCAAAGCAAATTGAAGAGCAACTGACAGCAGCTGGTTTACGTGTGGAAATGGATGATCGTGAAGAGAAGTTAGGCTATAAAATCCGTGAGGCACAAATGAAAAAGATTCCTTATATGCTTGTTATCGGGGATAAAGAGGTTGAGGCAAATGGCGTGAATGTTCGACGTTATGGCTCGAAAGATTCCGAAACAATTAGCTTTGAGGATTTCCTAGCAGCTATTAAAGCAGAAATTACAAAATAAGCTTTAACTAGAGACCCTTGCTTGCCAAAGTGAGGGTTTCTGTATAAAATAAATCTTGCATTTGTATAGAAGAGCTTCATTTTGGTTATGTTAGCACTGATAAGAAAATAAATATTTGACAGCTTATCATATACATGCTAATATAATTAAGGTTAATGAATACAAAGTTTGTGGTTGAAGTAGAGGCTGCCCGCTTCTCACCTGATACAACGCTTTAAAGGCTGTGAACAGGTATGACACGTTGAATTGTTTTGCGTAGACTTGCGCATGCACATATAGCGGGCGGACATCTTCAAAAATGTCCGTCCTTTTTTTATGGACATGACGAGAGGATGTACCGTTCAACCGGGCAAGGCTTTGCCCAAACCATGTATTCGCGACAACTACTTGGAGGTGGATTACTATTAGCAAAGACATGTATGTAAACGAAGGCATTCGCGCACGTGAACTTCGATTAATCGATCACAATGGTGACCAGCTTGGTGTAAAGACACGTAATGAAGCGCTAGAAATCGCCGCTCGTGTAAACTTGGATCTTGTCCTTGTGGCCCCTCAAGCCAAGCCGCCAGTCGCTCGTATCATGGACTATGGTAAATTTAAGTTTGAACAGCAAAAGAAAGACCGTGAAATTCGTAAGAATCAAAAGGTCATCGTAATGAAAGAGGTTCGTTTGAGCCCAACAATCGATGAGCATGATTTCCAAACGAAGTTACGTAATGCGATTAAATTCCTTGAAAAAGGCGATAAAGTAAAATGTAGCCTACGTTTCAAAGGTCGTGCGATCACACACAAAGAGATTGGTCAACGTGTGTTAGATCGTTTTGCTGAAGCTTGTGCTGAAGTATCAACGGTAGAACAAAAACCGAAGATGGAAGGCCGAAGCATGTTCTTAGTTCTTCAACCAAAGAACGAGAAATAATATTAGACGAACAGTTTAGGAGGAATTCGACATGCCAAAAATGAAAACTCACCGTGGAGCTGCGAAACGTTTCAAAAAAACGGGTTCAGGTAAATTAAAATACGACCGTGCTTATGGAAGCCACTTATTCGCAAACAAATCTACGAAACAAAAACGTCACCTACGTAAAGCAAACATCGTATCATCTGGTGACTTCAAACGCATCAAATCTTTACTTGTTTACATGAAATAATTGACTACAAAAAAATACTAACATTCATTTTTAAATGAAAAGCAGGAGGTAATTCATATGCCACGCGTAAAAGGCGGAACAGTGACGCGCAAACGTCGTAAAAAAGTATTGAAATTAGCTAAAGGTTACTATGGTTCAAAACATACATTATACAAAGTTGCTAACCAAGCAGTAATGAAATCAGGTCAATATGCATACCGTGACCGTCGTCAGAAAAAACGTGATTTCCGTAAATTATGGATCACTCGTATCAACGCAGCTGCTCGTATGAACGGTCTTTCTTATAGCCGTTTAATGCACGGTTTAAAAGTTGCAGGTATTGAAGTTAACCGTAAAATGTTAGCTGACCTTGCAGTAACTGATGCTACAGCATTCACTCAATTAGCAGACGCTGCTAAAAAAGCAGTAGCTAAATAATAGCTGACAACGCTAACCGTTATTTCTGCACCGAAAGCTTAGCCACAGGTGCAAAATATCACAAGTGCAAAAAAAAGACTGATGGGTTTTTCCATCAGTCTTTTTTGTGTTAGATTAATAGTATCATGGTTTTAAAGGAGTAAGAGATGGGACAAGCATTATTAGCTTATATGAGCATTGTATCAATTGTATTGCTCATTTTAATGGGGATGGATAAATCACGAGCAAAGAATCATGAATGGCGTATAGCAGAGCGTACATTATTTACACTAGCCATAGCAGGAGGGGCAGCTGGGGGTGTATTGGGTATGTATTTATTCCGCCACAAAACACGTCATAATCGTTTTGCATTTGGTTTTCCCCTACTTGCAGCCATACAAATTTTTATCATTGTGCAGCTCTGGACATAAATGAGAATAATTAAAACACATCCTCATGACGGGGATGTGTTTCGCATAAGCTGTTCAATGGGCTGCTTCCAATTGATTTTGGCGCTTGGATAGTTCAATAATATTTCTTGCTGCAAATATTCAAAGTCGCTTTTGCTGAAGCCTTGTAATGTTGCAGCATCGCGCGCACCGACGAAAATGGTTACAACCTCAAATGCATCCTCTGTTGTGCCTAGGTATTTTTCACCTTCAAAAAGAGCACCCTTATAGGAAATAAAGAAATTTTTTCGGACATTTTTAACGTCATCATAGAAATAATACTGGCCTTTTTCATAGGCTTCATCAAGTTTGCGTTTAGGATCGGTTATATAACGAATCGCTTTGTAAAATACATAGATAATAAGCGCTATTACAGCAAGTCGAATTAGTAACGGCAACATGTTTAAATTTCCCCCTTGAAGAAAGGTTATTCTTTCCTATACGATTAGAAGGGTCAAATAGTTTCACTTTTTATAAAAAATTTTTTAGAAATTTAGGAGAAAAAAATGAATTTACAACAATTGTTTACCATGCAAAAAGAGCTTGATGATTTTATCGAGCAAACACAAAATATTCAGCAAGATGTGTTTCAGGAAAAGGGCTTAGCCTTACTAGTGGAGCTAGCTGAGCTTGCTAATGAAACACGTTGCTTTAAATTTTGGAGCACAAAGGGACCATCAGCACGTGAAGTCATTTTAGAAGAATATGTAGATTCGATTCATTTTATCTTATCTCTTGGCTTATTAAAGGGCTATACATCGATTGAAATGTGGCCTTTCGTAGAAGAAAACAAAGATTTAACAGCTACTTTTTTAGAAACACAAAGTGTTATTTTAGCATTTATTCATCAACCTACAGAGGAGCGTTATTTAGCTATTTGGCAATACTATGGGTTACTAGCGTATAATCTCGGTTTTACATTTGAGGATGTGGTGGGTGCTTATCTTGAAAAAAATCAAGAAAATTATCATCGGCAGCGTTCAGGTTATTAAAGTAAGAAATACACCAATTTTCAGACGATTAAGCTAGGAATATTTCGGTAAACGAAGTATAATAAAATAGATACAAGAAGTAGGAGGCAAAAGGATGACACAACTAGATCCAACATTACAAATGTTTAAAGATTTAACAGATGCGAATGGTATCGCAGGTAATGAACGTGCACCGCGTGAGGTCATGAAAAAATACATTGCACCATATGCAGATACTGTAGAAACAGATAACTTAGGTAGTGTCATTGCTAAAAAAGTTGGCGATGAAAACGGTCCTAAAATTGTTGTAGCAGGACATTTAGATGAAGTAGGCTTCATGGTTACACAAATTGATGACAAAGGCTTTATCAAATTCCAAACAGTAGGTGGCTGGTGGAGCCAAGTTATGCTTGCACAGCGTGTAACAATTACTACACGTAAGGGCGATGAAGTAATTGGGGTTATTGGTTCAAAGCCACCTCATATTTTACCTGCTGATGTACGTAATAAAGTAGTAGACATCAAAGATATGTTTATCGACATTGGTGCAGCTTCTAAAGATGAAGTTCTTGAGTGGGGCGTTCGTCCTGGCGATATGGTAACACCATACTTTGAGTTTAATGTAATGAAAAACGATAAGTATCTATTAGCTAAAGCTTGGGATAACCGTATCGGCTGTGCAATCGCGATTGATGTTATGAAAGCGTTACAAAATGAAAAGCACCCTAATATTCTTTATTCTGTAGGGAATGTACAAGAAGAAGTTGGACTTCGCGGTGCAAAAACTGCTACACATAAAATCCAACCAGATATTGGATTTGCAGTGGACGTAGGTGTAGCAGGAGATACGCCTGGAGTTACAGCCAAAGAATCAACGAGTAAGATGGGGGCAGGCCCTCAAATCGTTGTGTATGATGCATCTATGGTTTCACATCGTGGCTTACGTGAATTCGTATTAGATGTAGCAGATGAGCACAATATTCCATATCAATTTGAAGCGATGGCTGGCGGTGGTACAGATGCTGGCTCCATCCACGTAACAGCAAATGGTGTACCAGCACTATCAATCGGTATTGCAACACGCTATATTCATTCACATGCAGGTATCCTACATCGTGATGATTATGATAATGCCGTTAAATTAATGGTAGAAGTCATTAAAAAATTAGACCGTGATGCAGTCAATAAAATTACTTTTGACTGATACTGCTAAATAGATATAGCATGATTTTGCCTTCTAACAAAATGTTAGGAGGCTTTTTTACTCATTCCAAGGCCAATTAGGACTTGCTAATATTTTATAGAAATCAAAATATAAATTAATGGAAAATATCTGCGAGCAAACTGACAGTTGCTTTTAACTGAGCAACAGCCAAAGTATGTTAAGTTAGCTTATGATAAGAACCATTGCTAGCTTCTAGAAACGTTTAGCGGGCCAAGATTACTGAGAATGAGTGAAGGTGGATAGGTTTCAAGAGGTGTATAGGAGCTACAAGCGAGTTCTTGTGAAGAATAGGGTATTTCCTTTTATACCATCCAAGAAACACCCCGATTTCGCTATAAAGAATTTTCTAAAAGCTGTAAGATACTTTTCCCCATTTCAAGAGGATTGGTTGCAAGTATAGAGGATCGATAATTGGATATAATCACGACACCTGTTTGCTGTTTTTTATTAAACCCTAGATAACTAGAGAAGCCTTTTGTTGATCCGTTATGCCAAATAATATCGTCTTCAAGTACCCATCCTAATCCGATGCTTACATCTTTTGAAATAGTATGAGTAGCTTGGTGTGTTAATAAATAGCCTGAATTTCGATTGCCAACGTGTATTTTTAAAAATTTTAATAAATCATCAACAGTGGATCGTATAGCGCCCGCTGCCATAAATTCATTCATTTCAAGTGGGGGCTTGTTATGTCCCCGAACAGAATATCCCTTCAATACGGTATTTTCTTTAGAGGGGGGGATAGAAATAAAGGTATTCGTTAAATTTAAAGGTTCTACGATTCTACGAGTAATGGCTGTTTCAAAGTCAGTGTGAAGTTCATTTGCTAATAAATATCCTAAAAGGCCCATTCCTACATTAGAATATCTAAACTTAACTTTAGGCTCCTGGGTATGGATTTTAAAATACTGTATTGCCTCATTCAATGAGTAGGGACAAAAGGGGTCACGAGGAGTTTGGTTATCAAAAAGATTATAGATGTTCTTCAGTACACCAAATCCCGATAGACCAGATGTGTGATTTGCCAAATGCCTCAAAGTTACAGGGTGATTGTCGGGAATTTCAGAAAAGTATTTGGCGATAGAGTCTTCTATCTTCACGATTCCTTCTTGAATCATTTCCCCAAGCATGGATGTTGTGAAAACTTTAGAGATTGATCCAATTTCATAGATATAGGGTTTTTTATCATATGTGACATTTGAGCCGTTGAATATAAAAGCAGCATCTAGATTACGACAAATAACACCAATGGATAGGGTTACATTCGGACGAGTCTTTACGTAAGGATAAGCAATTTTAAAAATATCCTTTTTTAAATCATTTAAATCCACAAATATTCCTCCTTTTCCATCGCTAATTTTTTTGAGCGCTAGAGACAATAGCATGGAGCTTCGTAAATATTTCTTTTAATTGCAGTAAATCCTCTTTAGCGAGCTGTGAATAGTATTTATTGATAATGGCTAACTCAATTTTTTCCTGTTTTTGAAAATAATCAAAGCCCCGCGTATCTAACTCGATGATGATTTCTCTACGATCCTTTTTATTTACGGTTCTTTTTATAAAGCTCTCCTGTTCTAGTCTTCCTACTAATTGACTTACAGCACTAGCAGAGGTCCCCATCAACTTTGCTAATTCGAAGGTTTGCAAAGGACCATGTGTTTGAAGAAGGCTTAAAAATAGTGCTTGCTTTGTAGTTAATGTTTCGTCTAATAGGGTGGAAAATTCTTCTGTTAGCATCACATTTGTTTCATACTCTACTTGGTTCAGCTCTTTGACCAGCTGTATCAGCTCGTTTTCCATTTCTTTCACCGCCTAAATAGTTAATATACATTAATTATGAATGCATATAAACTATAATGCAATTATTTAAGAATATGTTTGTTTAATAAAAAAGGAAATATGCATAAATATTCGTTTTGACGAATTTTCGTCACATTTAATAACAAATGAATAATAATTAAAATTTATTATAAAAATTCAGTTGATTTTATATTTATGCATGTTATACTAATTTCAACAGCAACGATATAAGGAGCGAAGGCTATGAAATTACTCGAAGAAGTACAGTTAAAGTTAGTGACTAGTTTAAAAGGAAAAGATCTACTAACTTTGCTAGACTATACAAGTCAAGAGGTTCAAGATCTTATTGAATTAGCAACACAGCTTAAAATGATTACAAAAGAGGGGAAATGTCCAAGATTACTAGAAGGTAAAACGCTTGGTATGATTTTTGAGAAACATTCAACTCGTACACGTATTTCATTTGAAGTTGGTATGAATCAATTAGGTGGGAAAAGCATGTTTATGCATGCGCGTGATTTGCAAATTGGTCGTGGTGAATCAATTTACGATACAGCGCATGTATTATCGGGCTATTTAGATGGCATTATGATTCGCGCAAACTCTCACAAAATGGTCAAAGAGCTGGCAGAGCATGCAGCAATCCCAGTTATTAATGGATTAACGGATATTTATCATCCTTGCCAGGCATTAGCGGATTTAGAGACGATTGCAGAAAATAAAGGCATGTTAAAAGGGCTTAAAATTGCCTATGTAGGAGATGGCAACAATGTAGCACACTCACTCGTAGTAGCTTCAGCACACGTTGGCATGAATGTAGCCGTTGCGACGCCTGTAGGGTATGAATGTGATGGGGAAGTCATCGCTAAAGCACAGGCGATTGCGGCAGCAAATGGCAGTACGATTATGATCACGAATGATCCAGTTGAAGCAGTATTAAATGCAGATGTCGTCTATGCAGATGTTTGGACATCTATGGGGCAAGAGGAAGAGGCAGCAAAACGTTTACAAGACTTTGCTGGCTATCAAATTAATGATGAGCTAGTAGCCTATGCAAAACCAAATTATATGTTCTTGCATTGCTTACCAGCACATCGTGAGGAAGAGGTTGCGACTTCAGTTATTGACGGACCTAATTCTTACATCTTTGAGCAAGCCGAAAATAGATTGCATGCTCAAAAAGCTGTATTAGCATCGATTTTAGCTTAAATATAGACATATGCTTTCTCGAGTTGAGAAGTACGATAGATAGAGTTTACATGGACAACAGAGGGTGTTCATGTGAATAACATAAAAGTGGTAGGCAGACAGAGGGATGTTCACCACGTGCGATGTTTGTTGTCAAGATGGATGGCTACATCGCTACATAGGAAAGTAACCTGGGAGACGCTGGGTTACTTTTTTCTTTGTCAAAAATATAAAACATAGTTTTCTTATAAGTTATAGAGAAAATAAGGGATTATTTATATAATAGGTTAAATAAGTAATGAAGGGGTGAACTCCTCGTGAATATAGATCATATCGAGGCATTTTTATATGTTGTCCATTACAAAAGTATCCATAAAGCAGCCAATGCATTATTTCTTTCACAGCCAACTGTAACTGCACGTATTAAGTCATTAGAACGAGAGCTAGGTGTTGAGTTATTTTACCGAGATGGAAGAAGTGTGAGCGTATCAGAGAAAGGGAGAGATTTTTTACCATTTGCCACGCAAATTGTGCAAACATTTCAGCAAGGAAAGAAGCAATTAGAAGAAACGCAGGAGACCGATGAGGTATGTATTGGTGCAAACGGTGTAACAGCACAGTATTTTTTAGCCTATGCATTGCCTAAATGGAAAGAGCAATTTCCTTATTTGCGTTTTCAATTATTTACAGGTTCCACAACAAACATTTTAGAAAAGCTACAAAGCCACCAAATTCATCTAGGCTTTATTCAATATGTACATGGGGATGACATTGAGAACGAGCTTTTATTGAACAATACAGTGAAACTTGTCAAACACCGTGATCACCCATTACAACTAGATGAACTTATTCAAGCAAAAGAATTAGCTCAACAGAAAATGGTGTTTTTTGAATGTGGCGCGTTTGATTGGAATTATGTGCATAAAATGTTCGAGGTAGAGGGAGTAGCAGCCAATATTGAGGTACGAACAGATCATTTAGAAGTTGCCAAAGAGTTTATTCGGACAAAAGACTATCTAAGCTTTTTACCACATCTATGCATTAAAAAGGAACTGGAAAGCGGTGAATTTGTGGAGATAGACGTTAAGCATTTGCTGGATATGAATCAACATATATTTTTAACCTATAAAGAGAAAGAGACGTTGCCATCATCCTTTTGGCAGACAATTTGTGAAACAGCTAAGCATTTTGAAAGCATAGGAGACACGTATTGATAAAAAATTTTATCACCACATAAAATTTTTTCTATTACTGTACCTATTGCATATCGTCTAAAGGAACGGTAATATCATTCTCAATCCAACAAAACATACTTAACCACTATGTTTAGTAAAATAAAGATTGAGGAGGAATTGACATGGCTAGACAGGATAAAATTCGATTTGGAGCAATTATTCATGGGGTAGGAGGAAATATTTCTGGTTGGCGTCATCCAAAGGTGGCGAGCAATCAAAGTGTAAGCTTACCTTTCTATATTCAGCAGGCTCAGAAAGCAGAGCAGGGAAAATTTGATGTAGCATTTATTGCGGATGGTTTATTTATTAACGAAAAATCCATCCCTCATTTTTTAAATCGATTTGAACCTATTACAATCTTATCGGCTTTAGCAGTAGCGACGAAAAACATTGGGTTAGTTGGAACAGTCTCAACTTCCTATAGCGAACCATTTACAGTAGCACGCCAATTCGCTTCATTAGATCATATTAGTGCTGGGCGTGCTGGATGGAATGTTGTAACGACACCATTAGAAAGTACTGCTTTGAACTATAACAAAACAATCGACCAACATCCTAGCCATGCAGAACGCTATCTCATTGCGGAAGAATACTTAGAGGTTGTCAAAGGCTTATGGGACTCGTGGGATGATGATGCGTTTATTGCAGATGTCAACAAAGATCAATTTTTTGATCCAGAAAAATTACACACATTACATCATAAAGGGCGATATTTTTCAGTCCAAGGACCACTCAATATTGGTCGAACAAAGCAAGGCCAGCCCGTTATTTTCCAGGCTGGGTCGTCTGATGCAGGCATTCGATTAGCTGCAAAAGATGCAGATGCCATTTTCACACATGGGGCATCTATTGAAGAGGCACAGAAATTTTACTCGAGAGTAAAAAAAGAGGTGGCAACATTTGGACGAAATCCCGAAGAAGTAAAGATTTTTCCAGGTATATCACCAATTATTGGCGATACGGTGGAGGAAGCAGAGGCGAAATATCAAGAAATTGTTGAGTTAGTTTCCATAGACCGTGCTCTTGCTTATCTTGGACGTTACTTCGACCATCATGATTTTACCCAATACGATGTGGATGCACCGTTTCCTGATCTAGGGGATATTGGAGCCAATAGCTTTAGAAGCACAACCGATTATATTAAACGTTATGCTAAGCAGGAGGGTCTGACATTACGTCAAGTCGCTTTACGCGAGGCGACACCAAAAACAGCCTTTTTTGGGACAGCTGAGCAAGTAGCAGATCTTGTACAAGAATGGTTTGAAAAGGAAGCAGCAGATGGTTTTATTATTGGCGTGACAGTACCTGGTGCTCTTGAAGATTTTGTTGATAAAGTAGTGCCAATTTTACAAGCAAGAGGGCTATATCGTAAAGATTATGAGGCAGATACTTTGCGTGGGAATTTAGGTTTACCATTCAAGGAAAGTCGCTATGTTAAACAGTCTGTCTAAAAACCTAGTAAATTTATTTGAATAAAAGAAATTAGGAGGGGTTGTATGAGTTATACATTAGGCATATTAGATCAAAGCCCTATTATTGAAGGAGCAAGCAATGAACAAACATTACAAAAAACGGTGACTTTAGCACAACGAGCTGAGCAGTTAGGCTATTCACGTTTTTGGGTATCGGAGCATCATCATACAGAGTCATTAGCAGGTTCTTCTCCAGAAGTATTGGTTTCTTATTTACTTGCCAAAACCAAATCCATTCAAATTGGATCAGGTGGGGTTATGCTACAGCATTATAGTCCCTATAAAGTAGCAGAAAATTTCCATGTTCTAGCATCATTGGAGCCAGGACGTGTAGATTTAGGAATCGGTAAAGCCCCTGGTGGCTTGCCACTTTCCACGAAGGCTCTACAATATGGCACACTCAATCAAGGGGAAGATTTTGAAGAGAGACTAATATTTTTACAGCAATTAATTGAGCAATCCATACCAAAAGAGCACGAATTATATGGCATACAAGCAACGCCGATTCCAAAGGCAAAGCCGACATTATTTTTGCTTGGCGCTAGCCCTGAAAGTGCTGCTCTTGCAGGAAAACTAGGCATTGCATTTGTCTTTGCTCGATTTATTAATAGTGATAATGATGTTTTGGCGCAAGCGGCTAGAATCTATCGCAGTCATCATCCAAACGGCACTTTTGCGATTTCCATTGCTGCACTTGCTGCTCCAAGTAAAGAGGAAGCGAAAGAACTAATAGGAGATCAAAAAATTACAAAGGTGCATTTAGCAAGTGGCAGAAGCCTGACGCTACAATCAGTAGAGCAAGCAGAGAAATTTGGTCAGGAATCTGGAGAGGAATATACAGTGGAACAGTATGAAGCCGATATTTTATACGGTACAGCAGAAGACATTAGAGCCAATTTAGATGACTACCATGTACGATTCCAAATTGATGAATTTATTTTGCATACGCCCATCTTGAAGGAATTTGAACGTCAACGTTCGTTTGAACTTTTAAGTCCTGTCCATTTGCAGTTACAGCAAAAGGTGAAGGTAATCTAAGGGAGGTCATGATATGACAAAAAGTTTAGATATAATTATTTGGTCGAAGCAAGGTTGTAGTTATTGCGAGGAAATAAAAGCATATCTACAAGAACGACATATTTCCTACAAAACAGTTGATGTCACGTCTAATGATAATTTTAGAGACATCCTTGATATAAAGTATGGTGTTCGACATGTACCCGTTGTAGAAATTGGTTCAAGTGAAACAGGTATCTATAGAGCCGTAACGGCAATTGGTTTAGAGCATCTACAGAAGGCACTTGCTGTGAATCTACCCTCATATGCATAACAGAAGGAGAGAGGAATCTTATGAAAAAAATATCATTTTATTTGCTACTTGTGCTAGCAGCGCTATTAACTGCGTGTGCAAACTCAGAAAAAACAGTTGGTGACGCAAGTGCTCAAAAAACAGCACAGAGTGGCAAGGATGTTCAAAAAATTATAGTTGGTACGGGAACTCAGTTTCCAAACATCTGTTTTTTAGATGACAAGGGAAATTTAACTGGTTATGATGTAGAGCTTGTTCGTGCAATTGATGAGAAGCTACCAGAATATGAGTTTGAATTTAAAACATTGGAATTCTCCAATTTATTACTAAGTTTAGAAACAAGAAAAATAGATTTTATTGCCCATCAAATGGAAGTTAATAGTGAGCGTGAAGAGAAGTTTTTATTTAATAAAGAGCCGTATAATGTTTTCCCATTAAAGGTGACAGTCAACGAGAAAAATAATGCAATTCAATCCATTGAGGATTTAAAAGGGAAAAATGTGAGTGTTTCACCAACAAGTAATTCTGCTGTTTTTATTGAAAAGTATAATAAAGAGCATAATTTAGGAGCAAATATCGTTTATTCTTCTGGCTCTGTCGATGTTAATAATCAACTTGCAACGGGACGAATTGATGCCATTATTACCACACCGTTTGCTGTTCGATACTATAACGAAAGCAATGAGGCACAGCAAAAGGTTGTAGGTGATGCATTATTAAATTCAAAGGTCTACTTTTTACTCAATAAAGATGAAGTGAAGTTACAGGAGCGCTTAGATGAAGCGATCGTTGAATTAAAGAATGAGGGGGTAGTGAGTGAGCTTAGTAAAAAGTGGTTGGGTGATGATTATACAGTAGACTTCTAATGAATAGGAAAGGAAGATGGCAGTATGGAAAATAACTTTGATGTCGTGCTAATTGCGGAAGTACTTCCAACATTGCTTCAGTATTTACCCATAACTTTCGAGATTCTAGTATTCTCCATACTTTTTGGTATGATGCTTGGGATTGTGCTAGCCATACCAAAGCTACTTCACATACCAATATTGAAGCAAATTATTACAATCTATATATCCTTTATTCGTGGTACACCCATTTTAGTGCAGTTGTTCTTAGTATTTTACGGTATACCCGCATTGTTAAAGCTCATTCATATTGATGTGACACGAATGGATGCAATGTATTTTGTTATTATTACGTACACATTCAGCAATGCGGCAGCCTTTGCCGAAATATTTCGTGCAGCAATTTTAACCGTTGATCGGGGTCAAATGGAGGCGGCCTATTCAGTAGGCTTAAGTGGATCACAGGCTTTTATGCGAATTGTTTTTCCACAGGCAATACGTGTTGCTTTTCCAAATATAGCAAATACAATGATTAGTTCATTAAAAGATACATCGTTAGCATTCTCCATCGGTGTAATGGATATGGTGGGGAGGGGAGAAACCTTGATTGCTTCTACGACACGAGCGTTTGAAATCTATGTAGCTTTGTCAATTGTTTACTATGTCATCGTTATAATCCTTGAAAAAGTATTTAAATTTAATGAACGCTATTTTAATCGCTATATGCCAAAGGAGCTTGCTTCACAATAGGGGGAATATGCTATGACCATTGATATCGCTTTTATAGGAGAAGCATTACGAGAAATTAGTAAAGTAATACCGTTAACCTTATTCATGACTATTACACCTGTTTTATTAGGAATCGTTATTGGCATAATTGTAGCTTTCGTGCGCATTCAACAGATAAAAATAGTCTCATCTGTACTTAATTTTTATGTTTCATTTTTCAGAGGAACACCTATCATTATGCATATCATGCTCGTTTATTTTGGCTTGCCAATGCTAGTTGATAGTGTAGCTAATTTGCTTCATTTAAAGATACAATCAAATTCTATTCCTATTTTATTTTTTGTCATACTAGCCTTAACACTTAGTGCAGGGGCTTATGCCTCAGAAATTATTCGTTCAGGGATATTAGCTGTACCTAAAGGACAATTAGAAGCAGCATATGCGATTGGATTAACATTTCCTCAAGCGATGCGACGTTATATTTTACCACAAGCATTTGGGCAATCTATTCCCAACTTAACGAATGTTTTTATTGGTTTTTTACATGCTACATCATTAGCATTTTTCCTATCCATTAAAGAATTGACCGGTGTGGCAAATATTATTGCTTCCATGAACTTAAAGTTTTTAGAGTCATTTATTGCTGTTGGTCTTATTTATTGGGGAATTTCAATCATAGTAGAATGGGTTTCACACCGAATTGAAAAAAGAGTAACAGCCTATAGTAAAGGCGGTTTTTCATCATAGAAAGGGGAAATTAGAATGACAGTAGCAAACATTGTGATTGAACATTTACAAGAGGAAGATTATGCAAACTATCTTGAAGTTTTAGTTGAGAGCTATGCGCAATATGAAAAGGACTATGAAGACCCAGAGCGCTGGCAATCATATTTAAGTGATATCCGTGCTTCGGTTGGTAATCCGAATGCAGAAACAATTCTAATTGCAAAACGCGGAGATGACATATTAGGTGGATTACAACTATTTACGGATGCAGGGAAAGCGTATGGCTTGCCAGAGCTAAATATTCAATCGACGATTGTGCGCTTATTAGGTGTGCATCCAAAAGGCAGAGGGCAAGGGGTTGCTAAGAAATTATTAAATGAAAGTTTTGCCTTTGCTAGAAAGAGACAGGATCAGGCACTTTATTTACACTCAGGTGATATGATGCAGGCTGCCATAAATCTTTACTTATCATTAGGTTTTGTGCGAGATGAGTCGAAGGAATTTTACAAGGGAGATATATTAGTCAAGAGCTTCCGTTATGATTTATAATGATAAACCCGCTGATGCTCTAGTCAATCAGCGGGTTTTAATGTTAATTATAGTGTGAAAATCTTTCCTGGATTCATAATGTTAAGTGGATCAAGCGCTGCTTTTATGCTTTTCATGACGACTAAAGAGGTACCATGCTCAGTGGCTTGGTATTTCATTTTGCCAATGCCAACACCATGCTCGCCCGTACATGTGCCACCTCGAAGTAATGCATATTGCACAATTTGTTCATTGAAGCGATCCGCTTTTGCCTGCTCCTCGGCGTCATTTGGATTTAACATTAAAAGTGCATGGAAATTTCCATCGCCCACGTGGCCCACAAGCCCACCTGCGAGTCCAACATGATCAAGCTGTTCTCGTGCATATAAAATGGTTTCAGCAAGCACAGAGATTGGTACACAGACATCCGTTGACATGAGCTTCTTACCAGGATAAGCATGAATATATGCATAGGCTAAAGAATGTCGTGCTTCCCAAAGCTTATTACGAGCAGCATTATCTTGCTCGAATTCGACGGATAGACAGCTGTAGTCCTCAAAAATTTCTGTAGCAAATGCGATGTCCGCATGCATACCCGCTTCGTTTCCGTGGAATTCTAAAAACAATGTTGGTTTTTCGCTAAAGGATGTATCGTTATAGACATTGGCCTGCTTCATAGAGGATTCATCGACCAATTCCACTCGACCAATTGAAATACCAGCCTGTAATAAGGCGGTAACAGCACTAACAGCATCTCCAACTGTGTCAAAAACAGCTCGCCCTGCTATCACAAATTCAGGTATACCATACACTTTTAACGTTAACTCCGTAAAGCAGCCAAGTGTTCCTTCAGAGCCGACAAATAGACCATTTAAATGGTAACCAGAAGAGGATTTCGCGGCTAAATTACCTGTATGGATGACAGAGCCATCTGCAAGGACAACCTCTAAATCACGAACCTGATCACGCATAACACCGTAACGCACAGCAGTCGTACCACTAGCATTCGTCGCAGCCATGCCACCTAGTGTTGCATCTGCACCTGGATCCACTGTGAATTGTAGACCGTGTTTTTTTAACTCCTTATTCAGTTGAGAGCGCGTGACGCCAGGCTGAACTTTTACAAGAAGGTCGTCAGGTCGAACTTCTAAAATCTTATTCATTTCAGAGAAATCAATAGAAATACCATGTGCAATAGGAATCGCGTTTCCTTCTAAGCTGGAGCCAACACCGAATGGTACAACTGGTACACGTTGTGCATGTGCAATTTTTAAGATGGCACTGACATCAGCTGTGGAACGGGGAAAGACAACGATATCAGGTAATCTCATCATATGATGAGATTCATCCTTTCCATGTAGCTGTCGTACCGTTTCGTTTGTTGACACTTGTTCTTCTAATAAAACCTGTTTGAGTTGATTGACAAGTAATTCTACTGCAACAGTCATTCCAATCCCTCCAAAATTTTCTGATAAGTAAAACTTTATCACGCATTTATTGGAAATGGAATGCACAGTTCATTAAAAATCAGTTAGCAAATACTTTTTCTAGTTTTTGAACAAATTCATCTTGTTCTGATGGACTGGATTGCTTCCACCATTTTTCAAAAAACACCCCAAGCCCTGGTAGTAAATGCTCTTCTCCGCGATTAATAGCATCTTCCACAATGTCTTTGAATTCTGCGGCAGATTGACCATGTACATTCGCTGTAATTGCATCTCTTATTTGAAAATTCATCTATATCGCCTCCTTAGTAGTAATTTGTCCAACTATCGTTTAAATATGTATGAAATACCAAAGAAAATAGATAATTTTTGCAATAACTTTGGAGGAATTATGACTAAATATGCCAGGCATTTTATTCTTTCTGCGCGCTGAAATGTTGAAAATGGGCATTAGCTCTCAAGCAACATGACAGTCTAAGATTGTGTTACCTAGGAATATAAAACTGTGCACAGTTGACAGGAAGAGTGGTATGTCCATTCGCAACAATCACAAGCTTTCATTAACACAATCTTTTGAAGAAATTTTAGAGGCTGTGCAACCAATGATTACAGCCATTTTTACGCAGCTTCATATTTACAAGGATTTTGATTACTATCGTCATATTGCTTCTATTGCGGTATGGAGGGCATGGCTAAAAGCAGATCCAGCAAAGGGACAATTTTCTGCTTATCTTTATTCCTCGATAAAAGGTGAGATTCTAAATGAATTATCAAAGGAAAAAAACTATTCAGAGCGAATAACGGTTGTTGATGGTGAAACACTCAATTTTATTCTTAGTGATATGGAGGGATGGGACAATCAAAAAAATCCTAGCTTACTTGAAATTAAGTTGTCTCAGCTTAAGCAGATAGAAAGAGAAATATTACTACTTTATTATGTAGAAGGTTACAGTGATCAAGAAATAGCTAATGCATTAGGCTTATCCGCTGTTGCTATTAAAAAAAGAAGAGGTAGAATCATCCAGAGATTGAAACATCAACTTTCCAGGGTGGAATAAAGAACTAAAAATATCAAAAGTATGCTAATATTGAAATAAAATGAATATTAGCATACTTCACATAGGTGCATACAAATTCCGATAAAAGTGTTATGATTTGTAAGAAGTCAAAGAAATATACAATTCAAATTTAAATAATCGATATAGATAGATAAAATTTCCTAGTGAATGTTTATATAGTAGTATGGAGGGTTTGGAGTGGAGAGATGGTTTAATCAGATAGAGAAAAAAGAAATTTGGTATATGGTATTACCCTTATTACTTGTCATACCATTACTGAGCTTTAGCAATCAAATATATGGTGTTTTCCAAGGTAACATGTATCAAGATATAAAATTGGTGATACAAATATTAATCATTGTTTTTACAATGGCAATTGCGATCCAATCCTATTTAGTATTTTCACACTTATTATCCAATCAAACTTTATACATAGGAAACATGTTTTTCATTATTGCCTTATTAGAATTAGTTAGCTTGTTTTTTAGCCAATCTAGAGAATGGAACTTTATGAACGAGCCCCTACATATATTAATACGTTTATACTTAGCCATTGGATTTATACTTATTATTTTAAACCCTAAAAAGCGATTAACCATGAATCATCGGATACTGACATATGGTTGTTCGATGCTTTTCGTTCTAGGAAGCGTTTTTCTGGCTTATTATTCGCCCAAAGTATTGCCTAAAAATTGGTTAGATACGATTGATAATATGGTACACTTAATTGCTATTATTCTTCAAATTTTAACCATTGCTATTGTTAGTACATATGTAAAAAAATTACCAAAGCGTTCCATGTGGCTAATTAGCGCAGCTATTTCCCTTATTGTGAGTGATGTCTTCTTTATTGTTAGTCAAGATCAAAATGCGATATGGGATTTCTCAGCACTGATCTATCAGTTTTTAGCATTCTATTTTTTCCTAAAGGCGATTTATTATACATCTGTGGAAAAACCCTTTCAGCAGCTGTTGAAAATTAAAAAGGATCTTGAACAATCTCAAAAAGAGCTTCGATTTCAAGCTTATCATGATGATATTACATTGTTGCCAAATGAACATTTTTTACTTAAGACGTTAAAAGAAAATTTACATGAACATAAAGCGCAAAAGGCTATCATTGCCATAGAAATTGATCGCTTTGCGGCGATTCGTTCGTCCATTGGGATTAGTAACTCTAATAAAATGATGAAACTTGTTGCAGAGCGAATTCAATCGATTGTACCTCCACATTATTTTGCAACTAAACTGCGTGAAGGACAATTTGTTATTTATATTGACCATGTAAAGACGATTGAGGAACTACTACAATTTTGCTTAAATCTTAAAAGTGCCATGGCAGATCCTTTACAGGTCCAATTATTTTCATTGAATGGCAGTCTAAATATTGGGATTGCTCTTTATGAGGAGCAATGGACTGGTGAAGAGCTATTAATGCATGCACAGTTAGCGATGCGAGAAGCTAGACAAATACCTCAAAGATTTCTTTTTTATAAACCATACATGTCTAAAGGTATTGCAGATCGAATATTGTTAGAGCAAGACTTACATAATGCGTTAGCCAATAATGAATTTTATTTAGACTATCAACCACAGGTCAACTTAAAAACAGGCACCATTGAATCGGTCGAAGCTTTGGTTCGCTGGCGTCATCCAACTCGGGGATTTGTTCCACCTGATGTCTTTATTCCTATTGCTGAAGAATGTGGCCTTATTATCCCGCTAGGTAAATGGATTTTAGAAAACGCATGCACTCAAGCGAAAATATGGGAGAAACAAGGCTTACCTCCGATGAAAGTGGCAGTGAATTTATCACTTGGCCAGTTATTTCAACAGGATTTAGTAGAAATGGTACAAGATATTTTACATCGTACCAATTTAGATCCGTCATTTTTACAATTAGAAATTACAGAAAGTATGACGATGAATATTGATCAAATGACACAGCTATTACATGAGTTAAAGGCATTAGGCATCCAAATTGCTGTAGATGATTTTGGAACAGGTTATTCCTCTCTATCTTATTTAAAGGAATTCCCAATTGATTGTTTAAAAATTGACCGAACATTTGTGAGAAACGTGCCACATAATCCGAATGATGAAGCACTTGTTTCCATGATTATTTCGATGGCTAAACATTTACGTTTGAAGGTTGTGGCAGAGGGCATTGAAGAAGTGGAGCAATTATCTTTTCTAATAGATGGTGGCTGTGATTATATTCAGGGCTATCTATTCAGTAAGCCAATATCCCCACAGCAAATTACGGAAACCTATAAAGATTTACATCATCGTGTGGAGGAAGTATTAACACAACTTCAATATATTGAAGATTATAGTATTTAAAAAAAGAACCTGCTTATTGCTATTGAGTAAGCAGGTTCTTGCTGTTTAGTGAACGAGATATTCTTCTTTTAATTCGGATATAGCTACTTCAGATCGCTCTTCTAAAGAACGGCGTAGGTGAACTGTCGCTGTTTTTTCATCATCGTGGAGCTGATCGATCCAGATGGAAACACCATTATAGCTCACTTCAAATTCTAAAGGTGAGGCGACAATTTCTTGTGCACGTTGAAAATCCAACTGAAGCCCCCCTTATTTTTTCTGCTTATTCTTATTTTGCGTGACTGTGTTAATTAGCTCCATAAACTCTTGAGAAAATTCCTCACTCACCTTGTTTGGTGCAATCTTTTGGTTTTTTGGCGTTTGAGGTAATGAGCCTTTATTATTGCTTTGACCTTGTTTATTGTCTCTTCCCATGTGAGTTGCTCCTTTCCTGTTGATATAAATTAATATGGCTTTGAAATGAACTTTTTATCCCGTCAGCACAGATCGCACTTTACAAGGAAAAATTCGCATAGCTCTTTGTTGATTGCGAACAATAATGAGTATTAAGATTTTTTAACAGAAAAATTATCGTTTAATAAAACCCAATTTTGAGGAAACGGGAATCCTAATGCCCAATAACTAATGCCACGTAAGTTGTAATGTTTAGTCATGTCAAATTTGGCTTGTGCACTTCTCGCATCTTCAAACCATACCTCGTGTTGCCTTCCTTGCTCATCAACATATCGATAAAAAGGAGATTGTGCCGTTGGATCATATTGGATTGTTGCCCCGTACTTGATGGCCCTATTGAGCGCTTCCTGCGGGCTAAACGTTTCGGCTTCTTGGCCTTTGACATGAGGCAAGAGCCAATCACGCGCATACAACTCAAAACCCAATAAGATTTTATCAGCTGGTATTTCAGTTAAAGCATACTCCACGACTCTTCGCATTTCATTAATCGGGGAAATAGCTTGTGGAGGGCCAAGACGATAGCCCCATTCATATGTCATTAATACAACAAAATCTGCTATTCTCCCATGTGCTTCGTAATCATGCGCTTCATATAATGTCCCAGTTTGTGAAGCACTTGTTTTAGGTGCGAGCGCTGTTGAAACTAAATAGCCTTTTGGATGAAGGGTATCCACAGCCAATTGAATAAAGGTATTGAATTTTTCGCGATCAGCAGGTAAAACATTTTCAAAATCAATATTTAATACTTGATAACCTTTATCTTGCATCACCTGTAATACATTATTCATGACCTTTTTACTTAACTCTGGACTGGACAAGACGACATGTGCTAAATTAGAGCCTTCTTCTGTAGAAGTAAAATTAGTGAGCGTTAACATAGGGATAATATGTTTAGCCTTTGCTGCCGCTATCATATTTTCATCATTAATGGGTTGTAATGTCCCATCTTCCTTCATCTTATAAGCAAAAGGACTAAAATAAGTTAGTAGATGACCAATAGCATTAATGGAGTCTACAGCTTCATCTGAAGGTTGGTAGGAATAAGCATTGACTTCAATCGTTGGTAATTTTCTTGGAATCATCAATTGTGAACCAACATAAAGCATATTGGGAGTGTTTAGTTTATTTTCTATAGCAATGGCTTGAACGGTCGTACCATAGCGCTGTGCTATTTGCCATAAAGTTTCTCCTGGCTGCACGATATGAACAATGGGTGGAATAATTAATTTCGTTCCTGGTGTTAATTGATCGGGATTCGTTAGATGATTTTCTATTATGATAGATTGCAAGGGAACGCTAAATTTCTGTGCGATTGACCATAACGTATCTCCTTTTTGAACGGTATAAATTGTATAAGGAGAAGGGATAACCAGTGATTGTCCGATGGCTAATTGATCAGGAGTAGCTAATGCATTTAATTGGCTAATAGATTGAACGGGTACAGCATAACGATTAGCGATTTGCCACAGTGTTTCGCCAGCACTTACCACATGGATAAGCATAGAACACCTCCAACACGTTGTTGTTATTAGTGCATCATATGTTTCAAGTGTGGAAAAGAGTATTTTAGTGTGATTCTAGAAAAAAGCTGAAATTTCAAATTCTTTCTCAATAAGTTGCATAGGATAAGTATCATTGTGAGAAAGGGGCTTGATGTTGAAAAAGGCGAAGCTCACAGGAAGAATCGTCACGCCTGAAGATTCGGATTATGAACAAGCGAGAACGAATAATAATTTAAATAATCCCAAATATCCGAGTGTCATTGTGTTTTGTCAAAAAACGAAAGATGTGGTTAATGCATTAAAATGGGCTAGAGAAAACAATGAGCCTTTCAGAATTCGAAGCGGTCGTCATAGCTATGAAAATTTTTCTTTAGTAAATAAAGGGCTTGTCATTGATGTAAGTGATATGAATGATATTTCGGTAAATCTCTCAGAAATGACGGCTAGGATTGATGCTGGAGCTAATATGGGAAACGTATACCGTACATTATGGGAGCATGGTGTTACCATTCCTGCTGGTACAGAAAGTAGTGTTGGGGTGGTCGGTTTGACCCTTGGTGGTGGGATTGGGATGCTATCACGACCATTTGGATTAACTTGTGACAATCTTATTGAAATCGAAACGGTGGTAGCTAGTGAACATGAGGGTGCTCAGGTAATTAGAGCGAATAAGCAACAACATCATGATTTGTTTTGGGCAAGTCGTGGTGGAGGAGGAGGCAATTTTGGTATAGTCACTTCTTTGACATTCAAGCTTCATGCGATTAATGAGGTATCACTGTTCTCTATTACATGGGGATGGGATGACTTTGAAGTGGCCTTTGATGCATGGCAAAAATGGGCTCCCTATACAGATAAGCGTCTAACCTCACAGATTGAGCTAAAAACAAAGGAAGTAGGTGAGATAGTCGCACAAGGTGAGTTTATAGGAACAGCAGCTGAATTAAAGAAATTGCTTCGCCCTCTTAGAAAAACAGGCTTGCCAACAAGTATTTGGATAAAGGAAGTGCCATATAGCAAGGCAATAGAATTTTTTGATTTACCAAGCGGTAATCAGCCTGCGTATCGAAAAAGATCAGGGTCATTTTTGGAGAGACCGTTTCCATATAAGGCGATTCAGAGGATGAAAGAATTTTTAGCCCATGCACCTAATTCAAATACAACAATATGGCAACAGTCTTTAAGAGGAGCAGTAGGTGAAATTGCTCCCCAGCATACAGCCTATTACTATCGCAATGCGATAATAGCTCAAGAATATAATACTTCCTGGAAAAAACCGAAAGAGGAAGAACAAAATATTAAGTGGGTAGAAAATTTACGTCAAGCTTTATCACCTTATACGTCTGGTGATTATGTGAATTTTCCAGATCGATATATTAAGGACTGGCATACAGCCTATTACGGACGTAATTTTAGAAGGCTTCGTGAAGTGAAAACAAAATATGATCCGTATAATGTATTTCAATTTCAGCAGAGTATCCCACCTATTAGGAAGTGGTTGTAGCTGGAGAATGGAGCAGGTGAAGCGGCACTCCTGCTCCTTTTTGATTTTCACGTTTTAGCTTGATAAATACTGTTTAAGGGGTCACAATAAAACTATTACATATATTTCTAAAAGGATTGATTGGAATGGAAAATATTGTTGTTCGTAATAATGTAACAATACTCGGACAAGGGGACCAACCGCTTATTTTTGCACATGGATTTGGCTGTGATCAAAATATGTGGCGTTTCATTACGCCTGCATTTATGGACAAATATAAGATTATATTATTCGATTATGTAGGCTCAGGTAACTCAGATATAAATGCTTATTCATCAGAAAAATATCAATCGTTACAGGGCTATGTACAAGATTTATTGGACATTATTGAAACGCTATCATTACAAAATAGTATTTTTGTAGGGCACTCCATTAGCGCCATGATAGGACTGCTCGCATCTATCCAGCACCCTGACTATTTTAAGAAATTGATTATGATTGGTCCTTCTCCCTGTTATTTAAATGATGATGGTTATCGAGGGGGATTTGAGCGAAGTGATATAGCAGAGTTACTAGACATGATGGAAATGAACTTTACAGGTTGGGCTAGCTATATGGCACCTATTGCAATGAGTAATCCTGAACAGCCAGCATTAACACAGGAATTGAAGCAAACCTTTATAGCAGCAGACCCTATCATTGCAAAGGAATTTGCTGAGGTCACATTTTTATCTGATCATCGAAGTGAATTACCAAAGGTCTCTGTTCCTTCGTTAATTATCCAATGCTCGGAAGATAGTATTGTGCCAAGTAGTGTTGGAGATTATTTGCATCAGCATCTCAAAAATAGCACGTTACAATTAATGGAAGCAAAAGGTCATTATCCACATATTAGTCACCCAAATGAAACGATACAATGTATTGCAGATTTTTTGTAGGGAAAAATGAAAGGATTTTCAACAATGGAAAAACGACTCAACAATGCACCATGTGGATTTCTTTCCATCACACATGAAGGGCTTATTTCAGAAATCAATCGAACCCTGCTAGATTGGATCGGCTATGAGCAAGAGGAATTATTACATATGCATCTAGAAATTCTTCTATCTACGCCCAATAAGATGATTTTTCACTCTTATTTTTATCCTATGATTAATCTAGAGGGGCAAGTAGAGGAATTATTCATTCATCTCAAACAGAAGGACGGAATGTCGGTTCCGTTTTTAATGAATGCCAAATTGTACAAAGAGGATTTGGTAGAGCGCATTGATTGTATTTTAGTAAAGATGAAAAAGCGCATAGATTATGAACAAGAATTACGATCAGCCAAAAAACTACTTGAGGCTGCCTATCAAGAAAAGGATCGTGCATTAGCTAATTTGGAGCAAATTCATGTAGAAATAGAACATCAGCAGGCGAAATTATTGGAAATGAATGCTGCTTTAGTAGAATTATCAATGACTGATAAACTGACCGGCTTGAAAAACAGGAGATTTTTCCAGGAACAACTCGAACAACATTTTAATCATTTTCATGAGACAGCAGAAACTTTTTCGTTATGCATTTTAGATATCGATCATTTCAAAAAGGTCAATGATACATATGGTCATCAAGTTGGAGACGATGTCCTCGTACAATTGGCACAACTATTACAAATACAAGTACGTCTAGAAGATATCGTCGCTCGTTATGGTGGGGAGGAGTTTATGATCATCCTACCTGAGACCGAGATACCTGCGGCAAAAGAAATCGGCGAAAAAATTAGACACACCGTGGAGCAGGATGGTTGGCCAACAGGCAGTCTTACGATCAGTATGGGAATTGCCACAGTAACTTCAGAAGATACAGAGACGACATTGATAAAAAAAGCAGATAAAGCATTGTATGGATCGAAAGAGCACGGACGAAACAAAGTCACTCATTTTCATGAGATAAAGTTACTAGCCTTTACAATTCGGCCATTAATTTTTGAATAGAAGGAAGATCTGCTGGAGCAAATGGAAGGTCAAGCAATTGGTTGCGGGGAACCCATCTTGCTTCAGCATGTTCTAGAATTTGGGGTGTGCCTTTAATAATTGAAGCTTTGTATGTTTCTAAATGAACGAAAAATTGTTCGTATTCATGGAGTGTTACAGCCACTTGTTTACCTACTTGAATCGTACAGTTAAATTCCTCAAGAATTTCTCGAGAAAGTGCCTGTTTTGGTGTTTCACCCTGCTCTATTTTACCGCCAGGGAATTCCCAATAATTTGCTAATACCATTTGGGGGTTTCTTAAAGCACAGAAAATTTCTTGTTGCTCATTTTCAATTATAGCCCCTACTACATGTATTGTTTTTTTCATTTATATACCTCACTTTGTGTCTTCGTTAGATATGTATGATTATAGCATGTTTAAGTTGTACGCCACTTGCCACCACTGGAAAATAACAGTTTTCTTACTTAGCTATGAAATTTGCTATTTCGTAGGGTATAATAGTGGTCAATATATAGGAAAAAGGCGGTAAGAGGTAGCGATGAAGAGAATTGAATCTACGCAAAATGCGTTAGTGAAATATTGGAAAAAGTTGGCGACAACAAGAAAAGAGCGTGAACGTTCGGGTGAATTCCTAGTAGAGGGCTTTCATCTTGTTGAAGAAGCATTAAAAAATAAAAACCAAGTATTACAAATTATAGTGCGTGAAGGTATCGATTTGCCAATGTTATGGCCAATCGATGATATAGCTATTGTAGAGGTATCGACTGCGGTAGCGAAGGAATTTGCGGAGACAGAAACTTCCCAAGGTGTTTTTGCTGTATGTAAACAGCCCGTCTTAGAGGATAATGTGATGACTACTTGGCGAAAAGTGTTATTAATTGATGCTGTCCAAGATCCTGGTAACATTGGAACGATGATTCGTACAGCAGATGCTGCAGGTTTAGATGCTGTAATTTTAGGAAAAGGCTGTGCCGATCTTTATAATCCTAAAACACTACGTGCTGCTCAAGGTTCGCATTTCCATATTCCGGTAGTGCGTGGAGATTTAGCAGAATGGATAGATATATTACAGGATCAAGGTGTACCGGTATTTGGTACTGCATTAGATGAGGAAGCGGTGCCGTATAGTGATATTCAGCATACGGGTGCATTTGCGATTATTATGGGGAATGAAGGAAGTGGCATTCAGCCTCAGTTATTAGCGATGACAGATCAAAATATGATCATTCCTCTTTTTGGACAGGCTGAATCATTAAACGTCGCAGTAGCAACAGGTATTGTTTTATATGGCTTTGCCAAGTAATTAATTGCTCATTGTGGGATTGAGGCAGTTGTCTCTTGATTTGCTACAGTCCATTATTGTATAATTTATTCTAAAATGTATGTTTAAATAATAAATGCTTTGACCGGGAAGTAGTAAAGATTGTGAATGGACGACAGGGAGCGTAGGCCAGAGATTGAGAGCCAACGCCGTATCAATGCAGTTTTGAATTCAGCCTGCGAGCAGCTACCGGGACCAGTGTACTGCTGTAAAGGTAAGCCGGCTTTATCAAGTCGTTATGTCAATGAAGTGATTGTAAGGCTTTGCTTTGCAATAACTAGGGTGGTACCGCGAAAATGTCCTCGTCCCTTTTTAGGGGCGAGTTTTTTTATGCCTAAAAAGCAGGCATTTATTTTCTGAGGAGGTTTTAACATGGAAGAGCAATTAAAACAATTAGAGCAAGAAGCACTTGCTAAAATTGAAGCAGCTGCAAATTTAAAAGAATTGAATGAAGTACGTGTTGCGTATTTAGGAAAAAAAGGACCTATCACTGATTTACTAAAAGGGATGGGCAAATTATCAGCTGAAGAACGTCCGAAAATGGGTGCTTTAGTGAATAATGTTCGTGAAAATGTAACGGCAGTATTAGAAACAAAGATTACCGTGTTGGAAGAGGCAGCCATTGCTGAAAAATTAGCGAGTGAGTCGATTGATGTCACTTTACCAGGTCGTGAAATTAAAGTGGGGAACCGTCACCCTTTAACACGTGTCATTGAAGAAATTGAAGATTTATTTATTGGAATGGGCTATGAAATTGCTGAAGGTCCAGAAGTGGAGAAGGATTACTATAACTTTGAAGCACTAAATTTACCAAAAGGTCATCCAGCTCGTGATATGCAAGATTCGTTCTATATTTCCGAGGAAATATTATTACGTACCCATACTTCACCAGTACAGGCTCGTACGATGGAAGCCAAAAAAGGTGAATCGATTCGCATAATTTGTCCTGGTAAAGTATTCCGACGTGATAATGATGATGCAACACATTCACATCAGTTTATGCAAATTGAAGGTTTAGTCATTGGCGAAAATATTCGCATGAGTGACCTAAAAGGAACATTAGATACGTTAGCGAAAAAAATGTTTGGTGCAGACCGCGAAATTCGACTACGTCCGAGCTTCTTCCCATTTACTGAGCCATCAGTAGAGATGGATATCTCTTGTTTCAAATGTGGTGGAGCAGGCTGTAACGTATGTAAGGGCACTGGCTGGATTGAGATTCTAGGAGCAGGTATGGTGCATCCAAACGTATTAGAAATGGCTGGCTATGATCCAAAGAAAGTTTCTGGATTTGCATTTGGTATTGGTGCAGAACGTATTGCGATGTTGAAATATGGTGTTGACGATATTCGTCATTTCTATACAAGTGACACTCGCTTCTTATCACAATTCGAGCGAACAGAAGCGTAAGGGGGATAAAACATGTTAGTTTCATTAGAATGGTTAAAAGATTATATCAATACGCAGGACTTAGCACCTGAGCTATTAGCAGAAAAAATTACACGCTCTGGGATTGAAGTAGATGCAGTAATTGATCGTGCTAATGCTATGGATAAAGTTGTAGTTGGTTATGTAGTTTCTAAGGAGAAACATCCAGAGGCTGATAAGTTAAATATTTGCCAAGTTGACGTTGGCGAAGCAGAGCCCCAACAAATAATTTGTGGTGCACCGAATGTTGATGCTGGTCAGAAAGTCATTGTTGCTCGTCCAGGTGCACATTTACCAGGTGGCATTAAAATCAAAAAAGCAAAACTTCGCGGTCATGAATCGAACGGAATGATTTGTTCCTTACAAGAGCTTGGAATCGAAGGAAAGCTTGTTCCTAAGGCGTATTCAGAAGGTATCTTTGTCCTACCAGCAGATGCAGAAGTAGGGGCAGATGCACTGGCTATATTGGGCCTACGTGATACAGTGCTGGAGTTAGGACTAACACCAAACCGCTCAGATGCTCTTTCAATGCTAGGTGTAGCGTATGAAGTAGGTGCTATTCTTTCAGAGGAAATTAAATATCCAGAAATTTCCTATCAAACTGCTAGTGAAAAAGCACAGGATTACCTGAAGCTTCATGTAGAAGATTTACAAGCAAATCCTATGTATGTAGCAAAAGTTGTGAAAAACGTAAAAATCGGTGAATCACCAATGTGGCTACAAAATCGTCTAATGGCTGCGGGAGTACGTCCACACAATAATGTCGTAGATGTAACGAACTATGTATTAATGGAATATGGTCAACCTCTACATGCTTTTGACTATGATAGCCTAGCAACGGGTGAAATCGTTGTTCGTAAAGCAACAGAAGGTGAAAAAATTACAACATTAGATGACCAAGAACGTACATTAAAAGCTTCAGATTTAGTCATTACAAATGGCAAAGAGCCAGTAGCCATTGCTGGTGTAATGGGTGGTGCTAATTCAGAGGTAACAGATTCAACAACGACTGTTGTCATTGAATCAGCCTATTTTGATGGTTTAACAGTGCGTCAAACGTCTCGTCATCTTGGCCTACGTTCAGATGCATCGGCTCGTTTCGAAAAAGGGGTAGACCCAAATCGTGTCTTACCAGCTGCTGAACGTGCTGCTGCTCTACTTGCTGAATTAGCAGGAGGCGAAGTATTAGAAGGTACATGTTTAGTAGATGAGTTAGATAAAGCACCAGCGCGAGTAGTCGTTTCCCCAGATTTTATTAATGAACGTTTAGGTATGAAGATTGCATTAGAAGATATGCTTTCTATTTTAGAGCGTTTAAAATTTGGTGTAGAGGCAGCAAATGGTTTATTAATTATTGATGCACCAACACGTCGCCAAGATATTAAAATTGAAGAGGATATCGTGGAGGAAATTGCTCGTCTTTATGGTTATGATGAAATTCCAATGACATTACCAGAGGGTGCAACACAAGTAGGTAATTTATCACCTTACCAAGCAAATCGACGTGTTGTTCGTCATTACATGGAAGGGGCTGGCCTGTATCAAGCGGTAACTTATTCGTTAACGTCGGATGCATTGTCACAACGTTTTGCTTTGAAAGCAGAGCCGGTAACTCGCTTGCTTATGCCAATGAGTGAGGAGCGTTCTACATTACGTCAAAGCCTTATTCCACATTTAATCGAAGCGGCGGCTTATAATGTTGCACGTCAAGCTGAAGGCGTGGCTTTATATGAAATTGGTTCCGTGTTCCTTGGTCAATCAGATGAGGGGCAACCATATGAGGAAGAGCATGTGGCAGCAGTACTAACTGGCAAATGGCTAGACCATGCTTGGCAAGGTGAGAAAAAAGCTGTAGATTTCTATGTGTTAAAAGGTATCATCGAAGGTGTTATTGGCAAACTTGGCTTAGCAAATCGCCTGACATTTGTGAAATCACAAGTGGATGGCTTACATCCAGGTCGTACAGCTAGCATTTTATTAGATGGCAAGCATGTCGGCATCATTGGTGGACTTCACCCAGCAGAGCAAAAAGCATGGGGTGTAAAAGACACGTATGTAATGGAAATGAATTTAGTGGCCCTATTAAATGCAACGGCACAAGAAGCACCACTTGCCTACACACCAGTGCCTCGTTTCCCAGCTATGTCTCGTGATATCGCTCTTATAATGGACCGTACAACAACAGCGGGCGAAGTAATGGAAGCCATTGATGCAGCGGGTGTGAAACTATTAAAAGATATCCGCGTATTCGATGTTTACGAAGGGGAGAAAATGGAACCAGGTAAAAAATCGGTTGCCTTCTCTCTCACATATTTTGATCCAGAACGTACTTTAACAGACGAAGAAGTAGTGGCCGCACATAACAAAGTATTAAAAGCCATTGCTACGATTGCAGGCATAGAAGTACGCTAATATAATGAAAAAAGACTGTCTTACGAGGCAGTCTTTTTTTGTTTGAGAATGGTGAAGATGATGATCCAAAAGGTGAAGAAAGAGTGATCCAAAAAAGAGGAAAGCGCTCAAAAAGGTTCCTAATGCGTCTCACGCTCATCAGGAACCCCAAAAAAGCTTTTTTAAGCAACCAATAGTATGATTTACTTCATCTTCCGTGCTTTATCAGTGTTGGCGAAATGCCATTTTGTGATGGAGCGTAGAAATTCTTCGCCCTGATTACACCAGATTCGGGCTGCTTGCACATCTACCTTGTTAGAGGCGCCCTTCATTAATGTAAGCCCTGTAATGTCACTCAAACGGTCCATTTCCTTTAAAAAGGCAGCACGAGCTAAAATAGATGCTGTAGCCACAGCTACATGTAATTGTTCTGCTTTAGTAGAAAAGTAGACATTCTCTTGCACAAGGTCACGTTCATTTTTTAAATAATTGTAATAGACACCACGTTCAGCAAACTGGTCGATTAGAATAAATTCAGGTTTTTCAGGAGCCATTTTTGATAGCGTGTTTTGTAGTGCCTTGTTATGCATCATGGCTTTCATTTTACCTTGGGAATAGCCTTTCGCTTGTAAGTTGTTATATTTCTCGTTGCGTAAGACGAGAACACTATGGACACAGGCTGCACGCAAATCAGGTGCAATTTTCCTCATATAGTCATCTGTTAGCATTTTTGAATCTTTTACGCCAAGCTCATTCATGAGTTCGATTTTGGAAGTAGGCACATATACTGCTGCTACAGTGATTGGACCAAAATAATCACCTGTGCCTGTTTCGTCTGAGCCTAAAACAGACATGGTTGCGAAATTGTTAGGCAGTACATCCCCTTTTGCCCCGATAGTGGAGAGTGGCGTAGCAGTTTTTTCAACAGTTCCCCAACGTGCTGCCTCACGTTCAGCACCGCCCCCCTGAAACATTAATTTGCCTGATTTATACATAGTTATGGCTGTATCTGGTAGTTTTGCCGCAAAAATGACTCCCGGAGCCTTTCGTTCTATAAAGTGCGATGCATAGTAAGCCATCACCTCTTTTTGAATATTTGTTGAAATGGAAAGCACAATATTTGCCATTTAATCGTTCCTTTCTGTCCTCGTTGTTCACAATTTTATACCTTTCATGGTATGATAATAAATAGCTTTTTTGTGTGATGGTGCTCACAAGCCTCTAAAATCGTGTGTGCATCGAATTTATAGGAGGGTGCGACTATGGAAAAACAAGAAAAGAATAAAATTTCTGTTGAAATATATGGTCATACATATAAAATGGTCGGCTCTGAATCCATTGGCCATATGCGACTTGTTGCTTCGATTGTTGATGACCGTATGCGCGAGATGAACGTACATAATCCCTCACTTGATAGCACAAAACTTGCTGTTCTGACAGCAGTAAATACAGTTCATGATTATTTACTATTAAAAGAACGAATGGAGCAATTAGAAGAAGAATTGAAAAAGTTAAAGGGTTGAAGAGAATGTTAGATTTAATCATATTAGTGGTACTGTTAGCTGGTATAGGCGTCGGTGCAAAACGAGGTTTTATTGTACAGATGATGCATATTGTCAGCTTTGTAGTAGCCCTAATTGTTGCGTATATTTATTATAAGCCATTAGCACAAAAATTTGTATTTTGGGTTCCATATCCAGGCGTCACTGACACAGGCAGCCTTGGCGTTGTCATTGATAGTCTAGATTTAGACCGTACCTTTTATCGGGTAATTGCCTTTGCTGTTATTTTCTTTGCAGTAAAAATAACGTTGCAAATCGTGGCATCGATATTTGACTTTATCGCGTATTTGCCAGTGCTAAATACTGTGAATCGTTGGCTTGGGGCGTTACTTGGCATGATTGAAAACTATTTAATTATGTTTATTTTGCTATATGTGTGCGCCTTATTACCAGTAGATGCCATACAAAATTTAATGTCGAAGTCATTGTTAAGTGGTCTCATGTTGGAGCACACACCAATTATTACAAAGATGTTCCAAAACTGGTGGTATATTTATATGCAATAGTAACTATGCACTTCTCTCTGTCTTGAGGGAAGTGTTTTTACGATAGGAGGAATTACCAATGAATAAAAAAACAATTATTCGCACACTCGAAAAAATTGCTTTATATATGGAACTACAGGGAGAAAATCCATTCAAGGTATCAGCCTTTCGAAAGGCCGCGGCAGCACTAGAGGGGGACGAGCGATCATTAAGCGAAATGGATGATGTAACAAAACTCAAAGGGATTGGCAAGGGTACTGCGGCTGTAATAGAGGACTTAATGGCAACAGGTGAATCGAGTTTGTTAAAGGAGTTAGAAGAGGTTGTGCCTAAAGGGTTACTGCCATTGCTAAAATTACCTGGCTTGGGAGGAAAAAAAATTGCGAAACTACACCAAGAGCTTGGTATTGACTCTGCAGAAAGCTTGAAGGCAGCTTGTGAAGCAGGAAAAGTACGTGAATTAGCTGGATTTGCTGTAAAAACTGAAGAGAAAATTTTAAAGGAGCTAGCCAATTTAGCAAATCGTTCAGAACGACTACCAATTTGGCAGCTTGAGCCTGTG
The DNA here is from genome assembly GCF_024919535.1 of Lysinibacillus sp. A4. Taxonomy (NCBI): domain Bacteria; kingdom Bacillati; phylum Bacillota; class Bacilli; order Caryophanales; family Bacillaceae; genus Lysinibacillus; species Lysinibacillus sp. A4. The sequence goes on along the minus strand of NZ_JANWTB010000003.1, from coordinate 399,601 downwards.
GTTTTACAAATTGAGGCGCTTCTAGGTAGTATGAAGGAAGTAGACCGATTTTCAGTTGCTGGGAGTTTCCGTCGAGCGTTAGAAACTAGCAAAGATATTGATTTTATTGTTGTGACAGAAGCAGTGGAGGAAGTACGCGAAACGTTGTTAAATAGCTTGGCCATTCAAGAAGTCGTGGCGGCGGGGGATACAAAAATTTCGGTGATTTTAGACTTAGATGAACCAGTTAGCGTTGATTTCCGTTTAGTGAAAGACAATGAATATGCGACTGCGTTACATCATTTCACAGGTTCAAAAGATCATAATGTTCGTATGCGGCAAATTGCCAAAGCCCGTGGTGAAAAAATAAGTGAATATGGTGTGGAACAGGAAGATGGTTCCGTTTTAACGTTCCAAGACGAGGCAGCATTTTTCGCTCATTTTGATCTACCTTGGATTCCACCGAGCTTACGGACAGGAACAGCAGAATTTGACAAAACAAACATAATTCAAAACTTAGTTCGACTAGAGGATATTAAAGCTGATTTGCATATGCATACAACATGGTCAGATGGTGCATACTCTGTTGCAGAAATGGGCGAGGCGTTACTAGCACGAGGCTATCAATATAGCGTTATTACAGACCATTCGCAATTCCTAAAAGTAGCAAATGGATTAACACCGGAGCGTTTAGAAAAGCAGCGTGTAGAAATTGAGGCATTTAATGCAGCACATCCAGATTTTCATTTGTTTAAAGGAACGGAGATGGATATTTTACCAGACGGCTCCCTTGATTTCGAAGATCAAGTGTTAAAAGAGCTCGATTTTGTTATTGCTTCCATTCATTCTAGTTTTACACAATCGCAAGATAAAATTATGGCACGTTTACTAACAGCTATGCAAAATCCCTATGTTCATATGATTGCCCATCCGACTGGTCGAATTATTGAAGATCGCGATGGTTATAATCCTGATATGAAACAGTTAATTGCGTGGGCAAAGGAATATGGTAAAATTTTAGAGTTAAATGCAAATCCGTATCGTCTCGATTTATGTGTAGAACATTTAGAAATGGCATGCGCAGCAGGTGTGCCAGTAGCCATCAACACAGATGCACATGATATTGCACATTTACGTTTTATGGATATTGGGGTTCGCTATGCAAATAGAGCATGGTTACCGAAAGATATGATTGTGAATACATGGACGCGTGAACAGTTTGAAGCGTTCATCCAACGAAATAAATAGCTGAGGAGGTGTTCTCAGTGATTGCAGAACGCGCATTGAAAACACTAGAATACGATAAAGTTAGGCAACAAGTGGCTTCCTATTGTACTTCCTCTATTGGTAAATCTGCCATTGAGGAGCTTGTGCCACAAACAGATTTTGATAAAGTAGTACAATTATTAGAGGAAATGGATGAGGGACTATCCATTTTGCGTGTGAAGGGCAATGTACCAATGGGCGGAATTTTTGATGTCCGTCCCTCTGCCAGACGTGCTCAAATAGGAGGCATGTTAGCAGCAGTAGAACTAATGGAAATTTCGAGCACGATTCGAGCAAGCCGAATTCTACGCAATTTTATTGAAGATTTAGAAGCCGATGAAGTGATTGATATTCCCCATTTCATCTCCAAAAAGGAAGCAATGCCTGTCCTAACAGGATTGCAACATGAAATTAATAACTGTATTGACGACAATGGAGCTGTCTTAGATTCTGCTAGTCAAACATTGCGCTCTATTCGCCAATCTTTGCGTGCTGAAGAAGGGAAAGTCCGCTCTAAGCTGGAAAGTTTAATTCGGGGAAGTAATGCAGCGAAAATGCTTTCTGATACACTTGTGACAATTCGTAATGATCGCTTTGTTATTCCCGTAAAGCAGGAATATCGTCACCACTATGGTGGGATTGTCCATGACCAATCTTCTTCTGGTCAAACCTTATTTATTGAGCCAGATTCTGTTGTCCAAGCAAACAATGAAATTCATCGCTTGAAAATGAAAGAGCAGGCTGAAATTGAACGTATTTTACTAGCATTAAGTGCAATGGTGCAAGAAGTAGCATCAGATTTATTTAACTTAGTGAAGGTATTAGGCGATATCGATGTCATTTTAGCAAAGGGCAAATATGGCCAAGCCAATAAATGTACAATGCCTAAAATGAATCAGGATGGCTATATCCGACTAATACGTGCACGTCATCCACTACTACCAATAGAATCAGCTATTCCAAATGACATTGAATTTGGTAAAGACATTACAGCTATTGTCATTACAGGTCCTAATACAGGTGGTAAAACGGTGACATTAAAAACGGTTGGTCTGTGTACATTAATGGCACAAGCTGGATTACCAGTGCCAGCATTAGATGGCTCAGAACTTGCTGTATTTGAGCAATTATTTGCCGATATTGGTGATGAGCAATCAATTGAGCAGTCACTTTCTACGTTCTCGTCCCATATGGTTAATATTGTTGACATCCTACAAAAATTTGATCACGAATCACTTGTTCTTTTTGATGAGTTAGGGGCAGGTACTGACCCACAGGAAGGGGCAGCCTTAGCCATTTCAATCTTAGACGAAGTACATGGGCGCGGTGCTCGTGTAATGGCTACAACTCACTATCCTGAGCTAAAAGCTTATGGCTATAATCGACCAGGTGTAGCCAATGCCAGTGTAGAATTTGATATTGAAACTTTGAGCCCGACCTACCGTCTACTTATCGGTGTACCTGGGCGCTCAAATGCATTTGAAATTTCCAGTCGTCTTGGTTTACCTGAATCCATTATTGATCGTGCTAAAGGCTTTACTGGAACCGATCGACATGAGGTTGAATCGATGATTGCCTCATTGGAAGAAACACGTCGCCAATCTGAAGATGATGCAGATCGTTCGCATGCATTGCTATTAGAATCAGAAACATTACGTAAAGAGCTTCAAGATAAATTGCAAGCCTATGAGGAGCGTAAAGAGGCGCTTGATAAGAAGGCGAAGGAAAAGGCGCGTAAAATTGTTGATGAAGCAAAACGTGAAGCAGAAGCGATTATTGCAGAGCTTCGAGAAATGCGTAAAAATGCTGATCAAGTTGTCAAGGAGCATGAATTGATTGAAGCACGTAAACGCTTGGAAGAAGCAACACCACTTGAAGACAATAAAGTGCTAAAAAAGGCGGCACAAGTCAAAGCTCGTGCACAAAACTTAGTTGTCGGAGACGAGGTAAAGGTGTTAAGCTATGGTCAACGAGGTACTTTGTTAGAAAAGGTGTCGAATACTGAATGGGTTGTCCAAATGGGGATTTTAAAAATGAAAATCTCAGATAGTGATTTGGAATATATTAAACCTGAAAAAGAGCCTGTATTACGAACAGCTGGTGTGAAAAATCGAAATAGTCATGTGAAACTAGAATTAGATTTACGTGGTGAACGTTATGAGGATGCAATCGTAAGAACAGAGAAATATATTGATGATGCATTACTCTCTAATTATGGTCGTGTGTCCATTATTCATGGAGTTGGTACAGGGGCTTTACGTCAAGGAATTCAAAGCTATTTGAAAAAGCATAAGCGCGTAAAATCCTTCCGTTTTGGTGAAGCCGGTGAAGGGGGCTTAGGCGTCACAATTGTTGAATTGAAATAAGCTATAAAGGGGACGGAGAAAAATGCTGAATTCTGGCTTTTGGCGATATCCAATTATCGAAACGGCAGGATATTTTAGTGTTGTAGTATTATGTTTAGTCGTCTCGATGGCATTGTTCGAAGTCGTTACGAAATATAAAAATTGGGAAGAAATTAAAAAAGGTAATGTGGCTGTGGCTCTTGCAACAGGTGGGAAAATACTAGGGATTTGTAATATCTTCCGCTTTTCCATTGCACGTCATAGCACATTAAGTGAAATGATCGGTTGGGGCCTTTTTGGCTTTACATTATTGATTGTAGCGTATTTCTTATTTGAATTTATGACACCTCGTTTTAACGTTGATCAAGAGATTGCCAATGATAATCGCTCAGTTGGTTTCATTTCCTTTACCATTTCAGTCGGTCTTTCGTTTGTAATTGGGGCAAGTATTGCATAGGAGTGTCATGACATGGAAAAATTAGCAAAAGTACTAATCGTTGTCTGTATTGCATTTTTGGCAGTAGGTGTCTACTATATGTTAACGATTTAAATAAAAAACGCATTCTCTTTATGAGGATGCGTTTTTTGTTAATTGTACATAGCATAAATTTCTACTACAACCTATTAACTTTCTTTCATAAAACTCTATTAAAGGGTAGAAAAATTATTTTTATAATATAGGAATATGCTGATTGTTTTTTTATGGAGTGACTCGAGAATGAACGAGCATTCATAAGGTGTATTCAAATAAATCCTGATAAATACCAATCATATTAATGTTGTTAATTGCATAATAATTAATCGAAAATGCATTTATTTTCTATTTTCTGTTTGAAACTGTATTTCTTTTTCATTATAATAAATATAAGAATTGACAAAGTTTGGGACAAAGGGGAGAGGACGTATGACAGCAAAACCATGGCTAGCAAATTATCCTGAAGAAGTACCATCGTCTTTAACGTTTGAGGAAATTCCAGTGCAAGAGTTTTTGACACGTGCCTATAAAAAGAATCCATCCAAAGTAGCGATTCATTTTATGGGAAAGGATTTGACGTACACCGAGCTATATGAGTCAGCTTTAAGGTTCGCAAACTATTTACAAACACTAGGTGTGGAAAAGGGAGATCGAGTAGCAATTATGTTGCCTAACACGCCACAAAGTGTAATCGCTTACTATGGTGCCATGTATGCAGGTGCTGTTGTAGTACAAACAAATCCACTTTATACTGAACGTGAGCTTCAATATCAAATGGCTGATTCAGGAGCAAAGGTTATTCTTGTCATGGATATTTTATATCCGAGAGTCATGAAAATTATGAAAGAGACTGCTCTTGAAAATGTCATTGTGACAGCTATTAAGGATTATTTACCATTCCCAAAAAATTTAGTCTATCCATTTATTCAAAAAAAGCAGTATGGCTTTAGTGTCAAGGTTGAACATAGCGGTCAAAATCATCTGTTTTCAGAAATAATGCGTTCAGCACCAATTAAGATAATTGACAATATGCCATTTGATTTTGAAGAAGACCTAGCACTCCTTCAATATACGGGTGGGACAACAGGTTTCCCAAAAGGCGTTATGCTGACCCATAAAAATTTAATTGCCAATACGACAATGTGTGATGCTTGGATGTATAAATGTGTTCATGGTGAAGAAACCATTATGGGCATTCTACCATTCTTCCACGTCTATGGCATGACAACTGTTATGCTTTTATCTGTATTCACTCAAAATAGAATGGTGCTTTTACCGAAGTTTGATGCAGAAACGGCATTAAAAACAATTGATAAACAAAAACCAACTCTGTTCCCCGGCGCACCAACCTTATACATCGGCCTTTTAAATCACCCAGACATTGCGAATTATGATTTATCATCCATTAAGGCATGCCTAAGTGGCTCTGCTTCATTGCCGATTGAAGTGCAAGAGAAGTTTGAGGCGGTGACTGGTGGAAAGCTAGTAGAAGGATATGGGTTAACTGAAACCTCACCTGTAACACATGCTACGCCAATTTGGGGGAAGCGGGTGATTGGCTCGATTGGTTTACCTTGGCCAAATACAGAAGCGGTTATTTTACGTACAGGTGATACAGAAGAGCTACCTATTGGTGAAGTTGGTGAAATTGCTGTTAAAGGACCACAAGTAATGAAGGGCTACTGGAACCGTCCGGAGGATACAGCAGCGACATTTGCTGATGGTTGGTTTTTAACAGGTGATCTTGGTTATATGGATGAGCAAGGCTTCTTCTATGTAGTAGATCGTAAAAAAGATTTAATAATAGCAGGCGGCTTTAATATTTATCCACGTGAAGTAGAAGAAGTGTTATATGAACGTGAAGAGATCCAAGAGTGCGTAGTAGCAGGCATACCTGATCCGTATCGTGGTGAAACAGTTAAAGCTTATATTGTATTAAAAGAAGGATATTCGATTACTGAGGACGAATTAAATAAATATTGCCGTCAGCATCTAGCAGCTTTTAAAGTTCCGCGTTATTATGAATTTAGAGAAGAGCTGCCAAAAACAGCTGTAGGAAAAATTTTGCGTCGTACGTTAGTTGAAGAAGAAAAAACAAAATTAGCGAATAAAGAAGCGAAATAAATACGTGTGAAAGTATTGACAAGCAATGCTGTAAAATATAATATGAAAATATGAATGAATGACCATTCATATTTTCATATTTTTTTAGGTTTACACGTCATATCGACGTGCGCATGTTTTTTAGGTGGTGATATAAAAGTGAAACGAGATAAGCCAAAATATAAACAAATTATTGATGCAGCTGTCATCGTTATTGCGGAAAATGGGTATCACCAAGCGCAAGTATCGAAAATCGCCAAACAGGCAGGGGTGGCCGATGGAACAATCTATTTATATTTTAAAAATAAAGAAGATATATTAATTTCTGTCTTTAATGAAAAAATGGCTGTTTTTGTAGAGTCATTACAAGATATAATAGAAAAGGGGAGTACGTCTAAAGACAAACTTTCACGAATGATTGAAAATCATTTTAATGTTCTAGCGACAGATCGATACCTAGCAACTGTCACACAATTAGAGCTTCGCCAGTCAAACAAAGACTTACGATTAAAAATTAATTCTGTATTGCGCGAGTATTTACAACTACTTGATCAAATTTTAATCGAGGGTATGCTTACAGGTGAGTTCAATCAGACGATGGATGTACGCTTGGCTCGACAAATGGTTTTTGGAACAATTGATGAAACTATTACGTCGTGGGTTATGAATGACTATCGATATGATTTGATGGAACAGGTTCCAAAGGTTCAGGCATTAATCCTGAACGGCATTAAAGCTTAAAAGGATGTGGAGAAATGGAATTTCTAAGTTGGAAAGTAGAAGATGGAGTAGCGATTATTACAATTGCACGTCCACCAGCAAATGCATTATCTCGCGGTATTATTGCAGAAGTTAACGCTGTGCTAGATGCTGTAGAACACGATGATGCTGTAAGAGTCCTTGTACTTCATGGTGAAGGCCGTTTCTTCTCTGCAGGGGCAGATATTAAAGAATTTATTGGGGTAGAATCTGGAGAGGAATTTACAAAGCTAGCTAGCAACGGGCAGCAGGTTTTTGAGCGTGTTGAATCGTTTTCTAAGCCTGTAATTGCAGCCATCCATGGTGCGGCATTAGGCGGAGGGCTTGAGTTAGCAATGAGCTGTCATATGCGATTTGTCACTGAATCAGCAAAATTAGGTTTACCTGAATTACAATTAGGGCTTATTCCTGGTTTTGGTGGTACACAGCGCTTACCACGCTATGTTGGAGTAGCTAAGGCTGCTGAAATGATGTTTACAAGTGAACCAATCTCTGGTAACGAAGCTGTTCAGTGGGGCTTAGCAAACCGTTCATTCCCAGACGAAGCATTGCTAGAAGAAACGTTAAAGATTGCTAAGAGCATTGCTAAGAAAAGCCCAATTACTTTAAAAGCAGCTATTCAAACATTGCAATATGCAAAGCATGCATCATTCTATGAAGGCATTGAAGCAGAGGCGAAATCCTTTGGGACAGTATTTGTCACAGAAGATGCCAAAGAAGGAATTCAAGCATTCATTGAAAAGCGTGAGCCTGTGTTTACTGGCAAATAATTTTCCAAATGTCGATAGCAACGTTCAGTATGTTATCGGCGTTAACGAAACTGAAAATATATAATATTTATAAGTTTACTTAGAATTATAAAACGTTCCAGGAGGTATGGATATATGAACATTTTTGCATTAATTAAACGTACGTTTGATACAGAAGAAAAAATCGTTGTGTCGGGTGGTAAAATCCAAGAGGACGGCGCAGAATTCATTATCAATCCTTATGATGAATATGCCATTGAAGAAGCAATCCAAGTTCGCGATGCTGCTGGTGGTAAAGTAACAGTGGTGACAATTGGTGGCGAGGATGCAGAGAAGCAATTACGTACAGCGCTTGCTATGGGAGCAGACGAAGCAGTGCTTATTAATACAGAAGATGATTTAGATGAGCTAGACCAAAATGCAGCAGCTTATCTACTAGCAGAATACTTAAAAGATAAAGATGCAGATTTAATTTTAACAGGAAATGTTGCGATTGATGGTGGTTCAGGGCAAGTGGGTCCACGTGTAGCTGATCTATTGGATATGAATTATGTTACTACGATTACAAAACTTGAAATTGACGGAACATCTGCGAAAATTGTTCGAGATATCGAAGGGGATTCAGAGGTAATTGAAACTTCTTTACCGTTATTAGTAACTGCTCAGCAAGGTTTAAATGAGCCTCGTTACCCATCTCTACCAGGTATTATGAAAGCGAAAAAGAAACCGCTTGCAGAGCTTGAGTTAGATGATTTAGATATCGATGAAGATGATGTAGAAGTGAAGATTGAAACAGTAGACATCTTCTTACCAGCTCAAAAAGCAGCAGGCCGTATTTTAGAAGGCGACCTTTCTGCACAAGCAAAAGAACTGGTAAATCTACTTCACACGGAAGCAAAGGTTGTTTAATTATTGGATGTCAATCGAATCTTAAAGGGTAACGGAGGGAATATGCTATGTCAAAAAAAGTATTAGTATTAAGTGAAGTTCGTGAAGGAAGCTTACGTAATGTTTCTTTCGAAGCAATTGCAGCTGCAAAACAAATCGCTGATGGTGGCGAAGTTGTTGGGGTACTTTTAGGGGATGCTGTAGCAGGTTTAACAGGTCCACTATTTGAATATGGTGCTGATCGAGTAGTAACAGTGGAACATCCACATTTAAAACAATATACATCTGATGGCTATAGTCAAGCATTATTAGCTGTTATCGAGCAAGAACAACCAGCAGGTATTGTCTTTGGTCATACAGCAAATGGGAAAGATTTATCGCCAAAAATTGCAAGCAAATTGCAAGCAGGTCTGGTATCTGATGTCACTGCTATTGAAGGTGCCGGCGATGATGTGGTATTCATCCGACCAATTTACTCTGGTAAAGCCTTTGAAAAGGTAAAAGTTAAAGAAGGCGTTGTTTTAGCTTCTATTCGTCCAAATAACATTACACCTTTAGAAAAAGCAGATGGAAAAACAGGTGATGTGTCTGCAATCACTGTAGAGATTACAAACCTGCGAACAATTATTAAAGAAGTTGTTCGTAAATCTTCAGAAGGTGTAGATCTTTCAGAAGCGAAAGTAGTTGTTGCTGGTGGTCGTGGTGTGAAATCAGAAGAAGGTTTCGAGCCATTAAAAGAGCTAGCTGATTTACTAGGCGGTGCAGTAGGTGCATCACGTGGTGCATGTGACGCTGAATACTGTGATTACTCGCTGCAAATCGGACAAACAGGTAAGGTTGTAACACCAGATCTTTATATTGCAGCAGGTATTTCGGGCGCAATTCAGCATTTAGCTGGAATGTCCAATTCAAAAGTCATTGTTGCTATCAATAAAGATCCTGAAGCAAATATTTTCAAAGTAGCGGATTATGGTATCGTAGGAGATTTATTTGAAGTTATTCCGCTTCTAATTGAAGAATTTAAAGCATTAAAAGTGAATGCGTAATACAAATGCAGGAAGGGATAACCCTTCCTGTTTTTTTATATTGCTTTCCATTTTAAAAAGTACTATTTGAAAATTATTGCAAAATAAAATATTGACATAATTAACGATAGACATTATAGTGATGGATACATTAATGATTTGAAACGCAAAGATTAGGAGTAGTAAAAGCTCGTTATTCGGTGAAGAGAGCTGCGGGTTGGTGCAACGCAGACCAATAAGACTTTGAACTTGCCTAGGAGTGGTAACACAAATAGAATTATCAGATTATTCTATTTGTTTGACGATTAACCTTCGTTACAAGGTTTTTTAAGCTGGGTTCTCAAGAGCCAATTAGAGTGGTACCGCGGTTTGCTGATAGCATATCGTCTCTTCTTTCATTTGATGATGAAGGAATAGATGGTATGCTTTTTTGATATTTAGGAGGTAAGAAAGTGGAAAAAAACAAGCAACAATTAACAAGAACAATGACCTCGCGTCATATCACGATGATGGCGTTAGGTGGTGCCATTGGCGCGGGATTATTTAAAGGAAGTAGTGCAGCCATTGATATGGCAGGACCATCTGTGCTGATTGCGTATTTAATCGGCGGCATTATTTTATTATTTGTTATGCAAGGCTTAGCAGAAATGGCCGTGCGTAATAAAGAAGCGAGAACCTTTAGAGATTTAGTGCAATCCGTGTTAGGTAAATACCCTGCGTATTTCCTAGATTGGATCTACTGGAAAATGTGGGTTTTAAATATTGCAGCAGAGTCTGTCGTGGCTGCTATCTTTATTCAATATTGGTTACCAGAATATCCAATTTGGATACTGGCACTATCTGTTTCTGTGTTAGTAACAGCGATTAATTTATTATCCGTAAAAATCTTTGCAGAAACAGAATATTGGCTAGCATTAATCAAAATTACTGTTATTATTGTCTTTATCATTGCAGGACTTATTTTATTGCTTGTGACGTTTGGAAATCATAGTGCTGTTGGTTTTGCTAACTTAACGGAGCATGGTGGGTTCTTCCCTAATGGCTCGACTGGCTTAATTGCTGCCATGCTTGTAGTTATCTACTCCTATGGTGGGACAGAAATCATCGGGATTACATTAGCTGAAACGAAAAATCCGGAAAAAGTAGTACCAAAAGCTGTTCGCAGTACATTAGTACGTATTGTTACTTTTTATTTACTGCCATTCTTTATTATCGTAAGCTTGATTCCTTGGAATGAAGTAAATGGGGTTCCTGAAAGCCCGTTTGTCATGGTTTTTAAAATGGTTGGTATTCCAGGGGCAGACCATATTATGAACGCTGTTGTTTTACTTGCCATTATTTCATCAATGAATTCAGGACTGTATGGTTCATCACGCGTACTCTATACACAGGCTGTAGATGGACGTGTGCCTAAAATCTTTGCTTATTTATCGAAACGAAAAGTACCAGTATATGCTATTTTAATGTGTACTTTAGCGATGTATTTAGGGGTTATTTTATCTTTATATGCGGGAAGCAAAACATTTGATTTTCTAATGGGATCACTTGGTTATACTGTGTTATTTATTTGGTTAATTATTGCGATTGCCCATTTAAAATCACGTAAAAAACAAGCAGAGCACACAAGTGCCTATGAAGTAAAATGGTTCCCTTATACGACTTGGATAGCTATATTGGCGTTAAGTGCGATTCTCATCGGAATTATTTTCACCACATCTATTATTGTGACAGGCATTACGTTAGCTATTTACCTTTTTATTAAGTTAACCTATGTATTGAAGGGTCGTTATCAAGTCAATTAATGACTGTGTATTGATTTTTCGACACAGATTTGCATAAAAAATACATTGTAGGCAGATTGTTCGCTCAAGTGAATTTATCCATGCTATACTACAAGCATAGTAAGTTTAAGGAGGATTTCAAATGGCAATTGTACATGCAACAGATGCTACGTTCCAGGACGATATTAAAGAAGGGTTAGTACTAGTAGACTTTTGGGCTGCTTGGTGCGGACCATGTAAAATGATTGGGCCAGTTCTTGAAGAAATGGACGCAGCAGGTAGTGCGGCTAAAATTGTAAAAGTTGACGTTGACAATAACCAAGGTACTGCAGCTCAGTATCAAATTATGTCAATCCCATCTTTACTATTATTTAAAGATGGAGAATTAGTTGACAAAACAGTAGGCTTCCAACCAAAAGAAGCTTTAGAAGCATTTATCGCAAAACATGCGTAATGAATGAAGTTCACAAAGCCGAGCCATCAATGGATGTGTTCGGCTTTTTTTCGTTATATAATAAAGAAAATAACTAACATGATTCTAATGAGGGGAATTTTTACTTAGGGGGGCAGGTAGGTAATGAACGATTTAATAAAGCGAAAACTGGATATTTTACCAGATCAACCTGGCTGCTATTTGATGAAGGATCGACAAGGGACTATCATTTATGTCGGTAAAGCAAAAGTTCTAAAAAACCGTGTACGCTCTTATTTTACGGGAACACATGAAGGGAAAACGCAAAGGCTTGTAGGTGAAATAGAAGATTTTGAGTATATTGTAACGTCATCAAATATTGAAGCACTTATTTTAGAGCTGAATCTCATCAAATTACATGATCCAAAATATAATGTCATGTTAACGGATGATAAGACCTATCCATATTTAAAAATTACGAATGAAAAACATCCTCGTCTGATTACGACACGGAAGGTAAAAAAGGATAAGGCAAAATATTTTGGTCCTTATCCGAATGCCTATGCAGCAAGTGAAACGAAAAAGCTATTGGATCGATTGTATCCGCTGCGCAAATGTGTACAATTACCTTCCAAGGTTTGCTTGTACTATCACATGGGTCAATGCTTAGCACCTTGTGTGAAGGAAATTGATGGTCAGGTTTATCAAGAAATGATTGAGGATATGACGAAGTTTCTAAATGGTGGTGTGGAGGCAGTCAAAAAAGAGCTTGAAGTTAAAATGCTAGCAGCTGCAGAAAACCTAGAATTTGAGCGAGCGAAGGAATTCCGAGACCAAATTGCCCATATTGATACGGTTATGCAGAAACAAAAAATAGTTTCAAGTGATACAACAAATCGAGATGTATTTGGCTATGCTGTTGAAAAAGGATGGATGTGTGTTCAGGTTTTCTTTGTGCGCCAAGGAAAGCTGATTGAGCGAGATGTCTCAATTTTCCCGATCTATCAAGATGCAGAGGAAGAATTTTTAACATTTGTTGGGCGCTTTTATGAAAAGCCAGAGCATATTAAGCCAAAAGAAATTTTTATTCCACAAGCCATTGATGCAGCTATCTTAACAGAATTATTAGAAATTAAAGTGCTCACACCGAAAAGAGGTCAAAAGAAGGAATTGGTTGAATTAGCTACCAAAAATGCTGAGATTGCTGTGGCAGCTAAATTCCAGCTAATAGAGCGCCAGGAAGAACGTACGATTGGTGCTTGTGAGGCACTTGGCGAAGCAATGGGTATTAGTACTCCTTTACGAATTGAAGCTTTTGATAATAGTCATATGCATGGAACGGATGCAGTGTCTGCTATGGTTGTTTTCATTGATGGGAAGCCTGCGAAAAAGGAGTACCGAAAATATAAAACGCGTACAGCAGCCAAGCATGATGATTACGGTGCAATGCAGGAGGTTATACGTCGTCGCTATATCCGTGTTTTAAAGGAAGGACTACCATTACCAGATTTAGTCTTAATTGATGGTGGTAAGGGACAAATGGAAGTAGCCCGTGAAGTACTAGAAGATGAGCTTGGTCTTGTTATACCGATTGCTGGTTTAGCCAAGGATGATAAGCATAATACATCTCAGCTCTTGTTCGGTGATCCACCAGAAGTGATTAGCTTAAAACGTACAAGTGATGGCTTTTATTTATTACAACGAATTCAAGACGAAGTCCATCGCTTTGCTATTACCTTCTTGCGTCAACAGCATGAGAAGCATACCATTCAATCTGTATTAGATCATATTGAAGGGGTAGGACCAAAACGAAAGCAACAGCTTCTTAAACATTTCGGTTCAGTCAAAAAAATTCGAGAGGCGAGCGAGCTAGCATTACAGGAGGCTGGGATGTCCGCTAATTTAGCAAGCCAAATTTTTAGCTATTTTCAGCAACAATCATTGTCAAAGGAATAGGCATGTGCTATGGTTATAAATAACATTGTTTTCAATGTTATGGAGAGCCAACTGCGTGACTAGTTTGTTTACGCTAAGGCTTAATGAATTGAATACATTCACTTTAAAGTGATGATAGAGGTGCAAGATTCAAGAGTAACACAATGGAGGATGGACAAGTCCAGAGATATTGTGTGAAAGGGGAGCTTGCCGAAGTACAGTATTGTTGTTCCATTGCTGTACTGGTTTTGCATTTAAGAAATGTAAGACTGTCGATTCTAAACGTTTCGGAGAGCTATCACACATGCGCAAGTTACGATTATTGTACATGTTATAGGCAGCTTTCACGTTATGTGGAGGCTGCCTTTTAGTTTTCTAGAAACGGTTTTACCCCCCATAATTTGGTGAAATACATGAACTGGAAGGGAGAACGAAAGAAATGGCTAAAGTCGTGATGAAGTTTGGAGGAGCTGCATTAGCTTCTACTGAACAAATCCAAGAGGCTGCTAGGAAAGCGATTGCTGAAAAGGACAAAGGATTGGATGTAGTAGTGGTCGTTGCAGCAATGGGACACACTGCGAAAGAGATGAAAATGATGGTACACCAACTAACTGACGATGTGTCGAAAAGAGAATTAGATGCAGTTTTGTCAACTGGCTCTCAATTATCTAGTGCTTTATTTGCCATTGCCTTGCAGGAAGCAGGCTATGAGGCTGTGTCTCTAACTGGATGGCAAGCTGGTATACATACGGATGGTATGTATCGACATGCTCGTATCGACTATATAGATATTAGTCGTATGGAAGAACATTTTGCACAGGGACAAATTGTGGTTATTGCTGGAGAACAAGGGATTGACGAAGTGCACAATATCACCACGCTTGGAAAAGGTGGAGCTGAAACAGCTGCTGTTGCACTTGCCATAGCGTTGGAAGCGGAGAGAGTAGATATGTATACAAATGTGGATGGTGTTTATACAGCAGATCCACGATATGTTCCCAATGCCCAAAAGCTTCAAGAAATTTCATATGATGAAATGTTGGAATTATCGAATTTAGGGTCTCATATCATACATCCTCGTGCGGTGGAGTTAGCGAAGAAATTTCAAATGCCTGTTATTATACGTTCAAGTTTAATAGAATCAGTAGGCACTTTATTGAAGGAGGAAGTGGAAATGGAAAAAAATTTAGTCGTTCGTGGTGTTGCATTTGAATCAGATATTATTCGTTTAACAGTAGGGTATGATGCTTTTTCCAATGCTTCATTAGCAGATATATTTACGGTTCTTGCAGAGAACCGTATTAATGTAGATATTATTGTCCAAGCCATTATTGATGGGTTGAAGCCAACTGTATCGTTTTCCATTTTAAAAGAGGAATTTGCGGAAGCATTACGTGTTTTAGAGGATAGTAAATTATCACTTGGATTTAGTTTTGCTGACTTCGAAATTGGACTAGCAAAAGTTTCTATTATTGGTTCAGGCATGGCTTCCAATCCAGGCGTTGCTGCTCGTATGTTTGATCGGTTACGTCGTGAAAATATCCCTGTAAAAATGGTTAGTACTTCTGAAATAAAAGTGTCCGTTGTTGTACCACAGGATGATATGATCCAAGCAGCTAATGCTCTCCATGATGAGTTTAATTTAGAGCAAGCACTTTACATATAATAATAGAAGAAACAGCATTTTATGTAATTGACCGAAATAAAAGGAAGAAAAAAGAAGGATTGTCATCCCATTCTTTAATGGGAAACAATCCTTTTTAATTATTCTGAGGGAATGGTATTCATAATACGTTCTTTAACGTCCCATTTGACTGTAAACATGACGTATTGTTGCTTTTCCCGTTTTTCATTATAGCATTCTGTTAGGTAGCCTTTAGCTAGTTGAATTTGCTCTGCTATAAATCCAGCTTCAAGTTTAAAGCTGCGCTGCTTTATTTGCAGAATTTCAGGGTCATTTGTCAACTGGAAAATACGTCCATCTTTTGATTCCTTTATGAGTTCTAATGTACCCCAGCAGGCATCTGCGAAAAATGCGATAAGTTCATCTTGACTTTTACATGGGAACTTGCGAGCAAGCTCTTTACCTGCCCAATAAAGGACGTCATCTTCATGTTTACCAAGTATAGAAGATAGAATATGATCACGAATGATCTCATAGCCAAATGATGAGATTGTAGGAGATGGAGTGTTTAACATTGTTATCCTTCTTTCTTAGAATTTTCTTAAAATTTAACGGTAATAAAGTAATGATAGATTTTTCGAGAAAAAACGACGCATCATGTACTAGATTAGTTCTTTAATAAGCTCTATGAAAAACTCCGAGTTGCCTTGACGCTCGTAGCTCTTGAGAGTACAATAAACATGTCATAATATTGTACCATGATGAAATACACAGTCAATGAAGTATCATTTACAAAATGATGACTTCTTTTGTTGTGCTATTTTAAGTACTAAGGGGGGTAACAGTCTTGTCGAAAGATCGAGAGTTTTTATGGCGTCGCTTACATTCTCTACTTGGGATCATTCCAGTAGGTCTGTTTTTAACGATGCACCTGTTCATTAACTTTACAGCAACAGGCGGGGCAGAAAGTTACAACGATGCTACCGCAGTAATGGAAAAGATTCCATTCCTTATCCTAGTTGAATGGATTGTCATCTATATTCCATTAATGTTCCACGCATTCTATGGTGTCTACATTGCATTCACTGCTACACCAAACACTGGACGTTTCAGCACGTACCGTAACTGGATGTTCTCTTTACAACGTTTTACTGGTGTATTCTTAGTGATATTCATTGCATGGCATATTTTCCAAACTCGTATTCAAAAAGCACTTGGCACACACGTTGATTACGACATGATGGCGAATATTGTTGCTAATCCATTCATGCTTGGATTCTACATTGTTGGTATTTTATCAGCAACTTTCCACTTATCTAACGGTTTATGGGCATTCCTAGTAAGCTGGGGTATTACACAATCTCCTCAGTCTCAAAAGATCGCTACTTACGTAACAAACATTCTTTTCGTAATTCTAAGTGTAGTTGGTGTGGCTGCTATTTTAGCTTTCGTATAATTCAATAGAAGCTACGATAGAGCACATGCAATCATTGCAATTTTTTAAGAGGAGTGAGAAATAATCATGGCGAAAAGCAAAATAATTGTTGTCGGCGGTGGTCTTGCCGGTCTGATGGCAACGATTAAAGCAGCTGAAGTTGGTACTGAAGTTGATTTATTCTCATTAGTTCCTGTAAAACGCTCACACTCTGTTTGTGCGCAAGGCGGAATTAATGGTGCGGTAAATACTAAAGGTGAAGGGGATTCTCCATGGATCCACTTTGATGATACAGTATATGGTGGGGACTTCCTAGCGAACCAACCACCAGTAAAAGGTATGTGTGATGCAGCACCTGGCATTATCCACTTAATGGACCGTATGGGTGTTATGTTCAACCGTACACCAGAAGGGCTTTTAGATTTCCGTCGTTTTGGTGGTACTTTAATGCACCGTACAGCTTTCTCTGGTGCAACAACTGGTCAACAATTACTATATGCGCTAGATGAGCAAGTTCGTTCTCATGAAGTAGCTGGTTTAGTAAATAAATATGAACACTGGGAATTCCTTGGTGTTATTATCGATGAAGACGGCGTTTGTCGTGGTATCGTAGCGCAAGATATGCGTACAGAAGAAATTAAATCATTCCGTGCAGACGCTGTTATTATGGCGACTGGTGGCCCTGGTATTATCTTCGGTAAAACAACAAACTCTGTTATTAACACAGGTTCTGCTGCTTCTATCGTTTATCAACAAGGTGCTTCATATGCGAATGGTGAATTCATTCAAATTCACCCAACAGCGATTCCTGGAGATGACAAAAACCGTCTAATGTCAGAATCAGCTCGTGGTGAAGGTGGTCGTATTTGGACTTATAAAGACGGTAAACCTTGGTACTTCCTAGAAGAAAAATACCCAGCTTATGGTAACTTAGTACCACGTGATATTGCAACACGTGAAATTTTCGACGTTTGTGTAAACCAAAAACTTGGTATCAATGGCGAAAACATGGTATACCTAGATCTTTCACATAAAGATCCACATGAATTGGATGTTAAACTTGGTGGTATCATCGAAATCTACGAAAAATTCGTAGGGGATGACCCACGTAAATTACCAATGAAAATTTTCCCAGCTGTCCACTATTCAATGGGTGGATTATGGGTTGACTACAATCAAATGACTGAAATTCCTGGTCTATTTGCAGCAGGTGAATGTGATTACTCTCAACATGGTGCAAACCGTCTTGGTGCAAACTCATTATTATCTGCTATCTACGGTGGTATGGTTGCAGGACCAAACGCAGTAGACTATGTAAAACACCTTAAAAAGCATGCAGAAGATCTTCCACAAGAGATTTACGATGCTCGTGTAAAAGAGGAACAAGCGAAATGGGATGCTATCATGAAAATGGAAGGCACAGAAAACGCTTACTTACTGCATAAAGAGCTTGGTGAAATGATGACTGCTACAATGACTGTAGTACGTTACAATGATCAGCTTGAAGATACATTGAAAAAACTTGATGAGCTTACTGAGCGCTGGAGCAACATCAACATCAATGATACGCAAAAATGGAGCAATCAAGGCGCGCACTTTACACGTCAGCTTAAAAATATGTTAGTGCTTGCAAAAGTAATGACAAAAGGTGCACTATTACGTAATGAATCTCGTGGTGCACACTATAAACCTGATTTCCCTAACCGTGATGACGAGAACTTCTTAAAAACAACAATGGCGAAGTTTGACCCAGCTACTGGTAATCCAATCATCACGTACCAAGAAGTCGACGTTTCATTAATCCCACCACGTAAACGCGACTACTCTGCGAAAGGAGACTAAAAGTTATGCAAATCGCAGCAAATACTGGAAGAATGGTCAAAGTGGAAATCTTACGTCAAGATACACAAGGCGGCAATAGCTACTGGCAAAAATTCCAAGTGCCTTACCGTCATGGTATGAACGTAATTTCAATTTTAATGGAAATTCAAAAAAATCCTGTTACTGAAGATGGTGTAAACACATCACCAGTATCATGGGATATGAACTGTTTAGAAGAAGTTTGTGGTGCATGTTCAATGGTGATCAATGGCCGTCCGCGTCAATCATGTTCTACACTAGTAGACCAATTGACAGAGCCGATTAAATTGGAGCCAATGAAAACATTCCCTGTTATTCGTGACCTACAAGTTGACCGTGAACGTATGTTCAACGCGCTTAAAAAAGTTAAAGCATGGGTACCAATCGATGGTACGTATGATTTAGGTGAAGGTCCACGTATGCCAGAAGGTAAACGTCAATGGGCTTATGAACTATCTAAATGTATGACTTGTGGTGTATGTATGGAAGCATGTCCAAACGTGTCTGAAAAGGCTTCATTCATCGGACCAGCTCCATTATCACAAGTACGTCTTTTCAACACTCACCCAACTGGTGCTATGATTAAAGATGAACGTTTAAATGCGATTATGGGTGACGGTGGCCTTGCAAACTGTGGTAACTCTCAAAACTGTGTTGCTGCATGTCCAAAAGGTATTCCTTTAACAACATCCATCGCTTCATTAAACCGTGCAACTACAGTGCAAATGTTCCGTAACTTCTTCGGTTCTGACCACTACGTAGACTAATATACGGACAAGCTGAACTCCCTTACACGAAGTGTAAGGGAGTTTTTTAAAGTTATAGAAATGAAATTTATCAAGTGTTATTTACGTTTTTTCTATGATAATATAGTATTTTCTTTTATAATGAATATGTATTCATTTTGTTTGCCGTTGATTGATAAAAGACGGGCAATTACATGACAGGGGATGGTATATCATGAAGGCAAATTATATCGATAATTTTCAAGAGTGGGAAAAGGGTTTTTCATTTTTTAGTGAGGTACGAGTGCGATTTTCAGAAACAGACATGTATGGTCATATGAACAATACGATTAGCTTTACATATTTTGAGCAGGCAAGAATTGATTACTTCCGACATTTAGGAATTTTAATGCCCTCAGTTGGAGAAGAGAATGTGAAATCTATACCCATTGTAGCCGATTTACAATGTGATTATGTAAGGCAGGTTTTCTTTGATGATGTACTACGAATCTATACAAAAATCGCGCAAGTTGGGAATTCGTCGCTGGACATTCACTATCTAGCAAAAAATCAAAAGGACGAAATCTGTTTCACTGGTCGTGGCACAATTGTGCAAATGGATCCTCGTACAGGTAAAAGTGTGCCGATTTCAGAGGAAGAAAAAACAAAATTCATTCAGTTGGCCATTCTGCCTCACTAGTTCAATATATAAGTATATGTAAATTAAGTGAAATAGTAGGTTTTACTTTTTACGTAAAATTTATGAATGTAACAATGTAATTTTCGAAATTTTTAAGGAAACATGGAATAATCATGCAAATAGCCGTCACCGCTTCCTGCCCCTTAACATAAGTTACAATACGTGCGGGGGAGGAGGGTGTAACTGAATGAATGGCTCTCATCATCGTTCTCTTTTAACAAACCGAGAACGTGAAATATTTGCGCTTTTATTAGCTGAAAAAACAACGAGAGATATTGCAGAGCAGCTTGGTATTAGTGAAAAAACAGTGCGAAATCACATTTCCAATACAATTCAAAAGCTAGGTGTAACGAATCGATCTCAGGCGTTAATTGAGCTGTTACGCTTGGAAGAATTTAAATTAGACTAATGGACACTTGCTATTTCGTGAAAAAAACGACAAAATAGAACTATTCAACGTATTATTAGGAGTGAAATAGTTATATGTCGGATGAAGTAACAAAGCACTCACCTGAAACCGTTGCAACGGTTGAAAAGGAATTACGCTATATAGCGGCCATCGTGAAGCAAAAGGGAAGAGAAATTGTTTCCGATTATGCGATTACGCCGCCACAATTTGTTGCATTACAGTGGTTAGAAGAGCTTGGTGATATTACAATTGGCGAATTATCAAACCGTTTATATTTAGCTTTTAGCACGACAACAGATTTAGTGGACCGAATGGAGAAAAATGAATTAGTCAAGCGTGTGCGTGATGAAAATGATCGCCGTGTCGTTGTCGTTCATCTTCTCGAAAAGGGCGAACGTATCATTCAAGAAGTAATTGAAAAAAGACAGCAATATTTGCAAGAGATGCTTGTTGGTTTTAATGAACAAGAAGTCGCGCAATTATCAAGCTATTTAGAAAAACTACATGTACACATGAAACAGGATTGAGGCGGAAAGTATGAATGCCCCGATAGGCGTTATTGACTCAGGAGTAGGCGGTTTAACCGTAGCAAAAGAAATCATGAAGCGATTGCCAAACGAAACGATTTATTATATTGGCGATACAGCAAGGTGTCCGTATGGTCCAAGAAGTCGTCAGGAAGTACGGAATTTTACTTGGCAAATGGCAAAAGCACTCGAAAAAATGAATGTTAAGATGCTCGTTATAGCTTGTAATACAGCGACTGCAGTAGCACTCGAAAGTTTACAAAGAAATATGCCTTTTCCAGTACTAGGTGTTATCAATGCTGGCGCACGTGCAGCTGTAAAAAAAACGAAGCGACATGAAGTCGTTGTGCTTGCAACAGAAGGAACAATTAAAAGTGGGGCGTATGAAGAAGCCTTATTGTCACTCAATACGTCAACACATATTATTCCACTAGCTTGTCCCACATTCGTACCACTTGTAGAAAGTGGCGAATATAAAGGTGACTTTGCAAATAATTTAATAGCAGAAGGCTTAAAGCCGTTGAAAAATCGACAATTTGATACGGTTATTTTAGGGTGTACACATTATCCTATTTTACAAAAACAAATTGAAGCTGTTGTCGGAGAAGATGTGAATGTTTTATCTTCTGCGGAGGAAACAGCAAAGGATGTACAGGAAATGTTAGCGTATAATGGCACTTTAGCAAATGCAAATGCGGTGCCTGCTCATAGATTTTTTGCAACTGGTTCTGTCCCAATTTTCCGTTCGATTGCTGAGAATTGGTTAGAGCAAGGTACTCTCGACATAAAACGTATCACATTAAAATAAAAAATCAGCTTAGCAACAGGCTAGGCTGATTTTTTACGTTTTTAGCATTGTACATAAGCCACCGAGTACTTTTTTGATGGCACAAATTATGATAA
Organism: Lysinibacillus sp. A4; assembly: GCF_024919535.1. Classification (NCBI taxonomy): domain Bacteria; kingdom Bacillati; phylum Bacillota; class Bacilli; order Caryophanales; family Bacillaceae; genus Lysinibacillus; species Lysinibacillus sp. A4. Next base: position 377,701 of record NZ_JANWTB010000003.1, on the reverse strand, counting down.
GATGAGGGCGCGAAAGTTTTTAGGAGGAACGAAATATATGACAAGATATGATGGTAGAAATGCAGATGGGCTACGACCTGTGAAAATAGATAGTGAGTATCTATTACACCCTGAAGGCTCCGTATTAATTCAAGTAGGCAATACAAAAGTAATTTGCACCGCAACGATTGAAGACAAGGTACCTGGTTTTCTACGTGGGCAAGGGAAAGGGTGGATTACAGCCGAGTATTCCATGCTGCCTCGTGCAACCGCTCAACGTACACCACGTGAATCCTCTCGTGGGAAAGTCAATGGTCGTACAATGGAGATACAGCGCTTGATTGGGCGTGCATTGCGTGCTGTAGTCGATTTAGAGGCGCTAGGCGAACGTACTGTATGGATTGACTGTGATGTCATTCAAGCGGATGGCGGTACTCGTACAGCATCCATTACGGGAGCATTTGTTGCCATGACACAGGCCATTGCTAAATTTGCTGAAGAAAAGCCATTTGAAAAATTCCCAGTAACAGACTTTTTAGCAGCTACAAGTGTTGGGATCGTTGAAGAACAAGGCGCTATTCTTGATTTAAATTATGTAGAAGATGTGGCTGCAGCTGTTGATATGAACATTGTGATGACAGGCGCAGGACGATTTGTTGAATTACAAGGTACTGGTGAGGAAGCTACTTTTTCTCGTGAAGAACTAAATGAATTGTTAGTATTAGGTGAAAAAGGCATACAACAATTAGTGGAGCTTCAAAAAATAACGCTTGGTGAACTGGCACACAAAGTTGGAGGGAATCAATAATATGAAACAAGTAGTCATCGCCACAAAAAATAAAGGAAAAGCAAAAGATTTTGAAGCATTATTTGGACCACTTGGTTATGAAGTCGTAACAATGTTTGAAGTGGCACCAGATATGGAAATAGAAGAAACAGGAACAACATTCGAAGAAAATGCCATCTTAAAAGCAGAAGCATTGGCGAAGGAGCTTAATACCATTGTTATTGCAGATGACAGTGGTTTAGCAGTAGATGCATTAAATGGTGAGCCAGGTGTGTACTCCGCTCGCTATGCTGGTGACCATGACGATGAAGCAAACATGATTAAACTGTTAGAAAATTTACAAGGCGTCGAAGATGACAAACGTACAGCACGTTTTTGCTGCTGTATTGCAATTGCAGGACCTGATTTCGCAACAACAACGGTATTTGGTACATGTGAAGGCGTCATTGCCCATGAAAAGCGCGGAACGAATGGCTTTGGCTATGATCCAATCTTTTTTGTGCCAAGCTTAAATCGAATGATGGCTGAGCTTTCACCAGAGGAAAAGGGTTCTATTTCTCACCGAGGCAATGCAATTCGCAAGTTAAAGGAGCAATTACCGAATCTTATCAAATAAGAGGTGATATCCATGAAAATGCTTGTTATGAGCGATACACATGGTGACAGCCATGTCATCGAAAAGGTTAGAGGTTTTTATCCTGAAATAGATATAGTGGTTCATTGTGGAGATAGTGAACTTCCCTATTCACATGAGGCATTAGAAGGATTGAAAAAAGTACGTGGAAACTGTGATCGTGAGAAAGCTTTCCCTGAAGAAGAAATTTTCATGGTCCATGATGTAAAGATTTTTGTGACACACGGTCATTTATTCAATGTGAAAAATTCCATCTTATCATTATCCTATCGTGCTAAAGAAGTAGGTGCACAGATCGTTTGCTTTGGTCATTCACATATTCTTGGTGCCGAAATGATGGATGATATCCTATTTTTAAATCCAGGCAGCTTATTAAAACCACGTGGTCGTAAAGAGAAAAGCTTTGCTGTTGTGGAAATCAATGCGACATCTTTTAAAGTTGATTGCATGACAGATGATAATCAATGTATGGCTACATATACATTTGATCGACAATAATAGAGAAAATCCGCATAACTAGTAAAGTATGCGGATTTTTATTTGGGCTACTGATAATGGTAAAATTGCCTATGAATGATTCATGCTGAATTAGCAAAAATAAATCGTAAAGTCAATAAAGGAGAAAATATGAAAAAAACAATTGGCTGGCATTTTGATAATAGTTACGTTCAACTACCAAGTATTTTTTATTCCGACATATCGTTAAATCCTGTTCGTTCACCAAAATTGATCTTATTAAATGAATCAGTTGCAGCCTCACTTGGGTTAGACATTCAGGCTTTAAAGAGTGAGGAAGCATTAGCCGTTTTAGCTGGTAATACAACTCCAGAAGGTGGCGAACCGATTGCACAGGCTTACGCAGGGCATCAATTTGGTCATTTTAATATGCTAGGTGACGGTAGGGCTCTATTATATGGGGAGCAAATCACACCTCAAAAGGAACGGTATGATATTGCTTTAAAAGGATCAGGTAGAACACCTTATTCTCGCGGTGGAGACGGGCGAGCCGCATTAGGTCCAATGCTAAGAGAATATATTATTAGTGAAGCGATGTTTGCACTAGGGATCCCAACTTCACGTAGTCTAGCAGTAGTCACTACAGGTGAAATGATTATTCGAGAAACGGAACTACCAGGCGCTATTGTCACAAGAGTTGCAAGTAGTCATTTGCGGGTAGGGACATTTCAATATGCTGCGCAATGGGGGACAGATGAGGAGCTACAGCTTTTAGCTGATTATGCAATAGAACGACATTACGCAGCTAATATTGGCAATCAAAATCGTTATCTTTATTTGTTAAATCAAGTCATAAAGAAACAAGCCTCCCTTATAGCAAAGTGGCAGTTAGTGGGCTTTATCCACGGCGTCATGAACACCGATAATATGACCATTAGCGGTGAAACCATTGATTATGGTCCTTGTGCATTCATGGACATCTATGATCCTGCGACTGTGTTTAGCTCGATTGATCACCAAGGACGCTATGCTTATGGAAATCAGCCCAATATCGGTGGCTGGAATTTAACGCGCTTAGCAGAGTCCTTACTACCTTTAATTGATGATGATCAAGAAAAAGCCATTCAACTGGCACAAGAAACGCTACAACAGTATCCAAAATTATATGTAGAAAATTGGTTGGAAGGTATGCGTGCAAAGCTAGGCATTTTTAATGAGGAGCAAGAAGACATCAAGCTTGTTGAAGAGCTTCTTCAGCTTCTTCAGCAATATCAAGCTGATTATACGAATACATTTATCGCCTTAACATTTGAGCAATTGGAGGATTCCCCATTATTTAATGCATCAGCTTTTAAAGACTGGCATCACAAATGGCAAGCTCGATTAGCGAGACAGCAGCAAACAAAAGACATGTCACAACAATTAATGCGTCAACATAATCCAGCTGTTATTCCACGAAACCACAGGGTAGAAGAAGCTTTGGAAGCGGCTGTAGAACAAGGCGATTATAGTGTGATGAACAACTTACTAAAAGTCCTAGCCCAGCCATATGCTCATACGAAAGACCAACAAGAATACGCTTCATTACCTGAACCGACTAATCAACCATATCGTACGTTTTGTGGCACATAACTAAAAACGAGAGCTATTTATTCTCTCGTTTTTTATTTGTAAAGGCACTCTACCGTATTCAAACGCATATTCTATGTATGAATAAAAATAAAGGAGAATAGGGTTGGTGCATAAGTATTCAAAGGGTTGGTTTGTCAAAGTTTTACGTGCTCATGGAATTATGGTTCATCCTCAATTTAAAAGTCATTTAGGCTTATATAAAGAATCTGAATTACGAAACTTATATTATCGTTATGTCGAAATAGAGTCTGCTGACCAAAATCAATAGATCGTTTGTTTGAAGAACTCCTTTCTAGGAAAAACTAGTGATTAGAAAGGAGTTTTACGATGTGGATGATGACTCAAACATGGCAAGATGTTCTATTTTTACATTGGCCGATAGCCCCTCAAGAACTCGAAAAACATGTACCTAAAGAACTGAAGCTCGATCTCTTTGAACAAAATGCCTGGCTTAGTGCTGTCCTTTTTAAAGTTTATCGACATCGGCTACGCTTTTTACCACCTCTTCCTGGGATGAATACCTATTTACAATTGAATGTCCGAACATATGTGGAGTATAACGGCATGAAAGGCATTTATTTTTTTCATTTAGATGTGACGAATAATTTCTTATCAAAAATTACGGCAATAGGTAGCTTGCCATATCGCCATTCCAACATCCTAGTAAAACAAAGAGGGAATCACTATTCATATACAAGCCATTACAAAGCATGTGACGAAAGATTGAGGGTTATTTATACTATAGGAGACAAGACCAATACTAATTTTGACCGATGGATTGTAGAGCGCTACCATTCATGGGCGAAATGGAAGGATACACTTTTTCGCATTGATATTCACCACTCCCCGTGGGAATTAAAAAGAGCCAACGTAACGATTGAAAGCAATACATTAGCCTCTTTTATGAAGGGGAAACTTCAGGGCATGCAGCCTCGTGCTCATTATGCTAAAAACAAAACGGCGAGAGTTTTTCCTCCAGTAGTTGAGCATAAAATGATCATAAATCCATCAAGATTTTTGCATTAAAAGAGGTAGCAAAATTGCATAACGATGGCGCTGGCAATCATATCCGACATCGCAAGTGCCTCTGCTTCAATTTCATCAAATACCTCTACATCTGCCTGATAATCTTTTTGTATCATCGTGACAGCTTCATTTTTCGTTAAAGCTAAATGCGTATAAAACATTTTTTGTACGGCCTCTCTAGTTAGGTATGGATTGATTGTATGCAAAAAGAAAGCAATATCATCTGCATTACGATACCATTCCCTCTCTTTAGCTTCCGCTGTGGTAGCGTCACCTTTCGCAGCAGCTGTCACTAATTGAGCCGCAATTACCAGATGCTCTTTAATTAAAGCTGCATAACGATCCGCCACGGAGTCACCATAAAAGGGGCGTAAACAATTCCCTAAATCGGTTGCATTGCGTAGCAAACGCTGCTGCACAAAGGGTAAATCAGGCAAATTAAACACAATGCTAATAATAGTCATCCGTGTCCAATTCACATGCTCCATCCAAAGTAAGCGGTTCATAGCCATAAAGTCTGCTTCGCCTTTACTAATACAGCGTCGGTAATCATTTGACTGTAAAATGTGACGAATCGGAGCCGTATACTGCGTATAGGGAGCATGATACAGCTGACTTAATGAAAAACCATTTGAATAGGGGTACAAGGCTTCACTCCTTCTTGTTCTTTCTCCTACAGTAGCATACTCTAAGGAATCTCGGAGTATGAAGAACAAGAAAGAAAAGAAGAGACGACAAAATTACGCTTCATACATCATTTTCTTCGTCATGCCACCATCAACTGTAAGATTAATACCTGTCACAAAGTTATTGATCGGGTTTGTTAAATAGAGACAAGCCTGTGCAATATCCTCAGGCAGACCAACCCTTCCTGACAAATGCTGCGCATGGTCGATTGGCCGTAGTGCCTCGTAATCACCTGTTTCAATCCACCCAGGGGAAATACAATTCACTGTAATTTGATCTGACCCTAAAGATCGCGCTAAAGCATGTGTTAACGCGATGATACCACCCTTTGTAGCCGCATAAGCTTCTGAATGAGGCTCTGACATTTCAGCTCGCGTTGAGGCCAGCGAAACAATGGAACCACCCTTTGCATTATGCCGCATCACTTTTGCAGCCTCTCTGGCACAGAAAAAGGTACCCGTTAAATTCGTCTGCAACAAATCCTGCCACTCATCAAACGTTACCTCATAGGGAGATTGATGCTGGAACTTCCCAGCATTATTAATTAAAATATGAATGGTTCCATATTGCTCAACAGCTCGCTGCATCAAATGAATGATATCCTGTTCCTTTGTCACATCCGTTGGCACAAATAATGCAGAGTAGCCTTGAGCAAGCATATCCTGTTCTAACTGTTGACCTAAGCCTGCCTTCAAATCAGCAATCACCACTTTTGCACCTTGTTGTGCATATGCAAGCGTAATACCCTTACCAATCCCTTGTGCACCACCTGTGACCATAACGACTAAATCTTTAAACATCCACAAACCTCCTACTTTTTTATCGCCAATAGTGTAGCAAATATTTTGCTATCCGTCCTGTTAAGAGGGTGAAGAAATGGTATAATGGACGCTGTAGCAACATATGATAAAAAATATGAGGCAAACCTTGCCTGCATAGTAAAATTAATGTTGACATTATGCTATAAAGTACATATAATAAATATTGTCCTTCCTATGGAATACATAAGAAACGACATCATGTCTCAGTAGCTCAGCTGGATAGAGCAACGGCCTTCTAAGCCGTCGGTCGGGGGTTCGAATCCCTCCTGGGACGTCAAGCAAAGCCTTACAGCCATAACGGCTGTAAGGCTTTTTGTTTTTATGCAAGAATGTATAATTATTTGTTTGGTGCCCAAGAGGTGCCCAAATCATTCTTTTTCATCGAAAAGTTTATCAAAATGAGAACTAGCTCGTTGATCTGTTTCTTGTAAAAGATGTCCGTAAGTATTCATTGTAGTTGTGATATTAGAATGACCTAATCTCGACTGAATAACTTTAGGATGTTCACCAGCATGAATTAATAGGGTAGCCGAAGTATGTCTTAAATCGTGAAAACGAATTCTAGGCAAATCTGGATTCCTTTTCATAAAACGATCCCACCACTGACTTATTGAATCTGGACGATAAGGTTTACCAAACTCATTTGAGAAAAGAAAAATATGTCCTTCCCATTCTCGCTCGTCATCAGCTTCTTCTAATTGATATTTTTTTACTGCAGCAAGTGTAACTAAATCATTCATGATATTTGAAGGAATCGTCACTACACGTTTTCTTTTACCCTTTGTTTCTTTTACGATGATTCCTTCTCCAGTTAAATTAACTAAAGCTTGTTCTATTAATAAGGTATTATTTTCTATGTTTAGGTGTTTTTCTTCGATGGCTACTAGTTCACCTTGTCGAGCAGCACTAACTACGGCAAGTTCAACTAACAATCGTTTTTCAGCAGTCTCTCTATTATTTAATCGCTCAAATAATATTTTAACTTGTTCCTCGTTATAGGCTTTTCCTTCCTCGTATTTAAGTTTTGGTAGCTTTATGTTTTTACAAGGACTTTCTTCTATTAGATTCCACTCAACTGCTACATTCATAATGCTAGCGAATGCTTTATAAATGTTATGGATAGTTGAGGGAGCTAATTCACTTTCTTCACCATCTAATCTACGTTTTTTCTTTTGTAAGTCACCGATAAAGAATACTACATCCACTTTTTTTATATCCTTTAATTTCATATGCCCGAAAATAGGGAGGATGCGCTTTTCTAAATGTGTACAGTTATCGTGAAACGACCGTGCACTATAATGTTGTTTTGCATAATTTTCTTTCCATCTAGGAAAAAGATTGTTTAGAGTAATAGAATCAATATCACTAAAATAGACATCTTTATTTTGCTTCATTTCTTCTTCAAACAGTATGAGTAGACGCATTGCTTCTTTCTCGTTTTTAGCTTCTACATTTTTTGTCTTACGAATCCGACGATTACCACGATACCCTAAATCAGCGATAAGTTTAAATTTGTTCTTACTAATTTTCTGTACGTATCCCATGTTAATAACTCCTTTCAACTAGATTACAATTCTTAAAAAAATGATTGTTTAAGTAATGATTCAGTCTCTTTTCAGCGAAGTCATATTCAACTTTGAAAAGTAGACAAATTTTAATAGTCGCCAATTCTTCATCTATAGGAAGTCTAATTTTATTTAACATAAAAGTAGGAACACAAGCTTGCAAAGCAAAATTATTCGCTTTCCATTCCTGGTACTCTCTAAATAAAGGGTGAGTTTTTGTTTGATTGCCAGAATGTGAGATTACATGGCCTAATTCATGACAAAATTCTTGCCATTGTTCTTGCTTAGATAATCTTGAATCTATAATTATTATATTGTCGTAACTTACTGAATCTGTTGGTAAGTAAATTACTGTGAAGCCAAGCTTCGGGCCAATTATCCGCGGATCTAAGTGAGAAGGTTTAGTTACCCCAATACTAGTGTATAAATCGCGAACGTAATCTTCTAAATGAGTATAAACAAACGTCATAACATCCCTCTTTTACAAACATATGTTCTTTTGATGTTAACAAAAAAATTCACCAGTGGAAAGGCGAATTTTTAAATGTCTGGAAAGTCTACATAAGAATGTAAAATCACTTCTTATTTTCTTGTTGCTTTTTCCATACCTCGTAATAAACTTCGAATTGCTCTAAAGCATCAAGCAAATTTTCGGGTTGGTTTTTAAAAAACAAATTTTCTCTAGTTAAGAAGAAATCAATAACTTCTTTTTGATATGCACTTAAATTGTTATAGTCATCGTCCGAGATACCAGCTTGTTTATGTAAAGCATTCTTGTTATCAGTTCTACCTAGTAGATAATCTACAGATACATCATAAAAGTCAGCTAATTTACTTAAGGTTTCAAAGTCAGGTTGTGTTGAAGAAGTTTCATAACGAGCATATGTTGATCTATTGATTGTAAGGCGGTCAGTTAGTTCTTTTTGAGACAAACCTTTTTCAGTTCGTAATTTTTTTAATATCTCGCCATATTTCATACAGTACGCTCCTTTCTATTCTCTCTATTATAGGTGAATTTTTTGCACAATAAATAATTTGTGAAAAAACTACACAAAATGTATTGACTGTGCAAAAAATGCACGATATACTATGTGTAAGAAATGCACAAAGGAGGTGGTGACATGTTTCCAGAAATTTTAAAGGAACAGCGAAAAGCTCTCAAATTATCCCATGAACAAGTATCAAATATGGTGGGAATTGAACGCTCTTATTACACCAAAATAGAGAATGGATTAAAACCAAGTGTAAAAGTTGCACAAGCTATTGCTAAAGTATTAGGTATTGACTGGACGATTTTTTTTATTGAATTTTGTGCAAAAAATGCACAAGAGAAAACAGCGTGATACAAGGAGGAATAACAATGAATTTAATCTTAGTTCAAAGCCGAGCATTCAATTCTGTTGTATGTGATTTATGGCAAAACGAAAATGGCGATGTGTTTATGACGCGCAAACAAATAGGTGAAGCGCTTGAATATTCAGAACCAGAAACAGCTATTCGTAAAATTCATAAGCGACACGAGGAACGTCTTGACCAATTTTCAGTACAGACCAAACTGGTCGGAACTGATGGTAAGCAATACGAAACGTTCATCTACAACGAAAAAGGTATTTACGAAGTCATCCGAAAAAGCCAACAACCAAAAGCAGATGAATTTTACGACTTCGTATACGACTTATTAGAAAGTTTGCGTAAAGGTGAATTGAAAATCGTTCAAACGCAACCACAATTACCAACTAATTACAAAGAAGCCTTACTGGCGTTAGTCAAAGAAGTTGAAATGAACGAACAACTTGAAATCGAAAAGCAAATGTATCAGCAACAAGTAGCTGATATGCAACCAATCGTAACTTACGTTGACGAAGTACTGAAATGTACTGATTTACTCCTAACTTCGCAGATTGCAGAGGATTACGGAATGAGTGCATACGCACTAAATAAATTATTAAACGAGCATGGCATTCAATACAGCTTGAATAAACAATGGTTACTGTATAGCAAGTTCAAAGGTCAAGGCTACACAAAATCTGAAACGAAAGAATACAAAAAGCCAGATGGTTCCACTGGTGTAAGACTTCATACAAAGTGGACGCAAAAAGGGCGTTTATTCCTTTACGAAACTTTAAAAGCAAAAGGCATTTTACCAACGATGGAGCGAATGAAGTTAAAGCTCATTGAAGGTAATAAACAACTAGCATAGGAGGATTAAAAATGTCTAATGTAATCAACATTAAGTATTTAGCTGTAATAAATATGATGCACCCACATTATAAGAGTGAATATTTCAGAGTTTTTGGTAAAAAACAAAATTTTTCAACGTTCGTTTCATATTGCCATGCTTATGCAAAATATTTGCTCGTACAATCCAGTTTCGATGCTTATGAAATTTTCATTGATGCGTATAACGGAGTCGTTGTTCAAGATGAAGAATATAAGTTGCATCAAGAGAATCAAAAAGAAATCTTGTTTGGTCGCAATTATAAAAATTTATTAATCTGTGATGAAAGAATTCAAATTGAAAAAGAAAATTTCCGTTTCGAAAAGGATTTAGAAAACATGATTTTTAAAGATTTCATTGATTATTACGGTGATGAAAAAAGCATTAAAAGACAAGAATACTTAGGGTTCGGAAGATCTGATATTTCGATAAACGGCCAGTTCGCTTTAGAATTGAAAATCGGCAAAGCAAAGAGGAAGGACGTTTATCAAACATTTGAATATTCTTTTGACAAAAATATCAAAAGGGTTTGTTTAATTGCCAAAGAAATCAGTGACGACGTATTGAAAATAGCAGAAAAATTAAATGTTGATTGTTACAACTATTCATTCGTTAGAGAAGAAGAAACAGATTCTTATCCGATGGGCGTTTATTTCGAAAAAGTGACCAGATCAAACTCGAATCTTTTCGATGAGTATTTAGAAGATGTAGGAGGTGTAACTCTGTTCAGCTTCTATGATCCGCTGTTTGATTTCAACAAAGAGATGAAAAAATCGCTTGAAATAATAGAATCTGTTACAAGTCTAACTTCGGATTTGAATGAAAAAAGAATTGAAAAATTGTTAGTTATTTTAGAAGAAAACGGCATCGATACTTCGAAAGGTTTCCTACATGCTGCAAATGAGTATTTAAAAAAAGTTTCTAACGAATAAGATAGGCGCTATACCAGCGCTTGAGATTGGAGGCGAAACTATGAATCTAACAATAGATGAACTAAAAGAAGCGTTATTAAACGCTGAATTAGCTGATTTGTTTCAAAAAGCATATAAGCAGGGTGTAGAAGATGGCCGAGAGATAGAAAAAGCGAAATTCGAAAATTCTCTACCACCAAACTTAAAAAAAGAAGATGTAGCTAAAATATTCAATTGCGAATTACCAACAGTAGAAAAAATAATTCGCATGGATGGCTTTCCAAAGTGTTTAGCATTAAGTGCTCGTTATCCAAGAGACAAAGTATTGGCATGGAAAAACAATAATGTGTCATACATGAACTCACGTCTTGGTATCTATGTGAGTGAAAATGAAAGACTTAGATTATTAAGAGCATAGGAGAGGCCAGGGCAAATGGCCTCAATGTAAATCAAACTACCAATCTAGTAGAAATCTATGAGGTAGGGGCAAATCTACCTCTTAACCATTATTATACACAAATTACTGAAACTTGATGGTTGCAACCAAGTTAACTTTAGACTGAAATGTGACCTTAATTAAATAGAAAGGGTGGTAAATGTGAATGTCACTGAAAATACAGTTGGGGGAGTAATAAAAGAATTAAGGGGTGGTGAGACACAGCTAAGTCTTGGCTTAGACATTGGTGTTGGAAGGGAACGGCTTTCTCGATATGAAAATGGCCGTGCTAAAGTGCCATCGGATATTAGTAGAACACTGGTTAATCGGTTTGATAATCCGAAGCTTGCTTTAGCAGTGCAGCATGAGTATACAGGAACAGGACCTATTTACTTGAACGGCCCAAACGTAGACCTCCATCGCTGTAGTGTTCGTGAGAAAACAATAGAAGAACTCCAAGAAGCCTTGGATGCCATAACTAGTACAAGCCTAGCCAAACCAAGCGATGCCATTGAACATTATGAGCGAAAAAACATTATGGACATGATCGAAGAGGCGGTGGAGGCAGCTACAGCACTAGCGAACTTTATCGCAGTAACCACGGAGCACCTTGGTATTAGTTACACAGGGGTTTGGATGGATCATTACAAATATCTTCAAAAGGTAGGCTTTATCAAATGAATATAGAGGAACAAATAGAGCGTGAAATCAGATGTATCGAAGATTTAACAGTAGAAATCAGAATGCTTGCTCGCAAGGGTCAACTCAACATAGCAAAACAACTAGAACGAGACCTACATAATTCATTGGATCAACTAGAGAAACTTCATAAGCGAAAAGAGTTATGGGCAACGGTTGCTGATTTAAACCAACGAGGAATACTTGTTCAGGTGGTGAAGAAACTTGCGCATCAAGCCTAGAGCGTGGCGACACATGACATTAAAGCAGAGGTTAATATATGTACATTTCTTCTGTGATAAGAGGGTGTTATTGAGGCTAAATGAATACAAAAAAGCTGCTTAACAGCACCACCTGTTAAACAGCAGACAACATATACAAATCTATTATATCACAAGTTTCGACGTTTGCGAGAGTTATCTCGCTTCCGTCAAGCAGCCAGCAATTTGCCGTCTCCCTACGATTTGCTTTGCCAAAATTGTTGGTTGCTTGATGGGATGCCATCAGAAAGAAGGTGAAAGATCATGAGTATTGCACAATTCAAGCCGAAAATGCGTGAGGTTAGGTTAGAAACCGAAGTATTTGAGGAACGATTTTCTGACTATGACATTATCAGTGAGTTCTCAGGAATCATCCTTACTTTAGTAGCTGTAGAGGACAATGTGCGTTACACAAGCTTTGTCACAGCATCTTATGCAGAAGTGTTACGAAAACAAAAGGAGGCAATAGCGTGAGACAACTTATGGAAGTTGAAAATCCAATGGTGTTAGGAACAATTGAGCCAGTAAATAATGTACCAACATTCCGTTATGTAGAAATGAAAAGAGATTTTCGTGACGTTTATGGCAGTTTAATAGTTTTCAATGATGATTTCATGGAGTTTCAAAACGGTGATATCGTTCACATGGATAACATTCACACGTATCTTGAGGAACATTACAATGCAGTATTTTGCACAAAAAAATAAACCACTTGGCAGAGTGGCTTACAAATCAATTATTTAGCGCAATTATAGCGCACTACAGGAGGAATTTCAATGAGTAACTTAGCAGAACAGTTCAATAATCCATCTTCCTACCAACAACCGCAAGCAGGAGGAACACTAGCTCATGCTAGTGCTTCTCGCGAAATGGAAGAAGTGAAAGGAGCTATTTTCCTAGCAAAACAGTTTCCGAGAAATTATATAGAAGCAGAGCGTCGTATTTTAGATGCTTGTAAACGAAAATCATTAGCTGAGACTGCAATGTATAACTATCCAAAAGGTAAAACAATGGTGTCAGGACCATCTATAAGATTAGCAGAAGTTTTGGCTCAAAATTGGGGTAATCTTTCATTCGGAATCAAAGAATTGGAGCAAAAAAACGGTGAATCTGTAGCAATGGCGTATTGTTGGGATTTAGAAACGAATGTACGTCAGGAAAAAGTATTTACAGTGAAACATGCCATTGGAACCCGCAATGGTTTAAAGACACTAACTGATCCAAGGGACATATATGAACGTGTAGCTAGTGATGGGGCTCGTAGATTACGTGCATGTATTATGGGAGTCATTCCTGGTGACGTTGTAGAAATGGCTATTAAAGAATGTAATCAAACACTAGAAGGAAACAACTCGGAACCATTAAAAGATCGTCTAGCAAAAGCGTTAAATTTGTTAAAAGAATATTTCAAAGTTACACAAGAAATGATTGAAGAACGATTTGGATATAGCATTAATGCTTTTACTGAGAGAGATTATATTGATTTAGGTAAAATCTACAATTCATTATGCGACAAAATGTCAAAGGTTGAAGATTGGTTTGATAAAGATGTCGGAAAACAAAAATCTAGCGGACTAGCAACCGAGTTTGAAAAATCACATGAACAGCCAAAAATAGAGGTGAAATCAGATGCACCAAACGACATTCCAATTGAACAGCCAGAATTACCACTCGAATGAGGCAAACCAACACTATATGTCAGTATCTCAGTTTAAAAGCGCTATGGAGTGTGAAGCTAGAACATTTGCAGAGGTAAGGGGCGAGTTTTCTCGTCCTCCCTCTACAGCACTAATGGTTGGTTCTTATCTTCATTCAGCCTTTGAAAGTGATGTGGCATTTACTGAATTTCTAGAACTGAACCACGACAGCATTTACGGCAGCCGTGGTGGGAAATACAAGGATTATGAAAAAGCAGATGACATGATTGAGACCATCAAAAATGACGAGTTTTGCATGTTCGCTTTACAAGGCGAAAAAGAAGTCATCTATACAGGTGAACTATTCGGAGTAGAGTGGAAAATTAAAGTCGATAACATCAATCATGATCGTGGATTTTTCAGCGATTTAAAAAGCACACAGGAACTTCGAAAGCGTTACTGGAGCGAGAAGTATAATACTTGGGTTTCGTTTGTACAAGCCTTTGATTATGTGCTGCAGATGTGGGTGTATCGAGAAATCATCTTTCAAAATACAGGGCGTTACTATGATCCATACATTGTGGCAGTTACAAAAGAATCGCCACCCGATAAAGCAGTTTTACACTTCGATTCAGGGCGTTTTGACTTCGAGAAAGAATATGTTCAATCGATGTTGCCAAGCATCATAGATGCAAAGTTAGGGCGTAAAAATGCACATCGATGTGATAAGTGCGAATATTGCCGAGGGACTAAGAAACTTAGTGGCACATTTGAAATTGAGTATCTACTAGATTAGGTGGTGCTGCTGAATGAACAATGTACCAACGAAGGTGTTACTGCCTGCTTGGATATTTGAGCAGGCGAAGGATAACGATGAAATCAGGCGCTTGGTGCTGGATTATATGAGACGGTACCCAAATTATAGGGTACTCAAGGTTAGTGGTAATTTGGCAATCTGTGAGAGACAGGACGGACTGTTATAGGAGGTCAAAAAATGAATCTATATAGACAAGATCAGAAATTGAATTTAAAAGTTCAATATTACAAAGGCATCCCATTACAAGTTATTCAAAGGGCTTATAAACACGCTAAAGCAAAAAGATTCACTTTGAATGGTACAAACCAAAATGTTTGGATACCTAATAAACATCTTGAAACTGATGGGACATTGAAGGTTGGAGAGAACATTGACTATATTTTCAAACGTTCCTATAACCAATTGAAGTTATCTGGCATAGTGTGGGACCCAAGAGATGGCTTGTATTACCTAATGGAAAAACAAAAAAACAACAAATATTTGGAGGTAAAGTGAATGACAACAGAAACAGTGAAATTATCAGAATTAGCAGATGATGTAGAGGTGTCAATTGAAGAATCAAGCACAGTATACACGGTAGCTCAATTGAAACGTGAGATTTTAGAGCTAGGTGAGTCACATCATGAAAGTAGTAATTGGTGTACAATTGTTCGCCAAAAGTGGATACCAAGTGCTGAAAGAATGATAGAAAGTTACATTGAAAATGAAGCTTGTGATATGTACGAAGATTGGGATGAAAGAGCTTGGGACTCTATTAATAAAAGTGAATTAGTGGAAGAGTTCCAAAGCAAGTTAGATGCAGCGTTTTCAACTGGATATGCAACAGATTACTGGTTATGCGATAAACCTGTTTTAATTGATATTTTACCTCCAGAAGTAGAACGAGAGTTTAATGAACTTACAAGTAAATACGGCAGAACAAAAGGGGTTCTAATTTTCCATGGATTGTCAGTAGAAGAAGTAAATTCGATGAGTGACGAAGATGCAGAGGGAGCAGTTGAGGCTTTGCCAGACTTTTTATAGTCACTAACTCTGTTTGTGAATAAATCTGTTATTAAAAATTTGAATATTGAAAATATGGAGGGTTGAGCTTGAACAAAGTCTTTAAATTAAAACTTGAACATATTCGGAAAGTAATAATGGATGAAATTATAGCTCGAAGAACCAATCAACAACTAGATACAAATACAGCTTTTAAATTTATCCAAGAAATTAATAATGCAACTTACAAAGAGCTTCAAACACTGGCAGTAGAATCTGTGATTCACAATAAAAAGGTTAGTGATTTATTTATAGATGGCACACCACTGCCATTTTAGGAGAGGTGAGGGCAAATGGGCATCATCCGAGTAGCTAAGAACAGCAACTATGTAGTGATGAATCGAACGGCATTGAACGATAACCGGCTATCTTGGAAAGCTAAAGGCATAATGGCATACATGCTTTCAATGCCTGACGATTGGGTGTTTCACATGAAGGAACTAGTGACACACTCTACTGATGGCGAGCGAGCTTTTAGGGCTGGATTTAAGGAGCTGCAAGATCATGGATACGTTACACGTCAACCTGTACGCGAAGGGCAACGCATTGCAAGTTGGGAAACGATAGTTCATGAAGTTCCACAAGAGGATTCTCTACTTTGCGGTTTTGTACATGTAGAGAATGAAGAAGTACAAAACGTACATGTACAAAATGAAGATGTACAAAACAGCAGACTACTAAGTACTGATAATAACCAAGTATTGAATAAACCAAATACTGATAATAACCAAGTACTGACAGAGAGAGAAGAGAGTCAGTCGGTCAATCCGTTCTTGGAGATTAAAAATTCATTTGATTCAATAATACGAGTCAGTAACTTTACGGATCATAAAAAAATGGACATGCTCCTAGAACTGTATCCTGACTACCTACTCATTATCGAAGCAATCAAGCTTACTGCAGACTTAGGTAAATCAAGTGTTGAGTATGTAAGAGGTATTCTTCATAATTGGTCCACTGAAAAAGGAGTTAAATCATACGCAGATTGGCAGGTGAAGATTAATGCAGAAACTAAGCGATCCAATGGCAGCAATTATGGACAAGCTCAAAGCCAAAAGCCAAGCGTTTTCGGAGACTACTGTAGCGACTGAAGAACCTGCTTACAACTGTCCTAAATGTAAGGACGAAGGTGGTTATCTGGTTCGTAAGAAAGCTGGAGAAACAACGCTAGTACGTGATGAAGATCAGTTAATAGAAATCACCTTGAAGTATGATTCGGACGAATGGCAACAATGTGAGTGCGCTAAAATGCGTCAGCTTAATCGCTTAATCAAATCTAGTGAAATTACAGAAGAATTTCAGAAAATGAGTTTTAAAAACTTCTCGACCGAGGGTGTGCATCCAAAGGTTGCTGAAATGAAAAGTAAGGCCAATCAGTACTATGCAGCATTTGATCAGATTAAAGGCTATCGCCAAAACAGCATCATGTTAATTGGACAACCTGGTTGTGGCAAAACACATTTGTTAACAGCTATCTCAAACTATCTGATTCATACAAGGCAAGTGCCAGTTCTCTACTTTCCTTATAAGGATGGCATGAACAATCTAGCTGCTAACAACTTTGAACGTAAAAACGAAATCATGGACCGTATGAAGGAAATTGATGTCCTGTTTATCGATGATCTATTCAAGCCGATTGGTGGGAAGGTTGACGTGAAACCATGGCAAGCTGAATCCATTTTTGAAGTGGTCAATTATCGTTACCTAAACAATAAACCGTTGCTTATATCAAGCGAGTTGTCATTAGATGACATGCTCTACATCGACGAGGCATTAACAAGCAGGCTGTTTGAAATGGCACAGGATTTCACGGTAACGATTCCAAAGGATATGAAAGTAAATTACCGATTACGCAAGGTTTTTGAAAATCGATAGAGGGGCAACAGCCCCTTGATGGAGGGTGACAGGATGATAAATCAAGCACAGTTGAATTCCATTAAAGAACGTGTGGCTAAGGCTACACCAGGACCGTGGGAAAGTGAAGAAACAGCAGAAGGACATATCGGTATATTCAATCCTAATGAGGATTACGCAGTTTGCCAAACAGGTAACGAAACTTACGATTGTTTGAATGATGGTGATACAGAGTTTATTAAACATGCAATTACAGATGTGCCAGCGCTTGTTGCAGAGGTTGAAAGGTTGCAAAAAAGACTAGAACAAACTGAAAAATGCTATGAAATTATGGAAAAAGCTACGTTTAAAGCTAGTGAAATGTTAAAGGAAACTAAAAATGAAAATGAACGGCTTCGCGAAACGCTTTGTTTTTATGGTGATTTAAGTAAATACGTAATTATAGCTCACATGAATAAAGAAACTGATTTAGCAGTTGATTTAGGCGAAAAGGCACGTCAAGCACTTGGTGGTGTAGCTCATGAATGAACAATTTCTAATCGATCAAATCATTTTGTATTTAGGGCAACATCAACGCTTTGGAGGCAAGCATAACGAAACCATGGCTTATAAACGTTTGGAGCAATTGAGAGCTTTGGTAGGGCTGAAAGATGCTGACGAGGCTACGGATTATCTGATTTCTAAAATGGAAGGGGCGATGGCTGCATGAGACGACGTAACGGTATCCCTATTGATATTCCTGGAGCTCGTAAGTCAGTAGCGAAAGTTAAGGTGCAAAAGCCATCTGAATATAACCAGTACAACGTGTATGTGACTATGTTCAAGTTCGAAGATGGAATAAAAATATGGACGATGGTTCCGTTGATGCATCCAGATTTCAAAGCTTTGAAGAAAGAAGGTTATCGAATCACGGAGAAGTGGGATAAGAGGGTGGTTTCAGCATGACATTCGAGGACTTAATAACATTGAAAGAAGCACAAAAGGTAATCGAGCGTCTTGCTTCATCTGTAGGAGTCAAAATTGAAGAATTAAACGATGAATCTTATAGCAAGGCCCATAAATGTTTAGGACAAGTTATTGATCGATGGGAGTGTAAGCCATGATCAACCGTACTGTCATCGTTGGAAGATTGGTTGCTGATCCAGAGTTACGGTTTACACCGTCAGGCATCGCCTCTTGTAAGTTTCGATTAGCAGTGAATCGACCGTTCAAAAATGAAGGTGAGCAGCAGGCAGACTTTATCGCGTGTGTTGCGTGGCGTAAACAGGCCGAGAATCTAGCAAACTTCATGAAGAAAGGTAACTTGATAGGTTTGGAAGGGCGAATCCAAACAGGCAGCTATGAGGGGCAAGATGGAAAGCGTGTCTACACTACTGATGTTGTAGCAGACAGTATCCAATTCTTAGAGCCAAGAAACAGCACAGGAAGCTCACAGGGCGCATCAAACTACGAATCTAGTACAAATACATGTGGACAGTATCAAGGGGCTCCACAGGGCAATTATGGCGGTAATAACAACCAGCCGAGTTATACAAGGGCAGATGAAGATCCGTTTGCTAATAGTAAGGGGCCGATGGAAGTTGATGAATCAGATCTTCCGTTCTAAGGAGTGATTTATATGTCAAATACACAAAAGCGCAAAATTTTGTATGGCAGAACACTTAGAGAATTACAGAAGCAAATTAAGTTTCAAGAACAGGCAGCTTATGTGCCAATCAGCGCGGTTAAGTTTTATGAAAATGAAAAGTATCCATATCAAATTTTAGTAGAGAAAAAATGGCTAGCGAAGGAGCGTAAACATGAAATTAAATGAATATCAATTGTTAGCAACAAGAACAGCAGCTCAACACGATAATGAACTAGTTAATTATGGTCTAGGTATCGCAGGTGAGGCTGGAGAGGTTGCAGATTTAATTAAAAAAGCTATGTTCCATGGTCATGTTATTGATCATGTGGAGGTTAAGAAAGAATTAGGTGATGTTATGTGGTATCTAGCAAATATCGCTAGATTGGCAGGTTTGTCATTAGATGAAATTGCAGAAGCCAATATCGAGAAATTAAAAAAGCGCTATCCAGATGGATTTAGTACTGAGGCAAGCATTAATCGAGCAGAAAATGAGTGAAGGTTGGTGAAGTAATGGGTGGAATAGAAGTAGAAATTTATGGCTGCAATAAATGTGAAAGCTTAACAATGGTAGAGTGCAACAAAGAATTAAGATGCTGCGCAGTATGTGG
Organism: Lysinibacillus sp. A4; assembly: GCF_024919535.1. Classification (NCBI taxonomy): domain Bacteria; kingdom Bacillati; phylum Bacillota; class Bacilli; order Caryophanales; family Bacillaceae; genus Lysinibacillus; species Lysinibacillus sp. A4. The sequence continues at coordinate 358,027 of NZ_JANWTB010000003.1, read as the reverse complement.
TGAAGTGTGGGATTCCAAAAATCTTTATGTAGGTGGTTCAGGAACAGTAACAAATATAGTAGAGAACGGTTAATTCATACACGCTGCTGGTTGAACGGCATTAGGTTGTTTTATCAGCAGACTTCTAAGAGTGCTGACAGGAGGGCAAACATGAACGTACTCACATTTGAAATACCAGGAGATGTGCAGGCACAACAAAGACCACGAGTAACAAGAAATGGTACATTCGATCCAAAAGAATCCAAAGACTATAAATCATTCGTGAGACTAGTAGCTGCAGAGCATGCACCAGAATCACTAATTACAGAGGATATAAAGCTAACTATCGATGTTTATCGTAAGATGCCAAAAGCTATCAGCAATAGCAAGAAAAAGCTACAGCAGGCGTTAAATGGTGAGTTGCGACCAACAACTAAACCAGACATCGACAATCTGGCAAAAGGCATTAAAGACGGTCTAAGCAAGGTTATATGGCGTGATGACAGCCAAGTGACAGAGTTAGTTGCTCGTAAGTGGTATTCGGATAATCCGAGGGCAGAGGTGACGATTGAATGGCACCAAAAGTAGAGAATCGATACATCTTATTTTCACAGGAAGAACATGAAATGGTGCAACTGGATTTCACACATGCACAGATCGAAAAATTCATTGGTATGTGGGAAGCTGATTTCTCTCTTAATCTGATTTATCGCAAGTTGAACATTCATAAGGTCAGTGCTGCTCTTATAGTTATGGATTTGGAGCTACTAGGTGTAATCAAACCAAGAAAGCATGGATTAATAGGAAAACAGCTGGATGGAGATTATGATGATTGGTTTGAGGAGTTTAAAAAGAATAAAGAGCCAGTGTTGAGTAATAGTTGAAAAAGAGAATGCGAAATAGGGTGAATCTAATATGGTACGATACCTTGTTTATCAAAGTTATATGACACCCCCAAAAATAAGAGGCGAATTACCAGATATCATATCCGAATATATCGCTAATGATTCTGACATTAGATGGCATTATACATTCACAAGGAATATTGAAAACGCCTATATCTTTGATGATTTTGAGATTGATGTTGCAAAAGAAATTGCAGAACTTTGGAACATGAAATTAAAGCAATTAGAGGTGTAATTGAAAGATATTGTGCAGTAAAAGAAACTAATTTTTGAGTAAATGAGGTGAGTTTATCAATGAAAGAATCAGACTTATTTGAACCATTAAAACAGTTTTTATCTAATGAAATGAATTGTGAAAAAGTGTTTGCTGAGGTAGTAGATTTAGATGTAGTCGGCAAGCATGGAAATGTGTACATTGGCATTGAAATGAAAACGACACTTAATTTTAAAGTAATTGAACAAGCAGAAAGACGTAAACATTTAGTCGATTATATGTTCATTTTAGTTCCAAAGCCGAAACACTATCACGCTCAATTAATCCTAGATTGGTTGAAGCACTTAGAAATAGGTTTAATTTATTTCGATGAAAAAGCGTACCGCAACAAAGTGTCTATTTATTTTTGGGGCAAGCGTCAGCGAAGTGCTAAACGGTTTAAAATTGCTGATTATATCGATGAAGAACTAGACGTTTTAAATGTTGGTGGCGTTAAAGGTGGCGAATCAATTACACCATATAAAAACACTATAGACAAAATAAAACATGCATTATACATGAATAAAGACGGTTTAACGATTGAAGAAGTACTTTTAAAGGTGCAAACGCATTATGCAGCACCAAAGCCGTCAGTGGTAGCAACCTTACAAGCAAAGTGGAATCAAAAGTGGTGTGAGGTTTTCGTAAAGGATAACGAACGTTATTTCAAAATGAAAGAAGATTATCGTGAGGAATATTGGAATGAATATATTGGATTATCGCGAGAGATACGAGCCTTGCGTAAGGCATAAATACTTCAAATTATTAAACAATCACAACAGAAACATATTGTTCAGAAGGGAAGAAAATAAATGGATATGAGAGATGCAATGGAATTAACAAAAAAATACTCAACTTGTCCAGAGTGTGGTAACGACAAGGTAGGAGGAGAACCATCACAAGGGGCTTTAATAATTGAAGATGACATCTTTACACGAAGTTGTAAATGTGGTTGGTCTGTAACTGTAGATCAAAGAATCAAACATGTAGCAACGTTAACACAGCGTAGAAGTGGAAAATTAGTAGGAGGTGTTTATGAAGTGCGTATACATGGTCGAAATGCTCATAAATACTTACCTTTGCTTGAACTTAAAGAAAAATCAGGTGTAAAGAGAATAGATCATAATTCAAAAATTGAGGCTTGGCTTAATAGCCCTGAAGGTCGCAAATGGGCTTTGGAAGTGCCAGCAGCAAGTGTTTACTAGAAAGAAAATGTGCAGTTTCAGGAAGGGGAAAAGGGATGCCGAAATTTAATTTAAAAGTCGTAAATGAACGTCTTGTTATAGATTTAAACAAAATGACAGAGGACTATTCAGAGTCCTATGGGTACGATGGTAAACCAAGTTATTACGATGTTGGCGAGCTTGCTACTGCGGTGGCATTCACAGAAGTTGAACTGACACAACAGCAATTAGATAAAATCATGGCTGAATATGAAAATGGCGGTGAGTGTGGCTGGTGCGGTGAAATAGCAACGGAATTAAGTGGGCCGCATTTAATGGATTTTGTACCAGGTGAAAAAATGTGTAAAAAATGTTGGGAACATGATCGTGAGATGTATTTAGGTTCAGTTGGTACAGATATTGGTGAATTTAAGCCAAGAGGGAGCGAGAGAAATGAATAAGCCAAAACACGCATTACACAATTTGAAAATAGGAGATATTATTCGATTTCCTAATGATGAATTTGACTATGTAGTACGCCATGTGGGATTACGTTTTGTTTTTGCTGGTTCTGATTGCGGTTGCGTATATACAGTGATTGATAAAAAGGATGAAATTTTAGCTTCAACAACAATGCTGTTTGAAGAATTAGCCAACTTTACTGTAGAAGGCAATGCACAAAAACTTGAAATACTCTTAACTAATGGTGATCGTGAGTTATCCAAACGTTATCGTGACACATTCAAGGAATTTAATTATTACAAAGGTAAAGTGATTCCAGCGTAGACTACTGCACAATATGAGGAAATAACGAAAAAAGTTTGGCGGGGATTTACCTACCAAACTTTAAGGATTAGTTAATTCGGGATTTTTTAAAATAAAATTTAGCTAGAATACCGATAACTAAAATTATCCAAATTAGCTTGTATGGTAAAACAAGTACATCCCATATAACTGAAATAATCTTAGCCATAATTTCTAATATTCCAATAATAAAATCGAACATAATTTATCTACTTCCTTTTTAACCAAATTATAGCATATTAGTAGTTTTAGAAAAGAAAAAGCCGCAGCGTCATCACACGCTACAGCTCGAATTGGTTTATGCCCTTTGACGGTGCTTACAACATTATTATAACACGGGAGGGCAACCCAATGTTAAAAGAGAAAACACAACTAAATCGCTACCAGCTAGACAAGGCAATTAAGAAGTACCATGACAACATGTGTAAGTACATGAGAATGAAGGACGAGCTTGATTCATTAACTGCTGCTGCATCTACAGCACAATATGGTATTGAGGCAACAATGCCGAAAGCCGCTGGAAGCACAAGTGATCCAGTACATGCACATGTACAAATTAGAGCAGCGCGCGAAGTACGAATTAACAAGATTAAAGACGAACTACTTATGGTTCAAAATTTAACAAGCAAGGTAGCTGGCGACATAGAGCAAGAAGTGCTTTATTGGTTACTAGAAGGCATGCCTTTCCGTTGGATAGGTGCAAAACTTAATATGAGCCATACAAGCGTACAGCGAGTGCGAGAACGTGTTATTGATATGATGATGAAGTGACCTTCGGGTTGCTTCACTTTTTTATAAATTAAGTCTGGTCACCACTTAACGATTTCTGATTTAAATAAAATATTATAATCTTGATCAATTAATAAGACACTATCAACTTTATATGATTTATCAAGTGTTTTCATATTAAAATAACTTAATAACCCTTGTGCATATTGTTTTGCTTGAGCGTTATGTTCACTACTTTTAGATTGGACTACAAAGTACTTGCCATGTTTATTAATCATTGTTGATGAGGCAGAAATCGAATCGTACCACGTTGTTTTGAAAACACTACCATAGTTTTCATACATGAATTGGTCTGTTTCTTTTTTTATTATTGTTTCTAAGTCTGTTTGTGTACCATCGCTTCTAAATTCAGAGAACGGGTCATCTTGTTGAATCACTTGCCCTGAAGATTGTAAGTTTAAATTTTTATCGTTAACAAAAAATAACGCTAATAATACTACCCCGATCAATATAAAAATGTGATTAGATTTTTTCATACTTAGATCTCTCCTGTTTTATCCTTTATAATATTAAATTTAGCAGATATTTCTAATTTTTAATAGGGGTTATAGTGATTTGTGCATAAAGTGTAATGTTCCAGATGTTACAAATGTGCCAAGTGTTACAAATGTTCCAAACGTATCATTTTAAGCAATATAGAGTGTAAAATGGAGGGGAGGTCGGACAGGTAAATCTTTCTTCACCTGGTATTTATAAAATCCTAAATATTAGGGATAGACAGACCGACGACCGACCTGCGCTCCATAAATTTGTTCGGAGCAAGACATACACGGCCGGCCCGTATTTTTTAAGAGATTAGGTATCTTAATTAATATAAAAGGCTAATAAAACTGAAGGAGTGGTTTATATGTGAACTTCGTCCACTTTCCATAGAATTCAGTCAAACTTACTAAAACAAACTTACTATAGCTTCAAAGTACACGGAAATGCACTATAAATCTAAAACACAATTACGAAATAACGTGGTACGCTCTGCCACGATGTCAAAAGTGAGCTCTCGACAATAGGATTATCACAATAGGAAAAAGCCTTCATCAATGCGATGGGGCTTTTTATTATGTATTTGAAAGGAGAAAATAAATGAAATTCGGTCAAGCAATTGAAGCGTTAAAAGAGGGCAAGAAAGCAGCTCGTAAAGGATGGAACGGTAAAGGTATTTTCCTTGAATTACAAGTACCTGATACACATTCTAAAATGACTCACCCATACATCTACATCGATACGACAGGGCTGCAAACAGACAACGAGAATGCACCAAAAAGTCGAGTTCCTTGGTTAGCTTCGCAAACAGACATGTTATCAGAGGATTGGGAGGTAGTTGAATAATGTTGAAACCAGGTGACTATATTAATCCACAAATTGAAAATAACTTTATGTACCACGCTCCTAAAGAGGGACAACCAGAAAAGTATGAGGCTATTCGTGAAAAAGCGAAAGAGCTAGCACACATGATTGACGAACTATGTCCTAATAGCCGTGAAAAATCAGTTGCTATGACTAACCTAGAAACTGCTGTAATGTGGGCTAACGCTTCAATTGCACGTAATTAAGAGCCCTTTACAGGGCTTTTTCTTTTGCTTTGAAAACTGCATCAAACAGCCATACAAATAAAAAGGACTGGTTTACGGGTGAGTAAGTATCTTAGGAATATTAGATATCGAAAAAGACTGTCATGCACTAGTAACCGATAGGGCGGAGTTTGGTGTGGTTTTGAGAGCAAAAAGTTATTACATATATTTCATCTTCTGGGTTATGATTGGATTATATAGGAGGTGAAGAAGATGAAAAAATATATTATTGAGTTTTACTCTAATAATGGTTATAAGTTAGGGGAATGCGTAAAGGAATATAAAGATTTTTCAGAAGTTGAAGATTACATAGGAAAACTAATGAAAGAAGGCTCTAGTGTTAAAATCACTTTTGAAAATTCTGCAGAATTTATTAGGGTAACAGAAATTGCAAAAGTAGTTATAACTGAACAGAAGTAATATGTTTTAAAAGTCACGTTCATTCGAACGCGGCTTTTTTATTTTGAATTCTGGAGGTGGTGTTTATGAGATATGGCTAGAGCGAGAGATCCTAATCGAGATAAAGCATTTGAAATTTATAAAGAACATAACGGTGATATCCCACTTAAAGATATTGCTGTACAACTTGGTAAAGGTGAAGGTACCGTCCGAGGGTGGAAAAATAAAGATAAGTGGGATGAAACATTGAATGGAACGCTCCAATCAAATGAACGGAACGTTCCAAATAAAGTTGGAGCCCCAAAAGGCAATGATAATGCTAAGGGAAACAGAGGCAATCCCAATCCAACACCTAAGTTTCCGAAACGCAACTCAATCGCAGAGAAACATGGCTTCTTCTCGAAGTTTCTACCAGAGGAAACACTCGAAATCATGGAGGCGATGAACGAGCGTTCTCCAGCCGATTTAATCTGGGATCAAATACAGATACAGTATGCTGCAATCATAAGGGCTCAACGAATTATGCATGTTGAATCAAAAGATGAAATGATTAAAGAACTCAAAAAGGCTAAATACGAATACTATCCACGTTCTAAAGAAGATGGCGGAGGCGTAGAAAAGGCTGTAACAGAAGAAGAATATGAGTTTCAATTCGCATGGGAACGACAGGCGCAACTACTCACTGCTCAATCTAGAGCAATTGGGGAGTTGCGTTCTTCTATTCGTCAATTTGTTGAAATGGCTGATGCTGATGATGAGCGTCGCTTGAAGCTTAAGCAAATGCGTTTGAACATCAAAAAAACAAAAGCCGAGTTAGAGAAAATTACAGAGCCAACAGGTGATGATGATACCTTAGAAATCGTTATTACACACAAGACTGAGAGGGATTCAGATGCAAGTGAATAAGGAGATAAACCCTCATTTCGGCAACTTCCTAATGGATTGGACAAAAAAGTTTCAATTCCTTATTGGTGGATACGGTTCCTCGAAATCTTATCATGTAGCCTTAAAACTCGTTTTAAAGTGTTTACAGGAAAAGCGAAAGGTCTTAGTAATACGTGAAGTTTATGACACGCATAAAGACAGTACCTTCGCATTGTTTAAGGACATTTTAGAGTCTTTGGATAGATTGGATGATACAGGTCGAAAACGCATTGCAAAAGGCAAGGCAAGGGCTAAAGAGAGTCCATACGAGATAGTGTTCAGTAATGGTTCAAGGATAATTTTTAAAGGGATGGATAAACCAGCGAAATTAAAGTCTATCCATGATATCAGCATCATTTGGGTAGAAGAAGCCTCCGAAGTTAAGTATGAGGGTTTTAAAGAGCTAGTTGGTCGTTTACGTCATCGTAATTTATCGTTACACATGATTTTATCTTCAAACCCAGTAGATGAAACCAACTGGATATACACTCATTTCTTTGTGGATGAAGAAAATGAAAAAACAACATTAAATGATGAAGAGTTATACAAGTTAAGGGAAATCAAAACTGAAACAACGTATTACCATCACTCAAAAGCAGACGATAACATGTTCCTTCCGCAATCGTATATCGATGAATTAGACGACATGAAGAACTATGATCCTGATCTACATCGAGTAGCCAGAGAGGGTAAGTTTGGAGCGAATGGCGAGAAGATATTACCTCAATTAGAAGTATGGGATAGTGCTGATGTACAAGCTCAACTGACTTCTGACAAGGTATATAAAAACGGCATGGACTTTGGTTTTTCAGATTCATATAACGCAATTGTGCGTATGGCAGTAGACATTGAAGAGAAATGGCTATATATCTTTTGGGAGTATTACACCAAGGGTAAAACAGACCCCGAGATTGCTGAGGACATGATGAAAGCAGGATTACAGAAAGTAATGATTAAAGGTGATAACGCTGAAGCTAAAACAATTGTCTATCTACAACAGCGAGGATTTCGTATTTTACCATGTTACAAGCTAACGAGGGTTGAAAATACTAAGAAGATGAAGCGATTTAAAAAGATAATTGTTTCAAAGGATTGCCCAAATACAATCAGAGAGTTGAAAAACCTAACACAGAAAAAAGATAAGAACGGCAAAGCAATACCTGGAGAGTTTAATATTGACCCTCATACATTTAGTGCTATGTGGTATGGCCTTGATGATTATGAGGTAACAAACGTTAAAGGTATGAATGCTGGTTACAGAGGTAGGTGATAAGAATGAATGTTAATCAACTAAATCGAAAAGAAACCATAGCAAAGCGCATGCAAGTGTTTCAACCATACATCGAATACATTGATCAGTTTGGTTTTAATGAAACGCTTATTCCTAAATTAATTGCCGACCATAAGTCAATTAAACAGGATGTGCAGTTGCTGCAGAAACGTTATGAAGTCAGTACCGATGGAGTTCCGATTCTAACGAGAGACCCTGTTCCTCTTGATTTGGAGAATGAAAAGGTGCGAAGGTTAGATGCACTCGTTAATAACAAGGTAAATACAGCCTTTGATGCTGACATAGTAGATACCAAAGTGGGCTATATGTACGGCATACCTGTTAACTACACTGTTGAAGGTGTACGTGATGAACCGAGATTACAGCCCTTAGCAACAGAAATAGACAACTTTAGGATTAGAAATGCTGTTGCTGATAAGGATGCTTCGTTAGGAAAACAAACAGATATAGCTGGCTATGGAGCTCGATTAGCTTATGTAGCCTTAGAAAATAATAAACCTGTCCTACGTATTATGAATGTTGATACGGACGAGGTTATTTTTTTATTCGAAGAAACAATTGCTGAACCAAAATACAGCATGCGTTACTATGACACATTCGTTTTAGATCAGCAAGCTAACAAGCAAAACGTCACTAAGGTAGAATTCTACGATACTGATACTATTTGGTACTTCGATAACCTTAATGGAGCATTTGAATTAACAGGCTATCAAGAGCACGGATTTATGTACAATCCATTGTTTGGCATGGAAAACAATGATGAAATGCAAGGGGCAGCTATGCGTATCATGAATCTAATTGATGCGTATGACCGAGCGTTATCAGATGCTAGTAGTGAGGTCGAATCGATGCGACTAGCGCTTCTGATCCTTCACAACATTGGATTACAACCAGAGGAAATTCAACAGATGCAAAAGTCAGGTGCTTTAGAAATATGGGGACCTGATGCTAAGGTATCGTTCCTAACCAAGAACGTTAATGACAGCATGATTGAACATTTATTAGAACGACTTGAAAAGAACATCATGCGTATTGGTAAGAGCGTAGATTTCACTAGTGAGGAATTCGCTTCGAATCTTTCAGGTATCGCTATTTTGATGAAAACAATGGCCTTAGAACATAAGTCAGGTACAGCAGAGCAAAAGAATCGCACCACCCTACAGTATCAATTCAAAGTTTTGTGTAGTGGATGGGCTAGACTTGGTTACTGTCAGCCAGAGGATTACCTAAAGGTATGGTTTGAGTTTAAGAGAAATCTTCCTAAGAACCTTCTTGAAGCTGCTCAAACATCACAGGCATTGAAGGGATATGTAAGTGAGGATACTCGTTTATCGTTATTACCATTCGTGGATGATGTAGCTGCTGAGCGAGAAGCAATGCAGGAAGATTTAAAAATATACGGTACCGACCTCGGCCCTCTTAACGAGGATGACGATGATGATCCAAAAGAAGTTGATGACTCATGAATCAACAGGAAATCAATCGTATCTTAGATGATTTAGAAGCTAAAGCCGAGAGAGACATTGAGGTTGTTTTTGCACGACGTTTAAAGACGATACTTGCTCAAATGTTGGAGATGCATAAGAAATTCGGGAAGAACGGCCAAGCTACCTGGACAGACGTTAACAAGTACAATCGCTTTAATCAAGAGATGAAATTAATTGCTCAACAACTCAACGCTGACTACAAAGAGATTATTAAGCTCATACAAGCGTCAGAGGAACGTCTTTTCATTGAAAGATACTTATTGATGGCTTACCTCTTACAACAGTCTACGGGTGAGGAAATGGGCTTTAAAATACCATCTGCTGAGGTGATTCAAGCAGCGTTAACTAATCCTGTTGAGTTTTTGACGTTACCGAAGATATTTGAGGCTCATAGAGATGAAATTATCAGGCGTTTGAACATCGAGATAGCACAGAGTTTACAGGCTGGTGAAAGCTATACAGACATGGCTATCAGGATTGAAAATGCTATGGGATGGACAAGGAAGAAAGCTATCCTAGTTGCTCGTACTGAGGGTGGCCGAGTTAGATCACAAGTAGACCTAGCCATTGAGGAACAGGCGAGCAAAACAGCGAGACTAACTAAAGTGTGGATGTCGTCCCTTGATACGAGGGTTCGTAAGTCTCATAGAAAGCTAGACGGCCAGAAAGCTGATAAAGATGGCTACTATCATTATGGTAAGTGGAAATCGAAAGCACCAAGGTTATGGGGCATTGCTTCAATGGATATACAGTGTCGATGTCATACGATTTATATGGTTAATGGCAAGTTACCAGAGTACAGGAGAGGTCGGGACTACATGGACGATACCTACCAAAAGCAATTGGCTGCTCGTATTGATGCTTATATGTCTGATCTAGGGCTAACCTATAGACAAGCTTTTAACAAAGCGTATAAACAAATAAAGCCACCAAGCGTTACAGTTCCATTCATGAGTTATGAAGAATGGAGAAAACAATTCAGTGGAGAGGAGTAAAAGCAAAAGGTGATTTAATCCTTTTGCCTAATCTCTAAATAAACTGAGAAACTGATAGCAATAAACATCAATATTGAAAAAATAATTGTAGCAGTGGATTTGAGAGAGACTGATGTAATTATTAACACAAGAGAACAAATGATAATGGCTACACGTACTAAAATATTTGTTTTTTTACTTGGCTTTAAAAAATCTTCCAGTATGCCAAGAAAAAAACAAAACGCTATCAATACTAGATACTCATAAAGAAGTATTGGTTCTAAATATTCTGGACTAAACCTTGTTAACTGAATTGCAGAAATAAACATAAGAATATATTTTGTGTATTTAAAAATGCCTGACAAAGTATCACCTCATTTTTATGATAGTTAACTAAATAATGTAAGTCTAGATGAAATTTGGAGTAATTTTAGTCGTAGTCATACGGCTTTTTATTTTGTCTAAAAGGAGGTGAAGTACACAGTGTATTACCTTGTATGTCTTAAAACTAATGTAAGCATTTCTGTAGAAGATGTAACTGATGTTTGTAAGCACGATAATTTTGTGGATTTCTACAACAAAGACGTATTGGTTGCATCATTTAATGATGCAAATCTAAGTCATTTCTTACAAGTGGATAAAGAAACAGCGGAAACCTTCAAGAATCCATTTTTCAAAACATCTTAAAACACGATGTTGAAAATATGTCTTTTTAAAGCATTTGTAGACGCTATAAAGAACAAATGACAAAGTGTTTCGTGGGCGTAAGCGTGCGAAGGACAGGAGGAAAACACATGCAAGTCAATTTTGAAGAATTAAAAACACTCGTTGAGGCTGGTGACAAGTCGGCTTTCGTTCAGCATATTTTCAAATCGTTGGAGAAAGGTGACGTATTAACGGCAGCAACAGCGAACGCAGCAATTAAAAGTGAGTTAGATTCCGAGAAGGATAAACACTACAATACAGCTTTAGAAACATGGAAATCCAACCACCTACAAGGATTAATCGATGAGGAAGTATCAAAGCGAAATCCTCAAGAAACGCCGGAACAAAAACGTATTCGTGAACTTGAAGAGAAACTACAGCAAAACGAACAGAAGGAACAGCGAGCTGCTTTACGTGAAAGTGCAATCAAGTACATGACTGAAAAAGGTTATGATGCGAAATTTGCAACTAAGTACGCTGACAAGTTTTTAGCATCTGATGAAACGGCTACAAATACGTTTTTAGACGAGTTTAAAACAGACTTCGATGCATTTGTCCAAGCAAGTGTAGAAGAGCGTATGAAAGGTTCTGCTCGCAATCCTGGAGGTGGCAGTCATACAGAAGGAAATGAACCTTCTTATGGCTCGAAGTTAGCTCAAGGTACTGAAGTAACGCAGCAAGCAGAGGAAGCACAAGGACATTATTTCAAATAACAGGAGTGAGTGATAATGGGGAAATTTGTAGTTACAGATTATGCAAGTGGTAAAGAGATCTTGAAGTACCCTGATCATCATGTCTCAATGACAGCTACATTTGATGATACAGGAATTACAGCGAATGCTGATGGTAAGAAGATTGTTCCTGCTGGAACGATTGTTGGTGGAGGCATGCTTGCTGATCGTTCAGTGAAAGCAAAGGCAGCAAACGATGCTACAGCAGAAGGTGTAAGTCGATATGATGTTGATGTTACCTATGGTCCAGCAGTTGGGGCAGTAGTAATCCATGGTTTTGTTGATTTAGCAAAACTTCCAGTACAGCCATCTGCAGAGGCAATTGGTGCATTAAAACAAATTACATTCATGAAATAAGATTAGGAGAGTGAAAGAGTATGCCAACAATTTATGATTTAGTGACAGCTGGTAACATTGCTGATTTTATCGTTACAACAAATTTAAACAAGAAGCCAGCGTTGGGCGCAGCTTTATTCCCAGCTGACAAACAATTAGGACTAGATTTATCGTATTTAAAAGGACGAGCTGGATTGCCAGTAGCTTTAAAGTCATCTGCATTTGATGCACAAGCACCTGTCCGTGATCGCATTGGAGTTTCTGCTATTCAAACTGAAATGCCATTCTTCCGTGAAAGAATGATAGTTAAAGAAAAAGAACGTCAGCAAATCAACACACTATTACAAGGTGGACAAACGAAAATGGCTGATGCAGTCATTAAATTTGTTTTTGATGACATGAAAACACTTGTAGATGGTGCGGAAGCGACAACAGAACGTATGCGTATGCAATTATTATCAGAGGGTAAAATCCAAATTGCATCAGAAGGTGCATATCATACGTATGATTACAAACTTGCAGCAGATCAATTCGAAACATTGACTGGTACTGATACATGGGATCAAGCTACTTCCACGCCAGTACAAGATATTTTGGCTTGGAAGAAGGCTGTGCGTAAGCGTACAGGTACAGAACCAACACGCGCTATCTTAACGAGTGCTACGTTTGCGTTAATTGCAAATCATGATTCGATTAAGAAAGATATGAATCCACTAGGTGCGCAAAACATCATCTTAACTGATGAAGATGTATTAAACTATTTATCTCGTAAAACAAACATGCAGTTTGCTATTTACGATGATATGTTTGTCGACGAGCACAGCATTACAAAATCTTACTTCCCAGATGGCGTTGTAACATTACTGCCTCCAGGTGCTCTAGGTAAGACAATGTATGGAACAACACCAGAGGAAAGCGATCTAATGACTGGTGTAACAGATGCTGATGTTTCAATTGTTAATACTGGTGTAGCAGTAACAACGAACAAAATTGTGCATCCAGTAAACGTTCAAACAATCGTTTCTCAAATCGCATTACCATCATTTGAACAAGCAGATAAAGTATTTATCGCAAAAGTAGCAACTATTTAAGGGATAGCAAAGAGCTATCTCTTTTTATTTTAAGGAGGGAAATATTATGCCTTACAACGTTACATTAGCCAAAAACGCAAAGGTAAATGGTAAACATTTAAAGGTTAGGGAAGTTGCTGAAAATGTTTCTGATGATTTATTTGAAGAACTACAGACAAAGGAACTTGTAGCAAGCTTTGAAGAAACCAAGCCGAAACGTCAAACAAAACAAACTGTTCAATCAGAAAATGCGGAGTAGGTGATCGTGATGACTTGGACACCTACAGATGAAGAGATTAAGTATTACAAGGTTATTTGTGGTGACAAATCTTCAACAAATGATGAATTTTACAAAGTTATGTTGCCATTAGTGCTCGATATGCTTAACAATCAATTGTGCCAAAAGTTTACACCTACCACTTTGCCAAGTGCTTTAAAAATTTTCCTAGCAAAAGCAACTAACTTTTTCTCTGGGAATGGTGCTTTAAAAGGGAGATCCATGGGAACCGTTTCTTATACCTTCGACTTTGGGACATTACCTAGTGCTTTAACTGATTTAATAAAGCCTTATGATGCATGCAGAAAGGCGAAATTTCATGTATTTCAGCCCGTTCGATGAATTTCCTCATACAGTTGAAGTGGTGGAGAAAAAGCGTATATCTGATGGTGCTGGTGGCTTTAAAACAGATTGGCATCCAGTAGATGACTTTGCTGCATTTGTGGATACACCATCTAGTAAAGAGCAGTATTACGCTCAACAACTTGGTAATCCGTTAGAACGCTATATGTACTATCCATATCGAACCGATTTAACTTCTAGCATGCGATTACGCTATGAAGGTGAAATATATGCATTCGCAGGTCGTGCTGAGGACCAGGGTGGTCAACACGAAATCATGCGTGTGGCATTAAAGTTGGTGACTGAATAATGGCTAGGATTACTTATTCAGGTCGTCAATTAATGAGAGCTGCACGTAGATTTGAAGAAGGGCTACTGGATAAGATATCAGATATTGTTTATGAGACAGCACGGCTTATACAAACACAGGCCAAGGCTCTAGCTCCTGTTGATGATGGTAGTTTGCGAGACTCAATTGAGATGAAGATGCTTGGGAAATACAATGCTGTTGTTACAGTTGGCGTTCATTACGCTATATACGTCGAGTACGGTACTGGTATCTATGCTCAAAATGGAAATGGCCGCAGAACACCATGGACATATTTCAGCACAAAGCTAGGGCGTTATGTAACAACAGAAGGGATGAAAGCTCAACAATTCTGGGGCCCAGCAGTTGATGCAGGACAAGAATATTTTAAAACAGAAATGAGGCGATTGGGCTTATGAGTAATTACTATGCCTTGCCTTTCTTTGAACTTCAAAAAGCTATTTTTCAAAAGTTAACTGCATGTGAAGCACTAACGGCCATCACTAGAAAAGATGAAGATGATCTTGGTGTTTATGATGCAGTAGACGAGAATACACCTTATCCTTATGTGACAATATCAGAGCCTTATACGAGCCCATTTGATACCAAAACAAGCAATATCGAAACCATAACTTTTACAATCCACACATGGTGGAAGGATAACGATGATTACAGCGGTAAGCGTAAGACGTATGAAATGCTATCAGCTTGCCAGCAGGCTTTAATGATTCATAATTACATGATTCCTAATGGAAGGGTATTAAGTGTTACGAGACGTGATTCACGCGTTATAGATGATAATAGCCCTGGTGTGAAGCATGGCATTTTAACAATTCAATATAAAGTACAAAACATCTGACAGTCCTAAATGGGCTGTTTTATTTTAGGAGGGAAAACACTTATGCAAAACGGTAAAGACACGGTCTTACTCGTACAATTAGCAGACGCAGCACTTGGTTCAGATGGATTCTTGATTGGGAATCTTACTGAAAATAGTTATTCACTTGAGAGTGAATTAGTAGATGAGCAAACGAAATTTGGTCGTATCTTAGCGTACGGCCAATCAAGTGAATCATTTGAAATCTCAGCTTACGGAGATAAAAAGGATCCTGGGCAAAAGGCAATTCTCGATGCAATCCGAAACGAGAAACAATTAAAAGTGTGGGAAGTTGATTTGAAAGTAAATGAAGATGGTACTCACGATGCAAATTTTGCCTACACGTTAGTTGAATCAGTGGAAAAGTCTTCACCAGGTGACGGTTTCCAAGAGATCTCTGCAACACTCCAAGTTATCGGAAAATCACAGCAAGGTAAACTACCTAAATTACCACAGGAGGTAATTGAGTTTGCGACATACGGCTTCGAAACACCTGGCGAAAAGTCTGGTGAATTTGGTAAGGATCAAACGGAAGGTGTAGTAGTGGATAGCGTATCAGTTACGCCACAAACAACATCGGTAGTAGTTGGCAGCACTCGTCAACTTACAGTTACAGTTCTTCCAGTAGAAGCAACCAACAAAAATGTAACATTTGTTTCAAGCGATGTGGCAATCGCTACGGTGACAACTGCTGGATTAATCACAGGTGTAGCTGAAGGTTCAGCAACGATTACCATCACAACGGCAAGTGGAGGTAAAACAGCTACTGTCGCTGTAACAGTCACTGCAACATAATTCGAGCACTCCATAGTGAGTGCTTTTTCTAATCCAAAAAAATTATCTAGGAGGCTATAACACATGGCTACATTAACGATTGCAGGTACACAACAAGAGGCGAAATTCGGCTTTGCTTTTAAAAATCTGGCGGACAAAAATTACAATCAAAAAGATGACAAGGGCAATGAAGTAGGCGGCTTTAACTACATCTATACAGGCTTATTACAGTTTGATATTGATGCATTAAAAGCATTTTGGGATTGTGGTCTGGCCCATTTAAAGAAGCGCCCATCCATCGCAGATATCGAAGAGGCTCTTGAAGCACGTATCGAAGAAGATGGCGATACGGATCAATTATTTAAAGAAGCATTCCGTGAAATTGACGCTTCGGGTTTTTTCAAAAAAAGTGTGATGACGTTTTGGAAGAACTTAGAGCTATTCAAAGGGATGGCCCGAACAGAAGCAGAGAAGAAAGAGAACGCTCAGGGCGTTCAGATGCTGTTGGACGCAAAAACCGAGTTGCTGGCTTAGAATGGTTCGAAGTCCTAACAGACGTTGCTCAGCACATGAATTTGTATGATGTCGACTTGATCATGTCATGGACACCTAACGAGTACAAAGCCTTTAAAAAAGGAGCACTGTTACAAGTCGTTGACAATATCGACAATATGGCTCGCATGGCTGTTTTTAATCGCATAGCTGCTAATAAGAAAAAGCTACGAATTGAGAAGGATTTATTCGATGCAAAATCAGCACGTGATCGCATAACAGGTGGAGATAAAGCATGGAAAGAATCAAAGAAAATCGATACAACACGTCATGCTAAAGCTCAAGAAGCTATGAAGAAGTGGGCTGAAAACTTAAGTAAGAAAGGGTGAGATAGATGAACGGTAATTTTTCAGCCCGGATTGGTGCACGTATTACAGAGTTTATGGCTCGAATGCGCCAAGTGCAAAATACGATTCGTACAACGGCCAATGATGTTAGGGTCGATATTGGGGCGGACGTTAGCGAATTTAACAGACGTATGGCTGAAATCCGAGCGCGTATTGCAGCATTAGTACGAGAAAAAGTGGTCATCAAAATTGAGGCTCGGATTGAAGATTTCCAAAGAAAGATTCAACGCATTGCTTCAAATTTACGAGCCTTTGGTGAATTGGCACAACATACGATATCAGGTTCATTAATCGCTGTCTTACCAGCAATTGTGCCTATTATTGCAAATGTTGGGGTTGCAATTGCTAACTTGGGTGTCATGTTAGGAGTAACAGCAGGTTCAGCATTTGCACTAGTAGGCGCGTTTACAGCGGCAGCTGCAGCAGCAGGAGCATTTGCAGCTGTAGCAATACCAACAATCAAGAAGTTGTTTGATGAAAATGCACAGTTAAATTCAGTGCAAAAGAGTGCTAAAGCCTCTTTTGACAACATGAAAAAAACATATCAATCGCTAGTTACTGAGACAGAAAAACCTGTTTTACAAGCTTTTACAAGTGCAATGCAATTTACTGATGCATTACTTACTAAATTAAGACCACTGTTTTTGTCTAGTGCTCAAGCAGTCGCAAACTTAATGGATCAACTTAATAAAGCGATAGCTACGCCACCAATTCAAAAGTTTTTGGATTACCTTAATACGAGTGGGGCTACAATGCTCGAAACGTTTAGTCGCTCCTTTGGAAACTTATTTAAAGGTTTACTATCCATGTTAACTGCTTTTGCTCCATTAAGTGCGAGTACTGCAAAAGGGTTTGAAGCGATGACAGCACGTTTTGCTGAATGGGCAAATGGCTTAAGTGATAGCGCAAAATTCCAATCATTCATGGATTATGTTGCGACGAATATGCCGAAGGTTCGAGCGATATTCCGTGATGCAACAGCAGGGGTTATTTATTTCTTCAGCGCATTTGCTGGATCATCACAAGGTATGATGGATGGTCTAGTTTCGATGATGGCTAGATTTAAAGAGTGGTCTGCTACATTAAGTCAAAGCCAAGGATTCCAACAGTTTATTGATTATGTACATCAAACAGCACCTAGTGTAATGAGTTTGATTGGAAACTTAACTAAATTCTTAGTAAACCTCGGGATTGGCATGGCTCCTCTTGGTGCAACCATTATCAACCTAGCAAATAAGTTTTTAGAGTTTGCTAATAGTTTGATGGAAGGTAATCGTACGATTGGGGTCCTGATAGCAGGATTTATCTCATTCGGCGGTATTTTACTTGCATTAGTACCTAACATCATTGCATTTGGGACATTATTTAAAGGTTTGATTCCAGCTATAACAAAGGTTGGATCGTCATTTATTGCATTTTTACCAAGGCTGAATACTTTGGGTACTACAATTGCAAATCTCGCAACTAGAGTAATTCCAGCATTAGGTCCAGCACTTGGAATCATAACAAGTAATGTAGGCATTGTAATTGGTGTGGTCACTGGCTTAATAGCAATTTTTGTAGGTTTATACAATACAAACGAAACATTCCGTAGTCAGGTGCAAACAGTTTGGGCAGCGATTAAAACAGCTATCTCAACAGCTGTTACAGCAGTAGGAAGCTTAATTTCATCGGTCTGGTCACAAATCACCTCATTCTGGAATGAGAACCAAGAAAGCATTAAATCTACTGCATCCACTGTGTGGAAAGCTATTGGGAATATTATAACAACAGTTATGTCTGCAATCGGTGCAATTATGCAGTTTATATGGCCAGTCGTAAAAGCGATTATTGTTTCCACTTGGGAAGCAATTAAGAACGTCATTAACGGAGTAACTAAGGTAATCCTAGGAATCATTCAAACCTTCTCATCATTATTCCAAGGTGACTGGAAAGGCGTATGGGATGGTATTAAACAAATACTTAATGGTGCACTACAAGCTGTATGGGGTGTTGTTAATCTCTATTTCGTAGGTAAATTACTAGGACCATTAAAGGCATTTGGTTCAACAGCTAAGACGTTTTTACAAGGTGTATGGACAGCAATTAAAGGTATCTTTACAAATACTTTAAATACATTAAAAAGTTTGGTTACTTCTGTTTTCAATAGCATGAAGTCAACAATAACGTCAGTTTGGAACAGTATCAAAAGCTTCTTCACAACGGTGTTAAACGGCATTAAATCTGTTTTCACGAATATTTGGAGAAGTATCGCGACATTCTTAGATAATTTATTTACGAGTATTTCGGGTCTTGTGCGTTCTGTATGGAATGGAATTAAGAATGTTATTTCAAGCATTTTAAATGCTATTGCTAATGTTGTGAAAAGCATTTGGACAGGAATTAAAACAGCGACGACATCTATCCTTAATGGTATTAAATCAGTCATAGATAAGATTTGGAACGGATTTAAAACAACTGTTACGACAGCGATGGATAATGTAAAAACGGCTGTTGTGAACGGCTGGAACAAGGCCAAATCGTTCTTAGAAAGCGTTAATCTACATTCAATAGGACGCTATATTATTCAAGGCCTTGTAAATGGTATAAGCAGTATGATGGATAGTGTTAAGTCGAAAATATCCGAAATTGCTAATGCTATACCAGAAAAATTTAAGAAATTGCTTGGAATTCACTCGCCCGCGCGCGAGATGATTGGGCCAGGGGCTGATGTTGTAAATGGCATTTTGGTTGGCGTAGAAGGTCGTTCACCAGCTCTAGAAAAAGCCATGGTTGAAATGGTCAATGTCATACTAAAAACTGTTGATAATTCAAATGCCCAAGTCGAAAAGTTAACCAAGGAAAATGCTACTAAACTTGCGAAGATCGAAACAGACAAAGCGTACAACATACAGCAAATTCATCTGAAAGCACAGGCTGCTAAGCGTAAGTTAACTGCAGCTGATCTAGCGCATATCAAAAAGCTAGAGGCAGATGCAGCAGCTAAATCTATTGCTGCTCAAGAAAAATATGCTGAAAAGATTAAAGCCATTCAGGAAAAAGCCGACACAGCTCGATTAGACTCAGTGAAAAGCTTTATCGAAGGTAAACGAGAGTTAGAGTTAATTAGCAACGCGCAAGAAGCTAGATTGTGGGAAGAAGCGCTCAAGACGTTTACTGATGGCACTACTGCTAAAATCAAAGCGCAAATCCAGTACAAGAATGCCTTGAAAGCTGTAAGCGAAGAGCTTGCTACTATTAACGAAACGTATTCCAGTAGAATCAGCGAAGTTAATAAGAATCTGAAAGAAGAAGAAGAGAAGCTAACAAAAGTTTATGAAGATGCGGTTAAAGATCGTGAAAAGTCTTTACGTAATCTTGGCGGAATCTTTGAAGCGTTTGAAGTAAAGATTGATAGATCAGGTAATGATCTTCTTAATAACCTAAAGTCTCAGGTCGACGGATTTAAAGCTTGGCAGGCTGAAGTAGAAAAGCTATCCGAAAAGGCTATTGACAAGGGGCTACTTGAAGAATTACGTCAAATGGGTCCAGCAGCACTTGGTGAGTTAAAAGCGCTTAATTCTTTATCTGAGCATGAGCTTAAACAGTACAGTGATATGTATCAAGAAATGGGCGAACTTGCTCGTACACAAGCTGAGGCCGAGTTCAAAGGATTAAAAGATAGCACGCAATTAATTATAGCTTCCATGACTGAAAATGCTGAGATAGAGCTAGATAACCTTCACAAGGAATGGACTGCAGCTGTTAAAGGAATCACAGAAGCTACTAGTGACGGTTTCTCCTCATTACCTGAGATTGGCAGACAGGCTGGACAAGGATTATTGAATGGTCTATCTAGTATGCAAGGGCCTTTAGAGGCTAAAGCGCGCGAAATAGCTACATCCATTGCCACTACGATGCAGTCAGCTTTAGACATCCACTCACCCTCGCGCCTCACAAGGGATTTGATAGGGGTCAATGTCGTAAAAGGGGTTATTGTTGGTATAGAGAGCATGAAATCTTTAGCGCTTAAAGCAACGATTAATATGTCTCAGTGGTTTGTACCAAAGGTTCCAACTAATCAACTGAATGCCACGCTTGATACAATTGGCGGTTTACACGACAAACTTGTTGAACTAAGTGCTCATTCAGCAGATGAGCGCATCAAGATTGAAGAAGATTACAACAAGCAAATGGCCGTATTAAATAAAGAGAGAGAAAAAGCTCTTTACGAATATATTGACGCAGTAAACGCTGCACAAGGCGGTCATTCTTTTGAGGTTGGCGATGCGTATGATCAATATTCTCAAGTCACTGAACAAATCGATGAAGTCACGGCTGCTTATAAGGAACAATTAGCTGTAATTGAAGAAAGTCTTAAAGAGCGATTCGAAGTTGAAAAAGCTTATGTAGAACAGCGTAAGAAATTCAACACAATGTCACTTGCGGATGAATTAGAAGCGTATCAAAATTTCTTAGCAAACTATGCAGAAGGAACAGAGGAACGCATCTATTATGAAGAAAAGATTGTTGAAGCAAAAAAGGCTATCCATAACGAGCTTGTGAAGATCAACGATGACTATTTGAAAAAGATACAAGATGCTAACCAAAAACTGATCGATGGTGAAGCTGCTTTAAATAAAGCTTATGAAGATGCTGTCTCATCACGTAAGCAGTCACTGTACAGTACTGTTGGATTATTTGATGCAGTTAGTGAAAAATCGGAAGTATCAGGGCAAGAATTAATTAGTAATTTACGTGGTCAAAATGATGCCTTTAAGGACTGGATGTCTGATCTTCAGTCATTAACAGCAAAAGGATTGGATAAAGGGCTATTAGCAGAATTACAAGCCATGGGTCCTAAAGCAGCATCAGAAATTACAGCTCTTAATGGTTTAAGTGAAGCCGAACTTGCAGAGTACACAGCGCTTTGGAAAGAAAAATCCGAACTTGCTCACACGCAATCGATATCTGAACATGAACAAATGAGGTTGGATACAGAAGCACAAATACAAGCATTACGTGCATCTACAGCGGCTCAACTTGATATGTATGCAGCAGAATGGCAAGCAGCTGTGTCAGAAATCCGAGAGGGTACAAAAGACGAGTTTAATTCCATGGTTGCTGATATGCCTGAGATTGGTGGTAATGTTATCAAGGGTATGCAGCAAGGGCTATCCGAGATGATACCTGCTTTACTTGCGCAAGCCCAAGCGATTGCTGAGGCAATTAAGCAAACTATTCAGGATGCCCTTGATATCCATAGCCCAAGCCGCTGGGGTAAAAAGTTCGTGGGTCATAACCTTATAAAAGGCATTATTATTGGTCTTGCAGACATGAAATCGGATGCCATAAAAGCTGCCGAAAGAGTAGCCGAGTGGATTCAGCCTCATGTAGAAGTTAGTGATATTATCAAAGATATCAGTGGTGCCATCGATGCAATCCAAACAGAAATTGAGCATAAAGTGAAGGTTGATGTAGAAGTAAACGGTGCTGTAGAACAAGGTACGAATGATAAAGGTGTACATCAAGAAGTACACTTACATTCACCAACACCTTTAAGTCCTTCAGAGAATGCACGACAATTGAAAAAAGTAGCGCAACAAATGGCTTACAATTAATTAAAGGAGAGGTCGCTTAGTGGAGACAGTCACATACACAAATCGCTTTGGAGAGTCCGTCACATTTGGCGGTCCTCCTTTTTATTTGCAAAATATTGAGGGTTTGGGAGATGTGTCAGCTAATCTCCAAACACAAAAAGTACCCTATGAGGACGGTAGTACATTAATAGATGTACTGCTGGATGAACGTTCGATAGATATTACATTTCTTATCGTAAATGCCATCGATGAAGGTGGATATGAAACCGTATCAAGGCGAAGAACAGAAGTTGCACGTATTGTTAACCCGAAGTTAGGCCCTGGTACCTTACGTTATGAAAATGACTATCTAGTACGAGAGATTTTAGTAGTTGCATCAAGTGTACCAGCTTTTCCTGATGGTGACGGGAGAGCTAAAACATTACAAAAAAGTATGATTAATTTTGTCGCACCTGATCCATATTGGCGCAGTTTGAAAATTGATGAAGAGCCAGCCTTTCAACCGTTATTTCAGTTTCCCTTTTCTGGCCCGTTTCAAATGGGCATGCAGAGAGATCGACGTATCATTAACAATGATGGGGATGTTGCGGCACCGTTGTACATTGAGTTTTTCGGACCAGCAGATAACCCTAAAATCGAAAACGTAACAACAGGTGAATTCATTAAAGTTAACCAAACGCTCGCTGAAGGTGAAAAGATGGTGATTGATACAACACCAGGCACGAAATCGGTTGAGTTTGTCGATGAGGGTGGATCTCGCAGGGATGTTATAAACTGGCTCGATTTAGACAGTGTATTTTTTAAGTTGCAGCTAGGTGAGAACGACATTAGTTATACAGCTGACAATGATGTGCAGGGTTCAATCGTAAACATTAGCTATCATAAACGCTACAACGCAGTATAGGAGGAATGACAGTGGCTGAAATATTTAAGTTTTTTAATAGTGCACCAGGAGATGAGCGTTGGCATTATGCTAGTGATTTTGCTGATTATTTTGGAGATGTACTGTCTAGTGGACTATTGCACAAAGACGGAACACCCAATCTTTTAGTAAAGGTAAACCCTGGTACCATGCAGACAATTATAGAACCGGGTAAAGCATTAATGCAGGGGTACCAATACAAAAATACAACGCCACTTTTTTTAACACATGGTTTACCAGAACCAGATGTAGATCGAATTGACCGTATTGTTTTGAGATTGGATAAACGGAACAATGCACGATACATTAGGCTGTTTGTAAAAGAAGGTGTGTCAGCTGAAAACCCAGTTGCTCCTACTTTGCAACGCGACAATTACGTATATGAAATATCGTTGGCACAAATTAGGATAATGGCAAATACAGCTTCACTAGAACAGCTAAATCTCGTGGATGAACGGATGGATGAGGATCTATGTGGCATTGTTTATTCACTCATTAGCGTACCTACTAGTGTGTTCCAACAACAATGGGATCTTTGGTTTAATTCGATAAAAGGTGGAGTGGAAGCAGAAGTAATTGCGTGGCAGTTGCAGGAGATGGCAAATTTTGATGCTTGGCAAGCACAGGAAAAAGCGAATTTTGACGCTTGGTTTGCATCGATTCAAAATATTTTAGATGGTGATGTAGCAGCTACATTAGCTGCTAAAATTACAACGTTAGAACAAGATTTTGAGGCTCATGAAAACAATGCAGCAACTACTTCGACACCTGGACATGTAAAAATAGTTGATTCTGTAAGTAGTGAATCAACCACTGAAGCAGTTACACCTAGAGCAGTTAAACAGGTAAATGACACGCTAACAACCCATGCAGATGATTTTACAAGTCATGTTCATTTTGCTGTAGCTACAAATGAAAATGATAAGGTTATAACATTGGATCATATACTATCTTCTTTACCATTAGGATTTGCTGTATCATTTGCTAACTCACTAGCTAATACTGGTCCAGTAACATTAAATGTTAATAATTTAGGCGCTGTACCAGTTTTAAATGCCAAAGGTGAGCAGTTAAAAGCAGGGGCTTTAGCAGCTAAAAGTATTTATACTGTGCGTTACAATAGTGCGACTGGAAATTTTATCTTACAGGGTGATGGGGGTGGTGACGACTTTGATTATAACAAAATATTTAAAGGGTTAACAGAAGTGGTGGATATTACAGAATCTTATACTCGTAACTACTATCTTTCTACGGTAGCTATTGGCACGAAATTAGCAGTAACAACAATAGGTAATGCCCAAGTTGGGCAAGCAACATTATATAATCTTGATGATTTTACGGTAACTATGAGTGGTATTAATTTACCTAATGTTTATGATATGTATGTTTCGGATGATGACCAAGATGTATACACTTCTGCTAGTGGTGCGCTCGCTAGATATATTAACGGTGGTAAAACTCAGCTATATTTAAAAACGGTAGAAAATGTAGTTAATAAAAACTTTAGTAGGTCAGGTAAAGTTTCTATAGACAATGAAGGACATATATTTATGCACTCAGCGCATGTTGTATATAAGGTAAACTTAGCAGATGGGGTTATGATCAAGAAATATACATCACCTACAAGTCAACAAATTTCTGATATGCTAGTTGACCCTATAAATAAATGCATATATATAATTAACACTGTTTATGCCGTTAGAAAATTAAACTTTGACTTAGAGTTAATCTGGGAAAAGACTGCATGGAAGAAAGTAGACGCAAATGACCCTAACTATATGCTATGGGCATTAGATTCTAATGGTAATCCAGTATTGGAATACAGTATCGCAGGGTACTATTATTTACGTTTTACGAAATTTAACTCTATAGATGGTAGTGTTATCAATGAAAGGACAATTAGTGATAATAAAGCGCAAGTTTATCCACAGTTTTCAAATGCAGCATTTAATAGGTATGCTAACAACTTAGTGTACTTTGATGCTAAAAAGTCACACGCTTTTAATGAAAACACGTTTGATTTTTTAGGTTCATCTGCTAAAACTTGGGCAGTAGCACCAGGGGTTACAATGGTAAGGCCAGCAAGAGACGGAAAAACTTTAGGAGCGACTTATCAAGGCTCAAATGGGATGATTTTTTTAGAGAAACCAATGTACAAAATAATAGAAGGAGGGCAATAGCATATGATTTATCTAAGTGATTTAGCTCTTATTCAAGGTAGTATTTATAGAGTTGACGGTGTGCATAATATGCCATTTGATGAAACTTATGGACTTGGTAAAACGGAAGAGGAATTAAATCAAACTGGATTATTGGTAGAATCCTTACCAGTAAGAGAGGATAACGGTAAAAATGCTACGCTTTTTGTAAACAAAAGTACTAAAGAAATGTATTATGAGTACGCAGATTTCCCACCTACTGAAGATGAAAAGTATGCTCAAATAAATGAAGCGTTAGGTGTTGCTTTGTTAGAGAATGCAGCAGATAAGGTGCGGATTGTAGAACTTGAAAAAACGCAAGGCGAGCTGCTTATGGAAGTAGCCATGCTGAAAAAGGGAGGTAATTTATAATGTGGTATGCAACTGTAAAAAGATATTATGACACAAAACATCCATCTTACAATGACGAGAGTTTAAAGATTTTTGTAAAAGCAGCAATGATTACTGTCGATCAGTATGAAACTATAACAGGTATTGATTACGTAGACGCAGCATAAAGCTAGCGTTATTTTTTTGTCTGAATTCAAAGGTAAATAAACCCTTTTGTCGAATTATTATAGACAAGAGGATGGTGAGAAAAATGTATGTAGAATATCAAATCAATTTAGATTATGCAGATGGAAAAGTAAGTGAGAGTAAATCTTATAGATTTGAAAATGCTGAAACAAGAAATATGGTTTTTAACCAAATTGTTTCGGATTTTTCAAATGATATAGTTGATATGAATCATTTAAGGCAATTCGGTGGTATTACGATTGATTCATATGATTATTATGAACCCAACTTAAGTACAATTGCACCGTTTGTTCCACATGCTTCGTTCAATATGGCTGTATTAGATGAAATATTGAATTTGTTGGAGCAAAAATCTAAAAACAGTTCAATTAAGATAAAGTAAGGCACTCTCATCGTAGGGTGCTTTTTATTATGCAAAAGAAGGTGATCACATTGCAGAACATCCCACTAAGAGTTATTGATGATGATTTTAACTTACTAGGCGAAGTAGATCGATACTCATCGGCACAAATAGGCATCTCCTGGTCTGATATAGGAGAGCTAGAACTTCAGATTAATCGTTACCTACAGCATGCGGATAAGCTGACAAAGGGTAACATCATCTTTCCGTATAACCGATTGGACCAAGCCTATATTATTCGCTATCGTGAAATCGAACTTGATGAAAACGGCAAACAAACAGAGAGTTGGCGAGTTAAAGCTTTATCACTTAAAACCTTTACCTCTCAACGTTTAATTTACCCAGCACCTGAAAAAGCGCATGAAGAGGTTACTGGTGATGTAGAAACAGTCATGCGGCATTTTGTTGACACGCAAATGATTAATCCAGTTGATCCTAACCGTGTATTCCCTAACCTTGTGCTAGCGGATAATCAAAATCGAGGTCCAGAAATTGAAGAAAAAGCACGTTACGACCCATTAAATGAAAAGCTCAAAGAACTATCAGAGCTTCATGGATTAGGTTGGAATATAGAACTTGATTTGCATAATAAACAGTTCGTATTCGTGATAAATGAAGGGCGCAATCTAGTAGCTAATCAAGTCGGATTGCCTCAAGCCATTTTTTCAACAGAATTTGAAACGATTGAATCACTCGAATACACCGAAAGTGATCTGGAATATAAAAATTTTGCTATCGTTGCAGGGCAGGGTGAGGGCATCTATAGAAAAATAGTTCAAATCGGTGAAGCTGTTGGAAAAGATCGATATGAAATGTTTGTTGATGCACGTGATTTAACTACTAATGCTGGACTAGTCAAGCGAGGTAACGAAAAGCTGGCCGAACATGCCCAAGAGGTTTACTTAGGTGGCCAGATATTGACTACATCAAGACTTATATATGATGAAGATTATAGTGTAGGCGATATGGTGACGGTCCGAGATAAAGGTTGGTGTGTGACCATGGATACCCGAATTACCGCAGCTAAAGTGATTTGTGAGTACGGAAAGCGTAAGGTTGAGGTCGTGTTTGATAATGATAAGCCTACTTTTATTAGCAAAATGAGGCGTGAGATTGATGCATTGAAGTACGAGTTGAAAAAATAGGCTCAAATAACTAAGTAATTTGTCTATCAAAGAAGGAAATCATTACCTTTTGTCGAATTATATATACGAAGGGAGGATGATGATATGAAAACCGAGTCTGCAAAAATCTTTGTTAAAAGAGAATATGATAATGAAGACCATGAATATTATGTGGTAATTGATGATGTGAAAATTTTTGATCTCAATAAAAATGAAATTAAAAATAAAGAAATAACTAATCATTTCATCAATGAAAAGACTTATGACACAACTGACATTGTTTTAGTTGAATTAGTAGCTAATGGTTTAAACATTGATGAATCTGATGTGAAATTGGAGTATATATAGCTTGGTATAAGCACTCTCAGCTGAGAGTGCTTATTATATTGTATCATTAATACCTAAGTAAAGTAATGCACTGTACCGATCAGTGTTATTTTTTATGTTTTTTAGCTATGAGAGCAATTGAGATGGGCAACAGTACATGTTACTGAATCTCGATGCTTCTCATAGCTTTAATTTTAGGGCAAAGGATTGGTGATGATATGGAAGGATCATCGTATGTAAGTGTAACTGAACACAATATGTTGAAAGAAAAAGTAAATGCTCATGAGGTTCGAATCTCTATTGCAGAAAATAACATCAAGGATATGAAAGATGATTTAACTGCAATTAAATCCAATACGACTTGGATTGTTCGACTGATTATTGGTGGAATTGTTACTGGTGTCATTACTGGAGCAATAGGAATAATTTTTGCGGCAAATAAAATGTTATAGGAGGAACCTACAATGAAAATCAACTGGAAAGTACGATTAAAACACAAACCATTCTTAGTGGGAGCATTTGCTTTACTACTACTGTTAGTGCAACAAATCGGTGCGTTATTCGGCTACGACACAACAATTTATAATGAGCGAGTTACAGAGTTATTTAACACTGTGCTCGCTTTTTTTGTGCTGATTGGTGTGGTTGTTGATCCAACTACTCCAGGTACAGGGGACAGTGAACAAGCATTAGAATATGGAAAAACAAAGGATGATGTGAAATGACGAGTATAACAACAACTTGCCGTGATCTAAGCGAATTAACAGCTACAGCACAAACAGCGTGCCGACTACTCTTTCAAGAATGCTACAAGGCAGGTATAGATTTTATTTTCATCACAGAAACATTCCGCAGCCAAGCTCGTCAAAATTACCTTTATGAACAAGGAAGATCACGACCAGGTCAAAAAGTTACATGGACGCGTAACAGCAATCATACATCTCGTAGAGCTTGGGATATTGCTGTAGCACCGCCAAGAAACCTATATGACATTTCTACGCTTTCGAAAGTAGGGGTAATTGCTAAAAAGCTAGGCATTGAATGGGGTGGGTATTGGGAAGCTGGAAAGTATGATGCACCTCATTTTGAAATTCCTTCAAATTGGACAATGCCAAAAGGGTACAAGTTAGAAGGGCAAGTTATTGTGCCGTCTAATAGTAAGCTGAAAGTACAACTAATTGTTAAAGATAAATCACAAGAAAAGGATGATGAAACAATGAGATTTACAAACCCAACAACTGAAAATGCTGTGCGTGATTACATTAAACAGGCTGTAGATAAAGGCAAGATTGATAAGTCTTGGCTTGAGAAATTTGATTCAGGTACTATGACAAGTGGTGATTTTGAAGGTTTGAAAATTATTATTTCTCAACGATAATATGGAATAGGTTTTTTAACAAGATGAAAGAAAGGTATGCCCGATAGTATTGTTTTATCGGGCATTTGTTTTTAATGAGTAAGAAGAAATGTTAATCCAACAGTAATTACAATAGCACCGGCCCAGTATAACTTTAATCGAGAATCATAATATCTGGTCTTTCTAAAACTAATGGAATTGTTAAATAGGTAAATTAATCCTAATGCAGATACCACGATAAAGATCAAAGCTAAGACTGATAATTTCATAAATCCTAGCATTCCTTTCACCTCCTTTCAAATGAAAAAGCACCTGAGGATAAAGCCATCATAAAGATGACTTATCCCCAGGTGCTTCCTGTGTCAAAGTTAAAATTAAATTAATTTAAGTAAATTTACTGTACCACATTTGGCATATTATGTATACTTTTTTGTTTCTTAAAAGCCCAGGTACTCATTAATTTGAGCCTGGGCATTTTTTTAATGACCAAAACAGCTAAACCTCTACCTTGGTCTATTTTGTTCCAAAATAAAAAGGCCTGACAAGAGGCCTCAAGAAGAAACACAAACACATCACAAGATGTGCGTTTGAGATAACCTCAAACCATACTGTGTAGGTTGCTTATGACTTGATAAGCAAATTATTAATGCAAACTTATTATACTTGCGTTAATTTTAAATGTCAAACAAATCTTTTACACGTACCATAATTTTATTTAAGGCTTCCTGATCCACAGTGCCTAATTTATGAGGGGCCAACCTAACCTTACTTAAACTTCTTATTTGTTCACATTTAATACAAGAATCCTCTGTTAAAAAAGGATAATCGCTTTTTTTTAATATAAATTGTGTTTTAATCCTAGGAATACGCTTTCCTCTTACTGTTTTGTATCTGATGGTAGTAGATAAAGGAGCAACTGTAATTTGAGTGCTGACATTATTATAAAATGTTTTTGATAAAACGATTACAGGTCTATCATTGTTTTGCTCTTCTCCGATATTTTCTCCAATTTTACACAAATAAATATCACCTCTGTTAATTGTCATTTCCTTATATGACTCTGGGTTACCATTATAAGTATTGACTAAAACTTTTTTCTCTTGTGTCCATTCGTCTAGTTTTTGTGTGTTATTCATTAATGTCATGTTATTTTCACTCCTATTATTTATTAGGGAATAATTTCATGCCATACCCCTGATAGTTTGGATAATTATATAATTTAGACTCAATTGCTGAAAATTCATCACTTTTATAGTCATTTTTCACATATGAATGTATGGGAAAAGAAACGAGATCTGCTAACTCAAGTTGTGGGTATGATAATTTTTTATCTTTTGTACGTTTTGGGTTAAAGTAAATTCCTTTTATGTTTGAGAAAAAAGATGAATCATGATATCGATTACCATAAGTAATTAACTTTAAAGCTGTATCAAGAAGTAATTTATTTTCCTTCTCTCCTCTTGATTCTACTACTATAATACCGTTTTTATTTCCAGAATTTAATTCATAACAATATCGTTCTAGTAAAAATTCAAGGCATAAATCGTAAACTGGATAGGGATTGATATAAGACCTAACATGGGAAAATTTATCAATTGAAGAACTGTATATACTGTAATCACTATCACTTATTAAAACTTTTAAGTCTTCAAGAAAATGTTCATAATTAATTAACTTAGGATTAAAGGCACCTGTCTTTTTTCGAATATCTCGGGAGTGAAATACAACCTTTTTCTTATTAAAACACCCATTGTTCCAGTATTTATTTTTTAATTTTGTAATATCGTCAATAAATGTTTTAAAACCTTCTCTAGTAAAAACAACACCTGTAATTGTAAACCATTGCAGTAAATCATTTTTAGGCTGCAGTAAATCTTTTAAACTTGGTATTCCGTTCTCATCAATTGCTAAAATATTATCAATGTTACCAGGAATATTATTAAGAATAGCTGGTCTCGACTTCCAAGGCATTTAAAAAACTCCTTTTGGTAGGCATTATATCATAATTTACCATAGTTTCTAAGTAACTGGAATGAAAATAGATAATTATTTTCATTGCCAAAAATAGAACATTAGTTCTATAATAAGTACAAACAAATGTTCTTATTAGGAGGAATGAATATGGCAAAGTCAAAGAAAAAGGATCCATCTAAAAAGGTTGCTGAAAAACCAAAACAACCATCTAAACACCCTGAACGCGACGAGTTTGACCTTGAGGAGCTTGGCTACAGTTTAAGTGAAGCACTAGAAGATTGTAAGTTTCGGATGTTTGCTGTTTACAATAAGTCGGGGTCATTAGAAGGAAAGGTAACAAAAATGGACCCAAACACAAAGATGATCCACATTCAGGATAAACACATGGATGTCCATAAAGTGCATTTTTTAGACATTTTGAGTGTATCGAATTTGGATTATTAGTGGAGGTTGTTGGGATGTTGCGTGACCGTGGGAATATGAAGTGGACAGCTATGATGCTGCCAGAGCATTTAGTTGAAATACGAAAATGGAAAGAAGAACAATTTTACGATAAAAAGCGTGAGTTGACCGAGTGGGAGCTAGAGGAAATAGAACAAACCATCCAGCGTGCTTTTAAGATGCAAAAGCTTGTGAGATTGACATTATGGGAACAAAATAAGTTGCATGATGAGGTAGGCAGGGTCACTGGTACTGACGTTTATAAAAAAGAGTTGCTGTTAGACACTGACTTTTCAATAAAGCGAATTACATTCGATAAAATTCAAAGAGCTTTATTAGTAGACAGTGATGATTAATAGAGAAGATCGCCAAGTGCTTTATGAGTATATAAAATTAGATATGGCAATCAAATCATTACAGCGTGATTATGATGTGTTAGGGAGTCTCAAAATGTCCAAGGTATATCTCAACATAGTAGATTCACTTTTAAAGGATATACGAAACGATTATTACAACAAAAAGCGTTTTTTAGCTAAACAAAAGATTGAGGTAGTAAGATGGGTGAAAATAAGTGAGCATTTTAGCGAGGTGACAATACGAACGCCTGGAGAAGATGAAGTGCATCAGTATGCTAATCAAGCCCTGAAAACCCATACTGAAGAGTTGATATTTAGATATTTGAAGAATTAAAGAAACCAGGTGCTCATTTTAGCATCTGGTTTTTAGTGAACTAAACCTCTAGTTCATCATGTTCTTTCTTTTTATTAGGAATGACCTTCATTACCACAGTAATAGCCTCGTCAATCGATTCACCGAACATCAACTTCACAATTTTAACCACACGATCAACCTTTTCAGCAACCCACACGACTATGATACCACCACTAAACGTATAGCCTACAAAGTCAATGATGTCCATAAGTCATCTCCTTTTTATAATTTGAGTAAGCGATAAATCTGACGTATCTTCAATTGGTCTAAATGCAATAAATAGGTTGACAAATACCATTGCATGAATTTCCTGTTGCCTAGTGTCACACGAATTAAAACTGCAGCAGTGGTGGTTGGTGTAATATCAAGCGCAAATGCTAACACACTTAATTGGTCGTAGTCTCTCCGTTTAAATTTGATTGTTACCTTGCCTTTATCAGCATGAACAGTGATCCTTAATTTCGGTCTTTCTGGGTAACCTAAAGTGATTGTGTTCTTCCAACGATAATCTCTTCGGAACCACTTCCTTATTTCTTCAACGATAATCTCCGATACAGCTCCAGTATTACATAACCTTTCTGCTACATCTTTAACAGGTTCATCACAAATTTCAGCAAAGCGATACAAAGTAGTTTTTAGGCTTTCCGAGATAGTGGGCTTCACATCAACTTTTTTATCTGAGCGAGTGATTCTCCTGTTCCCCATCGAGAAATTTCCCTCCTCCCCATACCTTTTCGTAACTTATCCCTAGGAATTAATCCTAACTTTAATCGATTCCTAGACTTAATGTAGGTATACGTAGCAGGGAACTGGAAAAGAACCACTTAAAAAATAATTATTACAATTGTAATAATCCAGGTCGTCGAGTTATAAAATGTACTACATTTGTAATACAAAAACGAAAGGGGATTGGATTGAATAGAATAATTTTGGGTATTGATGCAGGGAATCACAAAGCGAAGGTAGTTGGACCCTTTGGAGTTGACTCATTTAAAACGAATATTTGTGATTGGTTTGAACGTGATGTGGAGGAATCATTTGGTCCTGATGATATGGAGTTTGAAATTGATGGCCGCAAAGGGTTTGCTGGCACAATCGCACAGTATGAGGATGAATTCGGGGATGGTACTAGGTACGGAGATAGTAAGGCTCATGAGGATACTAAAATCAGAGTCTTACTAGCAATACATCGTTATTTAAGCCGTTACTGCCCGCATATTGAACAAGTAAGCTTTGTAACAGGACAGCCAATTAAACGTCATAAACAAGCTGAAAAAGACTCAATTATTGCTATGTTGAAAGGTAATCATGAAATAAAGGTTAATAGGAGGATAAGAAAAGTATCTATAGATAGAGTGGCCGTAGCTCCTGAAGGTAGTGGGGCATTCTGGGCGCAACCTAGTGATGGGATTATCCGAGTAATTGACGTTGGAAGTGGAACTGTTAATGCGGCAACGATTATCGATAGAAAGCATGTTAATAACGCAAGCACCACATTTAATTTTGGGGTTGAAACAGTATCCAATAAAGACGATGTACAAAAGATAGCTAGGGGGATCATACGCAATACAACAAAATTGAAATGGAATAAAAATGACAAAATCTTGATTTGTGGAGGTATTACAGAAGGAATAGCACCATATATAATAGAACATTACATTAATGCAGAAATCATTAATCCAACAATACATCGTGGAAATGGGGTGACAACTTTACATCCTGTCTTTTCAAATGCTGTTGGATTTTATGCAATAGCGAAGGGGGCATTTGGATGAGTAATGAAGGTAGGAAGAACAAACCTGTCAGCTTTAATACCAAAGACGAACACGACCTTGCACTATTAAATCACGCAGAACAGATTAACCCATTGACAGGCAAAGCACGTAATTTCAGCAAGTATGTGAAACGATTGATTGAAGAGGATATGAATCGTGGCCCAGAAAGTGAAATTAGGATAGATCGCAACGAACCAATTATCCATGAAGACGAAACATATTCGATTGAAACTAAAGAGGCTATGAATAGTTTTATATAAAAAACCACTCTTGATTGAGTGGTCTTAAAGTTTAGATACCTAAAAGATGTTTCTTCTTTGCATCAAATTCTTCCTGTGTTAAAATACCAGCATCCATTAGTTCTTTCAATTTGATCAATTCATCCGTTGGAATTGACGATGTTGTAGAAGGGGGAGCTGCTTGTGTAGTCTCTTCCTCTTCAGCAACAATTAATAATGAAAGTTTTTCAAGATCTTTCTTATCACACTTAATGACTAAAGGTATTTTTTCTCCGTTTTCACGCTTTAAGAAAAGTGTGGCCACAGATTTATCCTTCCCAGTATTGGCACCCATGGCACCAGCTATAGCCCCAGCATTGCCAAACTTACTGCCGATAACTGTCCAACCTGCTATATCAAGAGCGCTTTTCTGAATATTTTCAACGCGTTCCCATCTTACTAACTTAAAAGTTTCAGGTTCTTTGTTGTCAATCAGAATGTCTACATATCCATGCTTAGTTTGTCTAAGAACATAACTAAAACCACGATCTTTCAATTGTTCTTTTCCATTTAAGATGTTCATGTTTAGCTTGATTGCTTTAGGTTCCTTTTCTTTCTTTTTAGGTATTGTTTTTTCTGGAATGCCAAAGATATTTTCAAGCTCATTCGCGAAAGGTTTTGTTGCATTATCATTAGTTAGTTTGAGTTTAATCTCATTCTTT
This sequence comes from Lysinibacillus sp. A4, assembly GCF_024919535.1. Lineage (NCBI taxonomy): Bacteria > Bacillati > Bacillota > Bacilli > Caryophanales > Bacillaceae > Lysinibacillus > Lysinibacillus sp. A4. The sequence continues at coordinate 322,888 of NZ_JANWTB010000003.1, read as the reverse complement.
AAATAGGTGAAATCAACTTCTACAGCAAATATTTTTCTGTTAACGACTAAGTTACTAATTGCATTTACATCATAAGAAACAAACGTTTTTCCTTTTTTATCTTTTTCCAATGTAAGCAATCTTTTAGTAGTCAATAAGAATAAAAAGTACGTTAACTTTTTTGAACCTGTTGTTGCAGATATTATCTGTTCATCATCCTCAATATGAGTTGACAAAATATCTATATCTTCTTCAACAAACGAAATAACTTGTTTACCAGCTGGCTTTAATAAATCTCTAATTTGTTCTTGTATATTCAAGTACATTTCCTCCTTCCTTATAGCTTGTTGGCAATACAATAAAATTGTATCAATACTGGTAGGTGTTGTCAGTATGGATTTTAACTGGTGCCCACGAGGTGCCCAAATAAATATAAAAACAGATAAATAGGAAGAAAGAATAATAGGAACATAGTAGATGGATTGATAAATAGGCTGTAATTGCAAGATTTATATAAATGTATAAAAGCTAGAAAACCTATAACCACAGCCTTCTAAGCCGTCGGTCGGGGGTTCGAATCCCTCCTGGGACGTCAAGCAAAGCCTTACAGCCATAACGGCTGTAAGGCTTTTTGTTTTTATGCATTAATATGAATAGCCTTAAAATTTCCCCATAATTTGTCCAAATCAATCCTTTTATTAAAAAGCTTATCAAAGTGAGCACTAGCTCTTTGATCTGTTTCTTGTAAAGTGTATTGAATGTAAAACAAGATTGCCCATAGACAGTCCTGCTAAGAATGTTTTTAAAATAAACTAGAAAAGAAATTTTTCGTAGTGCTAACAATTGAATTAAAAGTAGAGGAAATGAAATTAATAGCAGCACTTATTGCATTTTTTACAGTTTCCACAACGGTAACAAAAACATTTAAAACTTTATCCATAATATCTTGTATAAAGGCACCGACTTTATCAGCAATAGTAAGTATTAGTGTTTGGGCTGAAGGATGCTCTTCACCAAAATCTATCAATGAATCGTAGTATTTATTGATCATGTCTTCCGATTTTTTTAAAGCTTCCTCTTTTTTCTTACGCATATTTTCAAAAAAAGTTGTTTGATTTTTATCAATTTCTAATTGCTTAACATTTTCTTTTAAGTCTAATTCTTCTTGCACATAAAAATTATTAACGTTCTCCTGATATTCTTGTGTTAGTTTTTGTAATTCATCAGGTGCGTCTGATAATGAAGGAGCTTGAAGTCCAATGAACGCTGCTAAAGAAAATTCTTTGGTTTGCTCTCCCGTATAAGCATCTCTCATTTGATTCATAATACTACTAAAATTTTTTACTGCTACTGTCATAATTATTCCTCCTAGTAATTTAATTGTTGAAACAACTATAGATTATCAATAAAAGGTTAAAATTAGGTTAAAAAACATAAATTTACTTTTTTGTTTTAATATATAATATACTGGCGATGAGATAAGTTAATTAAAATAATCTGTATTTAATAATAGTAGAAAGACCACTCCATGATGGGTGGTCTCAATCTTTAAATAGGGTTACATGATGTGGAGAAAATGAAAAAAGACCACCTCTAATAGAGTGGTCAAAAATACTAACTTTTCTTACATTATAATGAAGTTGACTTACCTTTTTTCTCATCCATAATAAGGTCTTCTTCACGTTGTGGGCGTGGGGCTTCCGTATATTCTTTGCGCCCATTAGGTTTTTTTGGGTCTGCTCCACTAGCAAATGATTGTTTTGTTGGCTCGTCTGTTGCAAATTCTGTATTTTTTTTGTCTCGTTTCATGTCGACACCTCCTCAAGATATTATTTATCTTATCCAATAAAATATCCCTTGTTTATTTCTATTTCATCCTTAAAATTTCAGATTACCCCAAGACTATGTAAGGTAAATTTGGTAGGAAATTTCTGATGTTTGGCTTTTACATAAAATAATTGATTTTTTAGAAAAAATGAATTTTTATGTTAAAATAAACCAAAGAAAACATTTAAGAAAAGTATTGGCGCTCTGATGGGAGGTTGAACAGATGGATGAGAAGAAAAAGGGGAAATTACAAATCCTCGTAATAATTTTAATGATATTACTTTTGGTTGCAATATTTGTTGTATTTTTCATAGGTAAATATATGGTGGCATTTGTTTTATTTGGAATTTTTATGCTAATACTAAATTTTATTAGTAGCTGGAAAAACCTAGATAATGCAGATTACGTTTATAGAAAAATTCATAAGAGTAACCAGAAATGGTAATTACTAGACATTTAGCTTAGGAATCTTGTTATTCTTATGTTACTTGTAGTGCTTATTTGGATATCTGAAAAGAGCAAAGAAGGGATCCTCACTTTATATGAAGAAATAGTGAGTTATAATATTTTTTCAACAACTACGGAGGTGCTTTTTTGCAAACATTTTTTAAATATAATTGGCTAGTTCGGGAAGGTTGGTTTCGTTGGTGTGAAGAGTTGACTGAAGAAGAACTTTTGCAAAACCGAACTGGAGGAATGGGCAGTATATTACACACACTTTTCCATATCATTGATGTTGAATGGAGTTGGATTCGTCTTTTACAGGGGAAAACAGACTTTCAGGAGAGCTTTGATGAATATAATAGCTTGGAAAAGGTTCGTAAATTGGAAGCTGCATTTCATTTAGACGTCGAAAGCTTTGTAAAGCAATGGGATGATAGTATGGAAGAGCGAATACTTCATAATCCATTAGCCGATGGTAGTATGGAGACGCATACATGGGGTGAAGTCATTCGTCATACCATTGCACATGAAATTCACCATATAGGACAATTATCAATTTGGGCAAGGGAAATGGGGAGAGCGCCTGTTTCTGCCAATCTAATCAGAAGAGGTCTTTCTTCATCATTGAAAGATTCAGTAGGTGCTCAAATAAATAAAGAAACGTTTAAATAGAATGAGAGACACTGTAGAAATATATATATGCTAGAAAAATGGTGCAATAAAATCCAATTGTTTATCAGCTAAAAGTGAATAGCATACCAGATTATCTTCCAATTCATTAGAATGGAAGATTTTTTGATGCCCAAATGAGAAAAATTGCGAGGCAGATTTCATGAAGGCATTTACTTATGGCTTATAATATCCAGTAAATTTTAGTTAAACACTAATGTTTACTGGGTATTTTTTGGACAATATTTAGGTTAATTAGAAATATTTATATGAAGAATAGCTAACAACTTGACAGAAGTTTAAATGGGGAGTACTATACATTGGTCGCGAAAAAAGCTATTGTAACGTAACATTTTTAACGTGCCATACAGTACTTATCAGTTAAGTTCATATATATCTAGATTTTAATTTAATCAGTAAAAGGTAGGTGCAAAAATGAAAAATCTAGCAAATAAAAAAGATAACCTATTACAAAACTTTTTAGGAATTTATATAGTAGCAGTATTAATGTTATGGATTAAAACATACATCTCTCAACTATCACAATTTGACTTAGGTGTAGAAGGAGTCATACAACAATTCCTTTTACTAATAAATCCACTAGGCTCAGCAATGCTATTTCTAGGATTTTCATTTTTATTTAAAGGTAAAAGAAAATACACATCACTCGTTGTTGTCTACACTTTAATGTCTATTGTTTTATATGCCAATATTGTTTATTACCGATTCTTTAGTGATTTCATTACATTACCTACACTTTCTCAAACGCAGAATTTTGGAGATTTAGGTGGTAGTGTTCTTTCTTTATTAAAGCCTTATGATATCTTGTTCTTTGTGGATGTAATGGTTATGTTTTATCTACGATTCTCTAAAAAAATCCAAAAAGATACCAAACGTTTTGGCTATAAAAAAGGAATGGCAATCATTGCCTTTGCATTAGCGGTATCAATCCTTAATTTAGGACTAGCTGAAACTAATCGTCCTCAACTATTAACACGAGGTTTTGATAGAAACTATATTGTGAAATATCTAGGGATGTATAACTATACGATTTATGACTCAGTTGAAACGATGAAAGCCTCTTCTCAGAGAGCTTTGGCGGATAGTAGTGATATTACTGAAGTAATTAACTATACAAAGTCAAACTATGCCAAACCAAATGCCCAATATTTCGGTGCAGCAAAGGGAATGAACGTTATCTATTTACATTTAGAATCATTCCAAAACTTTTTAATCGACTATAAATTAAATGGTGAAGAAGTAACACCATTTTTAAATTCATTAGCAAAAGATAAGAATACATTGTATTTTGATAATTTCTTCCATCAAACAGGTCAAGGGAAAACGTCTGATGCAGAATTTATGCTTGAAAATTCTTTATTTGGATTACCACAAGGATCTGCTTATATTACAAAAGCACAAAATACGTATCAGGCAGCTCCTAGTATTTTAAAAGATTATGGTTATACATCAGCTGTATTCCATGGTAATAACGGAAGCTTCTGGAATAGAAATGTAATTTATAAATCATTTGGCTTCGACAAATTCTTAGATGCTAGTTACTATAACACAGGGACTTCCGAGGACATGGCTGAATATGGTTTGTTAGATAAACCATTCTTTGAACAATCTCAAAGTCTTTTAAGCTCTTTACCACAACCTTTTTATACAAAATTAATTACGGTAGGGAATCACTATCCATATAAAATGAATCAAGATTTAGTGACAATTGATAAAGCCAATACGGGAGATGCAAGCGTTGATAATTATTTCCAAACAGCTCGTTATGCAGACGAAGCAATTCAACAGGTCTTCCAGCAATTAAAGGAATCAGGATTATATGATCATTCAATGATTGTTCTTTATGGTGACCATTATGGTATTTCTGATAATCATAATAAAGCGATGGAACAAGTCATTGGAAAAGAGATTACACCATATGAAAGTGCTAATTTACAACGTGTACCATTATTTATACATGTTCCAGGCATACAAGGTGGGACCAACCATAGCTATGGTGGCCAAACAGACCTACTGCCAACGTTATTGCATTTACTAGGAATTGATTCACAACAATTTGTTCAATTTGGTTCAGACTTATTATCAGAAGAGCATGATGAAATTGTACCATTTAGAAATGGCGATTTTGTCAGCCCTACGATTTATTCAATTAATGAAAAATATTATGATAATAAAACAGGCTTACCATTAGACGACAGTCAATTAGAGGAAGCAAAGACGATTAAAAATGAAGTAGATCATAAATTGGCGTTATCTGATAGAGTCGTGAATGGTGACCTATTGAGATTCTATACGCCAACAGGTTATACGCCAGTTGATCCTTCTCAATATAATTACTCTCCTGATGAAAATGTAGAGTCTAAATAATTTAAGGCGGTTCAAGGAATTGTGTACGATATCAAAGTCTATAGGATATCATACCATTACCTTGAATTGCTTTTTTATTGGTCATTTTTGAATAAGTATGGCAATACCAAGATTTTATATTCTCCTTAAGGTTCAAATAGAAAATTGGACTAACAGAAAAAGCGATTCAAATCCCTTAATAGTAAGGATTTGAATCGCTTTTATTAGTAAGGAGAGGACAAACATGATGGCACTCATCATCCTTACTTATTTCTTTTTAAAGAATAATTTAGATGAAAAAAGGAAAGAAATAGGTGTAAATTTGAGGAGTTGATCGGGATGGAATTTTATAAAGACATAGTCATTTACTGTTATAGTTGTCGTAAAAAGACTGTGTTTACATGTAAAGATACACATGAAAAAAAGGGTGTCGATAGTCACTGCAGTGAATGTACAGGTATTTGGTTTGAATGGCAAAACCGAGCTGTCGAGAGAGAAATGGAGAAGTGGATTGCCTATAATAAAGACTTAGTAAATAATATAAATCACTGATCTATTTTTTTACACAAGAGTTAAGTTGAATACACCTAAAAAGCGTATTATCAAGTTAGTACGATGAGGCATTGAAGTGCCATTTTCTTTTAAGAGAGTGGTTCTTTTTCTTTTGCTTAGACAAAAGCTCTAGATAAAGAGAGGTGAATAATCGAATTATTGAATCTAAGCCATGATTTGCCCGTATACATATTATTATGATAATTAGGGGGGCATCATGGACGTTTATAAAAAGATAGCAATTATCGGGGGAACAGGTAAAGCGGGGCGTTACATTGCTTCTAAAGCATTAGAGAAAGGGTATCACGTACGGATGCTTGTTAGAAACCCAGAAAAGTTAGTTTTCAGAGACAGTAGGATTGAGGTAATAGAAGGAAATGTACAAAATATCGAGGATCTTCAAAAGCTATTAAAAGATTGTCAAATCGTTATCAATACTTTTGGTCAACCAATGAAAGAAAAACCGATTTATAGTAAAGTAACGGAAAATATATTGGGAGTCATGTCTGATTTACATATGGATCGTTATATTGGGGTAACGGGTGGATCGCTAACCATTGCTGGAGATACAAAGAGTATTATAAATAGAATGGGTGCAAAGATATTTGAAATTATTTATTCAAAAATGATGATGGATAAGAAAAAAGAATGGCATCTCCTTAGCTATAATCAAGTAATCAAATGGACACTAATTCGGCTTCCATTTATCGTAGAGGGAGATGAAGTAGGGTTCATAAAGGAAAATCTTGGAGATATGCCAGGTACAAAAATAACAAATCGGGATATAGCTACATTCATCATTAACCAAATAGAAAATCAAAAGTATGTACAAAAAGCACCGTTTATCTCCAATTAATCTAATTTAAAGGAGAATGCCACTTGGAGAGGGATAGGGTCAGCGCCTCAACTAAATGACTTTATCCCTTTTGAATGCCCAACAAAATTTTCCTTTGCCTCAATCATATTGGTACAAAAAATCAAATGATATCCTTTTGAGCGGTTTTTTAATTAAAACCTTCTCCAATAAACCTTCCAACTCCTCTCAACAACCAATAAATGATTCTAAATGGGAGGAAAAGTAATTCTGGTATCCAAATTAGTACATCAAGAAATAAGTCAATTAATGAATATTGATCTTTACGTCTCTTATCTCTTCTCTTTTTGTTTTTCCTTCCTTGCAACCATTCTCTCACATTACTTGACCCCTTTTACAAAAAAGTGCTGGCTTTTCTTAAGTAAGTATACGATTCATTGCTTTAGGTGGTTTCATTTTTAAAAACTTTATGATGTAAAAGCGGATATGGGGCGTAAATGGGAGTAAAAATGTTGGCTTATTATATTTCTTTAGCGATGTGTATTACCGCAAATGTGAGAAATGGAGAATTTAAAATTAAATAAGGTGAAAGACAAGCAGGTTTAAAAAAGGGTCACATAGGCTGGAAGTGACCCTCTTTGCTGTGGATGTATCGACATTAATGTGAGCTGCTATTAATGAAGATCATCCCTTTTTCATGTTTATCAATAACTATTAATATTCTTTTTGCACGAATGTTGCTCCGACAATAATGAGAAGAATGAATAGCACAACGATTAAAACGAATGTTGAACTATTGTTTTTGCCGCCATAGTCCATGCCACAACAACCCATACTATAACCGCCGCTATAGTCATTACCATAGCCTCCATAACAACAATTGAAATTACCCATGTTTCCAAAGTATCCCATCAAGATCTCTCCTTTCTTCAGTTTATTGTATGAATGCCGTTGAAAGAGAAAAGGGTATTCGTCTAATGAATCGTATTTAGGTAATTTTAAAGAGAATCTTGGGTGAAGGATGGATGAGTATCACTAAACACTTGATAGGATGAAACTCAAAGGCGCTTGTTACAGCCTGATGATTAGTTGTCAATCCAGTCCATAAGATAAAAAATAATTTTTTGATGCATGATGATGGAGCGGGTTTGAAACAGTAAGTCGATGTTTTTCCGTTTCTATTTTTAGCTATAATGTGTTGCGGAAAGGAATCATTTGTTTTTTTATTTAAATAATGTGAGAGTTTTCTTTCATTTGCTCGTTATTACTTGTAGAGAAGAAAGGAAAGGAGGTTTTCTAACTTCGTGTATTCATTAATTAATCAGCTACAAAAAAAAGATGAACAAGCTTTAAGAGAAGTGATTAACAAATATGGAGGTTATGTTAAAGCCATTGTAGTGAAAGTGTTACAGCCCAATCAAACAGCTATTGAAGAATGTATCAACGATGTATTTCTAACCATTTGGCAAAAGAGTATTCAATTTACTGGCGATGAGATTGATTTTAAAAAATGGATTGGCGTTATTGCAAAATATAAAGCGATTGATACATATAGAAGCCTTCAAAATAAGCCTAAAACAGTCGAGTTACTTTCATCAATTTCAAATAGCAAGGATCTACCAGAAAGAATCGTCGAACAAAAAGTACAAAAAGAGCAACTATTTATCAGTATTTTAAATTTAAGTAAAAACGATCAGGAAATTTTTCTCTTGAAATACTACTTAGGATATTCCAACGGAGAAATCGCTGAGATATTTGGTCTATCTAAATCAGCTGTAGAAAATCGTTTATATCGAGGTAAGTTAAAGTTAACAGAAGAGCTGGGAGGTATCTAAATGAACGAAAAGGACTTCATCGAAATAGATATTGAAGAGATTGAACCAATTGAATTATCTGATTGGGAAAAGATTAATATTGAAAAAAGTGTTTTACGGTCATCTTCAACCAAGAAGTATGTATTTAAAAAATGGAAGTGGGTTAGTATTGTCGCCATGCTCACATTTATTTTTGCTAGTAGCAGCATTTGGCTACCTGTAGTGGCTAATCGAGTACCAATTGTACAGCAACTATTAAATAGCAATGATAATCCCCAATTACAAGTATTTAGTGATAATGCATCAACCATCAATCAAATAGACGAAAGTAACGGAACCTCCATTGAATTAGCTGAGGCTTTTTTCGATGGAACGATTGTATCGGTTAGTTATGAAATGAAACACGAACAATCGATAGATGAACCCCCTCTATTTTGGAAGGGCGATTTAGAAGTCAACGGAAACAAGTTAGACGTACTTAGTCATCAAATCGTTAAAAAGAATGAGGCTACTTGGATTGGTATGTTTACAGCGAGAATTTCAGACAAAGTAATTGGTGAAAAGGTAAATGTTCAATGGCGTCCTCAAGATTTTATAGGTATGGAAAATACGACTCTTGTAGAAGGAGCTTGGGACTTTCAGTTAGAACTTACACCAACCCGAGCCTATTCAAGAAAAGTAAATATACCATTTGGTAATGATCAATACCAGTTATTTTATAATCAAATAACAGAGGGAAAATATATAACCACTCTTTATTTTGAGGGAAATCTTGATTGGGAGACAGAATTTTTAATGGTAGACATAAAAGATAATCTTGGAAATGTATATGAAAATGTAGGAACAACAACTATTAAAAGCGGTTCTGGGCGAGTAAATGGTTATGTTGAGGTTTTTATACCTGATTCTACTATTCGAACGCTAATCATTACGCCAACTATAAGAATTGTTGACGAAAAAACATTAGAGCGGAAAGAGCTTGTTCCGCTCCCAAGTATTAATATTTCTCTAAAATGATATGGTCTGTTCCTACAACTTGTTTTCAAAGGGCTGAAGGAATCAATTCTTACCTTCAAAGATGGATGTGTTAGCAATGAATGATATAGGTCAGCATCTTTACCATTAGCTCATATTACGCAGTGTTCAGTCAAAATAGAGCTATTAATTGTAGCTAAATATCTTTTAAGCTATTAAATTTTTAATTCTTCCTTTTAGTACCAATCATCATAAAGCCTAATAATAAATATAGAAGACTGGCCGAAATGGAGCTATACAACAGGAATGTAATAGAAGTTGGTGCCCAAACTTTAATAAATGTCCAATTTAAGCCGCCAAGTACTATGTTAGGCGTGATAAATAGTGCTGTCAGCATTGTCGCCACAAGTATAGTATGGGCAGATAATAACAATATTCTTTTGTAATTTAGATTTGCCATACGACGTTGTTTTTTATAAAGGCTGCGTATATTTTAAACGAATAGATAACAGAACATAATGCTGATTGCGATGATGATAGCACATATGATTGTTACAATTTTATCTAGCTTTTGATAGCTGCTGATATGTTGCATGTCAATCGTTTTGCCCTCCCATAAATCCATGACACCTTGTCCAATCGCTGTTGTAGAGCTTGTATTCATATTGGCTAAAATAGCCACGCCGATTTGTTCGTCAGGTTGCAAAATGAAATACGAGGAAAAGGTTGGATTCTCACCAGCATGGTAGATATATGACTTTGTGTCCTTTTTCACAACGGCCCAACCGTTTGCATAGTAAGTATTCGTATCAAAAGGCTCCACTGTTAGATCTGGAGTATGCGATTCTTGAATTAAATTGTTACTGATTGAATAGATATCACTGTTTCCTACCTGTAATTTTAACCATCTGGCTATATCATTAGCGTTACTGATGATATAACCAGCGGGGATATTGCCACGATAGATAGGTGGTATGTATCGCTGCTCTCTCATTAGACCTATTTTATAGCCAGAAGCCATATGTGTGGCATGTACTTGGTGAATTCCTACAAAAGATTGATGCATACCAACAGGTTGTAAAATTTTCTGTTGAATATACTGATCGAATGGCTGTTTTGCAACTTGTTCAATGACGAGGCCTAAGACATCATAGTTGATGGTTGCATACTCAAAAGAACTCCCTGGTTGACGATTTAGTGATTGATCCAGCAGTGTTTTAACAGTTAATTCAAGGGCATTATCCGCTGTGCTTTCTGGGATTTGAGTAATGGAATTTGAGGGAATTCCGCTAGTATGAGACAATAGCTGCTGTATTGTCACAGCCTGATCCTCGCCTTTATAGGTTAATGATAACCAAGGGATATACTTTCGGACATCATCTGACCGTTTTAACAAACCTTGTTTTTCTAATTGTAAAATAGCGAGTCCTGTAAATGCCTTAGACGTGGAGCCTAACTCAAAAAGAGTATCAGAGGTAACAGGTGTTTTTGTTTTCGTATCTGCAAAGCCAAAGCCCCGTTGATAGACGGTTTTCCCTTTATCAACAATAATTACTGAAATTCCTGGGATTTTACTAATGGTTTGCTGCTCCTTAATAAACTGATCAATTTTACTAATTGTATCATTTGATGCTGCGTGTCCAAATCCGGGTGTGAACGTAAAAAATAGTAACATTACTGTCATCATCACCGATTTCTTCATGAATAATGTCATGTTGTTTTTCTCCTTAGAACGTAATGTGCTTGTGGCAACATGGTTTACTGTAACAAGAAAAATAAGGGTAAACCATCGATTAACATGACTATTTCCGGGATAACATGACAAAATTGTCACTTCAAAAAGGGCCACTCCTAAAACCAATAGGAGGGCCCTTGAAATTTTATTTAATTTGTTTCTGGCTCTGGCGTAAAATCCTGACCGTTAAATGTTAATTTAGATGGTGAGATAAGAATTTCTCTGTTCGCTTCGTAGTAAGGGTCTAAAACTTTATAAAAGGCTTCCCATTGCTCGCCAGCTTTTTCATCTTCACCCTTTTGTTCAAGGGCAACTGCTTCTTCATAGTGTTGCTTTAATTTTGCGTAATCCGCATTACTAATGCTGAATTCGATATCTGCCATATATTCCTCGAAGGGAACTGGTTTAAAGTGTGGGCGAAGTATTTCATAGAATGCATCCCATTTCTTCATGGCCAATTCTTCGTCTTTATCTTTTTCAGCTTTTTGTGCCTCTTCATAGAGCGTTTTAAGTTTTGCAAGTTCCTCTTTTGTTAAATCGACGTTCATATCCGCCATATATTCTTCAAAAGTTAAAGGTGGATATAATTCTTGGTAATAAGGTTCAAGAATAGTGAAAATTTTATCAATGTTTTCTGATGCCTCATCCGTTTTATTTTCTTTTACATACTTAATCCAGTTACTATAAAGTGTTTTTAGCTGTTCTTTATCTTGTGCTTTGATAACAATATTTTTTTCAGCGAATGCAGCTTCATTAATAAATTCTTCAAAAGGCTCAGGTTGCCAATTTGCTAATTCGTAAGGTCTTGTGATGTTATCCATCGCCTGATAGATTCGTTCCATTTCCTCATAATTCTCTTCTTTTTCAGCCTTTTTCATGTCAGAAAAGAGTTTCTCTAGTTGGACTAATTCTTCTTTTGTTACTTCTTTAGGTAAGCTTTTTTTATAGACGGCAAAGGTAAAGAAATCTGAGTAATCTTTCACAATACTACCCTCAACTAAAATTTCTTGCCCCTCGGCTAGCTTTAACTGCTCAATTTGTTTATCTGAGAAATTGTGTAAACCGATGTAGTAGTTTTTTCCATCTGTTCCTTTAAGGGTAATGCTGCCGCCATCAAAATATTTAATGGTACCTGTTATTTTTTGTTCTATTTGAATCGTTACATTATTTGTTGTATCAACAGCTGTTGCACCAGCTTGAAGCGGTGTTAATACAGCCATCCCTAGTGTTAATGCTGAAGCTAATAGCCATGTTTTTTTAGCAGGTTTTTTCATATTTATCAATTCTCCTTTAGGTTAACTTCTGTTACCAATTATTAGACGTTTTACCAATTGAAAAAGTTTTAACTTTTTAAAAAAATTTTTAAGAAATTAAAGAGTGGAGGATTCATGATAAGACTCACTGTTTTAGTATCTGTAGTCTTTGAAAAATAGCTATTATTTACAGCTCAGACCATGCAAAGGGTTGATTAGCGAAGCAAAGATTTACAAGGATTAGTGCGCTTCCAGAGAAAATTCATGGGCACGAACTAAGGCATTATTGCAGCTTATACTGTTTTAAGCTCTTTTTCTCCTAATTGAAGATTTTAGGAGATCTAATGTTTAATCTCATAAGATAACTTACATCCGTTTAATCCAAGCTCTTCTACTGTTCATCCTGGAAATAGATTTTATAGAATTTGCGATTCGTTGCCTCATCATAGCCAACTTCAATTAATTCATCTATTTGGTCAATATGTTGGATATTTACTTGGATTTCAATATTGGAATCCAGTTTGATTTTACGTTTGTATTTCTTTTCAGCCTTTTCTAGCGCACTATCAGAAATGACAGTTTCATAGGGTTTGACCGAATTAATGATGATATCTTTTTGCGTAGTGTCCGCTTGCTCAAAAACAGTATCAATATAATGATTTACCTGAAACTCCTCTTCATTTCTAAAGTAATCCAGTGTTTTATTCAAGAGGCCAAGTTTTTCTGTGCTTGTATAATTTTCTTCCTTTAAAATGAATTTTTTACATTCTGTTAATGCTAAATGGGTTTTATAATAATGCTCATCCGCTGCCTTAATTTTTAAAAATCGTTCTTGCCAATAAACTATATCTTCTTTACGTTTTGTTTTAATATACACGGCAGGAGATTGATCTGGTCCCATATCAACAATAATAGCCATATTATTAATTTTCTTAACGTTAATGCCATCCACGCCGTTCACGATCATTTGATTGTGTTCATTTTTCACATCTAAAAACATTTCTTTTTCATCAATTTTGACAATAGCAATAATCTTTTTAGCCTCATTTAATAGTAAACAATTTTCAAAAAGGCCAATAAACAGTTCTCCGCTTTTGATGTTAGGATGCTGTGACACACTATGTAAGTGCTTGGCAATATTTTGTGAATGTTCTAGGAAGTTACTTCCCTGTTCGAAAATAGCTCTCGAATACGTAAAAACTTCATGGAGTGCAAGATTGCTTTCATGGAAAAATTCATATTGCTGTTCCACATCAATTTTACTAAAAGCGAGCTGTGTAAAGGCTGCTTCTAACATGACCTCAGGTTGTGAAAAAACTTCTTCTCCTAAAATAAGCGTCTCACTCAAAAAATGCAGACTATATTGTGTTAATTTACTTTCACTGACTTCTAGCATAAATTTCACCTTCTAATTTTTCATAGTAGCTAGTATACCATAAGCTAAAGATTGCTTTTATAAGTACCAGTACTCATTTGAGGCTGGTTTTTTTATGGTCACCGAATGTTAGTGTCTTATTATGAAAGAATGTTGAGGATTGGAAGTTTAAAATACTGCTGCTTAGATAAAGATAAAAACATGTAGGGATACTCTGTACAAGTGTACTAAAGAGGGTGATCAATATGTGGGAAAAGGTGATTTCCTACATGCCACATTGGCAAGTTTTTTTACAAGGCTTTTTAGCGTTTTTTATTCCATATTTAATTTATAAATTGTTCCATGTTTTTTTATTTGTTAATAAGAGCAATGGCAAAATTGAGATGAAAGAAAATAGTGAACAAGTTGAGATGGTACACATACCTATTCAAAAAACGTTAGAGCAATTTACAGGAGATTTTAATAAAGATCTTTTACAAATGAGGAAAGAACTTGGTCATAATTGGGATATTCATTTTAGAGAATTTCAAATAGGAAATACGGATAATCGTGCAGCGATCGTTTTTCTTAAAGGATTATGCGATAAAGAATTAATTGACAAACATATTTTGAAATCATTAATGAATGGACATACAAAAAAGTCGTCTGTTTTAAGAGGTCATGAATTACATCAATCAATTAGAAATGAAATCCTACCAGTGAGTGAACTGCTAGAGGAATCGAAAGTCATGAAAGCTGTTGGGAAAGTATTAACTGGTTCCACTGTATTAATTGTGGATGGCATACAGAATGTATTTATCATTGGTACGGCACATGGCAAAACTCGAAATCTTGAGGAGCCTGTTTCTGAAGCAATGGTACGTGGACCAAGAGTGGGCTTCACGGAAAAATTAAGTGTGAATACCTCTTTATTAAGACAGCATGGTGAGAATCGAAATTTATCGATTATCGAGATGGAAGTAGGCGAACGTACGAAAAAAGAGTTGGTTTTAGCCTATATAGATGAAATTGTGCAGCCTAATCTTGTCAAAGAGGTGAAGGAACGAATTGAAACAATCCATTTGGATGATGTTGCTGAATCGGGATATATTGAGCAATTGATTGAGGATGATTATCTCAGCCCATTTTCGCAAGTGCAAAGTACCGAGCGTCCTGATCGGGTTATTGCTGCTTTACTAGAGGGACGAGTCGCAATTCTTTTAGATGGAACTCCCTTTGCATTAATTGTGCCAGTCACGTTTAATATGCTACTGCAATCACCAGAGGATTACTATGAACGTTGGTTATCGAGCTCACTTATTCGCTTGCTTCGCTATTTTGCTGCAGGCATCTCTTTATTTGGCCCATCCCTGTACATTGCTTTTGTATCATTTCATCAAGGTTTAATCCCCACTAAACTAGCGCTGTCCATGATGGCAACAAGGCAGGGAGTACCGTTCCCAGCATTGATTGAAGCCCTCATTATGGAAGTCGCTATTGAGATATTACGAGAAGCAGGACTTCGTCTACCGAAGCCAATTGGTCCGACGATGGGGATCGTTGGAGGGCTTGTTATTGGAGAAGCCGCCGTACAGGCAGGAATTGTTAGTCCAATCATGGTCATTGTGGTTGCATTAACAGCAATTTCCTCTTTTGCTATCCCTCAATATAATGCTGGTATCACGCTAAGAATGCTACGTTTTGTGGCGATGTTTTCCGCAGCTTTATTTGGACTATATGGCATCATTCTATTCTTCTTATTCCTTTGCAGTCATTTGGTAAAGCTAAAAAGCTTCGGTGTATCCTATTTGAGCCCAACTATTCCGTATCGAGCAGGTGATTGGAAAGATTTTATGGTGCGAATGCCGTTAAAGATGATGAAGCATCGTCCTAGATTGTTAAAGCCAAAAGATTCGGTCCGCAAAGGGGAATAAGAGAAAGGGAGCAAAACAGCCATGAACAGCAGTATGAAAGATAAAATAACGACGTCACAAGCAGTTGTTATTATTATTAACTATATTCTTGCCACTGGGATTCTTACTTTACCTCGTGCATCTGTAGAAAAAGTAAAAACGCCAGATGTTTGGATTAGTGTATTTTTAGGTGGAGTCGTTGCAATGATTGCAGGTGTAATTATTGTGAAGCTAAGCCAACAATACCCTGACAAAACATTTTATCAATATAATCAAGATATCATAGGGAAGTGGTTAGGCTGGTTTATAAGTGCGTGTGTAATTGCCTACTTTTTTACCATTTCTGCCTTTGAAGTTCGCATCATGGCTGAAGTAACTTCTCTCTTTTTATTAGAAGGGACCCCCACTTGGGCGATTATTTTGCCCTTCTTATGGGTTGGGCTTTACTTAATAAGCGGTGGCATCAATACAATCGCTCGTTTATTTGAAATCATTTTTCCTATTACCTTTGTTATTTTTTTACTTGTGGCCTTTTTAAGTTTAGGGATTTTTGAAATCGATAATTTAAGACCAGTACTCGGTCTGGGCGTTGTTCCGATGTTAAAGGGAATAAAAACAGCGACACTGGCATTTTTAGGGCCTGAAATTATGCTACTACTTGTGGCATTTATGTATCCCTCAGATAAATCAAAGGCCGTAAAGGTTGTACTGGCGGGTATAGCCATACCTTTACTCTTTTATGTCATCACGGTTGTGATGGTCATTGGTGCTCTATCCATTGAGGGGGTTTTGACAAGGACTTGGCCAACAATTGAATTAATGCGAAGTTTTGAAATCCCTGGTTTAATTTTTGAACGCTTTGAGTCATTTCTTCTTGTAATTTGGATTATGCAAATCTTTGCGACCTTTACGATTACTTATTATGCCGCTACTTTAGGATTAGCCCAACTGTTTAAGAAAAATATGCATCCCTTCTTATACGGATTGTTGCCAATTATTTATATTATTGCGATGACACCTAAAAATATTAATGATCTATTTACATTTGGCGATAAGATTGGTCATGCTGCATTAATTTTATTTGGTGTAGTACCGATAACCTTACTCCTTATTTCGAAATTGAAAGGAAAGAAAGCATGAAGCGAATACATTGCTGTGTACGTTTACTTCTAGTTGCGACGGTAACCTTACTTCTTACTGGATGTTGGAGTAGTAAAGAGATAGAGGATTTAGGCCTTATTGTAGGTACATCATTGGATTTAGAAACGGGTGATGTTTCCTCTGAAGAGCAACAAGATGCTAGGTATGCAAACAGACAGTTGCTAACAATTACCAATCAATTTGTTACGTCAGAGACAACGGTTTCTGGAACAAAAGAGGGAGGATTGCCAGAAAAAGCGTATAAAAATGTTTCTGAGACAGGTGATGCGGTGTTACCAACTTTACGAAATATGCTGTTAAAGGTGGATAAACGTTCTTTTGCTGAACATTCCAAAGTAATTATTATTGGTGAGGAATTAGCTAATACTATCAATCTCCAGCAAACGTTGGATTTTTTTCTAAGAGAATTAGAAATACGGCCGAGTGGACTGCTCTTTATTGCTCAGGATCAGGCAAGTCAGGCACTGGAAACAAATGAACCAACTAAAATTCCTGCCTTTCAATTAGTAGAAATGATGGAGGGACATGAAAGGACGACTAAAATTTTGCCTCCGATGACCGTAGCCAAACTAGAGGGGAAGCTGTATTCAGACTCTAGCTTTTTATTGCAAAATGTGAGTACAGAAAATGGAGAAGTAAAATTTGCAGGCGCTGCTATCATTGAAGGAAAAACCAAAAAGCTACGAGGCTTTTTAAATGAGAGTGACCTAGAAGGGATTGCATGGATGTCTGGCGATGCGAAAGGTGGCCTTGTCAAAGGCTTTGATGAGGAGTCAGGAGCACCTATTGTGTATGAAATTATTTCAGCGAAAAGTAAAATTATTCCACATGTAAAAGGGGATCAAATCTCCTTTACGATAAAAATTCAATCAGAGGGAAGAATTGCTGAACATTGGGTTCTCTCCGATAAAGCATTTGACAATCAATTTTTGAAAAAAGCAGAGAAAGTATTTGAAAAAGAGATAGAGCAATTAGTGAGGAAAGCACTAGATAAAACGCAACATGAATTTCAAACAGATGTTTCTGGGTTTGGCAATAAACTAAGAATCGATTACCCGAAAGTATGGCAAAAAAGAAAAAAAGAATGGGATCAAACGTTTAGTGAGGTTCCTATTACATGTGAAGTGAATGTTTCCATTAAGGATTATGGCACGTCAGGTGATTAACATCGTTAATCATCTTTTTTTCTGTCCATTTAGTCTATACAGAAATGAAAGGACATATAGTAGATATTCGAAAAGATGGGGGATAAAAGACATGCAATATACTATTCAATCAATCGCTACCGTTCGTAACAATCGGCAAATGTTAAAAGATGATCATTGGGGAGAGATTATTTCAACTATTGAACTTGCTGATCATATCCAAGAGGCGTCCTTAAAAGGAATAGAAGATTTTTCTCATCTAGAAATTATTTTTTATTTTGATAAGGTTACAGACGATCAAATTCAATATGAGGCAAGACATCCGAGAAATAATCATGATTATCCAGAGGTTGGCATTTTCGCACAAAGAGGTAAAAATAGACCCAATAAATTAGGAAGTACAATCGTTGCCTTGTCAGAGGTCAAATCAAGAGGATTAATCGTTCAAGGGCTAGACGCCATAGATGGCACACCTATACTAGATATAAAGCCTGTAATGAAAGAATTTTTACCTAAAGAGGAAGTTAAACAGCCAGCGTGGTCAATAGATTTAATGAAGGCCTACTGGGGGTAAGATAGTTGTTAAAGCGAAGACAATTGTGGACTTCTAAAAAAAGGGGAGTAGCGTGCTCCCCTGGCTTTTTAAAGAATGATTCCTTCTTGATAAAGAATGCTGATGGCATGAGAGCGATTTTTGGCACGCAATTTTTTGATAGCAGATTTTACATATTGTGTAATGGTTAATTCACTTAATTTCATAACATCTGCTATTTCCTTGGTACTATCTCCCTGCGCTACCTGTCTCATTACCTCTAATTCACGCTTGCTCAGAAAGCCCTCTTTTTTGCTAGTTCTAGCTTGTATGATAAGCTGTCCAATCATGTTTCCAAAGGTTGTCATGTCATCTAACAGCTTATCATTTATATCGATTTCCTCTTCTAATTGAGTACTACAAATATAACCAAAAACATATGACCCAATGAAAATAGGGACAATTAAAAACGTATTATTTTGCGAGGGAATAGTATATTTCATACTGATATTTTTTAAATAGTCCATTCCTGTGCAAAATTTAGCCTTCTTATCTTCAATAGCAGCATAAATAATAGGGAAGCTACGAATCTCCTCACGAATTTCACCGATATGACTACCACCCGATTCATTTAAAAAAATGATTCCTTCTGCTACAAAGCCTATTGGAGAATACCTCAATAAATAGGCATCCTTGATAGGAAAAGCATCTAAATATACCTGCAAAATGTGTATCAACAGCTCTTCATGGTTGGCATAACTTTGTACTGTGTCGAAACGTTTTTGAATGGTATAAAGATTGGACATGACCTATCCCCTTTTTTAAGTATATACTACGCTTAAAATAAGGAATTTTCAATATATTCTGTAAGTTGTAGTATTTAAGCTAAGTAAAGCCATATTTCTCTATTTTGGCGTAAGGAGGAGCAACAGGTGAGTAGTCAAACAATTAAAGAGGTGGATGCAGTTGTTCTAGGTGCTGGGTTTGCAGGTCTGTATATGCTACATCAGTTGAGGAGTAAAGGCTTTTCAACCATTGTATACGAGGCTGGAGATGGTGTAGGTGGTGTTTGGTATTGGAATCGTTATCCTGGTGCTAGATGTGATATTGAAAGCATCTATTATAACTACACATTTTCAAAAGAATTATATGAAGAATGGACTTGGACATCTAGATTTCCAGAGCAAGCGGAAATATTACGCTACTTAAATTACGTAGCCGATCGTTTTCAATTGCGATCAGCTATCCAATTTAGCACAAGAGTCACTGCAGCTCATTTTGATGAAAAACGACATAAATGGATGATTCATCTAAACGATGGGCAGTACATTTTAACAAGGTACTTTATTACAGGAATAGGCTGTCTATCTGCAGCAAATGTTCCTAACATCCAGGGGTTGCAACAATTTAACGGAAAATGGTATCACACGGGGCATTGGCCACATGAAAAGGTTGATTTTACTGGGAAGCGTGTAGGAATTATTGGGACAGGCTCAAGCGGGATTCAGGCAATACCTGTTATTGCAAAAGAAGCAGAGCAGTTAACGGTGTTTCAACGCACTCCACAATATACGATTCCCGCTCGTAACCATGCATATGAAGAGGACTTTATCAAAGAAACGAAGAAAAATTTTGAAGCGATAAAACGTTCCATGAGAAATTCGGTTTCAGGTACACCTTTTGCACAAAATCAGCAATCTGCAATGGAAGAACCTGATGATAAGAGGCAGGCGGTTTTTGAGAAAGCTTGGGCACAAGGTGGCTTTGCCTTCTCAGCTACTTATCATGACTTGTTAACGAATGAACAGTCCAATGAAAGAGCGGCAGAATTTATTCACTCCAAAATACGACAGATTGTGAAAGATCCTGTGGTTGCAGAAAAACTATGTCCTAAGTATATGTATGGCACGAAAAGACAGGTTTTAGATAGCGATTATTTTGAAACCTATAATAGGGAGAATGTTTTACTGGTTGATGTCAAAGAATCACCTATTCAAAAAATAACAGGAGAAGGTATTCAAACGGCGGATAACCATTTTGATTTAGAGATCATCATTTTTGCGACAGGCTATGATGGCATGACAGGGCCATTATTTAAGATTGATATCCGAGGAAGGAATGGCGTGTCATTAAAAGAGAAGTGGAAGGATGGGGCAGCTGTTCAAACCTATCTTGGACTCACAACAGCAGGTTTTCCTAATTTATTTATGATTACGGGACCAGAAAGCCCTTCTGTTCTCGTGAACATGCCGATTGCTATTGAGCAGCATGTCGAATGGATTGCCGAGTGCATGCATTATTTGCGTGAGCATGACATTGATCTTGTGGAACCAACAATAGAAGCAGAGCAAGCTTGGAGCACACATTGTCGAGATGTTGCTAATGCAACACTCTACGTCAAAGGTGATTCCTGGTATACGGGAGCCAATATTGAGGGCAAACCTCGAAGTTTTTTAATCTATCTAGGAGGATTTGATTATTACACAAAACATTGTAATAAAGTGGCTCAAAACAATTATGAAGGCTTTAAGTTAATGAAATTAAAATCAATATCATAGTTTGTGAGAGGGGAGCATATATCAATATGGAGCAACAAGTAGTCATTATTACAGGTGCTGGAAGCGGTATAGGAAGACAGACTGCAAAATTGCTTGCCACTATGGGCAAAGCATTAGTTTTAGTGGATTTTGATGAAAAAAGTGGACAAGACACACTACATGCTGTGAAGGAATATCACCAACAAGCAATTTTTGTCCAAGGTGATGTTTCACAAAGCAAGGATGTCAAAAAATATGTGGACGCTGCAAAAGAAACATTTGGCAGGATTGATGCTTTTATCAATAATGCAGGTGTTTTAAGCCCACCTACACTACTGGGAGATTTAGAAGAGGAAACGTTTGATAGAATAATCTCGGTCAATCTTAAAGGGGCGTTTCTCGGCTTAAAGTATGTATTAAAAGAAATGGAGCAACAGCAATCAGGTGTCATTGTGAATACATCCTCAGCAGCTGGTATACAGGGACAACCCTATCTAGGTGGTTATGCGGCAAGTAAGCATGGTGTAATTGGATTAACTAAAACGGCGGCCATGGAATATGGACCTAAAGGGATTCGCGTGAATGCAATTTGTCCTGGTGGCGTGAGGACAAACATGACAAAGGGATTGGCATCGAGTCCAGAAGAAAATGGACCATTACGTAGATTGGCAGACCCTACTGAAATCGCAAATGTAATCGCTTTCTTAATTTCGCAGGAAGCTTCTTATGTGAATGGTGCTGTCTTCCCAATTGATGGCGGTTTAACATCGTAAAAACATTTTAAATAAGAGAGGAAGGATTTTAATGGAACATCGTATTGATTCAGAACTAAAAGAAACGTTAGCAATTTTTCCCCCATTAGATTTGGATAATGTACAAGCTACAAGAGAAGGAATGGCAGCCGTTGCTGTGCCAGCTCCAATTGAAGAGCACATCATAGTAGAAAATAAAGTCATTCAAGGGCCTGATAATAATGATTCTCTTCGTCTTCGTATTTATAAATCAAAAGAGCAAAAGGAAATATACCCAGGCCTGCTATGGATTCATGGTGGAGGCTATGTCTTAGGAGCACCAGAGGGTGATGATGTGCTTTGTCAGCGTTTTGTCAATGAAGCGAATTGTGTTGTAGTATCTGTAGACTATCGACTTGCGCCTGAACATCCTTATCCAGCTCCGCTTGAAGATTGCTATACAGCGTTAAAATGGGTAGCAGATCATGCGGATGAATTAGGGATAGATCCTACCCGTTTAGGGATTGCTGGAGCAAGTGCTGGTGGTGGGCTCACAGCTGCACTTGCACTACTTACACGCGATCGAAATTATCCGAAGCTTAGTTTCCAAATGCCGCTCTATCCAATGATTGATGATCGCAATAATACCCCATCTTCATTAGAAATTACGGGACATATGATCTGGAACCACTCACTTAATCAAAAGGGATGGAAAATGTATTTGAATGGAGAAAATGGTAGCGACAATGTACCACCATATGCCGCCGCAGCTAGAGCGGATGATTTATCAGGTTTACCATTTACCTATACATGTGTGGGTCAACTTGATCCGTTTCGTGATGAGACTTTGCAATATGTAACCAAGCTATGTCAGGCTGGAGTAGATGTTGAATTCCACTTATACCCAGGCTGCTATCATGGCTTTGAGAGTATTGTCCCTACAGCCGCAGTCAGTCAAAGAGCTGTCACAGAGTATGTAGAAGCTGCTAAATATGTGTTACATCGAAATATTTCAGTGCCTTTATAAAAAATTCACGAAAATCCCGAAACCATAATTTACTCAGGTTTCGGGATTTTTTTGTTCAGCAAAATGATCTTTTAGCTAGTTTGTAATATTGTCTTTTAGGTTAAACTTTTATCGAGTGAAAGGAGGAGAAGATAAATTGTTACAATTTGATTCAAAAATTGTTGGAAAAGAGATAGGATTTGGCTATTTACGAGATAAAATTGCCGATCGAGGTTTCACGATCGGCGGGAATTGGGAGTACTATAAAGGCAGCTTTGACTCGGTATTATGGAAAGAGGCTGGAGAAACTATTTATTTACGTGTCCCTTTTATCGTCACATCAGGAGAGCTTGATAATGAAGATGCTCAAATTCGTTTTCAAAAGCCATTTGTCATTAAGCATGTTGAGAATATTGGTCTAGATTATGATGAGGGCTCCTTACTAGATGCAACTGGTGTTAGTCAATTTCAAACTCCGCTTGATAAAGATGGATACATTCATGATAAAAGTAGATGGATTCAAGCAGGTGAACAAGCTGTGGAAGAAAAAGTACTACCATTTTTCATTCATTAGTTAGATAAATTTAAATAGCTGCTGCAAGAAATTATATGTCTTTTATCCTTATTATTTTGGGAACATATAATCAAAAATATAAATAGAATTGTCGTAAGAATTTTCCAACATTATAATGATATTAGCACGTACTACTATATGAGGTGAGTTTATGGATAAAATAGCTATAGATGATTTTCAGCATTCCTATCAGAAATTGCACCAAGAACGACTCATCCATCGTAAAGAAGCCTTTCTAGAGGTGTTAGAGAAAACAAGAACATTTGGTGAAATAATCCTGTTTGAAAGTATAAAAAGTAAGAGAGGCGTCTAGGTGGCGTCTCTTTCTATTTTTCATAAATGAGAGGATGATTAATCATGGGACGCTACATCCCTTTAATACTGCTAACGATGATTCTATGTGTTGCTTGTACGTCAACGAAGGATAATAACGATAATAGGTTAGAAAGTGAGGAAAATCACGCTAAAGATGCCATGAATTCCTCTATCGAAATAATAGCAGATCAATTGCAGTCACCTTGGTCAATTCAAAAAAGTGGAGATGTCTTTTATATAGCAGAAAGGCCAGGCAGTATTGTAAAGATTGCGGAAGGGGGCGTTGATAGACAGCAGGTTATCCTGAAAAAGGAGCTATCAACTGCTCCAGAAGCGGGTATGTTGGGATTTGTGTTAGCACCTAATTTTCCTACTAGTCAAGTTGCCTATGCGTATTATACGTATGTCGAGGAAGAGGAACAATTTAATCGAATTGTTACGTTAACGTTTAGCGATAATAAATGGCTCGAACAGGATGTTATTATGGATCGAATAAGGAGTGGTACATACCATCATGGGGGACGTTTGAAAATAGGTCCTGACGGCAAGTTGTATGCAACGGTAGGAGATGCAACACAACCTTCTTTAGCACAGGATGTGGAAGCTTTAGAAGGGAAAATTTTGCGCATCAATTTGGATGGCACCATACCGAATGATAATCCTTTTCCTCAATCCTATATATACAGCTATGGACATCGAAATCCACAAGGCTTAACATGGTCTACTGATGGTACGATGTATGCCAGTGAGCATGGCAATGCAGGAAATGATGAAATTAATATCATTGAGAAGGGGAAGAATTATGGCTGGCCTCTTATTGAAGGAATGGAGAAAGAGCAGGGGATGATAACACCTCTTTTTACATCTGGTTCTTCTATCACATGGGCACCATCAGGCATTGCTATTGTAAATGATCAATTATATGTCGCTGCCCTAAGAGGCACAGCAGTCCTAGCTTTTGATATAAATAAGAACAAACACAATGAATTACTATCAGAATTTGGTAGAATTCGTGATGTCTTTGTAGATGGAGAATTTCTTTATTTTATTAGCAATAATACAGATGGTCGTGGAAATCCGCAACCTCAGGATGATAAACTATATCGAACGCCATTGTGATATAATATTTGAGAAAACATGGAATGGTAGGATGAATGGGGAGGACAAACATGGCAAACTATCTTAAGATCGCAGTAGCAATTGATTTCTCAGAACAATCATTAAAAGCATTGGATCGAGCTAGTCAATTAGCAAAGGAACACAATGCTATTTTGCAATTGGTGAATGTCATTGATACAAAATCGTTTGGAGCAGTTTCAGCATATGACTTAAAATATGCCGAGGAATTGAAGAAGGAAAACATTCTTAAAATGGAAAAGCTAGAAAAAGAGGCATTACAGACAGGAGTCAAAGAGGTCGAATCCATTGTAGAAACAGGTTCACCAAAAGGCATTTTAACACAGTTACCTCAGGTTGATTTAATTGTTTGCGGTGCAACTGGATTAAATCGTATGGAGAAAATGATGTTAGGCTCTGTGGCAGAGAAAGTGGTACGTCATGCGCTTTGTGATGTGTTGATTGTTCGTTAGTTGTTAAAATAGTTGAGAGTAAAAGAACCTGCTTGTGTAGACAAGCAGGTTCTTTTATTATTGGAATGTTTGAGCGTTATCAATAATGCTTTGAGGTATATCGATTGTTTTTAGATGATTAAATTCAGTATACGTAACGACTGATTTTGTATTCATTAACAATTCGTCACCTTCTACGGCCATTTTTAAGTCAAAATCCATATCCATTTTGTTCGTATCGAAAGTCTCTTTATCGATGTGTAGCACGTAGTTAATTTTTTCAATTGATAGTTGATCCATTGGATTCTCTTCTAGACCCATTTCTTGCATAGACTTATTAATCTCAGAATCGATTAGCTCTTTGAATTTATCGCCTTTTGCATCTAATGTAAGGACATATTCATCATCCGTTTGTTCAAATGTAAAGTCCTTAATGAATTTTTTCAATTGTTCTAGCTGTTCCTTCGCATCTGCAGAAGCAGCCGTTTGATCTAATATAGCATCAAAGTTCTCATCAGGAAGCTTTAACCAGCTATCTGTTGTCGAATCCTTCATAAATAAGCCTGTATCTTTTTTCATATACATTTCAATTGGCATGTCCATTGTTTCTTGACCTTCATTCATCATATCAGGCATTGTCATAGATCCTGATAAATGCATTGCAAGTGGATCAACGATGATATCCATCTCCATTTTGGAGTCGATTGAAAACTCCATTGCTTCATCACCAGACCCAACCTTTGTCACCTGTGTCATATCCATTTTAGCACTTGCACTTTGAATATCAGCCTGACGATCTACTGCTTTGTCATACACTTGTTCTAAAGTGAGTTTGCTTTTATTAGTTGTGTCTTTCGTAGGCGTAGCGCTTGAATTACATGCGGCAAGTGTCAACGCTAGTGTTCCGACTGCTAATACTTTAAAAATTTTCTTCATTACTTTCATCTCCTATTCTTGGTAAAAAACACTATCTACTACTATACGCACTAGAAAAGCAAAAGTTTCATAAATTGTTAGAAAAGAACTACTTTTTTATTAAAAAAATAACATTACTCCTACTTTTGTAAGCGCTAAACGCGATAATTACCAAATGAATAGGGATAAAACAAAAAAGCTGTCACGAACTTATCGTACAAGGACGATAAGTTCAGACAGCCTTTTGCTTACACAATAGTGTAAGGGATCAATTATAACCCCAGATCATAGCAAATAATGTACCGATGATTGTCACAACACCAACGAATACTGAGTATAAAATTGTTGTATATAACGTTTTTTTATCTTCAGATTCACCGATGTGCATGAATAATACTAATTGTACAGTTGCCTGTGCCAGAGCAGTTACTAGTAAAATTCCAAATGCCATATTAAGAGACATATCAAATTTTACAACTGCTAAAGCTACGATTGTTAGTAATAGTGAGAAGCCGAAGCCCATCACATGTTGTTTTGGGAATAATTCCTTCATCAGCTAATCAGTCCTTTCAAGTAGACGAAGCTGAAGATGAAAATCCAAACAACGTCTAGGAAATGCCAGTACAGTGAGAAGATAAACGCTTTATTAGCCGTTTGTGGGTTTAAGCCACGTTTCGCTACTTGGATTAAAATAGCTACGCCCCAGAAGAAACCGAATGTTACGTGGGCACCGTGCGTTCCAAGTAAAGTCATTAAGGACGATAAGAAAGCGCTTGTTTGAATCGTCGCACCTTCGTGTACATATGTGACAAATTCATCAATCTCAATAGCTAAGAAGCCAAGGCCTAGTAATAGCGTGATGATAAAGAATGTCATCATCGCTTTTTTACGACCAATACGCATTGCATGAACACCAAGACCAATGGTGAAACTACTTGTTAATAATAAGAATGTTTCCCATAGAACTGGAGTTAATTCGAAAATCTCAGCACCATTTGGTCCACTACCTGTGCGTGTATGAAGTGTGAAATACACAGTAAATAAAGTGGCAAATAACACGATTTCGGCGCCAAGGAAAATCCAAAAACCAAAGATTTTTAGACGGTTTTCCTCTGTACTATATTCTAATGGAAGTGAAGAATCGATTTTCATATTATTTATCACCTCTCAAGCTTTTCTCAGTTGCCATTACTTCCTCAACTGAAATGTAACGACCATGATCTTTTTCAAATGAACGATGGATCATGAAGCCAAATACACCAAGCATACTGATGATGGCTGGAATCCATAGATTAAATACAGCGAAGAATGCTGCAAGGAAGAAGAATCCACTCATCCAGAATGGTGTGCCTGTATTATTTGGCATGTGAATTTTTTCGATTGTACCTGCCGTAATATCGCGACCTTCTTTTTTCGCGAACCAGAACTCATCTAAGCGAGTAACGGTAGGCACTACGGCAAAGTTATATTCTGGTACTGGAGAATGAGTAGCCCACTCAAGTGTACGACCATCCCAAACATCTGCCTTTTCATTACGAGGCATATGCTTCCAGCTGTAGTAAATATTGTAGACGATTAATGCAAAGCCGACTGCAAGTCCTAGAGCACCGACGAACGATAACATGTTCAATGGACCATAACCAGTAGACTCAGAATAAGTGTACATACGACGAGCATATCCATCTAAACCTAAAATGAATAGTGGGAAGAACGTTACGTTGAAGCTGATGGCAATGAACCAGAAACCAGCTTTCCCTAATTTTTCATTTAGACGGAAACCGAACATTTTTGGCCACCAGTAGTGGTAACCTGCAAGGACACCAAATACTGTACCTGGAATTAATACATAGTGGAAGTGGGCAACTAAGAACATCGTATTATGATATTGGTAGTCAGCACTTGCCATCGCTAGCATTACCCCTGTAACCCCACCAATTGTGAAGATAGGAATAAAGCCAAGTGCATAAAGCATCGGTGTTGTAAATTGAATTTTCCCGTGCCTCATTGTGAGTAGCCAGTTAAATATTTTAACCCCAGTAGGAACGGCGATTGCCATTGTTGTAATAGAGAAAACACTGTTTACCATTACACCATGACCCATTGTATAGAAGTGGTGGGCCCAAACTACGAATGATAGTAGGGAAATGACCACCATACTCATCACCATTGATTTGTAACCGTATAAGTTTTTACGTGCGAATGTTGCGATGATTTCTGAAAAAATACCGAAAGCAGGTAGGATAACGATATAAACCTCAGGATGTCCCCAAACCCAGAAAAGGTTGGCCCAAAGCATATCCATACCACCGTCTTGCATCGCAAAGAATTTTGTCCCGAATTGACGGTCAAACATCATAAGAGCAAGCGCTACAGTTAATACTGGGAACGCGAATACGATAATAATGTTTGTAATTAAAATTGACCAAGAAAACATTGGCATTTTCATTAATGTCATACCAGGTGCACGCATTTTAATGATCGTCGTGATAAAGTTAACACCTGTCATTAAAGTACCAATACCTGACAATTGAAGGGCTAAAGAATAATAGTTATTCCCTACAGTCGGACTAAAATCCGTACTTGCAAGAGGGAAGTAGGCTGTCCAACCAGCGTCTGGTGAACCACCGATAATGAATGATAAGTTTAATAAACCAGCACCTGCTGCAAATAGCCAGAAGCTGACAGCGTTTAGACGTGGGAAAGCAACGTCACGTGCACCGATTTGAAGTGGAATGACAATGTTCATTAAGCCGATAACAAATGGCATCGCCATAAATAGAATCATTAATAAACCGTGTGTTGTGAAAATTTCATTATAGTGCTGTGCATCAAGAAGTCCGTTATCTGGAACGGCTGTTTGTGCACGCATTAATAGTGCATCGATACCACCGCGGAATAGCATTAATAAAGCTACTGCGATATACATAATCCCGATTTTTTTATGGTCAACAGTTGATAGCCAGTTTTTGTAGAAATAGCCCCATTTTTTGAAATAAGTAAGGCCTGCTACGATAACCACTGCACCAACTACGATACTAATAGCTGCCGCTAAAATCATCGGTTCTTGCATTGGATGGAATAATTCTTCCATACTCATTGGATGCGCTCCTTTCAGAATTAAAAATTAATGTCTCGATTCGTTCAACGATAAAATCAAATTAATGACCAGAATGTTCATTATTCGTGTCTTCTTCAGACATATCCCCATGATCCATTTCATCCATATTCATGTGTTTACCATGTTCCATTGGAGCTGGTCTAAAGTCTAAGTGTGTAGATGAGAAGCTTTGGCGACCAACATGTTCTGCCTCTAACAGCTCATCAAATTTTTCTTCTGTTAATGGTGCCTCTTTCGCTTTAACATCAGCAACCCATTTATCGAAGTCTTCTTGTGTCATAGATTGTGCTTCAAATTCCATTTCTGCAAAGCCACGTCCATTAAAGTTAGAGTTACGTCCCATAAATGAACCAACTTCATCTGCTGCAAGGTGAATGGTTGTTAACATATCACTCATAGCATATTTTTGACCTGCTAATTGAGGAATCCAGAAACTAGTAATTGGACCAAATGAGTAAAGCTTAAATTCGATTGGACGATCCACTGGAATGTTTACATAGTTAACTGTTTCAACACCTTCTTCTGGATAACTAAAGTGCCATTTCCAGTTTGATGATGATGCATAAATCACTAAAGGCTCCTTATCGTCATAACCTGCTGGTTGAGCTTCTACTGTAGATGTTGTTCTTACTGTCACAACAGCTAAAAATGCTACGATAATAATTGGAATTACTGTCCATGTAATTTCAAGCAGATGGCTTCCTTCTTCATGAGGAGGCTCATAATCTGCAGCTGCTTTTGATGCGCGATATTTTGTAAGCATAAAGGCTAAAAGCACATACACGACTAGCAATATAAAGGCCATTGTAATAATGGATAAGATAATTGTGTTTGATAATGTTTCAGCATTAGGTCCCTTTGGATTGAACACTGTTAATGGTTCACATCCAGCAAGAAGAGCAATCGCACTCAATGCTACTAACATTAAACTTAATTTTTTCTTCATGTTTGACTCCTTTCTATAGAACGGCTATTCATAAAATTCATGTGTTTTTTGTCAGTGTCACATTTACAAATAGTTGATACTGAGGTCACCTCTTTTATCTTGGCGTATCAATCAACAACATAAGAAATTACAATGGCATGGTTCAATATGAAACATAAAATCTAGTGTTGATTGATCTGATGCAAGCGTTAGCAAAATCAATGATTTGCGCAATCGTTTAAATACATACTTGGTTACCTACGATTGTCACAATCTCTCGTTGTTTGCACATTGGATTATACGCCCTGTTTTTAAGAAAAAACATAATTTTGTTATGAAAATGATAGTATAGTGGTAGTGAATTTGAACATTTTTTGAACAAAAATCGTTATTTTAGTATTGGTATTTATAGGTTTTATTTATTAAACACTGTGGAAACGTTGAAAATACTGCATTCCTGATGTTTACCTAAGTAAATAATTTAAAATGTGAAAAATGGTATTTCACATTTTAGACGCTGTTTTGTAATAAAATCATTGTCATACCAGACCTATTGGGATTTTTTATTTGCCTTTTATCCAAAAAAGGAGTAGATGCAATGACGTTTTATGGAAATAATAGGTTGAATTTTCAATGAAAGGAATGAGTGGAGAGGGAATAAATGGAGCGAAATATTAATTATGTTAATATAATAACTGGTTTTCTTTGATATCCATATTTTTACTTCATTTGTTTTATTTGAAAAGTAAAAAGCAAACTAAGCCAGCTCTTAGTTTGCTAGTATTTTAGAAAAAATTTATGTTATCAAGAATTAAGCGGTGTAATTCAGCATTTTTAAAATTACCTGTCAATCACCAAGCTTCAGCCATTTGGCTACTTGTCCATAAATCGTATTTTGAAGCTGTGGCGCTTTATTATTCATTTTCAAAGAAAAATATAGTGTTTTCATAAAGTTTAAGGTACAAGTTCTTCCACTAAAGAAGAGCTCATTATAACCTTGTGTCATTAAATGCATTTCAAATTTATCAAAAGCCTGCTCAACAAATTCGATCAGTGCTTCCTCTGAGTAATTTTGAAGCAATAATGCATCCACTATATTAATTAAACGTTCCTCTTCATCGTTAACAAAGACTGTTTCTTTCCAAGTGACAAGTTTTAATGCATGTAAAATGGATGGTGCATACCGTAAATCGAATTTTGGATGTTTTATTGTTGTTGTAGCTAAATCTGCACCATGTGCAATACTGTGTGCCCATCCTTTTTCCTGAACATATCCTCTCGTATCCTGTTCTAATAATAAATAACGGCCAATTTTTTTAAAGAACAATTGTAGGTCTTCATCTCTTAAAACGAGTAATTCAGCGTCCTTTGCAAGAAGACCTGCAACTAGTAATGCGGAAAACGAACGAGTAAAGACACTATCCTCTGTTTTATCTCCGATATGTAAATATAAAAAATCCTCACCCGTAACTGTATCAAACAAATATTGAAGTTGTTGAGAACTCAATAAATTATCACTTAGTAAATCAACAAAGGTGCGATAAATGAGGTGGTCTCGTAATTCGGCATCAACTGAGCCAATATGGGCTAACATCTCCTGTAATAGCCAATCACTATGCTGGAACATAAATGTCTGACGCTCAGACAGTGTCATTGTAGAAAAAGTCTGTAATGTTTCTTTAATATCCATGTTAAAAAAGCCCCCAACTTATTTTTGTACTATATATTATAGCGCCATTTCATTTCGAAGGGATAAATTTGAAACCTTCATTTTAATTAAGCACAGTTAGAATGTCCTCTTTAAAACATAATTTTTACAATATTATTTCCAGAAACTATAGAAAGTTGTTATGATAGAAACGCAATAAAATGGTAAAACTAAAATGTGAACAATAAAAAAGACATACCTATTTAAGTATGTCTTTGTCTAGCTAAATAATGACTGCTGATTTAATGCCAATTGGCCATTCAGTGAGCGTGTGTTGATTCGTCTTTAACTCGACAAGAATATTAGCATTTTTGATTGCATCAATGAGCCATTCACTATAGTGACGATTTGGTTCAGGATGCTGTAAAATCTGCTGCATATCTTTTTTATCAACATGTAACAGCTTGTAGTTACATTCAATGTTTACTTTTTGAGGAATAATGGAAAGAGACTCATTTTGATGACCAAGTGCAATAGATCCAGGAATACACCCTTGAATTTTTAAAATATAGGTGCTGGCTTCTTGTGTGTAGACATCAATTTTGGTGCGTGTTAAAAGTTCAAATTCTATCGGCTTATCTTGAAAAGGGCCGTCCGTTGTAGAAATTGAAATGACTTTAATCGATAATGCCTCGAATGCAGATGAGATACAATGATCAAATTCTGTAATTGTATCAAGTAATTGCATGGATTCCACTCCTTGTTAAGAACTTGATTTTCTTGATGCAGACAACAAAGGGGGAGCGTCTGCGAATTGTAGTAAATTTTAGACTATTCTAATTATAATACAATTTATTACAAAATATGAATGCAAAAGCAATGATTTTTTGTTAAAAACAAGAAACTTGTGGATTTTTTAGTAAATAGCAGAAATGAAAAATTAGAACAATGAGGTGAGAAAAATGACAAAAAGAAAGCGTCATGTCATTAAACATGACAATGTTGTTGTTTTTCCGGGCGCTGTCCAAACTTTAATACGTGAAGGACATATGTTTGCTGAAAATTTTCAGTATGAAAAAGCGGTGGCGAGTTTTGAAAAGGCATTTATGTACGAAGATGGAGATGAACTTGCTCTTAGTGCCTATGCTTTTGCTTTGTATGAATTGAAGGACTATAGCAAGACAAAGAATATTTGTGAGCAATTATTTTCATTGGGTACGTCATTTTATGTAGAAATCATGGAATTGTACATTACCGTATGCATGCAGTTAAAAGAATATCATCAAGTAGAGTCATTAATTACAACCCTACTTGAAGAAAATGTTTTGCCTCTGGATCAAATTGAAAAATTTGAACGCTTAAAAAATTTGAATAGTGAAGTGTCTAAGAATCTAGAAAAAAAGGAAAATGCACAACGTTTAATAGAAGAACAGGAATATGACCTTGAAAAATTCAGGACACTTAGTCCGAATGAGCAATCCATTCGCTTACATCGACTTATGGATACAAATGTAAGACAATTAAAAGAGCCATTGAAAGAAATTATTGAATGTTCGACGATCCATCCGTTTGTCCAGAGTCTAGCACTCATATTATTAGTAGAACAAGAAGTAGCTATAAATGTTATAGTGTCCAAATTTAATCAAACTAAAATTGTTAATCCTACTGAATTAGTATTGCCTAACCAGCTACCGCAGTATGGAAAAATAAAAAATATACTAGAAGTGAAGCTAGAGCAAGACCCATCAACGTTAGAAATGGTACAATATTTAATGGCAAAGCATGCCATTGTAACGTATCCATTTGAATGGCACCCGTTCGAAGCAGATGATGTTGCCTATAGTTATATTGATTTTGTCTTAGCAATGCTTGGAAATGTACAAGAAATGGACTATGAAATCATTGACTTTTTACAAATGTTAGAAAAGCTAACAGAACTACATTAGGTATGAAATAAGTTGAAACTATACACATCTATGTTATACTAAAATGGTTGTCAAAATCGTAGTTACGAATGAATTGTCTAACATCTAAACTTGATTATTTATTTGGAGGTATTTATACATGTCAGCAAAATGGGAAAAACAAGAAGGTAATATCGGTACTCTTACAATCGAAGTACCTGCTGCAGAAATCGACGCAGCAATGGACCAAGCGTTCAAAAAAGTTGTAAAACAAATTAACGTACCAGGTTTCCGTAAAGGTAAAATGCCTCGTAAAATGTTTGAACAACGTTTTGGTATCGAATCTCTATACCAAGATGCATTAGAAATCATCGTTCCTGAATCTTATGCAAAAGCAATTGATGAAGCTGGAATTATGCCAGTTGATTACCCAGAAATCGCTGGTACAGAAAACTTTGTACACGGCCAAGATTTCACATTCACTGCACAAGTAACAGTGAAACCAGAACCAAAGCTAGGAGACTATAAAGGTCTAGAAGTATCTAAACTTCCAGTAGAAGTAACGGATGAAGAAGTAGATGCACAAATTCAAGATCAATTAGCTCGTAAAGCAGAGCTTGAAATCAAAGAAGACGAAGCAATCGTAGAAGGTGATACAGCTGTAATCGACTTCGAAGGTTTCGTTGGTGAAGAAGCTTTTGAAGGTGGTAAAGGTGAAGACTATCCACTAGAAATCGGTTCAGGTTCATTCATTCCAGGTTTTGAAGAGCAACTAGTTGGTGTTAAAGCTGGCGAATCGAAAGATGTTGTTGTTACATTCCCAGAAGAATATCATGCAGCTGAATTAGCTGGTAAAGAAGCTACTTTCAAAGTAACAGTGAAAGAAGTTAAAACAAAAGTTCTTCCTGAGTTAAATGATGAATTTGCAAAAGAATTAGATCCAGAAGTTGAAGGCGTTGAAGCTTTACGCGCTAAAATTAAAGAACAAACTGCAGCTCAAAAGGAAACAGAATCAGATGCAGCTCTTCGTGATGAGCTTGTAGAAAAAGCAGCTGAAAATGCTGATTTTGAAGTACCAGCAGGCATGATCAACTCTGAAACTGATCGTATGTTACAAGAATTTGGTCAACGTTTACAAATGCAAGGTATGAACCTAGACCTTTACTACCAATTCTCTGGTCAATCAGAAGAAGACTTACGTGGCCAAATGAAAGAAGAAGCTGAAAGCCGTGTGCGTGTATCATTAACACTTGAAGCAATCGCTGAAGCTGAAAAAATTGAAGCATCTGAAGCTGATATTGAAGCAGAATTAGAAAAAATGGCTGCTCAATTTAACATGACAAAAGATCAAATCACAAGTGCTTTAGGTGGAACAGCAGTACTTGAAAACGACATCAAAATCCAAAAAACAGTTGAATTTTTAGTAGAAAACGCTAAAATTACTGAATAAGATTTTGTGTAATTAGATAGCCCAAAAAAACAAGGTACGGCATTCATCCGTGCCTTGTTTTATCACATAAACTCTTAGCAATCAGTCCCCTTAACATTTAATTCACTTTATACTTCACTTATACATAGTATTGTTTTAGTTTTTATCTTCATTCAGCAGATGTTTTTGTATCCAAAGTATAATGTTAGGTACAAAAAACTCCCATCTCACATAGATGGCGAGCTGTAAGCCTTTTAACCTTTTTAGTGTGTGTTTAAACCACGACTGGATGAAGATAGTGCCTGCTGGCAGGCGTCAAGGATTTGTTGGAAGTCCGGACGCTATTAGAGTCAAGGCGAAATTGATACGATGCTAAACTTAACTTCATTCAGAAAGGTTCTAACTATATAAAATTTATTTTTTGATTGATATACCCTTGGTTGATGAATGTAGTAGATTTTATAAATAGAGATCAGTAGTTTGTAGTGTGTCGGAAGTGAATAAATGTAACTTTATAGCAGTATAAGGTGGCGAAGTAAGCAGGTTCCTATAGCATGCTTCGAAAGACAAATGAAGTAAAGTACATGACGATGCGTTATAATCTACACATGCATAATTACTGAGGCGTAAATGATGCAGACAATTTATTTGATAAAGGTTCAATAATCTTGTAAGATTGTTGCTTGAATAGGGGTGAAACAT
Source organism: Lysinibacillus sp. A4 (assembly GCF_024919535.1). NCBI lineage: Bacteria > Bacillati > Bacillota > Bacilli > Caryophanales > Bacillaceae > Lysinibacillus > Lysinibacillus sp. A4. Next base: position 286,982 of record NZ_JANWTB010000003.1, on the reverse strand, counting down.
ATTGTTCAAATTTAATGATGAAAAAGGCAATTTAAAATGCTCATTTTGTGGAAAACCACAAGAACAAGTGCGTAAATTAGTTGCAGGTCCAGGTGTTTATATTTGTGATGAATGTATCGAGCTTTGTTCAGAGATCGTTGTAGAGGAACTTGGTGTAGAAGAGGAAATCGAATTCCAAGATATTCCAAAACCGAAAGAAATCTTAACGATTTTAGATGAGTATGTAATTGGACAAGAGCGTGCTAAAAAAGCATTGGCAGTCGCAGTTTACAATCACTATAAACGTATCAATACGAATAGTAAAATTGATGATATTGAATTAGCAAAATCGAACATTGTGTTAATCGGCCCAACTGGTAGCGGTAAAACTTTATTAGCTCAAACGTTAGCACGTATTTTAAATGTTCCATTCGCTATTGCGGATGCTACCTCCTTAACTGAAGCAGGTTATGTTGGTGAGGACGTTGAAAATATTTTATTAAAGTTAATTCAATCAGCTGATTATGATATTGAACGCGCTGAAAAAGGGATTATCTATATTGATGAAATTGACAAGGTTGCACGTAAGTCGGAAAATCCATCTATTACACGAGATGTTTCCGGCGAAGGTGTTCAGCAGGCACTCCTAAAAATTCTTGAAGGAACAGTTGCAAGTGTTCCACCACAAGGAGGGCGAAAACATCCTCATCAAGAATTCTTACAGATCGATACAACCAATATTCTTTTCATTGTTGGCGGTGCATTTGATGGTATTGAAACCATCATTAAACGACGTCAGGGTGAAAAAGTAATAGGATTCGGTTCAGATCCGAATAAAGTAGATGTAGATGAAGGTTCTATCATGTCCAAGCTGATTCCTGAGGATTTATTGAAATTTGGTTTAATACCAGAGTTCATTGGTCGATTACCTGTACTTGCGAGTCTGGAGCAATTAAATGAAGTAGCACTAGTACAAATTTTAACAGAGCCGAAAAATGCACTAGCCAAGCAATATCAAAAAATGCTTGAATTAGATGGCGTTGAGCTTGAATTTGATGAAGATGCTCTTGTAGCAATTGCTAAGGAAGCAATTGAACGTAAAACAGGTGCGCGTGGTCTTCGTTCAATTATTGAGTCAACAATGCTTGATGTAATGTACGAATTACCTTCACGTGAAGACGTAAAAAAATGTATCATTACAGCAAAAACAATTACGGATAAAGAAAAACCGAAATTGCTTCTTGAAGATGGCACTGAACTCGATGAAGGTAGCGACACTAAAACTTCAGCATAATGAATAGACGTGGCTGTCTACCGTTGTGAGATAGAGAGTAATTAGCTGACTTCGATTGTGCAATATTCGCACATATCGACAGTCAGCTTTTTATTCATTCCTACATAAAGCAGCTGTAACTTGAAGAAATTTTTGGCTCGCTTCAATATCTAGTGTGAATCAACTTTTTAAACACATACTAGTAGCGCGGGATGTTAACATGAAAATTTTGACGGAGGTGAATGCCCGCATGGTGACAATACAAAAAACAACAAATGTACCATTATTGCCTTTGCGTGGACTTTTAGTATTCCCATCGATGGTGTTACATATTGATGTGGGTAGAAATCGTTCTGTAGCGGCGCTTGAGCAGGCAATGTTAGAGGACCAAATGATTTTATTGGTAACACAAAAAGAAATGCACGATGAACAACCTGAAGAGCAAGATTTGTATTCAGTTGGTACAATTGCTTATGTCAAACAAATGCTTAAATTACCGAATGGCACGTTACGTATCCTTGTAGAAGGAGTTGCTCGTGCAACGTGGAAAAACTATCGTGCGTTAGAGAAGTATACGGTTGTCGATATTGAGATTAAAGAGGAGTCAACAGAAAAAGATGTAGAAACACAAGCATTGATGCGGACATTGTTGACGTATTTTGAAAAATATGCTAAATCCTCCAATAAAATTACGACTGAGACGATCAATACTGTAACGGATATTGAAGAGCCTGGCCGTTTAGCAGATATTATTGCTTCTCATTTGCCGTTTAAAATTGCCGACAAGCAAGAAGTATTAGAAATGCTAAGCGTTAAAAAACGACTAGATCATTTAATTATTCGCTTGCATGATGAACAGGAAGTATTGGATCTAGAAAAGAAGATTAATTCCAAAGTAAAGCAGTCAATGGAGCGTACGCAAAAGGAATATTATTTACGTGAGCAAATGAAAGCTATTCAAACGGAGCTGGGAGATCGCGAAGGGAAAACTGGAGAAGTTGCAGAATTACGGAAGCGTATCGACGAAGCTGGTATGCCAGAAACAACAAAGGAAGCAGCACTGAAAGAATTAGATCGCTATGAAAAAATACCTGGAGCTAGTGCAGAAAGCGGTGTTATTCGCAATTATATTGATTGGCTTATATCGTTACCGTGGACAAATGCTACAGAGGATCGCATGAATATTGCCCATGCTGAAAATATTTTAAACCGAGATCATGATGGACTAGAAAAAGTCAAAGAACGTGTTCTAGAATATTTAGCAGTACGTCAGTTGAAAAATTCACTGCGAGGACCTATTTTATGCTTAGCAGGGCCTCCAGGTGTTGGTAAAACATCATTAGCTCGCTCCATTGCCGAAAGTTTAGATCGAAAGTTTATTCGTATTTCTTTAGGTGGTGTTCGAGATGAATCGGAAATTCGCGGACATCGACGTACGTATGTTGGTGCAATGCCAGGACGTATTATTCAAGGAATGAAAAAAGCAGGTACCATTAATCCAGTATTTTTATTAGATGAAATCGATAAAATGTCGAATGATTTTAGAGGTGACCCTGCAGCAGCTATGCTTGAAGTTTTAGACCCTGCACAGAATAATACATTTAGTGATCATTATATTGAGGAACCATATGATCTATCTAATGTGTTATTTATTGCAACTGCCAATGATTTAAGTAGCATCCCAGGACCATTATTAGATCGTATGGAAGTAATTTCTATTGCGGGCTATACTGAAATCGAGAAAGCTCAAATTACAAAAAATCATCTTATACCAAAGCAGTTGAAAGAGCATGGCTTGAAAAAAACACAAGTGGTAATCAAAGATGAAGCAGTCACTGATATTATACGTTATTATACTCGAGAAGCAGGAGTGCGTGGTTTAGAACGACAAATCGCTACGCTTTGCCGTAAAATTGCCAAAGTAATTGTATCTGGTGAGAAAAAACGCGTAACGGTTAGCTCAAAGTCATTACAAGATTTACTCGGTAAACATCGTTTCCGCTATGGACAGGCTGAAAAGGAAAATCAAGTGGGTGTCGCAACTGGACTTGCGTATACAACAGTTGGTGGAGATACATTACAAATTGAAGTTTCTTTAACGCCAGGTAAAGGGAAGTTGCAACTTACTGGTAAGCTTGGTGAAGTAATGAAGGAATCTGCTCAAACAGCATTATCCTATGTTCGTACGAAGATGGAACACCTTAATGTGGATGCAGAATTTTTTGATACTCATGATATTCATATCCATGTACCAGAAGGTGCTGTACCAAAAGATGGACCATCAGCTGGTATTACAATGGCAACAGCTATCGTTTCGGCTATTCTACATCGTCCGATTCGCCGCGAGGTAGGTATGACAGGTGAGATTACCTTGCGTGGCCGTGTATTGCCAATCGGCGGCTTAAAAGAAAAAACATTAAGCGCTCACCGTGCGGGATTAACGACAATCATTTGTCCTAAGGATAATGAACGTGATATAGAGGATATTCCTGATAGTGTACGTGAGCAACTAACATTTAAACTAGTGACATCGGCTGATGAAGTTTTAGCCTATGCGCTGGACGGAGGTTTTTAAAAAAATGAAAGTCCATAATGTCGAAATGGTCATTAGTGCGGTACGACCAGACCAATATCCAGAAGATGGACTGCCAGAATTTGCATTAGCGGGTCGTTCGAATGTAGGAAAGTCTTCCTTCATTAATCGAATGATCGGACGTAAAGCTTTAGCACGTATTTCATCTAAGCCTGGTAAAACACAAACCCTTAACTTTTATAAGATTGAAGAGCAGCTATTTTTTGTAGATGTTCCAGGGTATGGTTATGCAAAGGTTTCTAAAACAGAGCGTGAGGCATGGGGAAAAATGATCGAGCGCTATTTTACAGGACGTCAGGAGTTAAAAGCAGTCGTACAAATTATAGATTTGCGACATCCTCCAACAGCTGATGATCGTATGATGTATGATTTTTTAAAGCATTACAATATTCCTTGCATTGTCATTGCAACGAAGGCAGATAAAATTCCAAAAGGTAAATGGGATAAACATAAGAAAATTGTCAAAGAGACGCTGGAGTTGGAAAAAAGTGATCCTCTTATTGTCTTCTCTTCAGAAACGGGTCTTGGCTTTGAGGAAGCTTGGAAAACAATCGAAAATAAAATGTAATAAAAAACATCTATTGTATCTAAAGCGTTAGGACAATAGATGTTTTTGTATTTTCAGTCAAGGTGATGTAGAAATTTAGGGAAAATACTTGATGATGAAACTATTTGTCCGATAAATTAGAGAGGAGGTGGACTATATGGATATCGCAGCTTTATCGATGACAATGAACCAAGCAGCACTTATGCAAAATGTATCTTTAGCTGTTACGAAACAGACAATGGAAATGCAACAGCAAAATACAGAACAGTTAGTTGAAATGTTAGATGCTCCACATCCAACAGCCGGACATACAATTGATATTCAGATATGAAGTAGGTTGAAGTTAAAAGCTATCTCAACTTTTGTTTTAGAAATAAATTCAAGAAGGCCTAAAATGTAACTTTTCGAATAAGAAAAACTACCAATAATACGATATACTAATAATTAGTAAGGAGGCAGGTTTTTTGAAAAAATATTTTTACATACTGATGATTACGTTATTGATGATAGTTGGTTTTTCCTTTCATCAATCTGCTAAAGCTGCCCAACTAGTGACAGGGACATTTGTTGATGTAACGTTTTCAGAATATACGAAGCCAGATGGTACGATAGAAAAGCAACTTAGTAAAATAACTTTGGAAAATGATCGTGGGCGAACAGTAACGTTTAATATTAATAAAAATACTAGATTATATATTAATAATACGTCTACAACGATTGAGGGTTTTAAGATGGGGATGGAAGTCGAGGCTGAAATTTCTCTTAGAAGTGTTGTTGAACTTCGCGGCACCTCTCATACACCAACAGAAACAAATGTACCATCAACAGAAAGCAGTAACGGTAAAACAACTGCTGGTGTCGTAACGAGTATTGATCCAAATGGTTTATTTATCATGGTAAAACCAGATGTTGGCGCAGAAACGACATACTATTTAAACAAAGAAACCAATTATCAAAAAGGTTCTTCTGCAACAGATATTAGTGCATTATACGTAGGGGATCGCGTTAAATTAAGTTTCAAAAATAAAACTTCCTCAGTCATATCAAAGGTAGCTATCAGTGAAACAGGCACGCTCGTTGAAAACTTATATAAAGGTGAGATACAAGCGGTCAATCCTAATGCCAACAAACTTACCGTGAAAAATCAACATGCCTTTGTTAACTGGCAATTTGGCTCTCAAACAACAAATGATCTTTCAACTATGCCTTTTACTTCCAAAGTACCGATATATGTTGGGAATACGAAAGTTGAGAAAGGTCAGCTGAAAAATTATATAGGTAGCGAAGCATACTATGCGACCGTTAAACAATTTGGTAAGGAAGTAATCGAGAAAATTGTCGTATTGAAAAATAATGAAAGAACATATTACGAACCAATGCTGTCTGTTGATACAGATTACCAACTACTGAAACTGAAAACAGCAGGAACAATGTATTTCCACAATGGAACTATTTTAATTCGAAATGGACGATTAATTGAACCTACTGGTCTTATGGCATATGGTACTGCTTTTGTCGTGGCTGATGGTGCTACTCGTGATCACTATGCCCAAGTAATACAAGTTACAAGCGATAGCTTCATGTCACCTAATCTTGCAGGTCATGAATTATATTATGGACGCTTATCTCAAGCAGATGGATATGTAATTGAAATTGACGATGCGATGAAGATTGAATCAAATGTTTTCAAGAAAGCAGATCGTACTGTACTGTCAGTTAGTAATTCAACGAAAGCTATGGTAGATGACGGCAATAAAACATATAGTGTCATGCCAGATATTGAACTTTACTTATCTGAGGGAGATTATGGTTATTTCTATGTGAAAGAAGGCCATGTACAAGCTCTCCATATTCTAGACAAGGCTAAACCTGTTGCCCCACTAATGCTCGCAGGGAAACTACAGTCTGTGAAATCTACGTATCCTGCAGTCATTAATGTCAAGAGTGTTAGTCAATGGCAAAATGGACGTTGGTATGAAGCAGGTGAAATGGTTAATATGAATATTGACCAAGCGACACTGATTAAAGCAGGTAAGGTAATTCAAGCTTCTGACTTACAGCCATCTGATCGTTTAGTTGTATTATCAGATCGATTTGTTAAAGCTCATTTTATTTTGGTAGATTAGCATGAATAGTAAACTAAAAAAATCTGCGAGTCTTATGCGAATATGTTTCATAATCGAAAGATGAGGAAGTTACTTCGAATAGGCTAACTTGTGGATACATTAGCAAGATGAGTAGATTTTTTTAGTGATATTAGAAACAAGCTTCATTATGCACGCAAATGCACAGTGAAAGAGAGGAAAAGCGAATGCAAAAAAAATTATCTAAAATAATGTTTCTAGTCCTTGCTGTTTTTTTGATTGGAACAACTATTCCATTCAATGCATCAGCTGCTTCATTAGAAACAACAGGCGCTGTAAAAAACGAATATACATATGAAGAAGCTGTGTTCCTTTCAGGGACACCTGTTATTTTTAAAGGGACAAGTAAAGATATTAAAATTGCACAAAAAGAATCAAAAGGTAAATTAACTGAAACATATAACATGAAGTTAACAGCAAGCAATGGCGCTACATTGACAAGAAATATTGCCTATGAATCAGATGTAGTGGATTATGCAGTTCTTGGTCAAAAAACATCCAATGGTGAAGTGAAGAAATACACTGAAAAAATTACAATTGGCGCTATTACTTATTCCTTAGTCGATTATCAATTTTCACAAGGAACAGTTACTGATAATCGTGCAGCCTCTGATTATTACTCAGGAAATATTATTTCTAGAAAAACCTATGCTTTTGAAACAGGAAAAGGAAAAAATGCTGTTCAAAACACAGTCACAATTGAAACAGATAGTCGACATGCAGGCTATGAGAACTTTTGGGGTGCGACAGAAACTCAAATCACGGAATCTGTTTATTCCTATAGTGATGGTAAAACAAGTCATGTGAAAAATCGTCTATCTACAAGTAAATCACGTGTTTTAAATTATGAGGAAAATCTCGGTAGCTTAGGGAGTTTTGAAGGTGGATATGCAGTCGTAAGTGAAAAGGATGTTATTTCTGAATATACATACGACCTATCGTCAGGACAAAAAGGGACACTTGATTTAGATACAGAGTACATGCCGACAATTGAACGTCTTATCATTCCTAAATTCAGAGATTTAACAACCCATTACGCGAAAGAAGCAATTGAAAAACTTTATTCTCTAGGTATTTACTCAGATTCAAGTAACTTCTTTTCTCCTAATACACCAATGAAACGTATTGATTTTACGACGGCTATTGGTAAAGCGGTTGATTTACGTGTGTTTGAAGAAAAGAAATCAAAAAAGACACCTACTACAAGTGTTTTTAAAGACTTGAAGCGTTCTATCAAAGATTACGGTTATATTGAATCAGCGTTAAATAAAGGGATAATTAAAGGTGTATCAGCTGACTACTTTAAGCCAGATAATGCGATTAATCGCGCACAGGCTGCAACTATCTTTGTCCGTGCCTTAGGACTTGAAAATAGAGCACCTGATCCTGGTTACTTAACTAAATTTACAGATGACAAACAGATTCCAAATTATGCGAGAGATGGCATCTATATAGCGAATGAGCTTGGCTTAATGATTGGTGATGCTGCTGGTCGTTTTAATCCAAATAAACCGCTAACGCGTGCAGAGGCGTCAGTTGTTTTAGAACGATTCTTGAAATATTTAGAGGATGACTTAAAACAAAACTACCGTGATGACATATTGTTCTTTAACTAAAGAAAGGATGGAACAAAAATGACATATGTAAAAAAAGCATTGCTTGCTATGCTTTGCTTCATGCTTCTACTGATGACAGCTACACCTACTGTTACGCAAGCAGCTACAACAATTAGAGATGTTCCAACAAATAGCAATAATTATAAAGCTATTTCATGGGCGGTCGATAATGACCTGATGTCCTTAAATAGTGCAAGTAACTTTTTACCAAATGATCAAGTGACAGATCGCGATCTTGTTCTGATGTTTGCCAAACTAGATCGTAACTATGCTTTATCTTATATTGATAGTGTTGCTTATAATTTCTATAGTGATTTTTATTTACCATTTAACGGTACACATGTAAATACGAATCGAACAAAAGCTGTAACACGTGGCCAATTTGCCCAAATTTACGCGGCTTTTAAAGGCTTAGATTTAGATGAGCCACAGGCAGTTCAATATTTATATTCAAATGATTTATCTACAAGCTCTACAGGCAAAAACACATTCGCTAGCTTTCATCCATCCACAAAATTAACAAGGGGTGATGTTGCTGTATTTTTCTATCGTGCTGTTCAAAATAGTACTTTCGCAGTACAAGGATTAAAACGTAGTCCAGCTGGTCGTGATAATGATAGCATTACATTACCGCCTGGTTTTATGGGATCTAGTAGTGCTGATTTTGAAGAGCCAAAGGATAATTCCAATGATTTTACTGGACCAAATAATGTTAATAATGCATTGCAGAGTATCGTGGTGGAAAAGCCTGATTTAATTGCAAATAATGTGGATACAACACTAGTTACGGTGTCTTTAAAGGCTTGTAATGGTGATCCTATCGCTGATGATAAATCCTATTCATTCCGCGTGAAAGCATCCTACGGAAATATTGTTGATACTTCAGGTGAAGCAGTTGACATTGTCCAATCGGATGGTTCAACTGTATCAGCTATAGTGGTAGCACCAAAACTAACTAAATCAGTACGTGATACAATAACTTTTGAACTGATTAATAATACGGACCCAGCAATGAAGTGTCTTGTTGGAGAGAAACTAAATGCAGAAGTGCGTTATGCACCACAGCCTGAATTGCGTATTGATTACCAAGTATACGACCCAGCAAATACAGATGATAATGGGAGCGTAATTCCTGAATTTCCGAAAAGTGAAGATATTCCAGAGTTCTTTACGCAAAACTTAATTGATGTTTATAGCCCAGTTCCTCTAGATTCTAATTCAGATAAAAAATTATTTAGTATTGGGCAGCAAACAAATGTGACGGACGTTTTAGGGAATGTGCAAAACATCTATTTGCGTTACGGTGGATCTGATCCTAAATATCCGGCATTAGGTTATGAAAATGCTATTCTTCAATTTGAAAACTATGATATTTCTGTTCACTTATTTGAGGAACTTTTAAAGACACGTTTTGAGAACTCTGTTACAACGCCAGCTAAAACGGAAATAATGTATTTAATTGCTGACGATGGTCGTCCTATTTATCGCGTTCAGGGCATTGATGATGATATTGCCTCACAGGTAGAGAACATTAATCCAGTCGGCGCCATTATTCAGCTTATGAAAGAAATGCCAGACGAAAAAGATTTAACATTAGAACATTATGACAGTGTTATGAAGATTTATTCGATCTTCACTAACTTAAGTAACTATGACCGCACGGTATTATTAAAATACCAAGGCGGTAAATTACTTGGACAAGTAGAGGCGTTTAAAAAACGAGTAGAGGCCCTAAAGGAAAGTGCGGATGCTGCATCAAGACCATCAGGAAAAGATCGTTATACAAAAGTAATGGTGACTTTAGTGCGTCCTGGTGGAGAGCCTATTACAGATTATCAAGGAACAGTCAAAATTAAGTATGACGGAGTAGAAAAAACAGCTTCATTCATTACGAACACTTCTGATCCATTAAATAATACAGGGAATCCAGGTACTGCTGTAGCCTACTTTGATTCAGTTATATATGGCAAATCTAAAGTGGAAGCAAGACTTGTCAATCCAATAGACCCTCGCTATGCAACGTCCTTGAAGGGTTTAAAAGATAAAACAGTGACGAAAGATATTTTTACGAATCCATACTTCAGTAAAAACTCTTGTTCTTTAGCAACAGAAATTGCCTATGTAGTGGATTATTCTTCTTCCATGAAGGCTGTTGATCCAACAAATTATCGTGGGAAGAAAATGATTGAACTAATCAATCAATTAAAGGCTAAAAATAACATAGTCATTGAAACCAATACAAAAGCGACAGTACTTGGAGAAGGTACAACAGAAAATGTGTTGAAAAAAGATCTTTATAAAGCATCGAAAGATAAGGGTGCAACCGATATTTTTGCAGGCATCGATATTGCTTTAACAAAATTCTCGAATGATTCGAAAACATCCAAAGCGATTGTCGTTGTATCTGATGGTAAAACAAGTAAATCAAAAATGACAAAAGTTATAAATGACGCGAAAAAGCAAGGTGTCAAAGTATACACAGTTAGTATGGGCAAAAAATCACAAGTAAATGACGCCACTTTAATGCAATTATCTTCAGAAACGGGCGGAACGTACTTCCATGCAATTGATAATTTGCAATTGCATCAAGTCTTCCAGAAGTTAATTGATACTATTTTATGTAAAACGCAAGCTTCAAGCTGTATCAATCCAGAAGATTTATTTGAAGAGACAAGTGTTTCGCTACGAAAAGGTTATATTACAATGAGTGCTCGAGTTGATGGTAACTGTCAAAACGTTGCGAAGATGAATGTACGTTTTAATTCAATCAGTGGGGATGTCCAGTTTGATTTGCAAAAGCGTAGTGATCAAGTGTATATGTTAACAAAAACTGTTCAAACTATGCAGGATTTTAAAGTCAATGATGAGATTGAGTTTATAGCATACGATAAAGATGGTAATATAATTGCAATAAAGAGTGTTACAATAACAAATTAATGAGAAAACTGCCTCCGATAATGGGGGCAGTTTTTTAATTTGAAACAACACGTATAATTTGTTACACTTAGTTTATAATAATTCTAATGTAGATGACGAATTGCAGTTCTTCATGACATGTTCACAAATTATTGATGAACTCTTGTCGAACTGTGCTATAATGAGATTTGTGAATTAGAACGTGTGAGGTGTTATTCATGCATACCATCGTAGTAGGCTTGAATTATAAAACAGCGCCTGTTGAAATACGTGAGAAGTTATCATTCATTGAGAGTGAACTGCCACAAGCAATGGAAGCGCTGCAAAAGCAAAAAAGTATATTAGAGAACGTAATTGTTTCGACATGTAATCGTACAGAAATATATGCTGTTGTGGATCAATTGCATACTGGACGTCATTTTGTGAAACAATTTTTAGCCAACTGGTTTGATTTGCCTGTGGAGACATTTTCTTCGTATTTAACGATTCGTGAAGAAGATGAGGCAGTCGAACATTTATTTAAAGTGACAGCTGGAATCGATTCAATGGTTCTAGGTGAAACACAAATTTTAGGGCAAGTAAAAAAAAGCTTTTTAAGTGGACAAGAGATTGGCACAACAGGAACGGTATACAATCAGCTATTTAAGCAAGCAGTAACATTTGCAAAGCGTGCTCATAATGAAACAGCGATTGGTGAGAATGCAGTATCCGTTTCCTATGCGGCCGTAGAATTAGCAAAGAAAATTTTTGGCTCATTACAACGCAAGCATGTAGCTATTTTAGGTGCAGGAAAAATGGGGGAACTTGCAATTGAGAACCTTTACGGTAGTGGTGTAGGGAAAGTTACTGTCATTAACCGTACATTTGAAAAAGCAGAAAGCTTAGCAGCTAAATTCCATGGTGAAGCTAAATCAATGAAGGAATTACAATGTTCTTTGTTAGAAGCGGATATTTTAATTACTTCAACAGGTGCTACTGATTATGTTATTGATTACGAGCTAATGCAATTTGTGGAACGTTTACGTAAAGGAAAACCATTATTCATGGTAGATATAGCGGTTCCTCGTGATATTGACCCACGAGTTGGCGACCTACCAAATGTATTCCTATATGATATTGATGATTTACAAGGTATTGTCGAAGCGAACTTAGCAGAGCGTGAACGTGCTGCTGCTGATATTACTAATATGATTGGCGAAGAAGTTGTGCAATTTAAAGACTGGGTAGCTACTCTTGGGGTAGTGCCAGTCATCTCAGCATTACGTAAAAAAGCAAATCGTATTCAACAAGAGACTATGACAAGTATCGAAAATAAAATGCCAGATTTAACGGAACGTGAACGTAAAATTTTAAGCAAACATACAAAATCTATTATCAATCAATTGTTAAAAGAGCCAATCTTGCAAGCTAAAGAAATGGCTAATTCTCCAAAAGCAAATGAACAGTTACGTTTATTCCAACAAATTTTTGGTATAGAGGATGCTGTGGAAGCTGAAGTTCATGAGATGACAAAGCAAGAGCTTGAGCGCAAAGAACGCGCACAGGTATCTCAGACTTCTACTGAACCAAAGTACTCTTTCTAAATTATCTATTGCGCTCACGTAGAAAGCTGTGATTGTACATGGGTGTTACGCGCAATTGGATTTTCTACTGATATTACATGAGGCGTTTTCGTATCTGTATGGTAAACTAAGGATACGAAAACGTTTTTTTGTTTTCTATGCTAAAATAGTTTATTAATTTCACGACAAAGAAGGGATGTCTATTGGCTGATTTGACCATGACGAGGCTCTATGAAGTGATGATCGTCTTGTATGCGATCAGTCTAGTTTTTTACTTTACTGATTATTTTTATAAGCAAGTACGTGCAAGACGCATTGCTTTTTGGCTTGTTTCATTTGTATGGATGATTCAAAGTGCCATTATCATTTTAACGTTTGTGGAAACGAAGCGTTTTCCGATTTTATCCTTGTCCGAGGGAATACTTTTTTATTCCTGGTTACTCGTGACGTTATCCATTATCCTTCATTGCATAGCAAGGGTGGATTTACCTGTGTTTATTATTAATATACTAGGATTTTTATTCGCTAGTATCTTTACTTTTATGCCGAAACGTCCTACAGGAGCTGTCGGGGATACTTTAATTTCAGAGATGCTTTTTATTCATATATCATTTGCAATATTGTCTTATGCAGCGTTTACATTAACATTTGTGTTTGCCATTTTGTATCTCGTTCTATATCGATTGCTGAAAAAGAAAAAGTGGTCGCATTTATGGACTAGATTGCCTTCCTTGCAGCAGACAAGCAGCTGGATGAATATTTCATTTTTCATTGGAATTCCGATGTTATTTATAAGTTTAATATTAGGGTTTGAATGGGCACTATTAACATTAGAGAGTCTTTCGATTTTCGATGCGAAAATCATAGGGTCCTTCATTATTTTAATTTTGTATTGTTTTATCCTATATGTGAATCGCAAAAGCAAGCTGACAGGTACAACTTATGCATGGGTACATATTTATGCCTATCTATTAGTTGTTGTAAACTTCTTCTTAGGTAGTAGTTTATCGCGATTCCATTTATGGTATTAGAAGAAAGGTTGGAGACTGTTGAGAAAAATTATTGTAGGTTCTAGGAGAAGTAAATTAGCGCTAACGCAAACAAATTGGTTCATTAATGAATTAAAAACGGCTGGTGCACCATTCGAATTTGAAGTAAAAGAGATTGTAACAAAAGGTGACCAAATTTTAGATGTACAGCTTTCAAAAGTAGGTGGGAAAGGGTTGTTTGTAAAAGAAATTGAACAAGCCCTTTACGATAAAGAAATTGACTTTGCTGTTCATTCTATGAAAGATATGCCTGCTGTATTGCCAGATGGGCTAGTGATTGGTTGTATTCCACCACGTGAAGATGCTCGTGATGCATTTATTTCGAAAGGGCATGTTAAATTTGCTGACCTTCCTGCGGGAGCAATCGTTGGGACAAGTTCTTTACGTCGTAGTGCTCAGCTTTTAACAGTACGTCCTGATATCGAAATTAAATGGATTCGTGGAAATGTTGATACACGCTTAGCTAAGCTTGAAACAGAAGAATATGATGCCATTATTTTAGCAGCGGCTGGTTTGAAACGCCTTGGGTGGAGTGATGATGTAGTCACTGAGCTTTTACCTGTCGAACAATGTCTACCAGCTGTAGCACAAGGCTCTCTTGGCATTGAATGTCGTGCCGATGATGAGGAGCTTTTAGCCGAATTAGGTAAGTTGACTGATTCATTCACTTGGCAAGAAGCACATGCAGAACGTGCATTTTTAGCGGCAATGGATGGTGGTTGTCAAGTTCCGATTGCTGGTTATGCCACTTCAAATGGGGAAGAAATTACATTAACAGGCCTTGTTGCTGCTCCAGATGCATCTGTTGTGTATAAGGAAACAGTAGTTGGCACAGATGCACAAAAAATTGGAGAAGAACTAGCTGCTAGTTTAACAAAACAAGGAGCTTTCGATTTAATTCAGCGTGTAAAGGCAGAGCAAGATGCCCAGTAATTTACCTCTAAAGGGTAAAACCATACTTTTAACAGGCACATCTAAGACAACAACCATTGTCGAAAATATAACAGCTTTAGGTGGACATGCCATCGTAGCCCCATTAATTGAAACTTGTGAACGATTAGATAGCAAGGATCCTGAACTATTGAACCGTGCTAAGCAATACGATTGGTTGATTTTTACTAGTCAAAATGCTGTAGAAGCTTTTGCTAGTAAAATGCTTCGACATCAATTTAATGCAAGTCATTTCAAAGGAAAAATAGCTTCCATTGGAACTAAAACAACAACAGCATTAGAAAATTTAGGATTTCAAGTGAGCTTTATGCCTTCCATATTTAGTGCTGATATTTTCGTTAAAGAATTTCCGAGTGTAGCGGGTAATCAACCTAGATGTCTGTTTATTCGAGGAGAAAAGGCGAAAAGTACGCTGAAGGATGGATTGCCTTTTGAATTAAAAGAATGGACAGTCTATGAAACGATAGAACGACATGATCAAACATCTGTTATTGTCAGTTGCATCCAGCAACATCAAAATGTTACAGTGATTTTTGCTAGTCCTTCAGCAGTTGACGTGTATGCAATGGAAGTTGTTCCACATATTGGTTGGGAAGCAGCTCACATTGCAGCCATCGGCCATATTACGGAAGCAGCTCTTGAACAATACGGTGCTACTGTGGATATTATGCCAAGCGTTTATACAATGCAAGCAGTCATCGAAGAAATTATGAAAGTAGGGGACAAATCATGACAAAACTACAATTTCAAAGACACCGTCGTTTGCGTGCCAATGCAACGATGAGATCAATGGTAAAAGAAACATACTTACATAAAGAGGACCTGATCTATCCTATTTTTGTAATAGAAGGCGAAAATATTAAAAATGAAGTACATTCAATGCCTGGCGTTTTTCAATTTTCATTAGATAAACTAGAGGCAGAGGTGGATGAGGTTGTAGCATTAGGTATTCCTGCAGTTATTTTATTTGGCTTGCCAGCTGAAAAGGATGCGGTTGGAACAGGTGCATTTCATGATCATGGCATTGTGCAAGAAGCGACTCGACTCATTAAAACACGTCATCCTGAGTTGTTAGTCATCGCGGATACATGCTTATGTGAATTTACGGATCATGGACATTGTGGCTTAATTGAGGGCGATCAAATTTTGAATGATCCTTCATTAGATGTTTTAGCTCGCACGGCGATATCACAAGCAAAAGCTGGCGCTGATATCATTGCTCCATCAAATATGATGGATGGCTTTGTAACGGCAATTCGCGCTGGTCTGGATGAAGCTGGTTTTGAACATATCCCGATTATGTCCTATGCAGTCAAATATGCATCCAGTTACTATGGACCTTTCCGTGATGCTGCAGATGGTGCTCCGCAATTTGGTGATCGTAAATCCTACCAGATGGATCCATCAAATCGTCTAGAGGCATTCCGTGAAGCAGAGTCAGATATCGAAGAGGGCGCAGATTTCCTAATTGTCAAGCCTGCCCTTAGCTATTTAGATATTATTCGAGACATGAAAAATAACTATCCATTACCGCTTGTTGCGTATAACGTTTCAGGTGAATATGCAATGATTAAAGCGGCTGCTATAAATGGTTGGATTGAAGAGAAAAAAGTTGTGCTTGAAACATTATTAGGCATGAAACGTGCAGGCTCTGATTTAATCATTACGTATCATGCAAAAGATGTTGCACGTTGGTTGGAGGAGAAATAAATGACACGTTCTTACGAAAAATCAAAACAAGCCTATGCTGAAGCTGTTCAATTAATGCCGGGCGGTGTAAGTAGCCCAGTACGTGCATTTAAATCAGTAAATATGGACCCGATTTTCATGGAATCTGGCCATGGGGCAATCATTAAAGACATTGATGGCAATGAATATATTGATTATGTATTGTCTTGGGGTCCGTTAATTTTAGGACATACACATCCAGAGGTAGTGAAAGCAATTGCAGATACAGCTGCGAAGGGTTCTTCCTTCGGTGCTCCAAGCTATACAGAAAATCGCTTAGCTCAATTAGTATTAGACCGTTTACCAGGAATGGAAATGATTCGCTTTGTTTCTTCTGGAACAGAGGCTACTATGTCTGCATTACGTGTAGCACGTGGTGTGACAGGACGTGATAAGATCTTAAAGTTTGAAGGGTCTTATCATGGTCACGGTGACTCCTTATTGATTAAAGCTGGTTCTGGTGTTGCCACATTAGGCCTACCTGATAGCCCTGGCGTACCTGCAGATATCGCCCGCAATACGTTGACAGTTGCCTATAATGATTTAGAAGGGGCAAAAGTGATTTTTGAGAAATTTGGCACAGAGTTAGCTGCAGTCATTGTGGAGCCAGTAGCAGGAAATATGGGTGTTGTACCTCCACAACCAGGTTTCTTAGAAGGTTTGCGTGCACTTACTTCAGAGCACCGTGCATTATTAATCTTTGACGAAGTCATGACAGGTTTCCGCGTAGATTATGGCTGTGCACAAGGGTATTTTGGGGTAACGCCTGATATGACTACTTTAGGTAAAGTCATCGGAGGTGGTCTCCCTGTAGGCGCATTCGCTGGGAAAAAAGAAATTATGGAGCAAGTAGCACCAGCTGGACCAATTTATCAAGCAGGAACATTATCGGGGAATCCGTTAGCGATGACAGCTGGTTATGAAACGTTATCCCGTTTAGACCATGGTACGTATGATTACTTTAAAAAATTAGGGGATCAGCTTGAGGCTGGTTTCCGTGAAGCAGCAACTAAATATAATATCCCGCACACTGTTAATCGTGCAGGCTCTATGATTGGCTTCTTCTTCACGAATGAAGATGTCATTGATTTTGCTTCTGCTAAAACATCAGATTTACAATTATTCGCTGAATATTTCCGTCTAATGGCAGAGGAAGGTATTTTCTTACCTCCTTCTCAATTTGAGGGACTATTCATCTCAACAGCTCACACGGAAGAGCACATTGCGACAACAGTGGCAGCATTCCATAAAGTATTTGCGCAATTAGCGCAATAAAATTTGATAGAGCATGCTAGAATTATTTCTAGCATGCTCTTCTGCTGTTGAAAAACAAAACCATCACTAGAATTTTTGCGAAAGGGGAAAATGGTTTCCGTTGTAGGCTACTTGCTTTCCTATGGCTCACCTCTTTAGCTATCCCATGGGATTCAAGCACCTTCCACCCCACCCCATAAAAATGTTTCTTAATAGCAAGATTTTCAAATAAAGTAAAAGTGTTCACTACTCATTTTATGTAGAGGTGTTGTCACTCACGAACGCCCCCCTGGAAAGGATGCTAGCGGAATGGAATAAACCCTCGCTTTGTAAAATTGCTTTATATCCCATTGACATTACCTTTTTTAATGGATTAAGCAGAAGGCATTATAGTGCTTGAGGAATACATGAGTAAAAAGGAACAATAGCATATATTTACTAGTAAGTACGCTCAACTATACTGGATGAAGGACCTGCTTTTGTCAAAATTACATCTTTCAGCATAGCCAAATTGTGGGCGATATCGTTTATAATATAGCTATTCATAAAAGAAAGTAGTGAATTGATATGGCAACAGGCACACACACGGTCGAAGTACCCGTAGGGATTGAACATGTATGGGATTTCGTTAGTGATATGGAAAAATGGGCAAAGCTTGTCCCTGGTTATAATGCACATGAAATGATTGATGAGAAACACTCCACTTGGACTTTTAAAGGCAATGTTGGCGTTTTGAAAAAAACAGTTGAAGTAGAAATTACAATCTTAGAATGGATAGCACCATCAAAAGTTACATTTGAATTAAAGGGGCTTTCTGATAACTTCACAGGAAATGGCTATTTCCTCGCAGAAAGTATCGACGCTGAAAATACTAAAATGACAGGATTCTTAGAAGTCATTGCAGGCGGGTTAGCTGGCCCTGTTCTCAATCCGATTTTTAAACCGATCGTACCAAAGGCAACACAAATGCTAACAGATCGTGTAGCTAATAAAATTAAATTAGTAAATGTTTAATGATACGAACATCCATGGGAATGGCATGCTAGACTATTACTTCTAGCATGCCATTTTTTTAGTAGTATCTATTTTTAACTCTGTTCAAATGGCAACATCCTAGCATACTATCCTTCGAATCGTCATATGATGCAAAGGGAGGGATTATTATCGAACACAAAACTTGGAATATGCGCGAAACATTTTGTTTTCCTGGATATGGCTGCCCAACTGAAATAGCAGCTGTTCAAATTAAGCCACAGTGGCAGGCAATGCAGTTAGAGGATTCTTTGCGACTTATGGGCATCTATCATATCACCGCACACGTTCGCTTTGATTTTCAAGATATGCAAGCATTTGCGGAAAATGAAGATTTAATTACAATTGATGCCCTTGATATTCAAGGAGATACTGGTTATTTTGAGTATGCCGTTCCTTTACATGTGGATTTACCAAAAGAATCAGATGTCAAAGATTTAATGGTCAAGGATATTCGCCCTAGTCTAACAAATCAGATGTGTCAGCTTGAGTGGACAGTCACAAGCGCTTTCAATGAGTATGAACCTGTTGTTGAAAAAGATGTGTTAGACAATCCGCACCTATCAACACATGCTTTCGAACAAGAGGAGACATTGGCTGCAATTGAAGAAAGTGTTCAAGTGAAACAACCTGCCGCAGTAGCAGCAGCTTCACGCCAAGAGAATTCTACAACAGTTGACCAAAAAGCTGTATTAAGAGAATCCTCAAGCCATATTGTTGTACGCGAATCCAGTACTTGGCATGAAGTGCCTTCTATGATTTGGGATCTAACAGAAGAATATACACCGCTTAAAGTTCGTGTTTCAAATGATGTCTTTCAAAAGTAAATAGCAGAGAAGTAGCAGGAGTAATAAGAAGACTAAATCACCTGATGTTGGCACAATAATGACACGGATAAACTGAAAAGCACAAATCGGCACGATGATGGTTCTGCAATAAAAACGAACTTGTCGTAGCCAAGGTGGTAAAAGCCAAGGGTTATACTTGCGTCGTCGCATTTGAATTGTCACTTCCTTTTCTATTTACTTTCCTCTTACTAAAAGATGACTAAATCACTTGAAAAATGACACGATCCTGCGGTACAATAAGGAAAATCAAATACAGATGCTATGATAGGGAAGAGTAAATTTTGACTACATTTTCAGAGAGGAAACGGTAGCTGAGAAGTTTCTATTTGTACGAAATTGAAGGTAGCCCTTGAGCAGCTTTAGTGAAATAATAGTAGTTAAAGCCGGTTAAACACCGTTACCGAATTGAGAGCCAGTAGAATAGGCTGAGAAAATATGTTATTTAATATTTATCTTAACCCTGCTGGAATTAAAGGTGGTACCGCGAACTAAAACTCCTTCGTCCTTTTAGACGAGAGGAGTTTTTTTATTGGGTAAAAAATAAATAGTATTTCTTTACCAACAGTTTTCAAACAATAGGAGGAGTCAATATGACAGAAAACATTTCAATGCCAACTAAATATGACCCACAGTCCATTGAAGCTGGTCGCTATGAATGGTGGTTACAAGGGAAGTTCTTCGAGGCACAGCCTGAAAGTGGGAAAAAGCCCTATTCAATCGTTATTCCACCACCGAACGTAACAGGTAAATTACACCTTGGTCATGCTTGGGATACAACATTACAAGATATTCTCATTCGTATGAAACGCATGCAAGGCTATGATGCCCTATGGTTGCCAGGTATGGACCATGCTGGTATAGCAACACAGGCAAAAGTAGAAGCCAAGCTGCGTGAGGATAATATTACACGTTATGATTTAGGACGTGAAAAATTCCTCGAAAAAACATGGGAATGGAAAGAAGAGTATGCTGGACATATTCGTGATCAATGGGCAAAGCTTGGTCTTGGATTAGATTATACACGTGAACGTTTCACATTAGACAAAGGTCTTTCAGATGCCGTAAAAACAGTTTTTGTTCAGTTATATGAAAAAGGTTTAATTTATCGTGGTGAACGTATTATCAACTGGGACCCAGCAGCAAAAACAGCATTATCTGATATCGAGGTAATTTATCAGGATGTGCAAGGTGCCTTCTATCATATGAAATATCCATTAGCTGATGGCTCTGGCTATGTAGAAGTTGCTACAACACGTCCCGAAACAATGCTTGGTGACTCTGGGGTAGCTGTTCACCCGAACGATGAGCGTTATCAGCACTTAATTGGTAAAAACGTTATTTTACCGATTGTAGGTCGCGAAATTCCAATTGTTGCTGATGAGTACGTTGATATGGAATTTGGTACTGGGGTTGTAAAAATGACACCAGCCCATGATCCGAACGACTTTGAAGTTGGTAATCGTCATAATCTAGAGCGCATTCTAGTAATGAATGAAGACGGCACAATGAATGATCTTGCTGGCAAATATAAAGGAATGGATCGCTTCGAATGCCGCAAGCAAATTGTTGCTGATTTACAAGAAGCAGGTGTGTTAATTCGCATTGAAGAGCATATGCATTCAGTAGGACACTCTGAACGTTCTGGTGCTGTTGTTGAGCCATATCTTTCAGCACAATGGTTCGTTAAAATGCAACCACTTGCTGATGCTTCCCTAGAGCTGCAAAAGGACGAAGAAGGGAAAGTAAACTTTGTTCCTGCTCGTTTTGAAAACACATATTCCCGCTGGATGGAGAATATACGCGATTGGTGTATTTCTCGTCAATTATGGTGGGGCCATCAAATCCCAGCCTGGTACCATAATGAAACAGGCGAAATATACGTAGGTAAAGAAGCCCCAGCAGATGCAGAAAACTGGACGCAAGATGAAGATGTACTAGATACATGGTTCTCTTCAGCACTATGGCCGTTTTCTACTATGGGTTGGCCAGATGAAGCAAATGAAGAATATAAACGTTACTATCCAACAAATACATTAGTAACAGGCTATGATATTATTTTCTTCTGGGTTTCTCGAATGATTTTCCAAGGCCTTGAGTTTACAGATCAACGTCCATTTAAAGATGTGCTAATTCATGGTTTAGTACGTGATGGTGAAGGGCGTAAAATGAGTAAATCACTTGGCAATGGTGTTGATCCAATGGATGTCATTGAACAATACGGTGCAGATTCATTACGCTACTTCTTAGCTACTGGTTCATCACCTGGTCAAGATTTACGCTATACAACTGAAAAAGTTGAAGCAGTATGGAACTTTGCCAATAAGATTTGGAATGCATCACGTTTTGCGCTTATGAATATGGATGGTATGAGATATGATGAGATCGATTTAACTGGTGAAAAATCTGTAGCTGACAAATGGATTTTAACGCGCTTAAATGAAACGATTGAACGTGTAACCTCTCTTGCAGAGCGTTATGAATTCGGCGAAGTTGGCCGTGAATTATACAATTTCATTTGGGATGATTTCTGTTCTTGGTATATTGAAATGGCAAAATTACCACTTTACGGTGAAGATGAAGCAGCTAAAAAGACAACTCGATCTATTTTAGCTTACGTACTAGATCAAACAATGCGTCTTTTACATCCATTTATGCCTTTCATTACAGAAGAAATCTGGCAGCACTTACCACACGAAGGTGAATCTATTACAGTGGCAGCATGGCCAACAGTACGCACAGATCTTCATTTTGCTGATGAAGCAGATAATATGAAGCTCCTAATGGATATTATACGTTCAGTACGTAATATTCGTGCGGAAGTAAATACACCGATGAGCAAAAAAGTACCGTTGTTTATTTCAGCGAAAGATGCAGCAACAGCAGCTGTACTTAAAGATAATCAAGCATATCTAGAAAAATTCTGTAATCCTGACACTTTAACAATTGGTGAAGGTTTAGAGGCCCCAGGACAATCAATGACTGCTGTTGTGACAGGAGCACAGGTATTCCTGCCTCTTGTTGGACTGATCAATCTTGAGGAAGAAATTGCCCGTCTTGAAAAAGAATTAGAGAAATGGGCAAAAGAAGTAAAGCTTGTTACAGGTAAATTATCGAATGAGAAGTTTGTATCGAAAGCACCGGAAGCGTTAGTCAACGCAGAACGTGAGAAATTAGCAGATTACGAAAGCAAGCATGCAGTTGTGTTAAAACGTTTAGAAGAATTAAAAAATATGTAAAGACGAAGCAATGGATGACGAAAAAGTCATCCATTGCTTTTTTTATGTAGAGCTAAAGATATACATTGAATTAGGAAAAAATATATAGTATTATTTTAAATAAATTGGTCTAATAGATGATGTGCAGCGCTGAACTAATAGGAAACAAAACCTAATTTCATGTTATTTAGCCGTGAAAAACCAAATCTAAGATTGGGAATGGATGTTTTTTGGATAGAGAGTCTTTTTTAGAAAGAAAATAAGAGCTAATGGAGGTGTTGAAAATGTCAGGGAATATAGCAACTATTATTACAAAAGTCAACAAAGCATGTGATGAATTAGACTTTGTAAGCGCGAGAGTATTAATCGAAACGAATCTCTTAAAATTATCCGAAGCAAAGTATTATCGTTTATTGAATACAAGTGGCCGTGTCCTGATTAAGCACATATTAGCAAATAGTAATCCCCAACAGGATAGCACTAAATTATCACGAACAGATTTATTAACGATCCAAAAAATTAATGAGTATTGCTCAGATTTTGATATATCGATGCTAAAAAGGACGTTAAAAAACGCTTTTGAATTAGTGCAACGCCCAGATGTCCATCCATTATTAAATAGTGATGCCAAAACTATTTTAAATAATATGGGTGCTTTATTAGGGGCTCACAAGGTACATTAAAATAATATTAGTACGAACACGCAGTTGCTAGCTGCGTGTTTTTTGTATTTTGTCATTTTGCTATGTTATTAAACGTTACTTGTACTAAAATAAAGATATTGCAGTAAGAAGGAGTGTTTCTTTTGTTTAACACAATGAACGAATGTACAAAATTTATTTTTACATTAAAAGCAGTTGATCATAAACGTGCGCCACTTGTCCTTATGCGGGAAGTACTAGGACATTTAGATGAACCTCACAATAAGCTAAGAGTAATCCATGTAGCAGGTTCAAATGGTAAAGGTTCTACGGTGAACGCATTAAGAGAAATGCTTCAACATGCAGGCTACACTGTAGGGGCATTTACGTCTCCACATTTAGAGCGAGTTAATGAACGTATGACCATTAACGGCCACCAAATTTCGGATGAGCAATTTCTCTACTATTTCAATAAACTTGCGAAAATTATAGAAGAACACTACAATGGTGAATTTCCAAGCTTTTTTGAGGTAGTTACACTCATTATGTTTCAGTATTTTGCACATGAAGGTGTAGATATAGCGCTTATTGAGACAGGGCTTGGAGGGCGTTTGGATGCGACAAATGTCGTAACACCGCTTTTAGCTATTATTACAACGATCTCGTTAGAGCATACAGCCTTTTTAGGCGACACTTTCGCAAAGGTTGCCGCAGAAAAAGCTGGCATCATCAAGGAAGGCATACCAGTTGTTGTAGGTGTTCATAATGAGGAGGCATTGGCTGTCATTAAAGCTACTGCAGAGGAACGACATGCATCATGCTTTGTTTTAGGACAAGACTTCACAGTGACAAATAGTTGGCAGAGCACTGACTATCAGCACTTTACATATGAAAAGGCTCATGTCTTGATGAAGGATGTACCATTAAAAATGGCTGGTCAACATCAAATAAATAATGCAAGTTTGGCCATCACAGCCATACTAACATTACGTGAGCAGGGGGCAATTGTCATTACTGATGATTCTATTTGTCAAGGTCTACAATGTGCGCAATGGGCAGGCCGCTTTGAGCAATGGCCGAATCAAATTGTGCTAGATGGTGCTCATAATTCAGAAGGGACAGCTGCTCTGATCCAAACACTAAAAAATGTCTATCCAAGAAACAATTATCACTTTATTTACGCGGCATTAGCAGATAAGGATCATGGTAACAGTATAGAACTAATGGATGCTGTTGCCACCTCGATCACTTTTACACAAATAGACCTACCAAATGCAATGCCTGCTGAAAGCTTAGCGATGTTGTCGACTCATGCAAATAAAACGGTTCATATAGAATGGCTAAAAAGCCTTCAAACAGTATTACAAGAACGCCAAAAAGAGGATATTGTTGTCATTACAGGCTCATTATATTTTATAGCACAAGCTCGACAGTGGCTACAGGAGGAAGGACGATGATCCCAAACTTTGATCATTATAAAGAGAAATGGCAGGTTAAAAGTGAGGATATCATTAAACCAGGTCTTACAGCGATTGAAGAGGCTTTATCATATTTAGGTAATCCTGAGCAAACTTTGCGTGTTGTCCACTTAGCGGGCACAAATGGCAAAGGCTCTACGTTAACATTTCTAGAGGCAATTGCACAAGAACATGGCTTACGCGTGGGCAAATTTATGTCACCATGTATCGTTGATGTTCATGACCAAATTCAAATAGCTGGTCAACCTATAACAGAGGCTGAAATGGATCAAGTTTTCCAACAGATGCATGAGGCTGGGCTGAGTGGCAAACTAACCAATTTTGAATTGCTGACGGTGGCGGCATTTTTACATTTTGTCAATGGGCAGGTGGATATTGCGCTGATTGAAGCGGGAATGGGTGGTTTATTGGATAGTACAAATGTGGTAACACCTATTGTCTCTATTATCCCAAGTATTGCTTTAGAGCACACAAAGTTTTTAGGGGATACGCTTGAAAGCATTGCACACCATAAAGCAGGTATTATTAAACAACAACGTCCAGTTATTATTGGTGATTTGCCTGATGAGGCGAAGCGAGTTGTGGATGCAGCAGCCGTTCGAAAAAAAGCCACTCTATTTGCATTAGGTCAGCATTTTGCCATTAAGCAAACAACTGATGGAGAAAGCTATATGAATGACGTACAGCAGTTCCAAATTGCGAACCTGAATCGTTCTATGAAGGGGACACATCAGGGAAACAATATGGCTCTCGCCATTACAGCATTTTTTGAAGTGGCGTCAGAATTAGACGTGTCTATTGATCAAACAGCTATTCGTCAAGCTGTGCAAAAGGCCTCTATTTTGGGACGCTTTGAAGAAATAATGCCTTTCGTTATATTGGATGGTGCGCATAATCCTGCAAGTGCTGAAAAATTAATAGAAACGATTCAGTGTGAATATCCAAATGAGCCGATAACATTTGTCGTTGGCATACTAGCAGATAAAGATGTTGAGCAGATTCTCGGAATTCTAGAGCAGGTGAGTGATGACTTTTACTTCGTCGATTTTGCTAATTCACGAGCAATGCCAGCACATCAAATGGTCAAACTTTCTCATGCAACATCGAAAACAACCTTGCTTGACTATGCATCCTTTATACAGGCACAATCACATAGACAGCAGAGAACCATTGTAGCAGGCTCGTTATATTTATTAACAGAGGTTCGTCATAGATTAAAACAATGAAATAACTAGGGCTCTTAATAGTGAGTCCTAGTTTTTTTATGGCTGCAAATTTAGGATTGCAATGAGTTCCGTATCAAAAAATAATAAATTCGCATTTACCCTTTGGAATGTACATATAATATCATATGATGTTGGCATAGATAGGTGGAAGGATGAGGTGATAGTTGAATGAAAATTGTAAGTCATGTGATGAAAAAACAAATATTTCGAGCAATGATTATTGGTGGATTTGTTGGTCTATTAGGTGTAGCAATTTTTCTGGGCGTTTTACAAGCCAGCACACAGTTACCTTTAAAGAAAAATGGTAGTGAAGTGGCAAATAATCAATCACAAACAGAAACGATTCCAACTGCCGGGGAGACAACCAATACATCTAATGCATCGATGTTTTATGCAAGCCAAGCTGGCGTGTATTCAAACTATGAGAGCGCAAGTTCATTTGTTGCTGAGTATCCTGCCTTAAAAGAGAGCGCGATCGTTCAAGTTGATGACAAGTTTTATGTGTGGACAAGCATGGTGACGGAGGAAAGTCAGCTAAAATTTTTACAGGACCCCGCAACCTTTAAAAAGGCATTTAGCGTCAGTGGTGAAAGCTGTAAAGAACCTACCTTGGCAGAACTACCAACTGCATTAGCAGATAAAAATGCCGCAAAATTAAATTTTAAGGAAAATGGCAAGGACTCAACGCTACCTGAGGATTGGCAGTCCATTGGCGCAGCGGCCTCTACTATTTCCAACGATATCAACATCATTCGTCTGCATGTTTTTGCACATTACCAATCTAAAAATACGTGTCTTCAAGTGAAGTTTTAACAATAAATAATAATGAAATCTTCATTATCTTGTTTTTTTGAAAATTTTCAAATTGTGCATTCTTCTGTATCATAAGGATAAGGAGGAATGATCAGATAATGTTAAAAACAAATCATAAGCTTGTCCTTGCTTCTGCTTCCCCTAGGCGCAAGGAATTGCTTAACATGCTAGCACTCCCGTTTGAAGTCTTGACAAGTGAAGTGGAAGAAACAAGTGTACAAGCTCATACAATGCAGGATTATGTAAAAGGAGTAGCTTTATTGAAGACGCGTGATGTAGCCAAAAAAGCAGCTAATGCCACGATTATTGGTGCAGATACAATCGTTGTTTACAATCAAGAGCTACTACATAAACCTAAAACGCGTGAGGAAGCTATTTCTCACTTATTACGTTTGTCAAATAACAAACATAGTGTGATGACTGCGGTCGCTATAATCGAACCGAATGGAAAGGAAACGACCTTTGTGGAAGAGACTACAGTTGTTTTCCACCGTCTATCGCAGGAATTAATCGAAGCTTATGTAGATTCAGGAGATCCTTTTGATAAAGCGGGTGGTTATGGCATTCAAACGATTGGTACACTATTAGTTAAACGAATTGAAGGAGATTATAACAATGTTGTAGGTTTACCACTTGCAACTTTGTTTTCGCAATTGGTGGATCTACAGATAGTCCAATTTGCGAAGGAGTGAATATTTTTGCTAGAAGACGCTTTACCAACTTTGATGATACGAGATGTCAATATAGAGGATCGTCCCCGTGAACGGCTATTACGACAAGGAGCTGAGAGTTTATCGAATCAAGAGCTACTCGCTATTTTATTGAGGACAGGCACAAAGGAAGAATCTGTGCTTGTTCTTGCAAATAGGGTGTTAAATGTTTTTGAACGACTCCATCATTTGAAGCATGCAACCATCGAAGAAATGATGGCTATTAAAGGAATAGGCGAGGTGAAAGCCATTCAATTAATGGCTGCTGTTGAACTTGGTAGAAGACTGGCTCAAAAACATAATGATGAGAAATTCACAATACGTTCTCCACAAGATGCAGCAACTTACTTAATGCCTGATATGACCTCGCTTAATCAGGAGCATTTTGTTGTGCTTTTTTTAAATATAAAAAATCAAATTATTCATAAGCAAACGATTTTCATTGGCAGTTTAAATGCATCCATCGTTCATCCTAGAGAAATATTTCGAGAAGCTGTCAAAAGGTCTGCCGCTTCTATTATATGTGCCCACAACCATCCAAGTGGGGTGCCAACACCGAGCACGGAGGACATTGAAGTAACAAAGCGAATTGTTGAAGCAGGCTATATTATAGGGATAGAGTTAATTGATCACGTCATCATCGGCGACCATCAATATATTAGTTTAAAGGAAAAAGGATATTTTTAACTCTGCATACAATATGCAGAGTTTTTTATGATGAATCCATTTTGTTGTATAGAAGATTCTATTACTATAAATGACCTTAATTATAACCAGTCATAAAATTTTTGTATTTTTTTGTGGTATATTGGCGAACCTTTTTTCTTACATAACGTTAATGTATTCATAGAAAAGCAATTATCTTCACAAAAATTGGTAGCCTGATACACATTGTCTTATGGGAATAAAAATTATATGCTAATCTATACGTACTATTTTTAGTTTAAGAGGGAATTAAAATAGTATCTTTTCTGTGAGATGAAGTATGTGATACTACAAATTCTTGCGTTTTTCCGTTATAATGAACGGTATGAATTTTATCTTTATTCAGGGAGGACTCCCATCAAAATTGGTGGTGAGGTGAATGAGTGTGTAGTTTTTTCATAGGTGTAAACTACCAACTGATGGAGATAAAAAAATTTGACAGGTGTTATGGACGTTGAAAGGAGTCAATTGTGTATTTACACAATTCAATTTCCTATACATTGTCGTCAAATATATTGGATGTCAACGAAAGTATGGCTTATATAGAAAGGGAGTACACAATTTGTTTGGACTAGGAAGCAAAGATGTCGGGATTGACCTCGGCACAGCGAATACATTAGTGTTTATTAAAGGAAAGGGAATCGTATTACGTGAACCTTCAGTTGTAGCAAAAAATACAAAAACAGGGGATATTGTTGCCGTTGGTAATGATGCGAAAAATATGATTGGTCGAACACCTGGCTCAATCGTAGCGATTCGTCCAATGAAAGATGGCGTTATTGCTGACTTCGATATTACAACAGCAATGATTGAGTATTATTTAAAAGAAGCATGTAAAAACTCTGGAGGCAACTGGAAAAAACCAAATGTTATGATTTGTGTACCTTATGGTATTACTTCAGTGGAGCAGCGTGCTGTTATTGATGCTGCACGACAAGCAGGTGCAAAAGAGGCGTTCACAATCGAAGAGCCATTTGCAGCAGCAATCGGTTCAAATCTTCCTGTATGGGATCCTACAGGGTCAATGGTTGTTGATATCGGTGGAGGTACAACAGAAGTTGCCGTTATTTCATTAGGTGGTATTGTAACGAGTGAATCTGTACGTGTTGGTGGTGATGCAATGGATCAATCCATCATTTCGTATATCCGTAAAACGTATAATTTAACAATTGGTGAACGTACAGCAGAAGCCGTAAAAATGGAAATTGGTACGGCATTGGCAGAAGGACCAGAAGCACGAATGGATATTAGAGGACGTGACCTGTTAACAGGTTTACCGAAAACAATTGAAATTTCTTCACAGGAAATTTCTGAATCATTACGTGAAGCGGTTTCCTCTATTATTGACGGTGTTCGTAAAACATTAGAACAAACACCTCCAGAATTATCTGCTGATGTAATGGAGCGCGGTATTGTATTAACTGGTGGTGGGGCACTGCTAACAAACTTAGACAAAGTAATCAGTCAAGAGACAAATATGCCAGTATTCATTGCAGAAGATCCTTTAGACTGTGTAGCGATTGGTACAGGTAAGGCATTAGATCATATCGACTTAATTCGTCAACAACAAGTTAAAGGGTAAGGAGGTTTAGGCAATGCCACACTTTTTTTTCAATAAGAAAGTAATTTTGCTGCTCATAGGCATGGTTTTTCTTGTGGCATTGATTAGCTTCTCATTACGTGATCGGACGAATGCAACTTTACCAGAGCAAATTATTAAAGATACTGTCGGTTTCGCACAATCGCTTGTTGCGAAGCCGGCGAATTATATTAATGGTGTTTTTAATAGTATTGACTCCCTCTTAAACACGTACGAAGAAAATAAACGTTTAAAAGCACGCTTAGAAGATTTTGCAGTTGTACAAGCTGAGGCTACGGATTTAAAATCAGAGAATAACAAGCTTCGAGAGCTTTTGGATAAAACTGAGAGCTTAAAGGCATTTAATCCAATTCAAGCAACAGTGATTGCTAGAAATCCTGACCAGTGGGAAGAGAAAATTATTTTAGATAAAGGGTCTTCTCATGGAGTCAAAAAAAATATGGCAGTTATGACCGCGAAAGGGTTAGTGGGGAAAATTACCCTAGTTACACCTTTCACA
The DNA here is from genome assembly GCF_024919535.1 of Lysinibacillus sp. A4. Taxonomy (NCBI): domain Bacteria; kingdom Bacillati; phylum Bacillota; class Bacilli; order Caryophanales; family Bacillaceae; genus Lysinibacillus; species Lysinibacillus sp. A4. The sequence goes on along the minus strand of NZ_JANWTB010000003.1, from coordinate 256,603 downwards.
TCTGAGGTAGAGCTTTTAAATACAAATAATCCAAACTATCGTGTTTCCGCGATGGTGCTAGGAGAAAAAGAAGCATACGGTTTAATCGAGGGCTTTGATGAAGAACGTAATGAACTCATTATGAAGCGAATCGATTCTAGCATGAAGGTGAAAGAAGGCGAGCAAGTAGTTTCTTCAGGTCTTGGTGGTATTTTCCCTAAGGGAGTGCCGATAGGAGAAATTACGGAAGTTAGTACAGATGACTTTGGTTTAACGAAAATGGCGTATGTCAAACCATCTGCTGATTTTTCAATTTTAGAGCATGTTGTGATTGCCAAGCGAACATCCACAAGTATTGATGGATCAGATGGCAATGCAACGAATGAGGATTTATCGAATCCGCAAGAGGCAAGTGAAGAGGAGGCGGAGTGATGGTTCGATTTCTCATCCCCTCTGTAGCGGTTTTACTATTCCTGTTAGAACCAGAATTTGCTATGCTTTCCCCGATTGAAATTAAAGGGGAAGTCTATTTTCTGGTACCGCGTTTTTTAATCTTATACCTTATTTTTATATCCATCTATTACAGCCGTCAACGTGCGGTAATGTATGGACTTTTTTTTGGTGTCTTGTATGATGTGTTTTACATTGATATTATTGGATTATATTCAGTACTTTATCCACTTATATGTTTTTTGGCAGGGTCTATCGTGAAAGTTATACATCAGCACTTAGTTGTAACAACTACAATTTCAGTTATACTAGTAGCGATTTTAGAATTTATTCTCTATCAATTCTTTTTCCTAATCGATTTTACAGCAATTCCTTTAGCGGATTTCTTACGTTCACGACTACTACCAACAATCATTGCGAATGCTTTATTTTTAATGATTCTTGGGTGGGCCTTCAAGTATCTAATTAATGCGCGTGTCTTACAGAGAGCACGTGAGGTTTCTTAACAAAGAACAACGTGAGGTGAGGCATTCATGAAAAAACAGTTAGTTAATATGAAGGGAACGAAGGACGGTTTTGTACTACGCCTAGACGACCAATGTGCGTATGGTGAACTAGTGGAAGAATTAAAGAATAAGGTTTTAGAGGGCGGTATCGATGGTAAAGTTGATGTACAATTATACTTAGGCTATCGATACTGTACTGAAGAACAATTAAATGAACTTATAAAAATTATAGAAGAAACAGAACAGCTTATTGTATCGAAGGTGCAAAGTGAAGTACTGACTGTCCACGAAAGCAACCAGAAGATGTTTGAAAGCCAACAAGATACATATATAGGAGTGGTCAGATCAGGACAAATTCTGCGTTCATCCGGGGATATTACCATCATAGGAAATGTCAATCCAAACGGTCGTGTTGAGGCTGGAGGTAATGTATATGTCCTAGGTAGACTTAAAGGGATTGCACATGCTGGTATGCAAGGCAATAAAGAAGCAATCATTGCAGCATCTCGATTTGAAGCCACGCATATCATGATTGCCGATCAAGTTCAGGTAATGTCAGATGAACATGTAAAAGCGATTAATCAAGTAGAAATGACTTGTGCATTTATTGGCTACGATGGACGCATTACGTACGATCAAATTCATGCCTTAAAAAATATTCGACCATTGTTAAATGTGTCTAAGGGAGGAAGCTAGTGTGGGAGAAGCGATCGTCATAACTTCAGGTAAAGGCGGTGTCGGTAAAACAACGACAACGGCTAACCTTGGGACTGCATTGGCTCTACAAGGTAAAAAAGTATGTTTAGTGGATACAGATATTGGCCTACGTAATTTAGATGTGATTTTAGGCCTTGAAAATCGTATTATTTATGACCTAGTCGATGTGGTGGAAGGACGCTGTAAAATTCATCAAGCATTGATTAAGGATAAACGCGTAGATGAGAAACTATTTTTATTACCTGCTGCTCAAACAACAGATAAAAATGCTGTTACCCCTGAGCAAATGAAGAGCTTAGTAGAGGAATTGAAAAGAGACTATGATTATGTATTAATCGATTGCCCAGCGGGAATTGAGCAAGGCTACCGTAACGCTGTTGCTGGTGCAGATCATGCGATTGTTGTCACAACACCTGAAATTTCTGCTGTTCGTGATGCAGATCGTATTATTGGTTTACTGGAGCAGGAAGAGATAACAGCACCTAAACTCATCATTAATCGTATTCGACAACATATGATGAAGAGCGGTGACACACTGGATGTCAATGAAATTACAACTCATTTATCTATTGATTTATTAGGCATTATTATAGACAGTGAAGGTGTCATTTCATCTTCTAATAAAGGTGAACCAATTGTAATGGACCCCTCAAATAAAGCGTCATTAGGCTATCGAAATATTGCCCGTCGTATTCTTGGTGAATCAGTGCCATTAATGGCTATACAAGATGAGCAAAGAGGGATGTTTTCAAAACTTAAAGCCCTTTTCTCAAAATAAATTAAAACCTTTTCGTGCAATTGTACGAGAAGGTTTTTTCTTGTGCATGTTTGGACATGCAATCACATATAGTGAGGAAAAAAGGATGAGGGCTTGTTTAAAAAATGGAAATGGTTTGTCACGATACTTCTTGTGGCGGCGATCATGCTTGTAATTCGTTTAGAGGACCAGGGTGTAGTGGATACACCTGTTCGGAAGCTTGTTACAACCTCTGCTGATTTAACGTATTTAAGTGAGCTCGGGCAAAGCTGGTTTGAAAAAGAAAAAGAGACCATCATGGTTTCTAGTGATGTAGGGCAAGCAGATCTTTTAACATTTGCGAATGCCCAAGTATTTAAAGAAGGCTATCTATTGCAGTATGATGTTGGCTTACCTATCTATGCTGGTCAAAATGGATTAGTCGTTTTTACTGGCCATACAAAGTACACAGGTAAGACCATGACCATCAGCTATGAAGATGGTACAACCGTTTCCTATGGTATGTTAGATAGTTTAGCTCAACTACCATACACATCTATTCAAGCAAATGATTTAATTGGCATGAAAGAAGCGGGTCAACTTTATGTGTCCATCGAAAAGGGAGATGCCCATTATGATTTAGAGCAAATTGTACAATGGCTTGAAACGACGGAGACAAATGAGGATTAAATTACATCTTCTGTGTATCCCTCTCGTATTTGTCATGATTTTTAGTGGCCAGTTAGCCTATTACGCGATCATTCTGTTTTCCTTACTGTGGCATGAGGCTGGTCACTTAGTTGCGGCAGTAATGTGTGGAGTGAAGGTGAAATCCTGCGTAATTACACCATACGGGGGAGAAATTCAATTTGAAAATCCAGCGGTTGTGCAAGCTTCGTCACTCCTATGGATTGCATTAGGAGGGCCAATCGCTACGATTATTGGGATTGGCCTCGCTTTTTTTATGCCTGATTTACTCGCTACTAAGCTTATAAATGTACAACTCGTGTTATTGGCTGTCAATATTGTACCCATCATACCGTTAGATGGTGGAAGGATATTGTTAGCCTGCCTATTTTTAAAATATCCAAGAGCTCACGTGATAGAGCTATATTATTGGTTATCATTCATCGTAGCTACTATACTATTACTTGTCACTTTCAAGTTCTTGCCACAATCTATTTTTTTAGCCATCATAAATTTATTCATTTGGTTGCAAGTGTTGAAAGAATGGCGTTATCGAAAATACCGAGTTGCTTTTGAAAAATATGTTATGAATAGATTGACTTGAAAAAATTCGTGTGGTAATATTTTAATGTTATTGTTTGTAGCACCCGTGCTACTACAACCGCTCTGTAAAGGTTTAAGTGTCTAGTAAGATCACCTTATGAAACAGGCGAGTCTGAGTCTAAGAGGAGGTGCAGTAAAATGTACGCAATTATTGAAACTGGTGGTAAACAAGTCAAAGTAGAAGCTGGTCAAGAAATCTATGTTGAAAAATTAGGCGTAGAAGCTGATGAGGTTGTAACTTTTGATAAAGTTTTATTCGTAGGTGGCGAAAACGTTAAAGTTGGCGCTCCATTCGTAGAAGGCGCTACTGTAACAGCTAAAGTTGTTAAAGAAGGCCGTGCGAAAAAAATCGTTGTTTTCAAATTGAAAGCTAAAAAGAACTACCGTCGTAAACAAGGTCACCGTCAACCTTACACAAAATTAGTTGTTGAAGCAATCAACGCTTAATTGTGAGGTATAGCGAATGATACAAGTTACGATTCATCACGATGAAAATAGACATGTGTCAGCATTCGAATTTTCAGGACATGCTGGTTATGATGAATCTGGTAAGGATTTAGTATGTGCAGGAGCATCAACTATAGCCATTGGTACAGTGAATGCTATTTATGCATTATTACAAATTCAGCCAGAAATCGAACAAGCTGCTGAAGGTGGAGGCTATCTCAAGGTAGATTTACCATCAGACATAGAGCCTGAAGTAGATGCAAAACTACAGTTAATTGTTCAAGTAATGACTGCCCAAGTGTATTCTATGGTGCAAAATTACGGACAATACATCCAAATCAACTACAACCAAGTAGGAGGTGGAACTCGATGAAATTATTATTAGCATTAGACCTTCAACTTTTTGCATCGAAAAAAGGGGTAGGTTCTACTAAAAACGGACGTGACTCTGAGTCTAAACGACTTGGTGCAAAACGTGCTGATGGCCAATTCGTAACAGGTGGTTCAATTCTTTACCGTCAACGCGGTACAAAAATTTACCCAGGTACAAACGTAGGTCGTGGTGGTGACGATACACTATTTGCTAAAGTTGACGGCGTTGTTAAATTTGAACGTTTAGGTCGCGATCGCAAACAAGTATCTGTTTATCCAACAACACAAGAAGCTTAATCTTTTATAAGATAACATAAAGCGGAGGACTGCATTTATTGCAGTCCTTTTTTTGGCTAAATTTCAAAAAAGCCGATTGGACGCAATGACACCAAGGTATAATTGATTAAAGAATTAAGGGAAAAATACAGCAAAACTTGTTATACTAGTAAGGATAACTTTATTGGAGTGAATGGGATGAACAATCAATCACTAACCATTAGTGAAGTATTACGTTTTGCAAATCATGATTATGTGAATCAACTGCAACTGATTCGCATGAATTTAGATTTAGGTAGAATCGAGGAATCGAAAAAACTTATTCAACATTATTCAGAACAATTACGAGTATTTTCTATCCTCAATCGACTACAATTACCACAAACAATTGAATGGCTTCAAACAGCAGGATGGCGTTACCCATCATTAGCTTGGAAGCTAAGCGGTGAGATAAAAAAGCCTGTGACCAATGATATTGATCAGGAAGTTGTAGATTATTTAAACAAAACAGTTATGCATGTTTATGATACATTAGATCCATTTACAGAGCAGATCCTAACGCTTGATGTACGTGTTGACGATCATACATTTGCCGTGACATTCACGCTAAATGGGTTATGGAGTGCTGATGCATTCACCGAAAAAGGTTTGAAACAATTCGACATTCAAACAATTGAGCAGACAACTACACGCTGGCAATATGTCTTGAGTGCAAATAGGGAGTGAACTAAATGTTTGTCGATCACGTAAAGATTTATGTTAAAGGTGGCGATGGCGGAGATGGTATGGTAGCCTTTCGCCGTGAAAAATATGTACCAAATGGTGGTCCAGCTGGTGGAGATGGTGGACACGGTGGTAACGTTGTATTTGAAGTAGAAGAGGGCTTACGAACATTAATGGATTTCCGCTATAAACGCCATTTTAAAGCACCTCGCGGCGAGCATGGGATGAGTAAAGGCATGCATGGTAAAAATGCGGAGGATTTAATTGTTAAAGTACCACCAGGCACAGTGGTTATGAATGAAGAAACAAATGCCGTTATTGCTGACTTAGTCGAGCATGGGCAAAGAGCAGTTATTGCGAAAGCAGGCAGAGGTGGACGAGGTAATTCTCGCTTTGCTACACCTGCCAACCCGGCGCCAGAACTTTCTGAAAAAGGTGAGCCAGGACAAGAATTAAATGTTATATTAGAGTTAAAAGTTTTAGCAGATGTAGGGTTAGTTGGTTTCCCAAGTGTTGGTAAATCAACACTTTTATCTGTTGTTTCCGCGGCTAAGCCAAAAATTGGTGCTTATCATTTCACAACAATTGTACCGAATTTAGGCATGATTGAAACGGATGACCATCGAAGCTTTGCGATGGCTGATTTACCAGGGCTTATTGAAGGAGCACATCAAGGCGTTGGATTAGGTCATCAATTTTTACGACATATCGAACGTACACGCGTTATCGTTCATGTCATTGATATGTCAGGGATGGAAGGCCGCGATCCATATGAAGATTATTTGACAATTAATGAAGAGCTAAAACAATATAATCTTCGTTTAACAGAGCGTCCACAAATTATCGTAGCCAATAAAATGGATATGCCAGATGCAGAAGAGAATTTACAAGCATTCCGTCAGAAGGTTGGAGAAGACGTTCAAATTTTCCCAATTTCTGCTGTTTCACGTCAAGGTTTAAAAGAGCTACTTTTTGCCATTGCCGATCTATTAGAAGTAACGCCTGAATTCCCACTATATGATGATCTAGAGGAGCAATCAGACGCAACCGTAATGTACAAGCATGAGGCAAAAGGTGAAGATTTCGAAATCACACGTGATGATGATGGTACATTTATTATTAGTGGTTATGCAATTGAGCGTTTATTTAAAATGACAGACTTTAGCCGTGAGGATGGTATACGTCGTTTTGCTCGTCAATTGCGTGCAATGGGTGTGGACGAGGCTCTGCGTGAGCGTGGAGCACAAGATGGCGATACAGTACGCCTACAAGAGTTTGAATTTGAATTTGTCGATTAAGACATGAGTTTTAGGGGGAAGCGTATGAAGAATGTTGCGAATCAGCGATATTATTTAGTTCGTGAGGATGTTTTAACGGATGCAATGCAAAAAACTTTGGAGGCGAAACACTTACTATCAAGTGGTTCAGTATCTTCCATTTGGGATGCGGTAAAGCAGGTGGATTTATCGCGAAGTGCGTTTTACAAATATCGTGATGCGGTTTTTCCTTTTCATTCAATTGTGCAGGAACGCATTTTAACAGTCTTTTTACAGCTTCAAGATAGAAAAGGAACACTTGCCAAGCTTTTAGAAACTGTGACAATTACACATTGTAATGTCTTAACGATTCATCAAACAATCCCTATTCAGGGACGTGCGAATGTTACATTGTCATTAGATGTAACAAGCATGACTTGTGATCTTGATGATCTTATCCAGCAATTAAAACGCTTAGATTTTGTGGAATCAGCGGAAGTGATTAGTTCTGGAGCATTATAATCACAGAGAGTGTTCAATCCTTTAATTTTTGACAAAATGACAAACATCGTGTTGAATAACCCCAATGGGTAAAGATACGATAACAAAGCTCAAATAAGGAGCTGTCCCAAGCGTTTTTCATCACGAGGGACTGTTCCTTATTGTGCCATAAAGGAGGTATTTGCAATGACAAAGCAACAATGGGAAAATCGAATCGCCTATCTAGGACCAGAAGCATCATTTACATACTTAGCAACAAAGGCTACTTTTCCAAATGAGTGGCTCGTACCGTGTGCCACGATTCCAGAATGTATAGAGGCTGTTGCAGAGGGAAAGGTAGATTTAGCTGTCGTGCCGCTAGAAAATGCTCTAGAGGGCTCTGTATCATTAACATTAGATTACTTATTCCATGAGGCAACACTTTATGTAACTGGTGAGTTATTGCTGAAAATTCAGCAGCATTTAATGGTCAATAAAGCGCAGAAGGATGATTGGCAGTCAATCGAAGGTGTTTATTCTCATCCGCATGCACTAGCTCAATGTCATAAATATTTATTTTATCGTTTTAGTCATGTACCATTACATCAAACAACTTCAACTGCAGCAGCAGCAAAATATGTATCAGAGAATCCACAAGAGTGTATAGCGGCAGTCGGCAATGCAGCCGCAGCTGAAAAATATGGTCTTGAAATAGTGGAGCAGAATATCCATGATTTTCATTTTAATCATACACGATTCTTTGTACTGTCTAAGCAAAATAAACGATTGCCACAAGAGCTATCAGATGGGCAAGCGAAAACAACATTTATGATTACCTTACCAACAGATCGTTCAGGTGCATTACATCAGGTGCTTTCTGTTTTTGCATGGCGTCAGCTAAATTTAAGTAAAATCGAATCACGTCCATTAAAAACTGGATTAGGTGATTATTTCTTTATGATTGATGTATTAGCAGATGAAAAGGAACCGATGATGCGTGGGGCAATGGAAGAATTAGCTGCGCTAGGCTGCAAAGTAAAGTCACTGGGTACCTATTTTACTTATGTAACATCAGACGAAGCATAGTAATGTGAAGGAGGAGGAAAGAAGATGGGTGGGATTATTTTATTCGATGGTGTCTGTAATTTTTGTGATAGCACTGTTCAATTTATCATCAAACATGATCAAGCTGGCTATTTTCAATTTGCATCGCTGCAAAGCGAGGCTGGTCAATCGCTTCTCACTCAATATCATATACCAAAGAATATAGATAGTGTAATTCTTATTGAACAAGGGAAAGTGTCTGTTGAATCTACCGCTGCGTTAAACATTTGCCGTAAATTTGATGGATTGTGGCCTTGTTTCTACGCCTTCATTCTTGTACCACCATTTATTCGCAATGCATTATATCGATTATTTGCAAAGCAACGCTATCGTTTGTTTGGAAAAAAAAGTGAATGCTTATTGCCTACGCCTGCTCAACGTCAAAGATTTCTTTCCTGATAGGGAAATACTCGCCTTTAAGGGAACAATACAATAGCTGCGGACAGAAGCCCGCGCTTAACGAGACAATACCAGCATTAAAAAACAGAAAGCACCGTTTGAAATCAATTTTTCAGACGGTGCTTTTACTATTCATTGATCTGACACTAAGTAGCCCTTTTTTTGTAAAGCTCGCTCAATTAATGTTAAAACTTCAACAGAGGGTGCTGTGATGACATGTAGATGGATGCCGCCAGTGAGAGCAGATAAATAGTTGGCCTGTGTGGCATTCACACGTTCGATAAATTGTTTCACCTCATGGCGGTTGGATACCATGATAGAGGCTGTCAGTTCACCATATATTGGATGTTCGACAATGACATTTTTGACGGTTCCGCCACAGTCTACAATCGTCATTAATTCATCTTCCGTCTGCTCTGATGTATGCAAGCAAGGGAATGTTCGTTCAACGGTTTGCTGTATTTGTTCTTGATGCATATAAAGATAACCTTGGCTTGTGGCAATAATGGGCTCATTTCTTGCCTTTAATAAAGTCATATCATTGACGATTACTTGTCTAGAAACATTGGCGAACTTTGCTAAGTCTGTCCCAGTTATAGGTGCTTTATTTTTTTTTAATTGCGCTAATAGTTGCAGTCGGCGTTCTTCGCCTAACATTTTTTTCATAAGAGATCACCCCTGCTCGTAATAAAGGAATCAGCGTTCCTTATGAATTAGTGTACCATGAAGCTTTTCTAACTTGCTGAAATTTTTGTATCCAAATGAAACATTGAACATATGATACGTAGAGAGGAAGGGAGGAAAAAATTGCGTATTCATATTGTTCAAAAGGGAGATACATTGTGGAAGATTGCGAAAGAGTACGGCATTTCGTTTGAAGATTTGAAGCGGCTCAATGTCCATCTTGCCAACCCAGATTATATTGTTCCAGGCATGGAAATTATATTGCCTGAAAAAATAAACAAAGAGCCGCATAGAGATTCACATAAAGAAATGCCGAAAAAGGAAACACAAGTGCATAAGGAGACACCAAAGGAAAGTCCTAAAAAAGAGGTACAGCGACCAATGCCACCACCACCGCCAATTGTACCGCCACCACCAGCTCCTATGCCAATGCCAGAACCACAAATGATACCGATACCAATACCGATGCCAATGCCAATGCAGATGCCACAACAGCCGATGTGGGTACCGCAGCCTGTGGAAATGAATTGGCACCAGCAATTGGTGATGCCACAAATGGAGCAAAATGTTACAACACCACCTGTACAAATACAGCCACCACCACCGCCAGCACCTACACCGCCACCACCGCCTGTAGCTAAACCAAAGCCAATGCCAATGCCACAACCAGCACCACATCCACCAATGCATATCATGCCACAAATGCCTGCCGTACCACATTGTTCAAGTTGCCATCAGCCAATCTATCATCAGATGTGGTGGCCGATGCCAATGCAGCCGCAGGTCGAGCATTATACGATGCCACAGCAGCCAATGTCCTATGACATGCCAGATCATAAAGTAGGTGGAATGGAAGACTTTTTAGAGTCCACATCACCATTCTTCCATACGCAAGATCACCAAAAGCCACAAATGGATATGATGCCCGATATGAATATGGGGCAATCCTGTGGTTGTGGCACACAACCAATGATGATGCCTGATATGAACATGGGTCAATCTTGTGGCTGTGGCACACAACCAATGATGATGCCAAATTGGCAAATGGACCCTTGTCATTGCCCGCCACCACCATGTCCGACACATTGTCCACCACCATGCCCATCAGCAGCAGGTCCTTGGATGTCTCCGCATTATTTCCCAGGCGGGATGACGCCTTATCGATGGTGAAAAAGCGTATATTGTAGAAGAAGTAAAGCCAAATATTTGGAAATATAAATATCGATCGAAAAATTATTTTGTCAAACGTGCAAAGCAAGTGGAAATTGCGGAGAAGGTAAGAACCATTCATCGCCAATTAGGACGTATGGAACCTTCTTTGATCCTACCATTAGTTCAGAGCGATGATGAGCAGTTAATTGTGCAAATGTGGCAAGAAGGAAGCCACGGGGCTAACTTTGCGCATAAAAAAGATCGTAATGAATCTCTTAGACTATTAATCGCTTTACATGACACACATAAAAAGATTGCTTGGCAGCGCGTGCCAGGCTTGCATACCTACTCACAGCTTTTAAAATGGCAAATGCGTCATATGCGTTTTAAAAGTAGAAGAAATGAGTTTCGAACATTTTTAACGAAAGAAGAAATTGATCAAATATTGCATTATAGTGATAAGTCATTACAATTGATTGCATTGGAAGATGCACCTGAAAAAGAGATTACGCTATTGCATGGGGATGTAGTTCATCATAATTTTTTATGGTGCTCCGATGGACAATTACGTTTAATTGATTTTGATTTAGCACACCTTGGTGAAGCGGATGATGAGTATATTTTATGGTTACATCGTGTGTTACCTGCTGTAGATTATGATCTTGGAAAGATTTTTGCAGAGTTACCTGAGCTGAAACGACTGGATAAAAGAAAGCTTCATCGCTTGAAATACCCGAATGAGTTATTACGAGAATGGCTGTTTGCTATAGATTTACCACTAGAGCAACAGCTAGTATTTTTAGATTATTTAGTACCATTTACAAAACGAGCCCTCACCTATTGGCCAAAACTGTGGTACGATATTGATAGATTTGTCAAGAAATGACCGTCAATTGGCGGTCATTTTTGTCTGCGAACGGAGTTTAGAGGCTACTTTTTGTCGAGCATTCGTTCGCTATATGCTATAATCGAAGACGATGATTGTGAGGGATTATAGATGTATGATTATTTAAAAGGACAAATTACTCGTATTACACCTGAATTTATTGTGCTGGAACAACAGGGGATTGGGTGGCAACTTAATACGCCTAATCCATTTGCTTTTCGAACATCTGCCCTTGAGCAACAGATATATGTTCATTTGCATGTACGAGAGGATGCGCAAGTTTTATATGGCTTCCCTAACCTAGATCAGCGTGAGTTATTCCGTAAGCTTATTTTAGTGTCAGGAATAGGACCAAAGGGCGCTTTAGCGATTTTAGCTACAGGTAATCCACAACAGGTTATTAGCGCAATTGAGCGGGAGGACGAAGCGTTTTTAGTGAAGTTCCCTGGAGTTGGTAAAAAAACAGCACGTCAAATGATCCTCGACTTGAAGGGCAAACTTGGTTCATTATTAGATACACTTGAATTACCTAGTGCAGAAGATGAATTACCTTTGTTTGGTGTACATGCCTATAAACACGAATTAGAAGAAGCCTTACTTGCCTTAATGGCTCTTGGCTATTCTGAAAAAGAGCTAGAAAAAATTAAACCACAGCTAGAGGATAACGATAAACTTGAAACGACAGATGCCTTTATGAAACAAGCATTGCAACTACTGCTAAAATTAAAATAAGGAAAGGAGGAAAGGTGCATGTCTGAACGTATGATGGCAAGTGAAGCAGGGAGCTATGATGAGCAGTTTGAGTTATCTTTACGTCCTCAAAAATTAGCACAGTATATTGGGCAACATAAAGTAAAGGAAAACTTACAAATATTCATTGAAGCGGCAAAGCTTCGCCAAGAAAGTTTAGATCATGTGTTGTTATATGGACCTCCAGGACTTGGTAAAACGACCTTAGCGGCTGTTATCGCAAATGAGATGAATGTTAACGTACGCATGACAAGTGGCCCTGCGATTGAGCGTCCAGGAGATTTGGCAGCTATTTTAAGTTCACTAGAGCCTGGGGACGTTTTATTTATTGATGAAATTCATCGACTGCCCCGTGCTATTGAAGAAGTATTATATCCAGCAATGGAAGACTTCTGCTTAGATATTGTGGTAGGAAAAGGTCCTGAAGCACGTTCTGTACGACTTGATTTACCTCCCTTTACCCTTGTAGGTGCAACAACAAGAGCGGGTGCTTTATCAGCTCCTCTAAGAGATCGCTTTGGTGTGTTGCTGCGCCTAGAATATTATGATGACCGATCGCTTGCAGAAATTGTTGTGAGAAGTGCACATTTATTTGAGGTAGAAATAGAGCAAGTAGCAGCAATGGAAATGGCGAGACGCTCACGTGGAACACCTCGAATTGCCAATCGTTTATTGAAACGAGTGCGAGATTATGCACAAGTGCTTGGAGATGGTATGATAACGGAGGGTCTTGCACAGCGAGCATTAGAGCTGTTACAAGTAGATCCTAGAGGGCTTGATCATATTGACCATAAACTTGTAACCAATATGATTGAGCGATTCCGAGGAGGACCAGTAGGCTTAGATACTCTTGCTGCATCAATTGGTGAGGAACGGGTTACGATAGAAGATGTATACGAGCCTTATTTGATGCAAATTGGCCTTATTCAACGTACCCCGAGAGGAAGAGTAGCCACACATTTAGCCTACGAACATTTTGGATATGAGTATCCCCAACAAACATAAAGAAGGAAGTTATTTTCATGCGTGTAGAAGATTTTGATTTTGAATTACCAGAGGAACTTATTGCCCAAACACCATTAGTGGATCGTACAGCCAGTCGATTAATGGTCGTGACACCGGGCTCAAATAAAGTGGAGCACCACCATTTTGCCCATGTATTAGACGAGCTACATGCTGGAGACTGTCTTGTACTAAATGATACAAGAGTTTTACCTGCTCGTTTAATGGGTGTAAAAGAAGAAACAGGTGCACATATAGAAGTATTGCTACTGAAGCAAATGGCTGGTACAGATGAGTGGGAAACACTTGTAAAACCAGCAAAGCGTGTAAAGGTAGGAACAGTCATCACATTTGGTGACGGTTTATTAACAGCTACATGTACAGGTGAGCTTGAACATGGCGGACGTACATTTGAATTTCAGTATGATGGTATTTTTTATGAAATATTAGAGCAACTTGGTGAAATGCCATTACCTCCCTATATTCGTGAAAAACTAGAGGATAAGGATCGTTATCAAACCGTTTATGCCAAAGAGCGTGGTTCTGCCGCAGCGCCTACAGCTGGGCTGCATTTTACAGAGGCGCTATTAGCTCAAGTGAAGGCTAAAGGCGTAGAGGTTGTCTTTATTACGCTGCATGTCGGTCTTGGCACTTTCCGTCCCGTTAGTGTAGACTCGATTGAGAACCATGAAATGCATGCGGAATTCTATAGTGTTACAGAACAAGCAGCAGATACAATTAATCGCGTAAAGCGTAACGGTGGCAAGGTAGTAGCTGTTGGGACAACCTCTACTCGTACATTAGAGACAATTGGTTCTAAATATGAGGGAGAAGTGCGAGCAGAACAAGGTTGGACGTCTATTTTCATCTATCCAGGCTACAATTTTACGGTGGTGGATGGGTTAATCACAAACTTCCATTTACCAAAATCAACACTAGTCATGCTTGTTAGTACGCTAGCTACTCGTGAGACCATTTTAAGTGCTTATCAGCAAGCTGTAGAAGAAAGATATCGCTTCTTTAGTTTTGGTGATGCAATGTTTATACGTCCCAAAAAATAATAGTGGATAAAATCGGAGTACTGTTTTTACTTCAGATAAGAAAGGATTATTTATTTTATGACACAACCAGCAATTCGATATGAACTACTTCATACATGTAAACAAACAGGAGCACGTCTTGGCATCGTCCATACACCACACGGCTCCTTTGAAACACCAGCATTTATGCCTGTTGGCACACAAGCAACGGTGAAGACCATGTCACCAGAAGAATTAAAAGAGATGAATGCCGGTATTATTCTGTCCAATACGTACCATTTATGGCTTCGTCCAGGTAATGATATTGTCAAAGAAGCAGGCGGACTTCATAAATTTATGAACTGGGATCGTCCAATTTTAACGGATTCAGGTGGTTTCCAAGTATTTTCACTTAGTCAATTCCGGAAAATTGAGGAGGAAGGAGTTCATTTCCGTAATCACCTCAATGGAGATAAGTTATTTTTGAGCCCAGAAAAGGCAATGGAAATTCAAAATGATTTAGGCTCAGATATTATGATGGCCTTTGATGAATGTCCACCGTATCCTGCGACACATGACTATATGCTGAAATCAGTTGATCGAACAACTCGTTGGGCAAAACGCTGTAAGGAAGCACATCAGCGTCCAGAGGAGCAAGGTTTATTTGGCATTATTCAAGGTGGAGAGTACGAAGATTTACGCCGCCGCTCAGCAGAAGCGTTAGTAGAACTAGATTTCCCAGGCTATGCAATTGGTGGATTATCCGTTGGAGAACCGAAAGATGTGATGAACCGCGTTTTAGAATTTACTACGCCAATGATGCCTGAAAATAAACCTCGTTATTTAATGGGTGTTGGTTCACCCGATTCTTTAATTGATGGGGCAATTCGTGGTATTGATATGTTTGACTGTGTACTGCCAACACGTATTGCACGTAATGGAACACTGATGACATCAGAAGGACGTCTAGTAGTGAAAAATGCAAAATATGCACGTGACTTTGGGCCGATTGATCCGAACTGTGACTGTTATACATGTAAAAATTATTCTCGTGCCTATGTTCGTCACCTTATTCGCACGGAAGAAACGTTCGGTATTCGTTTAACATCCTATCATAATTTACACTTCCTATTAAAATTGATGGAGCAAGTACGTGAGGCAATTCGTCAAGATCGTCTTGGTGATTTCCGTGAAGAGTTCTTTGAAAAATACGGCTTTAATGGGCCAGATGCAAAAAACTTTTAAACTAGACGAATAGGATCATTACATGCGCTAAATTAAAAAAGGACATTAGGCATCCCCTAATGTCCATCATCAATAGCAATAGTTTTGCAAATCATTCAAAACTTTGTAAAAAGTGAATATTTCTAGCAAAATATTGTCAATCATAGAAAAAATATTAGTAATTGAGAAAATTTTTGGGCTTGTCCATCGCTTTTTAATGGTGGAATAGTCTATACTAAAAAAGTGAGATTTGGAAAGGGGGCAAGATGCTATTATGGATCAATTATTAGGATTAGCACCAATATTATTAATGTTCGTTGCAATGTGGTTTATCTTAATCCGTCCAGCTAAAAAAAGACAGCAGGAAACACAAAATATGCAAAGTAGTTTGCAACGTGGAGATAAAGTCATTACAATTGGTGGTTTACACGGTGTTATTGATGCAATTGAAGACACAGCAGTAACATTAAAAATTGCTGATAATGTACGAGTGAAATTTGACCGTCAAGCAATTGGACGAATTGTCAATGACAATCAGTAACAAAGAAGAAAAGGCTTACAATAGGCGATAGCTATATTGTAAGTCTTTTTTATCTAATATTGGATGGATATGTTTAAATGTTTTTTGCCGTTGTAGTTTTTAATTTATGAATAAATGCCTCACCAATATCATTGCCATTAATCGTTATTCTGCTTAACGTAAATAGGGAATCGCCTTTTTTCACATGTTTATTTTGTATGACAAAGGCCATCTTAAAGCCAGCTTCCTTGGCTAATTGGATGGTGGAGGGTGAATAAATCCCATAAGGATAGCTTATTGCTATTGGTTCATATCCTAACTTTTCTTTGATTATTTTTCTTGAATGAATAAAATCATTTCTTACCC
Source organism: Lysinibacillus sp. A4 (assembly GCF_024919535.1). Lineage (NCBI taxonomy): Bacteria > Bacillati > Bacillota > Bacilli > Caryophanales > Bacillaceae > Lysinibacillus > Lysinibacillus sp. A4. The sequence goes on along the minus strand of NZ_JANWTB010000003.1, from coordinate 240,265 downwards.
TTTCCTCATATTCAACCTGACTCTCTAGTTGCCCATTTACAATACTAGGACCAAATACTGCGCCATTTAGTTTACCGTTTTTTGAAGGTAATTTATAATGTAAGTCCCAAGTATGACTCTGGATTGTAATATAATCCTTCATTTCCTTTAATTGATCCCAACTCATCTTTGCTGTTTCATTTGGATAGTGATTGTTCCCATTCATCTCTAGGATTCGGCTTGCAATCACAAAGATTTCTGCATGCATATCATATTTTTTCAATATCGGGTAAGCTTTTTCATAATTACTAAAATACCCATCGTCAAAAGTAATTAACACAGGCTTTTGAGGTAACGGCGCTTGGTCGTTTAAGTAATCATATAATTGCTGAGCAGAAATGGCCTGATAGCCTTCCATTTTAAGTAATTTCATTTGATTTTCGAAGCTTTTGGGTGAAATAACTGTAGTATTGTTTATATTGTCCTCTAAATGATGGTACATAAGAATAGGTATTTCCTGTTCCTGATACCCATAAATAGGATAAGGTCTAATAAGAAAAAGGATATAAACAAAAACGAAAACAATTATTTTTTTTGTCATGTCCTCACCTTGTTTGCATGTTTATTGTAATAAGCATATAAGCTCTATGTTAGTGTGTACGAACAAGTACGGACTATTCCTTGAAAACTGTATAAAAAACAATAAGTAAGGTCACCTTGATAGTATGGGGGTGTTTATATGGAAGAATATTACCATATTATTTTTAGAACTTGTTTTTTGTATGTGTTTATCATCATCGTTTTCCGTTTAATGGGTAAACGAGAAGTAGGTGAATTATCAGTCATCGATTTGGTCGTATTTGTATTAATTGCAGAAGTAGCAGCCTTTGCGCTAGACGATTATAAAAATCCTCTCTTTAATGCCATACTACCGATCATTATTTTGCTCTTTATTCAAATATTAAGTGCCTTTTTGTCATTAAAGTTCAAAAAAATACGTGACCTAGTGGATGGTGATCCTGCTTTATTAGTAAAAGACGGTGTTATTTTAGAGAGTGAGATGAGAAAACACCGCTATAATTTAGATGATTTATGTCAGCAATTACGAGAAAACGGAATTGCATCTGTGACAGATGTAGCCTTTGCGTATTTAGAGCCTTCAGGCAATCTTTCTGTCTATAAAAAAGATGAAAAAGCCTTTGTGTATCCATTGATTATCGACGGTGATATTCAAGAGAGACATTTATTTACCATGCATAAAGATGTGGATTGGCTAATGGGTGAGCTAGCAAAAAATAATATTACTGACAGTGAAACAGTATTTTTTTGTATTTGGGAAGACAATAAGCTGCATATCCAATTAAAGGAATCCTAGACTTTCTTTGCTAATTTTTTAATGTAACGGAAATCTGTAATACGCAACTGATTGGTAAATAATAAAAAGGTAAATAGCAAAAATAATGTCACACCACTACTTAAAATAAATGGTAGTGATAGTATTGGAATAAGGAAATACTGAGCGACGCAAACAGCAATAAAACAACTATAAGGCACGACAAACATTCTGAAGCCAGCACGCAGGTTTTTACGTTGTCTAACTGTTGCAATATGCAAGAATGACGTTAGTAATACACCAAAGCCAATAGCTACAACGGCTCCTTTTTCCTGGATTCCTGGTTGAGAGGCAAGTACAAACATCACGAAAAGTTTACCTAGTCCACCATAGATGGAGTTCATCATGGCAGCTCTTGCCTCACCAATTGCCTGTAAGATGGAGTGTAGAGGGCTTTGAATATAATAAAAATAAAAAATAGGAGCTAAAATTTTAACGTACCCGCGATTTTCTTCTAAATGAAAAAGCTTCATCGCTAATTCATCTCCATGCACAAAGAAATACGTAGCAGCAAAGCACCCCACTAGCGAAGACAATCTTAGGGACACCGATATTCGTTCCTGTAATAGAGGGGTGTGCTGACGAGCGACGGCATCACTAACAGCTGGAATGAGCACAATCGATAAGGCTGTTGATACAAAGGCGGGAAATAACAGTAATGGCACCAAAACACCTGAGATGACACCATATAAAATAGTGGCAGCAGAAGCGGTTAAACCGGCCACAGTTAAAGCTTTTAAAAAGATAATCGGCTCTAAAAACCAAGTGAAAGAACCAAAAAGTTTACTGCCTGCAGAGGGAAGGGCAATACGCAACATTGGTGATGCAGGATACCCTTCAATTTTAGTTTTTCGTGTCAGTAATTTCTTTTTGGACACGATATAGTGTAGCCATAAATACAAGAAGGCTACAACTTCAGCTAGCAGTGTAATGCCCATTGCGGCCGCAGCCGTGACAGCAGCATTATTGTAATTAGCCACATAGGGTAGCATTAATGTAATGAAACTAATACGTACAATTTGTTCGATCATTTGTGCCCATGCTGTCGGTGTTATCTTAGCAACACCTTGTAAATAGGCACGTAATAAGCCAGATCCAACTGATACTGGTACAGCAAAGAGTGCAATCCATAGTGTAAATGTTGTCTGTTCATTATGTAATAGAGTTGTTGAAATATATGGTATTGTTAGTGCAACGAGTGGCATAAAAATGATCATGCCAATGAATGACCAAAGAATGGCTGTACGCATGACACCAAAGATGTTCTCACGTTTATTTTTTGCTAGTAATTCAGCCACTATTTTAGCCACAGCGATAGGTAGTCCTAGTTGAATGAGTGAGATGAAGAAAATAAACGCTGGATAGACGGTCATATAAATACCGACAGCCTCTTCACCAGCAATCCGCATAAATTGCATTCTATAAAAGAAGCCAAAAAGTTTAGATAAAAAAATCACAAACATTAAAAATAATGTACCTCGTACAAAAGAACTCATGCCATCCGTCCCTTCTCAAGCCGCAAAAATTCATTTACACTATTTGTATGCAAGCATGTCTTACGTTACGACTTTGATTGGAGATGATTCAAAATGAGTATGCAATATGAGCAACTATTTGAAAAGATTCGTCCGGCAATTGATAGTAAGATAGCAGAGTTTCAGCATTATCAATATAATGCTATTACAGCTGAAGAACTCTGGCGCTACTGTATTGAAAAAAAATGGCGTAAAAAGAAAGTTGATCAACTGCGTATACATGAAGTCATTTCTACCATTTTTTCGGTATCACCATCTGATATCGTCTCATTTAATCAAGTAGAGTTTTTACAAAGTAATAATTGGTTTGGAGAAGTCAATACAGAAGAGTTACAATTACTGCTTGGTCCAGTCAGAACGTAATCAATGATGTGTCAAATTTTACAATAATTCAAAGAATCCTATACGTGTTGAATTGACACCAAGCGCAACCTGTTTCATAATAAGTGTGTTGCGCTTTTTTTATTTTGAATAAGTTCTTACTTACATAAGTCTTCTATGCTTTTATTGACATTTAGAAGGCTAGTACCTAATAATACTAAGATAAACTTGCGCGTTATGAACGATTGAAATAAGTATAGCAACCTTTTTGAAGCACAGGTAACACGATTCTAGATGAAAAGGAGGATTAAACGTTTCAAAAGGTATTGCTAGTTACTTGTTTGGCGTGTAAGGACAGCCCTTACACCAATTCGAGGAGGATTTATTGATGAAACTAAAAAGTCGTATAGTTGCATTCCTACTGATTATCGTGCTATTGGCAGCAGGTATTAGTACGACTGTAACCGGCGTCTTAAAGGACATCAAGCTTGGTCTTGACTTACAGGGCGGGTTTGAAGTGCTTTACGAGGTAAATGAATTAAAAGAAGGACAAAAAATTACACCAGAAATTGTCACAGCAACATCCACTGCACTTGGTGAACGTGTAAATACGATGGGGGTTAGTGAACCGAGTATTCAGGTTGAGGACAAAAATCGTATTCGTGTGCAATTAGCTGGTGTTGAAGATCAGGAATCGGCACGTAAGTTATTGTCTACTTCTGCGAATTTAACATTCCGTGATGTTGATGATAATTTATTATTAGATGGAGACGATTTGAAAGCTAACGGTGCTAAAGGCTCCTTTGACCAACAAAATCGTCCGATTGTATCCTTAACTTTAAAAGATGCGAAAAAATTTGCTGATATAACAAGTAAAATTGCAGCAAAACCCGCAGGTCAAAATTTACTGGTTGTATGGTTAGACTTTGAAGAGGGTGTCGATTCCTATAAAGCGGAATCACAAAAAGCAAAGCCTCGCTATGCATCTGCAGCAACAGTTAGTCAAACATTAAATACAACTGATGTTATGATTAGCGGTAATTTCTCTGTTGAAGAAACAAAAAATTTAGCAGATATTTTAAATGCTGGGGCATTGCCTGTAAAGCTAGATGAAATTTATTCAACTTCTGTTGGTGCTCAATTTGGTGATGCAGCACTGAAAAGTACTATTTTTGCTGGTATTGTCGGCGTAGTAGTTATTTTCTTATTTATGCTATTCTACTATCGTTTACCAGGCTTTATTTCCATCATTACACTGGTTGTGTTTACATTCCTAGTATTAGTGGTCTTTGACTGGATTAATGCGGTATTAACACTCCCAGGTATTGCGGCCATTGTCCTGGGTATAGGGATGGCAGTAGATGCCAATATTTTAGCGGCAGAACGTATACGTGAAGAGCTACGAGTGGGTTATTCCGCTAAACAAGCCTTCCAAATTGGTTCTAAACAATCTTTATCAGCCATTGTCGATGCGCAGTTGACAACTTTATTAGCTGCAGCAGTATTGTTCCAATGGGGAACAAGCTCTGTTAAAGGATTTGCTACAACATTAATTATTAGTATTTTATTGAGCTTCTTAACAGCAGTTTGGGGCTCACGTGTCCTATTAGGACTACTTGTAAACAGTGGCTATTTCAACAGTCCTGCATGGTTTGGTATTGCAAAATCTAAACAGCATAGTCTAGATGAAAATATTGGTACATTAGATTTATCAACGAAATTCGATCGATTTGACTTTGTTCACAACCGTAAGAAATTCTATACGTTCTCATTAGCCATTTTAGTGGCTGGTTTAGTGGTTCTTGGCATCTTCCGCCTTAACCTAGGTATCGATTTCTCAAGCGGTACTCGTGTCCAAATTGAATCGAATCAAACATTAACAAAAGAAGAAGTGTCCAAATATCTAGATAGCATTGATTTTTCATCAGAAGATATCATACTCTCTGGTGAGAAAAGTAATACAGCAGTCATTCGCTATAAAGATGACCTTACACAAGCAGAAATTTTAGAATTTAAAAAAGAAGCTGGCGAAAAATATGGTCATGAACCAGCTGTAAGTACTGTATCGCCTACAGTTGGTAAGGAACTTGTAAAAAATGCGATTAAGGCTTTATCTCTTGCAGCAATAGGGATTATCATTTATGTAGCAATTCGCTTTGAATGGCGCATGGGTATTGGTGCAATTGTTTCATTATTGCATGATGTATTCTTAATTGTTGCCGTCTTTAGCTTCATGCGTTTAGAAGTAGATATTACGTTTATTGCGGCTGTATTAACAATTGTTGGGTATTCCATCAACGATACGATCGTTACCTTTGACCGTATGCGGGAAAACTTAGATCGTTATGATACCATTAATGACCGTGAAGTATTGGCGAATATTGTGAATAAATCGCTACGCCAAACAATGGGTCGTTCGGTTAATACAGTATTAACTGTAATTATCGTTGTTGTAGCCCTATTAATTTTTGGTGCACCATCTATTCAAAACTTCTCTATCGCGTTATTGATTGGTTTGATTACAGGTATGTATTCTTCAATCTGTATCGCAGCTCAAATCTGGTATTCATTAAAAATTCGTGAAATGAAAAAATCAGATGGGAAGCTACGTAAAAAAGAGAAGAAACAATGGGGTACAGACGAGCCTACTGTATAATATAATGAGCAGAGAATGGAAAACATATGGTTTTCTATTCTCTGCTTTTTTCATGCAAAAAAACTGCTGCCTTTTATAAAAAGCAGCAGAATTTTCATATAGTTTTACAATTTAAATTGCTGGATTAAGCCTTGTAGCTGTTGCGCATTTTCACTTAATTCTTCTGCGACAGTATTTACCTGCTGCATGGTCGCAACTTGCTCGTCAACAGATTCTGCAATCATATGAGAATTCGTTGCTGATTCGTTAGAAACATTGGCAATTTCCGTGACAGAAGCTGCAACCTGCTCTGCACTAGCAGAGATTTCTTCTGATGTGGCAGAAATTTCTTCAATTTGCTCTGTGAATGCAGCAACAGCAGAGGTGATGGAATAGAAAGCATCTCCAGCCTCATGAATTTTGGCTACACCGTCCTTTACAGAAGCTAAACCATTATCTACTGATGCTGCTACATTTTGTGTATCGGTTAGAATTTCTTTTGTAATAGCAACGATTTGATTGGCAGATTGAGTCGATTCCTCAGCAAGCTTTCGTACCTCATCCGCTACGACTGCAAAGCCTTTCCCATGTTCTCCTGCTCTTGCTGCTTCAATAGCTGCATTTAGTGCCAGTAAATTTGTTTGTTCTGAAATTGCTGTAATCACTGTTGTAATTTGCCCAATTTCTTCTGATTGCTTACTTAGTTTTTGCGTTAATGTTGCAATATCAGAAGTTGCTAGTGCGATCATATTCATCTGTTCTTTTGCTGTTGCAATCGTTGCACCACCTGTATGGGCAAGCTGAGTCAGATTTTCTGCATTGTGATGAAGACTTTGAGTCGCCTCTGCAATGCGTTGGACACCTGATGCAGTTTCATCCATTGCCACAGCACTTTGCTGAGAGGCACTAGCAGAAGAAGTGATATGTGTTACATTATTTTGAATTCGTTGAGCAATATTATCGGACGTTGCAGTTACTTCTTCAGTGCTAGCAGAAAGCTCTTCTGAAACAGCCGATAAATGGGATGCACGATCTTGAATGTTAGTCATTAAACCAGCTAGATTTTGTTTTAATGTATTGACTGCATTGGCAAGTGTACCGATCTCATCTTTGGATTGATGGTCAAGCTCAGCAATTGTTAAATCACCTTGTGCTAATGTATCTGCTGCTCCAATAACCTTGCGTAGGGGCACGACAATGGAGGCTTTGACCATATGCATAAAATATAAACCAATAATAATACTTGCAAGGAGAAGGCTAATAGCAATGATAATAGCGCGTGAAACGGTTTGATTAACAGATTGGTCAACATTTTGAAGCTGTTCATCGTGATAAGCTAATAATTCAGTTGTTAACTTAAAAATGTCCTTATTGTATTTTGTAACATCATTATTGATGATTGAGAGTGCTAGATCCGTGTTGCCACTATTAAACGCTTGTAAAGCTTTCTGTGAATTTGACAGTAACTCTTTTTGCAATTCCGTGATTTGCTGCATAATATTTTTTGTATAATCTGATCGAACAATAGTAGAAAGTTCATGAACTGTTTCAGGTAACAACTTTTCATAGCGATCTAAATTGGCCTTAGCTGTTTCGTCCTTCTTATTTAAAATATAGGCGCGTAAAAATAAACCTTGAGAAGCAAGTTGTTGTTGGATTTTATCTGTTAATTGGATTTGCACCATCCGATGCTTTAATACTTCTTCTAAATCATTCTGAGTTGTTTTAAATTGAATAAATGATACGATGCTTGAGATAAAAAGTAAACATGTTAAGGAAATGAATCCTATATTTAATTTTTTGCGAACGGACATAAACTTCCTACTTTCTTTTATTATATGGAAAAAATTGATGTACTGAAATTACTATAACTTGATATATTTACATGGTCAATAGTCAAGGAATTTTCAATCGTAGGAAATCTTATTCTCCAATAAGTTTTTATAGAAGGATAATATACCTACTTTTGATTCCTCTGATAAAATAGGAATTTCAACTTTTTTCGTCAGAATTGATTGACAATAGGATTGGATTGGCATAGAATTAAGGCTAACTTTTTGTTCGGTCAAGGTAGAAGATCTCGGGAGCGAGGTCAGCCACAGAACAGATGAGCTGAGTTTAGATGAGAATAGCTGAGAAATTGTTGAATAAGAGTAGTAGCCTAAGTGTGTAATAAAGAGAGTCAGTGGCTGGTGTAAACTGATTTACAGCTTATGTGAATGGACTTATGAGAGTCGCTTATAAAAAAGCGAACGTGATTCCCCACGTTATAGGGGTGCTTTCAAGGTATGGTTTACCATAGCCATGATGTAAAGCACAAAAGTGAGAGCATATGCTCTAATATGAGGTGGCAACGCGGTCATAATCGTCCTCTGCAATTAGGAATAATCCTTTTTGCAGAGGGCTTTTTTATTTTCATTCAGCATTCGTCTAGACATTAGCTAAAGGAATCTTTGAAAAAGGAGCAAAAAAGCTATGCAAATAACGAGTTCAAGAACAAAAATGAAAACGATCAATGGCGATTCTTTAACACCTATTTTGATTTTTAGGCGTTTACAGGGAAAACATAAATTTTTATTGGAAAGTTCTGCCCAACACGAAGGAGCTGGAAGATTTTCCTTCATTGGTGCTAATCCACGAAAAACATATAAAGGTGTGGGCCAAGAAATCCAAGAGTTTTCCTATAAAACAGGAAAAACATACGTGCATCAAGGGGAACTTTTTGTTCTTCTTAAACGCCTCATGCCACGTATTTCCAATACGACGAAATTTCCATTTTCAGGTGGTGCCGTTGGATATATAGGCTTTGGCGGTACAACGATGTTCGTAGATAAAAAAATAGAACTGCCTGATGCTTATTTTCATGTCTATGAAACGATTATTGTCTTCGATCATCAAACAGATGAAGTGACATTGATTCATACAAATATAGATGCAGAAAAGCAGGAACCTGATTTGGAAGAATTGGCTCAACAAATAGTAAACGGGCATATCAGTAACGAAGCATCTTATCGTTATCAACCGCTTGATACTACAACAAACGAATCATTTGCAACGGTTTTACAGACAATGCAAGCCAACTTACATGATGACATAACAAGGGTAGTTTTGCCGAACCACAATGTAGCCAATTTTCAAGGTGATACGTTGGCTTTGTATCGACAGCTACGTAAAAAAAAGCCTGCAGCCTATATGTATTATATTGAATTTGAGGATCATGTTGTGTTAGGTACTTCTCCTGAAAGTCTAATCCGAGTAAAAGGTGAAAGCGTTATTGCGACTCCTACAGAGGGAACATATCCGCGAGGGGAAACAAAAAATGAAGAACTAGAAAATGAACGTAAATTATACAACCATGAAAGCATTAGGCAATCACATGCACTTCTTGTTAGGGCTATTCAGCAAGAATTACAGTCGGTTTGTTTCCGAGATTCTGTTCAGGTCATGGAGGCTATGCGTATCCAGCGGTCCAAAAAGGCACTGCACATGACGACTATGGTGGAAGGAAAGCTTTTACCAATGCTTCATGCCCTGGATGTTTTAGCAGCAACCATATCCCCACTTTCAGCAACGGAGCTTCCGTATGCAGCTGGTTATTTTGGTGCTCTCGGCTTTATTGGATTTAATGGTCATTTGGATTTTGCCTTAACAGGTCAATCTATTGTTGTTAAACAGGATACCATGCATTTGCAAGCAACAATAACTGTTACCAAATATACAAATGTGCAAAACGTTTTACATCAAGTGCAAGAGGAAGAACTGGCATTTTTACAGTTACTGGTGAACAATGGGGGGCAAAACTAATGGAACGATTACAAAGGAAAGTACTGCAGGGAACACATCTCATGTACGAAGAAATGCTACAGGCAGCGCAATGGTTATTTCAGGATGATACTCCTAAAGAAGAAATAGCAAGCTTTTTAACAGCTTTAGCTACGAAGGGAGAAACTGCACATGAAGTAGCCGCATTAGCAACTATTATGCGATCTTTTGCTCTTGATATAGCAGTAAAAGAAGGTGGCTATATGGATAATTGCGGTACAGGTGGAGATGGTCTTCATACTTTTAATATCAGTACAGCTTCTGCTTTCGTGTTAGCTGGGGCAGGTGTCAAAATTGCCAAGCATGGGAACCGTAAAATCTCTTCCTCCTCTGGTAGCTCAGATGTGCTAGAGGCACTAGGTATTCATACAGCTATTTCCATCCCACAAACAGCCCATTTGCTAGAGCGAGAGGGAATCGCTTTTATTTATGCACCGAATGTTCATCCGAAATTAAAGAGAATTGGTGAAGTTCGCCGTTCATTAGGAAAACCGACAATCTTTAATCTTGTTGGTCCTTTAACAAATCCGGTCCCATTATCCACACAATTTACAGGCATTAATCGACCGAATTTTGTTATGGAATATGCCTCAGTCTTACAAATGCTTGGACGTGAGCGGGCCATTGTCGTCTCAGGACCACAAGGCTTAGACGAGGCTTCATTAGCAGGTCAAAATACATTGGTTTTAGTAGATAAAGGAGATCTAATTCCCTTTTCCCTAACCGCAGAAGATGTCGGTCTTCAAATGGCCCCTTTAGAGGCCATCCGTGGTGGCAATGCAGATGAAAATGCGGTGATTATGCAAAAAATATTGGCTGGGGAACGGAGTCCTTATTTAGATACAGTCGTATTAAATGCTGGCATCGGCTTATTTGGCTATGGTCAAGCGGAAACCATCAAAGAGGGTGTAGCTATGGCAAAGGAAAGTATTTTTAGCGGGAGAGCACAACAAAAATTAGAGGCGGTTGTAACATATAGCATGCAAATTAAAGAAGTGGAGGTAGGGTAATGAATATACTCAATAAAATATTACTGCAAAAAAAGATTGAGGTAGGTGCTTTATTAGAGCAGCCAGATCCTTTAGCAAACTTTACAGAAACGCCACGTCGCTCGTTCATTGAATCATTGTGTCAAGCTCATACACTGCAAGTCATCGCGGAAATGAAGCGTGCTTCCCCTTCCAAAGGGTTAATAGCTGGCGGAGCAGACCCAGTTGCTCAAGCAAAAGTCTATGCACTAGCAGGAGCAGCAGCTATTTCGGTCTTAACAGACAAGGAATTTTTTAAAGGCTCCTTTGAAGATTTAGCAGCAGTTGCTGCTGCTGTAGATACCCCACTTCTTTGTAAGGATTTTATGATTGATCGAGTGCAGATTCGATTTGCCAAGGCGGCAGGTGCATCCATTATTTTATTAATTGTGGCAGCCTTAACAGACGATGCCTTACGTGATTTATATCGCTATGCAACGGGCTTAGGCCTAGAGGTTTTAGTGGAAGTACACGATTGTGAAGAGCTTGAACGCGCTCTTGCGGTAGATGCAAAGTTAATTGGCGTTAATAATCGTGATTTACGTACCTTTGAAGTAAGCCTAGAGCGTACCAGAGAAATTGCTAATGTGTTTCCATTTGATGAGAATCGAGTATTAATTAGTGAGAGCGGTATATGGACGCAGGACGATGCGAAGCTAGTAGCCTCGATGGGGGCTAGTGGTGTCCTGGTAGGTGAAGCTTTGATGAGGAGTGGAGATGCGGGGCAAGCACTACGAGATTTGCAAGTAAGTAAAGAGGGGGCATCGGTATGACAAAGGTCAAAATTTGTGGTCTACAGGAGCAAGAACATGTCAAAACAGCTGTTCATGCTGGTGCAGATGCTATAGGGTTTGTTTTTGCACCGAGTAAACGCCGTGTATCCATTGAGCAAGCCCAACAGTTAGCGAAGCATGTACCACAAGGTGTTTTAAAAATAGGTGTCTTTGTGAATCCAACGTCAGCCGAATTAAAGGAAGCAGTAGAGCGAGTGCCCTTAGATTATGTGCAATATCATGGGGAGGAAACGCCAGCATTTATTCAGGAGCAAGGTTATCCCGCTATAAAGGCATTATCGATACGAGAAAAAGAGGATGTTCAAGCGGCTGCTAGCTATCAGGTAGATTATTATTTATTTGACGCGCCTGGTACAGAGTTTAAAGGCGGGAGTGGTCACACTTTTGATTGGACACTCCTTGAGCAAGTAGGGATTCCCAAAGAAAAATTACTATTAGCGGGTGGTCTCAATGTAGACAATATTGAAGCGGCTATTACAGATGTAGGGCCTTTTATGGTGGATGTTTCGAGTGGTGTAGAAACAGATGGAAGCAAGGATTCTAGCAAAATACAAGCTTTTTTACAGGCAGTAAAGAGGGGGAGCAGATGATGGGAATATCAATAGCAAATAGTGTACCGACAAAAGAAGGGCGTTTTGGACAATTTGGTGGTCGGTTTGTGCCCGAAACATTAATGACAGCCTTGCTTGAATTAGAAGCTGCTTATGAGCAAGCATTACTAGACCCTGCATTTACAGAGGAGCTGTCCTATTATTTAGAAGACTATGTTGGCCGTGAAACACCGCTCTATTACGCAGAAAATTTAACGAAGGCGCTAGATGGAGCAAAGATTTATTTAAAGCGTGAAGATTTAAACCATACAGGTGCACATAAAATTAATAATGCGATTGGGCAAGCACTTCTAGCCAAACGTATGGGTAAAAAGAAAATCGTTGCTGAAACAGGAGCTGGGCAGCATGGTGTGGCAACAGCTACTGCATGTGCATTATTAAATCTAGAATGTGTTGTATTTATGGGAGCAGAAGATATAAAACGTCAGCAGTTAAATGTCTTTCGTATGGAGTTGCTTGGCACAAAGGTTCAATCGGTGGAAAGTGGTTCTAAAACATTAAAGGATGCTGTGAACGCTGCCCTACGTTACTGGGTGACAAATGTTGAGGATACCCACTATATTTTAGGCTCTGCCTTAGGTCCTCACCCATTCCCAAAAATTGTTCGGGACTTTCAGCGTGTCATTGGGGTAGAAACAAGAAGGCAAATCGTGCAAAAAGAGGGGCGTTTACCTGATGCAGTTGTTGCCTGTATTGGAGGTGGCAGTAACGCAATCGGTATGTTTCACCCATTCGTTGATGATGAATCAGTTGCCTTATACGGTGTTGAAGCAGCAGGAAGTGGTCTTGAAACTGGGAAGCATGCTGCGGCCATCGCAGGTGGACAATTAGGTGTATTACATGGCGCCTACATGTATTTATTACAGGATGAAAACGGCTTTGTCCAAGAAGCACATTCTATTTCAGCTGGGTTAGATTATCCAGGGAAAGGACCAGAGCATTGTTATTTACATGATATTGGTCGAGCTCAATTTGACTCCATCACAGATGCTGAAGCACTGGAGGCACTACAATTATTAAGCCGAACGGAAGGGATACTACCTGCACTTGAAAGTTCTCATGCCATTGCTTATACGGCAAAACTTGCAAAGACTATGGCGAAAGATCAGATCATTGTTGTGTGCTTATCTGGTCGAGGAGATAAAGATGTTCACACAGTTCGAGCAGCACTAGGGGGGGATGTAAAATGACAACTTTACAGCAAGCGATCGAACAGGCAAATGCTGCAGGTCATAAGGCTTTCATACCATATATCATGGCAGGTGACGGAGGGCTAGAGACCATTAAGCCAATTATCTTAAAACTGCAGCAATTAGAGGTAACGGCTATTGAAGTAGGAATTCCTTTTACAGATCCTGTTGCTGATGGTCCAACGATCGAACGAGCAGGAGAACGTGCTCTCATAGCTGGTGTGACATTAAGAAACGTGTTGCAAACACTCGCGTCATTTAAAGATGAAATAACAGTGCCTCTCGTAGTCATGACTTATTTCAATCCAGTATTAGCATATGGCTTAAAGTCTTTTGCACAAGCCTGTGTAGCTGGAGGAGTTAAGGGATTAATTGTACCAGATGTCCCTTTGGAAGAGAGCGAGTTGTTACGTGATGCATTAAATCCATATGGCATTGATGTGGTACAGCTTATCTCATTGACAAGCCCTCCAGAGCGTATAGCACGCATCGCAGCAGCTAGTCAGGGCTTTGTTTATGCAGTGACCGTTAATGGGATCACAGGAGCAAGATCACGTTTTGCCGATAATTTAGAACAGCATTTTGCCAGCTTACGTCAAGCAAGTCCAATCCCTGTGCTTGCAGGCTTTGGTATTTCAACACCTGAGCAAGTGAAAAAGATGGGGGCTTTGGGAGATGGTGTAATTGTCGGTAGTGCCATTGTGACGGCATTGCATCAAGGAGATTTGGCAATGGTGGAAGCATTAGTAGCCGCCTCGAAAGGTATGTTAGAAAAGTCTACTCTTTAGAAGAGTAGGCTTTTTTTGATGAAGTGCTTTAATTGGCGGAAAGAAATGGAAAAGTGACGGATAGAAATTAAAAACCAATGGATAAAACTATCAATCTAACGGATAGTGCGCAACCAATAGAAATTCGGTATAATAGCTTTCGTAAGGAAGTGAGCAGATGATTCTATCGAAAAAAAGATGGCAGGTGGAGCGTCCTGACGCAACACTTGTACAAGCATTACAAAATGACTTACAACTTTCTGCGATTGCAGCAAAAATTTTAGCAGCACGAGGCTGCGAAACAACGGCTGAGGCAGAAAGCTTATTAAATATGACTGAGGCAAATATCCATGACCCATTTCTTATGCATGGTATGGCTGAAGCGGTAGCACGAATTGAACAAGCACTAGAAAATGGTGAGAAAATTTTAGTGTATGGTGATTATGATGCGGATGGTGTGACAAGCACAACCGTTATGTTACATGTTTTACTAGATCTTGGAGCAGACGTCTCCTTTAAAATTCCGAATCGTTTTATCCATGGCTATGGTCCGCATGAAGCCCTATTTCGGGAGGCCTATGAAGATGGTGTACAGTTAATCATTACAGTGGATAATGGTATATCTGGTATTGAGCCTATTCGAGTAGCAAAGGAGCTTGGTATGGATGTCATTGTGACAGATCACCATGAACCAGGTGAGGAGCTACCACCAGCAGATATTATTCTTCATCCCCGAATACCAGAAGGGCAATATCCATTTGGCGAGCTAGCAGGAGTAGGGGTAGCCTTTAAGCTGGCACATGCTCTTTATGGTGAACTACCAAGCCATCTAATAGAATTTGTGGCGATTGGCACTGTAGCAGATTTAGTTCCGTTGGTGGATGAAAATCGCTATCTCGTGAAGAGGGGCATACAAGAAATGCGTCGTTCCCTTAGTCCATGGGTACAAGCGATGTGTGACATAGCCAGTACAGAGCAGACGAAAATTACAGAAGAAACGATTGGCTTTTATTTTGGTCCACGATTGAATGCTGTTGGTCGTCTAGGTGAAGCAGCTCCTGGTGTTGAATTATTAATGGCGGAGGATAATGCTAAAGCAACCGCATTGGCAAAAAAGCTAAATGCCTGCAATACCGAGCGCAAAGATATTGTGAAAAGTATTACAGATGAAGCCATCGCACTGATTGAAGCAGATGAAAAAATCGGCAATTCCTTAGTTCTTGTTGTTGCTGGCGAGGGCTGGAACGCAGGTGTTGTAGGAATTGTAGCCTCACGTCTCGTTGAACTGTATTACCGTCCAACGATTGTGCTGTCACTCGATCCAGAAAAGGGCATAGCAAAAGGTTCTGCTCGAAGTATTGAAGGTTTTCATCTATATAATGAACTAGCTAAAAATCGAGATATTTTACCACATTTTGGTGGACATCCTATGGCTGCAGGTATGACCTTATCAATAGAGCATGTGGATGAACTACGTACTCGCTTAGATGCTCAGGCAAGAGCCTGTTTAACAGAGGAGCAATTAACACCTGTAGTGCATATTGATATACCGCTCAGCATAGATGAAATTTCAGCGGATGCTATTGAGGAAATTTCAACACTAGGACCATTTGGCACAGATTTCCCTAAGCCTGTGTATGTGCTGGAGGATGTAGAAATCGCCTCCATGCGTAAAATTGGAGCGGGCGAGAATCATATTAAAATGGAAATAACAAACGGCTATGATAAATTGGATAGTGTTGGTTTTAACAAAGGGCATTTACATGATGAATTAACGTATGGCATCAAAGTTTCCTTTATAGGCGATTTGCAAATTAACGAATGGCAGGGGCGTAAAAAAGCCCAATTTATGATCGAGGATGTCCAAACTACAGAATGGCAGTTATTTGATATTCGTGGTATCCGTCAAACAGCTCGATGGCTGAATACCGTACCGAAGGACGTGGCCCGGTTTATCGCCTTTCGTCCAGAAACGATGACCTATTATCAATCATTAATAGGTGCATCTATTACACTGGTTGACCCAGCCCTTTCAAATATTGAACAAAGTGATTACATCGTGCTCTTAGACTTGCCACACAATGTTCAAAAGCTAGAGGACGTTTTACAGAAGACAGCCCCTTCACGTATTTATGCTCATTTTTATATGCCTGACTCACAATACTTCAGTGGTCTACCTACTCGTGAGCAATTTGCTTGGTATTATAAGTTCTTGAAAAATCGACCAGCCTTTCCGCTTGATATGCATATCGCAGATTTAGCGAAGCATACGGGGTGGCCATTAGATACACTAAAATTTATGACACAGGTGTTTTTTGAGCTTGATTTTGTTAAAATGGAGAGTGGACTGACGACTGTCAACGTGAATGCTCCAAAACAAGCACTAACAGAGGCACCGTTTTACAAACAACGTTCAGAACAGATTGAAATGGAGCAAAAGCTTGTCTATGCTCCTTATATAGAATTAAAACAATGGTTTGATGAACGTTTAACATCAGCGGACGAATAACGTTTCGTAGGAGGAGCAATAACATGGATTTAAAGCAATACGTTACAACGGTTGAAAATTGGCCGAAAGAGGGCATTACCTTCAGAGATATTACAACAATTATGGATAATGGTCCTGCATACAAATATGCAACAGACCAAATCGTAGAATATGCAAAAGAAGTGGGCGCTGAAATTATTGTTGGCCCTGAGGCACGTGGTTTTATTATCGGTTGTCCAGTTGCCTATGCACTTGAAATCGGCTTTGCCCCTGTTCGTAAACCTGGTAAATTACCACGTGAGGTAATAAGTGCAGACTACGGTCTTGAATATGGTAAAGATACGTTAACAATGCATCATGATGCAATTAAGCCTGGTCAAAAAGTTTTAATCTGTGATGATTTACTAGCGACTGGTGGTACAGTTGAAGCAACGGTTCGTTTAGTAGAACAATTAGGTGGTCAGGTAGTAGGCTGTGCATTCCTGATTGAACTTCTAGAATTAAATGGTCGCGAAAAGCTTGGCGATTTAAATATTAAAACACTTATTCAATATTAAGAGCATGGCAAAAAGCGCCCTATACTGTGGGCGCTTTTTTTATACTTCGTCATAGGCTTGAATAATTTTTTGCATTGTTCGCAAGGTATCGTAGAAATCTGCGTATTTTTCGGTTCCAATATCCTCGATAATTCTATCTTGAATGCCTTGCCAAATCGGTGCTGCTTCATGCAGCTTTTCTAAACCTTTTTCAGTGAGCGTTATTTTTTTGGTACGAGCATCATTGGTATCTCGCTTTAACTCAACATAGCCATGTTGCTTTAATAGATTAATATTACGTGTTATAGTGGTTTGATCCAGTTGTAAAATTTCACCTAAACGGCTGATTGAGACAGCTTGTTGAAGGTCAATATGTGCAAGCATTGAATATTGTGTAACTTTTAAACCTGTAGGCTGTAGCAGCTTATCATATAATTGTGTGACAACCCTTGTTTTTTTTCTAAGGTTTGCACAAACACAAATTTGTGTATAATCAATATTTTTAAGTTGATTCTTCATCGACAGTACTCCTTTAAGGGGATTCTACTCATTATAAGTATACACCCAATAACTAGAAATTACTTCTTGACAGCTTTATGAACGCTTACTATGATTATACATGTATATACATATAAATGAAATAAGCAGACTTAAACATGTATATACATGTTTTGTAGTCTATCAAAGAAAAGAAGGTGTTGAGGTGAAACGTGTTCATTATAGTTGGTTTATTTTAATCGTCACATTTTTCTCGATAATTGTCGCAGGAATTACAATGTCATCATCTGGCGTGTTTATCGACCCTCTTGAAAAAGAATTTCACTGGGATCGTTCAACCATTGCTTTAGCCTTTGCTGTAAGTTTGTTTTTATATGGCATATCTGGACCATTTATGGCTGCATTACTTGAAGTCATTGGCTTAAAGAAAATGATGCTAGGTGCTATGGCAACTTTAGTATTAGGAATGACTTTAACATTTTTGATGAGTGAATCCTGGCAGCTAATTGTTATTTGGGGGGGCATTATTGGTCTTGGAGCAAGTCTTTTTTTAACTGTCCTTAGCCCATATGTTGCGAATCATTGGTTTGTAAAACGCAGAGGATTAGCGGTTGGTATTTTAACGGCAAGTACAGCCACGGGCCAGTTAATTTTATTACCAGTTCTAGCTATCATTATTGAACACTATTCTTGGCGATGGGCTATCGCATTAATGCTACTCCTTAGTATCATAATGTTTTTCATGATTGCGCTTTTTATAAAAAATAGACCTCAGGATATGGGGTTAACTCCTTATGGACAAGAGGAGGCTATAGAGGAACAACAAATACAGCAAAAAAAGAATCCAATAGCTATGGCTTTTAAAGGTTTATTTGAGGCGATTAAGGTTAAAGCATTTTGGCTCTTAGCAGGTAGTTTTTTTATTTGTGGGCTATCGACAAGCGGATTAATTGGTACTCATTTTGTTTCTTATTGTATTAGCTTTGGCGTTCCTTTAGTCACTGCCGCATCATTCCTTTCTTTTATGGGCATTTTTAATTTATTAGGTACAACTGCGTCTGGCTGGTTATCTGATCGCTTCGATAATCGGTGGTTATTGTTTTGGTATTACCTGTTAAGAGGTGCATCTCTATTATTGCTCCCTTATGCACTCGCACAAGGATCATTTGTTTTATTAACGATTTTCACGATTTTTTACGGACTAGATTGGATTGCTACAGTGCCACCAACCATCAGTATGACACGACAAATTTTTGGTATGCAAAAAAGCAGTATTATCTACGGCTGGATATTTGCTTCACATCAAGCAGGAGCAGCGGTTGCTGCGTATGGTGGGGGGTTAATTTATAAATTTTTCAATTCTTATACATGGGCATTTTTCCTTGCAGGAATGTTTTGTGCAATGGCCAGTTTATTCGTTATCATTGTTAAAAAACAAACACCCCAGCAAGCGTAAACACATAAAAGTTGAACCTCGGTAAGATGAGGTTCAACTTTTTTAATAAAGAATCTTTTGACATAACACAAACAAAAGTTTATAATATAAACAAATATAATAAAAGGTGATGCTATGAATGAAAGAGAACAGGCGGTGCTTGCTTTAATTCGCCAGAATCCGTTTATGTCTCAGCAAGAAATGGCAGATGCAATGAATCTGTCGCGTCCTGTGCTTGCTAATTTAGTGTCTAGTTTAACGAAGCAAGGAAAAATTGTAGGTCGTGCTTATATATTACCCGAAGAAAATGAAATTATTTGCATCGGTGGAGCTAATTTAGACCGCAAATTCCATGTAAAGGGCAATGTTCAATTTGGAACATCTAACCCTGCCAGCTCTTCCTTTAGTGTAGGTGGCGTTGGTCGAAATATTGCTGAAAACTTAGGCAGATTAAACCACCAAGTGACGTTACTGACAACGGCAGGTAAGGATGCTGATTGGCAAGTGATCCAAGAGGCTTCGGAATCCTTTATGAATCTACGTTATGTAGAGCAGCTTGCAGAGGCTTCCACAGGTTCTTATACTGCCATCATGGATGAACAGGGTGAGCTAGCACTAGCTGTAGCAAATATGGAGGTTTACGATCTTCTGTTACCGAGCTTGTTGAAAAAACATGAAACAATGCTTGTAAACGCGGGCTGTTTTATTTTGGATTTAAACTGTCCAAAAGAAACAGTGGCGTATATCCAGCAAGTAGCCCTTGCTCGTGATATTCCACTTGTCATTGTGCCAGTATCTTCGCCAAAAATGAATCGACTACCTGAAACATTACAAGGCGTAACTTGGTTTATTTGTAACACAGATGAAGCGGAAACGATTGTTGGACATAAAATTGAAAACGCTACCCATTATGAAAAAGCTTTACAACAGCTCCTACAATTAGGTGCGGAGCATGTCATTATCACGGCTGGCAGCAAGGGCGTTTATGCAGCATCTACAACGATTGCCCCTTGTCATGTTGCCGCTAAAGTGATTGACAAAATTGAAGATGTGACAGGAGCAGGAGATGCCTTTGTCAGCGCTGTTATTCACAGCTGGCTGACTGGACAATCTTTTGAGACATGTATTGATGCTGGATTAACCAATGCAAAAAATACATTGGCATCTCCTTATACAGTAAGACCTGAATTATCAGTAGATTTGTTGAAAAATGAAATGGAGGAATAACAACATGAAAGAATTCATCGTATTATCAGAAGAAGTAAAAGCAGGACAAGCAAAAGGTCTACCGATCGTTGCGTTAGAATCAACAATTATTTCACACGGTATGCCATACCCACAAAACGTGCAAACTGCGCGTGAAGTTGAGCAAATTATTCGCGATAATGGTGCAGTCCCAGCAACAATTGCATTAATTGATGGGAAAATTAAAATTGGTCTATCAGATGAAGAGCTAGAAATGTTCGGTAATGCTCAAGGTGTTGCAAAAGCTTCACGTCGTGACTTAGGCTACTTACTAGCAACGAAAAAATTAGGTGCGACAACAGTTGCAGCGACAATGATCTGTGCAGAGCTTGCAGGTATTGAAATCTTTGTTACAGGTGGTATTGGTGGTGTACATCGTGGTGCGGAAACAACAATGGATGTCTCTGCTGATTTAGAAGAATTAGCACAAACAAATGTTGCCGTTATCTGTGCGGGTGCAAAATCTATTTTAGACATCGGTCTTACATTAGAATATCTTGAAACAAAAGGTGTGCCAGTGGTTGGTTATGGTACGAATGAATTACCAGCATTCTACACACGTCAAAGTGGATTTGATGTAAACTTCCAATTAGATACGCCAGAAGAAATTGCAGCAATGCTATCTGCGAAATGGCAATTAGGCTTAAAAGGTGGCGCTGTCATCGCAAATCCAATTCCTGAGTCTGAAGCATTAGAGCATGCATTTATTACAAACATTATTGAAAAAGCTTTAGTTGAAGCTGAAGAGAATGGCATTCAAGGTAAAAATGTTACACCATTCTTACTTGGCAAAGTTAAAGAATTAACAGAAGGTAAAAGTCTTGATGCCAACATTGCATTAGTGAAAAACAATGCAGTAGTCGGCGCGAAAATTGCTGTAGCTTACAATCAATTACATTAATCAATTTGTCGAAACAAGGACTCTTTGTGACGTGAAGTCGCAGAGGGTCTTTTTTATTAAAAAGAAGAATATTTTTTCCATTTTTCGAACTGTTCACGAGATTAACTAAACTAAATGATACAGTCTCTTTACAATAGACCACAATATTTTATACAATTAAGTTTATATCTAATCTGAAAAATTTGACGAGCAAGGTGGACATGTTATGGCGAAAGAGCAAATTTTGACTCCTGAGGACGTTTTTGAGTTAGTCAAATCCTACATGAATGATGAAAATGTCGCATTCGTGAAAAAAGCATATGAATTAGCAAGGGATGCCCATATTGAGCAATTCCGTAGCTCTGGTGAACCGTATATTATTCACCCAGTACAAGTAGCAGGTATTCTAGCTGAATTACAAATGGACCCAGAAACTGTAGCGGCAGGTTTTTTACATGATGTTGTCGAAGATACGGATTTTACACGGGATGATTTGGTACGTGAATTTGGCGAAGAGGTGGCCGTGCTTGTTGATGGTGTTACCAAACTAGGGAAAATTAAATATTTATCTAAAGAGGCGCAGCAGGCAGAAAATCATCGGAAAATGTTTGTGGCTATGGCGCAAGATATTCGTGTCATCCTCATTAAGCTAGCAGACCGTCTTCATAATATGCGTACGTTAAAGCATTTACCTGCTGAAAAGCAACGACGCATTTCAAAAGAGACGCTCGAGATTTTTGCACCACTTGCTCATCGTCTTGGAATTTCGACTGTAAAATGGGAGCTTGAAGATACAGCACTGCGCTATTTAAACCCACAACAATATTATCGTATTGTCAGTCTGATGAAGAAAAAACGTGATGAACGTGAAGCTTATTTAGAAAATGTGATGGCTGAGATGAAATCACAACTGAATGAGGTTGAAATTGAC
This sequence comes from Lysinibacillus sp. A4, assembly GCF_024919535.1. NCBI lineage: Bacteria > Bacillati > Bacillota > Bacilli > Caryophanales > Bacillaceae > Lysinibacillus > Lysinibacillus sp. A4. The sequence continues at coordinate 218,177 of NZ_JANWTB010000003.1, read as the reverse complement.
GCAGATGTCTATGGTCGACCAAAACATATTTACAGTATCTATCGAAAAATGGTGTTACAAAAGAAACAGTTTAATGAAATTTATGATTTATTAGCCATTCGTGTTCTTGTCGATAGTATTAAAGATTGCTATGCCGTATTAGGGATTGTGCATACACTTTGGAAACCAATGCCAGGACGCTTTAAAGACTATATTGCTATGCCAAAACAAAACCTGTACCAGTCTCTACACACGACTGTTATTGGACCTTATGGTGATCCGTTGGAGGTACAGATTCGTACAAAGGAAATGCACAAAATTGCAGAGTACGGGATTGCGGCGCACTGGGCATATAAAGAAGGTAAAAACGTTGATCATCAAAAGCAAAATGTCGACCAAAAATTAACGTGGTTCCGTGAAATTTTGGAGTTTCAAAATGAATCTTCCAACGCAGAAGAATTTATGGAATCCTTAAAATTTGATTTATTTTCTGATATGGTTTATGTCTTTACACCTGAAGGTGATGTCATTGAATTGCCAGCAGGTTCTGTTCCTATTGATTTTGCCTACCGTGTTCATTCCGAAGTAGGAAATCGTACGATTGGAGCGAAAATCAATGGGAAGATGGTACCGCTTGATACACCATTAAAAACGGGCGATATCATTGAAATTTTAACTTCTAAACAATCCTTTGGTCCGAGTCGCGATTGGCTTAAAATAGCTCAATCCTCGCAGGCGAAGAATAAAATAAAGCAATTCTTTAAACGACACCTGCGTGAAGAAAATATTGTCAAAGGTAAAGAAATGATTGAAAAAGAAATCCGTGCTCAGGATTTCGATTTAAAGGAAACGATGTCCTCCGAAAACCTAAAACGGGTATGCGACAAATTTAACTATACGAATGAAGAAGATTTGTATGCGGCAGTTGGTGTGAATGGTATTACTGCGCAACAGGTCGTAAATCGTTTAGCTGAAAAACGTCGTAAAGAACGTGAGCAGGAAGAAGCACTAGAGAAAATTGAACAAAAAATGAAAAATCCAATTCCACAAAAGCGTACGGAATCGGGTGTTATTGTAAAGGGTATTGATAATATGCTCATTCGACTTTCTCGCTGCTGTACGCCCGTTCCTGGGGATGATATTGTAGGCTTTATTACGAAGGGGAGAGGTGTTTCTGTCCATCGTGAGGACTGTCCAAATATTCAAATTGAGGATGAGCAGGAGCGCTTAATTGAAGTGGAATGGGAGCATGGTGTCATTCCTGAGAAAAAGGAATACCCTGTTGATATTGAGGTTTCAGCTTTTGATAGACCTGGCATTTTAAATGAAATCATGCAAATTGTTAGTGAAACGAAAACGAATATTTTAGCAGTAAGTGGACGTGCTGACCGTGATAAAATGGCAACAATTCATTTAACAATTTCTATTTCAAATATTTCACATTTGCATAAAGTAGTTGAGCGAATTAAACAAACACCTGATATTTATTCGGTGCAACGCGTCATTAACTAATTGATAGGCAATATAGGATTGGGGTTTAGTACATGAAAGTAGTATTACAACGCAGTAAAGCTGCCTCTGTAACAGTGGACGGAACTGTTACAGGAGCAATTGATCATGGCTATGTTCTTTTAGTGGGAATTACACATGAAGACACACAAGAGGATGTTGCCTATTTAGCAAAAAAAGTAGCCAATTTACGTCTCTGGGAAGATGCAGATGGAAAAATGAATCATTCGATCTTAGAGCATGGGGGCGCTATTTTATCCGTCTCGCAATTTACACTGTATGGGGATGCAAAAAAAGGGAATCGTCCAAGTTTTATCAATGCAGCTAGACCAGAAGCAGCTGAGCCACTGTGGGAGGCTTTTAATCAAGCTTTACGCGAACAGGGCTTACATGTGGAAACAGGTATTTTTGGTGCCATGATGGATGTAGCACTAATTAATGATGGTCCAGTCACAATTCTTCTAGAGTCAAAATAATGGAACATTTCCTATAATTCCTTCATATACTAAAGAGTATGGTTAGTTTTATAGGAAGGAGTGTCTTAAACATGACGCAGACGAGAAGTATAACAAATCCATATTTATACGAAACTCTTAACATGATGATTGGTCAGGCAGTAGTTGTGCAAACAGAAAAAAATATTCAACAAGGTATTTTATTATCCATACTACCTGACCATATGGTTCTTGAGATAAATCGTACGCCTTTCTTCATTCGGATGGAGGAAATTGTATGGGTTACATTGGAAACTACAAAAAAATGAGAAAGTATGAACCTTCAAATCATCATAAATGATAGAAGGTTCTTTTTTATTTGTTTAATGCAAATAATAATACCTAAATAGCAAATTTATTTCGAAGAGATAAAAACTATTAAAACAGTTGCTACTCTTTGAATATTATTTTTTTAAAAAAATATAAACGATATGTAAGAAAGTCCATTTGATTCCTCATGGATAGTTAATCTACGATTTTCCATTCTACTTACAACCTTTGATGTCTTTCATCATTAATTTATCCCACTAATAAGGGGAACTTTATGAAGTTCATGAATAAAAAGCATTTAAGGACAATCCATTTAAACTTTATCATTTCTAACACCGCCGCATATTGCTCCTGCCTTAATTAAAAACAATTCGTCATATAAGATAAAATTATTATTTTGGAAAACAAAAAATAACGTTGAAAATGCCCATTATTATTTGAGTATGTGAATAAAATTTTCCATGTTTATAGAAGAGGAACAAGAGGTTTAATTAGGAAAGATAGCGTGTGCTTTCAGAAATAATAGAAAATTAATACTTTACAATAAATTTAAACTCATGTATATTTATTTTCAATTAGCGACAAATAGCGACAATATACGGCTAATGTCTAAATCAGAAAAAGGAGCGCGATTTAATGGAAAATGAACAGGGGGTCAAGAAGAAAAGCTGGTTGAAAGTACCTCATACATATACGATTATTTTTGCTATTATTTTTTTAGCAGGTATTGCAAGCTATATTATACCAGCGGGTGAGTTTGAACGTGTAGAGGATGAAGAAGGGCGAATGCTCGTTGTAGATGGAAGCTATCATCATATTGAGAGTGAGCCAGTTTCCTTTTTTGAAATGTTTACAGCGGTTCCAATGGGTCTCGAAAAAGGGGCTCAAATTATTTTCTACATTTTTTTAGTCAGTGGTGTATTTGGTATTATTCGTTCTACAGGTGCTATTGAGGCTGGTGTTTATAAAGGAGTAAAAGCTTTAGAGGGCAGAGAGAAATTACTGATTCCTTTATCGATGATTTTATTCTCTGTTGGTGGTTTTACAATGGGGATGGCGGAAGAAACTATTATTTTCGTACCAATTGGTGTGGCCATTGCACGCGCGATGGGCTTTGATGCTGTAACAGGAACAGCCATGATTACACTTGGTGCCGCCAGTGGATTTTTTGGAGGAATGCTTAATCCCTTTACGGTAGGTGTAGCACAATCATTAGCGGATGTACCATTATTCTCAGGGATTGGCTTCCGTGCTGTTGTCTATGTTTTTGTATTAAGTTTTGCTATTTTCTATGTATCTCGCTATGCTTTTAAGGTGAAAAAGAATCCTCAAGCAAGCGTTATTTACGATATTGAGCAAAAAGCTAAATCCAATGTTTCAGCGATTGACATCCCTGCATTAACAGGCAAGCATAAATTCGTATTTATTGTCATGGCTTGTGGGATTGGCTTTAATATTTATGGTGTCTTTAACTGGGGCTGGTTCTTAACGCAGCTAACTGCATCCTTTTTAATTATGGGGTTAATTGCAGGATTAATTGGTGGTTTAAAACCTGCTACTATCTTTGATTCCTTTATTGAGGGAGCCAAGGCCGTAACATTTGGTGCTTTAATTGTAGGTTTTGCCCGTGCTATTACAGTTGTTTTAGAGCAGGGGAAAATTATTGATACAATCGTTTATGCAGCATCAGAAACAATTGGACATTTGCCACATGCTATCAGTGCAATCGGCATGCTATTTATCCAAGCTCTTTTGAATTTATTTATTTCATCTGGTAGTGGACAGGCAGCTGCAACAATGCCGATTATGATTCCAATCACTGATTTATTAGGATTAGAGCGACAAGTGGCTGTTTTAGCCTTCCAATATGGGGATTCCTTAACGAACTCTATTATTCCTACTTCGTCTGCATTAATGGCGTATCTAGCTGTTGCAGGTATCCCATATGAAAAATGGATTAAGTTTATCTGGAAGATGATTCTTGGGTGGGCATTGATTGCCTGTCTGGCGCTAATTGCTGCGGTAGCATTAGGAATATCTTAAATATAAAAAAGCTGTGGATGTTATCATCATCCGCAGCTTTTTTTTGCTTATTCATCTTGTTCATTAAAGTAGCTGAGAATTCCCTGATAAATACCAAGAGTCGCTTGTTCACGGAATTTAGCTGTTGTAATGACGCGCTCCTCACTGGAATTACTTAAAAAGCCTAACTCAATAAGGACGGCCTTTTGACGATTCTCTCGTAAAACTAAATAATTTCCTTGTTGTGTACCACGGTCTCTTAAATCTAGTTTACTGGAAAGACCATCATGAATTGCTTCAGCAAGCCCTTTTTGATTACTATTCATATAATAGGATGTGAAGCCGTTAATGGAGCTATCATCTGTCGCATCATAATGAAGGCTAATAAAGGCATCTGCCTCATATTGATGGGCAATCGATACACGCTTACGCAATGCCACATATTCATCCGATTCTCTCGTCATGACAACGTTTGCGCCAGCAGCACTTAACTTGGAAGCAAGCAAAGTAGCCGTTTTTAACGTAATGCCCTTTTCCTCTGTACCTCGTTGACCAGTTGTGCCATGATCATTTCCACCGTGACCAGCATCAACAACGATCGTTAATCCAGTTAACGTACCTTTTTTGCGAGGCTCTTCCTTTTCTTTCTGTGGACTTGTCGCTTTATTGGAACTTGTTGTAACTACCCAGTTCGCGACAAAAGCTGTTTTTTCGTCGTCTATTTGTATTTCATAAAAATCATTTTTAACGCCTACAATTGGGTAATTTCCACCAGCATCTACTCGTTCAACTACTTCTGCAGCTGTTGAGGCATCTGTTCGTAGGTTTGTCCCATTATAGATAATCGTAACAGATTCTAACTCTTTGGAAGTTGACGTTTTTGAGGTACTTTTTACTTTATTGGAGAATGTACCGTAAAAACTATAGACCCAACCTACTTTTTTATCATTGTACTGAATTTGTACCCAATTATGCTCATGTGTAAGTACTTTAAAGGCTTGTCCTTTTGTTGCTGTGCCGATTTTTTTAGCGTTCAAATCTGGCTTCTTACGAACATTAAGGGTGTCCACTAAAATGGTGAAGGTTGTATCTTTGTTGGCGGGTGCTGTGGGTGTAGTAGTTACTTCAACAGCATCTTCCTTGGGTTCCGTTTCTTTTTTAGGGTTATCGTTGATCGTGACATAATCCTTTGACACCCATCCTGTTAATCCATTCCAATCGATTTTTGCCCATTCTTCATTTTCTTCAACGAGGTTTGCTTGGTTACCTGTAGAAAGTTGACCAAGAACAGCTGAAGAGATATCTGGTTCTGTTCGAATATTTAAACGGTCAACTTGTGAAATGACGGTTTTGTCAATCACTTGTTTAGCATTAGTAGGTGCTGTCAGCCAAGAGGCAACCCATCCTTCGTAATTACCTGCTTTGACTTGGTACCAATCACCTTCTCGACCGATTGAGGTTAAAGGGTCACCTTCTTCTAAAGTCGTAATAATGGGATAAGACAAACCAGGACCCTCTCGCAAATGAAGAATCGTTCCAGCGACTTTTAGATCACTGGTGTCAGCGGAAGCTCTTTGAACAAAGTTCTTATTTGGAATCGCCATCGTTACCATTAGTACGAAGATGATTATACTATGTAAAATTGTTGTCCTCATCAGATTCCTCCTATTCCTTGTGCTATTTTACCATGCTTTTATCATAAAATTCGTGGTAAAATGGTAACAGAATTAGTTATTTTCAAGATAGACTGATGAAAAATACAAAAATAGTTGACATTGCTTTGGCTAGTGACTAACATAAAGGGTAATCGAAAAATGATTAATCGCTTATGACCAAGCAAGTAGCGTATACCACTATTGGAAAAGAGAGGGAAAGACTTAGGCTGCAATCTTTCCTACAAAAATGTATCACGTGAATAACACTTGAGAGGCTTTTTTCTGAAAAGCAGTGCCTAGTAGGAAAAAACGGAATCGGCCGTTATCCGATTAAGAGGAGGACACATGTAATCATTTGTGTCAACTAGGGTGGAACCGCGGAAGCTTATACAGCTCTCGTCCCTTGCTATTGCAAGGGACGAGGGCTTTTTTGTTGTTCAAAAAGTAATGAGTTTTTGAAGAGGGATTGTTGTTTTTGCTCAGAAAAGAGGGGAAGGCGCTCTAATTAGTATGAAAAGCGCTCATCAAGGCTGTAACCCGCTCCAACAGGACAAAAATTTGCTCAACCAAAGCATTCGCTCAAAGTGGGACTACAGCTGCTCTATCATAAGCAATCAATATAGGAGGGAATTACATGAGTTTTAAAGTGCCACGAGGGACACAAGATATTTTGCCAGGTCAATCTGAAAAATGGCAAAAAGTTGAAGCGATTATTCGTGATATTTGTCGTGTTTATCGCTATAACGAAATTCGCACACCAATTTTCGAGCAAACGGATCTATTTGCACGTGGTGTTGGGGAAACAACTGATGTTGTACAAAAGGAAATGTATACATTTGAAGATCGTGGAGGGCGTTCATTAACACTACGTCCAGAAAATACGGCTGGTGTCGTACGTGCCTATGTGGAGCATAAAATGTTTGGTGCTCCTGATCAGCCAGTTAAGCTTTCTTATTTAGGACCAATGTTCCGCTATGAGCGCCAACAGGCTGGTCGTTATCGTCAATTTGTACAGTTTGGGGTAGAAGCAATTGGTTCAGCAGATCCTGCGATTGATGCAGAAGTCATTGCTCTTGCGATGGACGTCTACGAATCAGCGGGTTTAAAGGATTTAAAATTAGTGATTAATTCTCTTGGCGATAAAGAAACACGTGATACACATCGTACTGCTTTATTACAGCATTTTGAGCCACATATTCATGAATTTTGCTCAGACTGTCAAAATCGTTTACAAAAGAATCCATTGCGAATTTTAGATTGTAAGGTAGATCGTGAGCATCCATTAATGCAAACGGCTCCAGCGTTAACTGATTTCTTAACAGAAGAGTCAGCTGCTTATTTCGCTCAAGTGAAATCGTACTTAGATACATTGGGTATTTCATATGAGGTCGATCCAAATCTTGTACGAGGACTTGATTATTATAATCACACAACTTTTGAAATTATGTCCACAGCATCAGGCTTTGGTGCTATTACAACATTATGTGGTGGTGGACGCTACAATGGATTAGTGCAAGAAATTGGCGGTCCAGATGTACCAGGTATAGGTTTTGCATTAAGTATTGAGCGCTTGTTGCTGGCACTTGAAGCGGAGGGTGTTGAATTAGACACAGCATCAGGGCTAGATGTTTACATTATTGCAATGGGCGATGAAGCGAAGCAAAAGGCTGTTGAGCTGACAAGCACTTTCCGAGCAAAGGGACTTGCGACAGAGATGGATTATTTAGACCGTAAAATGAAAGCTCAAATGAAATCAGCGGATCGACTAGGTGCAAAATATACGCTTGTTCTTGGCGAAACAGAACTTGAAGAGCAAGCAGCGGCTGTAAAACATATGGAATCTGGGGAGCAGCACAAAGTGGCGTTTTCAGAGCTAGTGAACTATTTAACACAAAAAGCTTAAAAATAAACAGAGGGCATTTCTAGGAAATGCTACATAAATTGAAGATATTTTGGAGGAATTTAACAATGGCTACAAGAACACATGCTAGTAACGAGCTGTCAGAAGCGTTACAAGGCGAAAAAGTCGTATTAAAAGGTTGGGTACAGCGTCGTCGTGACCTTGGTGGTTTAATTTTTATTGATTTGCGTGACCGTACAGGTATTACGCAAGTTGTGTTTAGTCCAGATGTTGCAGAAGCACACGCATTAGCGGATAAAGTGCGTAGTGAATATGTGATCGAAGTGGAAGGCACAGTCATCCTTCGTACAGAGGATCAAATCAACCCGAATGTACCAAACGGTAAAATTGAAGTGGAAGCAACAAAATTAGTCGTAATTAATACGGCAAAAACAACGCCATTCCAAATCGAAGATCGTACAGATGTATCAGAAGATTTACGTTTAAAATATCGTTATCTAGACTTACGTCGTCCCGTAATGTTCGATACTTTCAAAATGCGTTCTGATGTGACACGTACAATTCGTAACTTCCTACAAAATGAAGGATTCTTAGAAGTTGAAACACCAATTTTAACAAAATCAACGCCAGAGGGTGCTCGAGACTATTTAGTTCCTTCACGTGTACATGAAGGTGAATTTTATGCCTTACCACAATCACCTCAATTATTTAAGCAATTATTAATGGTTGCTGGTTTTGAAAAGTACTTCCAAATTGCGCGTTGCTTCCGTGACGAAGATTTACGTGCTGACCGTCAACCAGAGTTTACACAGGTGGACATTGAAACGAGCTTCTTAACACAAGAAGAAGTATTAGAAATGAACGAGCGCTTAATTCAAGCGGTTATGAAAGAAGTAAAAGGAATTGACATTCCTGCACCATTCCAGCGCATGAAATACCAAGAAGCAATGGATCGTTATGGTTCAGATAAGCCAGATGTACGTTTTGGATTAGAGCTTGTGGCGTTAAATGATATTTTTGAAGGCTGTAATTTCAAAGTATTTGCTGATACTGTTGCACAAGGAAAACAAGTGAAAAGTATCAATATTAAAGGTGCAGCTGACAAATATTCTCGTAAAGACATGGACGAGTTAACAAAATTCGTTGGGATTTACGGAGCAAAAGGTCTTGCCTGGTTAAAGGTAACAGAAGAAGGCTTAAACGGACCAATTGCGAAATTCTTTGACGAGGCATTAGCAGCAGCCTTAATCGAGCGTATGGGAGCAGAAGTTGGCGATATTCTAGTATTTGTAGCAGATAAAGCCGCTGTTGTAGCAGCTTCATTAGGTGCTCTTCGTACAAAATTAGGACAAGATTTAAATCTGATCGATGAATCACAATTTGCTTTCCTTTGGATTACTGATTGGCCATTATTCGAATACTCAGAGGAAGATGGACGCTACTATGCAGCACACCATCCATTCACACGCCCGTTTGATGAAGATATAGCGTTAATGGACACAGACCCTGCAGCAGTACGTGCACAAGCATATGATATCGTTTTAAACGGCTATGAACTTGGTGGTGGTTCATTACGTATTTACGAACGTGACCTACAAGAGAAAATGTTTGAATTACTTGGCTTCTCAGAAGAAGAAGCACAAGCACAATTTGGCTTCCTATTAGAAGCGTTTGAATACGGCGTACCACCACATGCAGGTCTTGCCTTTGGTCTTGATCGCTTCGTTATGCTATTAGCAGGTCGTACTAATTTACGCGATACAATTGCATTCCCTAAAACTGCTAGTGCTAGCTGCTTGATGACAGAAGCACCAAGCGAAGTATCTCCAGAGCAATTAAGTGAGCTAAGTCTGGCCATCAAACCATTTAGAAAATAATGTATAATACAAAATACCTGGATTACCTAGCAAATACTGTAGGGAATCTAGGTATTTTTTGCGTTTTCTTATAAATTTATAGATTATTAGAGAAAATCGTTTGAATTATCAGAAAAGTGGTGTTATGATAACTGTAATACGAATCCTGATGTGTTTGTCTAACTGCTAACTCTACTTCACAGTTTTGACCGAACATTATAGAATCGGGAGCCTTCATTTTGTAGTCGCAAACATGCCCCTAATAAAGCGGGACGTTTAAAGTTGCAAAGCGGGCACCCACCTGCAAATTGCGGGTTCAAAACGAATGTTTCTTGGCATTACGGCACAATTGGGATTCGTCCTATACATAGGATTGAGAGGAGCTTATTAATAGCTCCTTTTTTTACATAAAATTAAACAAGAACTAGTAGAATATTTTAAGTGAATGTTTAGAAAATATGGAAAATCACTTTTTATTTCTGATGAAGCAGCATATAATTGGTATAGACAACTATACCTTTTGAGAAGCTATATCCGCTAAAGGAAAAGATACATTATATCTTTAGGCAGATATTACGAGGATAAACACTTTATTTAAATGATTTTGAAAGCGTTTTAATTGTGATTGATACAAAACACATGAGGGAAAAGCCTATCGAAAAAAGGCAAATTGGATCAAAATTACAAGACGGTGATTAGTCAGTTGAGAATATAATGGTACAATGATTGAGCGCAGATGCTACAATGATAGTGAGAAAGTTACCACATCAAGCGACAAGTAAATATGTCCTTTTCACACTGTTATCGTGGATATCATTTAGCTTTGTTGAATCATGCGAAATACAAAAACCGATCTAACGAGGTAAAGTTGTATGGAGAAATCATAAAGGTGATAAGGAAGGTGCAAGAATTGTTAGAGAAAAATTCTCATATACCTATTTATATACAAATAGAAGAGATTATTAAACAACGAATTTATTTAGAAGAATACAGAATTGGTGAGACCATCCCATCAGAACGAGAGCTTTCTGCACAATTTGATGTAAGTAGAATGACTGTTCGTCAATCCATTACCAATCTAGTAAATAGTGGTCTGTTATATCGAGAAAAAGGGAGAGGAACGTATGTTGCAAATCCAAAATTAGAGCAACCGTTAAAAGGCTTAACGAGTTTCACGGAAGATATGCGGGCAAGAGGAATGGAACCAAGCAGTAAGGTATTACGATTTGAGAAAATCATACCACCAGTGGATATTGCAAGAGATTTGATGATAGAGTCTGGCGAAGAAGTATTTTTTGTAGTGCGCATAAGAAATGCAGATGCGCAACCAATGGCAATCGAAAGAACATATATCCCAGTTAAAATTTATCCGGAGTTGGATGAGAAGCAAATAATGGGCTCGCTTTATGCCTTAATCGAAGCAAAGTTCCATCAAAAAATTGGGAATGCGGTACAACAGATGGAGGCAGCCATCGTATCGAAAGAGGATAGTAAGTTTCTACAAATTAATCAAACAGCACCAGTTTTAATTATCAAACGTACAAGTTATTTATCAGATGGTAAGCCCTTTGAGCTTGTACGCAGTACGTATCGAGCTGATCGTTATAAATTCATAAGTGAAATAAAAAGGTGATTTTATGCATGCATATTTTTCTGAAATCGAAAAGCTTATCCAGGTTGTGAAGGAACAGGAGGCATCACATATAAGTGATGTGGCTCAAATTATTGTCCAACGTCTCCAAAAAGGTGGGATAATTCAATTATTTGGTTGTGGTCATTCACAGCTATTGGCACAGGAGGCATTTTATCGAGCAGGTGGTTTAGTACCCGTCCGTCCTGTTTTTATTGAACCATTAGCTTTACATGCTGGGGCATTAGCTTCTTCAATCAATGAGAAAGATTCAACTATTATTGGACTGCATAAGGAACAGTTTGACTTTCGTGAAAATGATGTTTGCATCGTCATTTCAACCTCTGGGAGAAATGCAGCACCTATCGACGCTGCTTTATTAGCAAAGGATTCAGGGATATTTGTGCTATCCCTCCAATCGCTCCACTATAAGGAACAGACTACACGTCATCACAGTGGGCTGCGGCTAGAAGAGGTGGTAGATTTTGTAATTAATACCCATATACCGATTGGTGATGGTGTACTAACTATACATGACATTCAGTATGCGCCAGCATCTACTGTTATTGGTTCATTACTATTAAATGCTTTGTTCAGTGAAATCATAGAAACACTAGCAAAGTCCTCAAGAGAGTTACCGATTTTTGTCAGCAATAATGTTGATTCGGATTGGTCACATAATGAGAAAATGATTGCCAAATATCAACATCGGATTAATTTTACGTGAAAGAGTGGGGTATGTAAATGAAGAAAATGTATAAAATTACATCTACTGAAGGTATTCATGCCAGACCGGCTGCATTACTCGTAACTGCAGTGACACCATTCCAAAGTGATATTAAATTAACATATGAAGAAAGATCCGTTAATTTAAAGTCTATTATGGGCGTAATGTCACTAGGTGTAAAACCAGGGAGTATAGTGGAAATTTCAGCAGATGGGCCAGATGTAGCAACATTATTTCAAACTATTACTGAAGTCATGTTGTCTAAAGCAATAGGAGAAGAATGGCAAGAGGGATAAAAGATTCTTGCAGTGGTTGTGATTATGCCACTGTAAAAGAATCTTATGAATAATTATCTGAATATTTGGAATTTAAGGGGTGATTAAATGGACATTCACATCGTCTCGCCTAATGATTATGGGCAGATTCATCGATTGAGAGACTATTGCTTTCCAAATAAGTACTCAGGGGCTCGTCGAGAGGATTTTCATTATTGGATTGAACAAAGCACGACCTTAGGTGCTTATGATGACAAAAAAATTGTTGGGCAGCTATTAATATTACCGCTAAATATTACAGTGCATGGAGTTTCATTTAAAATGGGAGGCATCGGCTTTGTTGCAACGTATCCTGAGTATCGACAACAGGGTATTATCAAAAGGCTTATGACAGAAGCGCTGCAAAAAATGAGAGACAATGGACAAACGATTTCAGTATTAGCGCCATTTTCTGTGTCCTTCTATCGTTATTTTGGTTGGGAATTATTTTTTGAGAAGCTCCATTATACAATCCCTCAAACTATGTTTCCCTCTTTAGGGAAACAAGTAGACGACATGAAAAGGATGAGCTTTGAGTGGTTAGATCCTGCGCTCTTTCAGATGATTAAGGATTTTCATAATGCACAGGCAATCATTCGAAATGGTGGCATGGTAAGGGATGAAGGATGGTGGAAAAGACTTGAAAGAAGGAGCCCAGATAGTCACTTTGCTGCCTATTTTCAAGACAATAACTTAGAAGGCTATATTCGTTATACGATTCGAGATGGGACATTTACTATCCAAGACTTTATTGTAGCAAATCTCTTAGCTGAACAAGCTATGTGGCGTTATATGACATCTCATGCAGCAAGTGTCAGTAGCATAACTGGAGTTACTAGTAATCATTATCCTTTTGGCTTTTATTTCAAGGAGCCGCAATTCAAAAGGGAAGTCATACAGGATGTGATGATTAGAGTAGTAGATGTTTATGTATTTATGCAGCAGTATCCGTGGAAGGATATTCAAGAAACACTAACTATTCGTATTGAAGATCCATTTTGTCTCTGGAATGAGCATGTTTATCAAATAAATAAAAATGGTCAGGTCTCAATAATTGAGACAAATTCGGTCTCTGACAAGCATATGCTAACACTACCAATTAATCTTTTTTCTGCGATGATGGTAGGTTATCTTTCTGTCAAAGAAGTGGTGGTCTATGCTAATCAACCTACGGTAGAAAAGGTTATCGAACAGTGGCAATGGGCAATCCCTACTGAAAAACCAGCATTTTATGAGTATTTCTAGGTATTGAATAATAAGAAAATTTAAAATTTTTTTGCGTTTTTTTCTGGACTATACCAGTTGGTTTTAATCATTAATTTCACGACAAAATTGACATAGTCCAATTTTGTAAATAACTTGATATAAATAAAATTAATGGAAAATTTGTATTGTGGTATATACCAATAGGTGCTATTCTCAAAATAAGTAAGCGATTACACAATCGAAGAAAATAAAAGGAGTGTATCGAATGAAAAACATCATGTTAGTGTGTGTAGCAGGTATGAGTACTAGTTTATTAGTGTCAAAGATGCAAAAAGCAGCGCAAGAGCAAAATATTGAAGCGGATATTTACGCCATTGCAGAAGGAGAGGTGGAAAAAATATTAGCGACAAAGAAAGCTGATGTTCTTTTATTAGGCCCACAGGTTCGTTATTTGAAAGGGTCATTTGAAACAAAATATAAGGATAAAGGTTTTCCAATCGATGTGATCAATATGGCGGATTACGGCATGATGAACGGTGAAAATGTCCTGAAACAGGCTCTACAACTAATTGGATGAAAGAAGGGGCAATGGGGAATGGAAGATACAGCATTAATGGCATCCATTATGGGACTGATTGTGCATAGTGGAAATACGAAAAGTGAGTGTATGGAAGCTATTCAGCTAGCAAAAAAGGGGCAAATTGAGGCAGCAAAAGAAAAAATCAAATTAGCGAATGAGTCATTAATTGAAGCGCATCATGCTCAAACGGGGTTACTGTCTCAAGAAGCAAGGGGAGAAAAGGTAGAGGTTTCCATGTTATTAATTCATGCCCAGGATCATTTAATGAATGCTATTACTTTTCGAGATTTAGCACAGGAAATGATTGAGCTATATGAACGAATCCAAGGGGAGTAACATCAAATTTTGATGTTATCAATAAAAAGTAAAGGGAGTGTATGTGAGTGTTCCGTTTTTTAGAAGAAAAGTTTGTACCGGTTGCTGCTAGGGTTGGGAATCAGCGTCATTTAGTTGCCATTCGTGACGGATTTATTACGATTATGCCTTTAACGATTGTGGGATCTTTGGCTGTACTTATTAACAATTTGCCTATCAAATTTTATCAAAATACACTCGATGCCATTTGGAAACATGAGACATGGACTCAATTTGGCGGTAATATTTGGAGTGCTACATTTAATATCATTTCACTGCTACTTGCCTTTACTGTTGCTTATCATCTTGCTAAAAGTTATCAAAAAGATGGTCTGTCTGCTGGAGTAATTAGTCTATCAAGCTACATGACGTTTGGGACTTTCGGGGAAGGCGGATTAACCGGCTTAACAACAGGCACGGGTGGTATATTTATTGCTCTGATTGTAGCACTACTTTCTACAGAATTGTTTTGTAGATTGTCTGGCAATCCTAAACTACTAATTAAAATGCCAACTGGTGTACCACCAGCTGTTGCCAAATCATTTGCTGCGTTACTTCCTGCCATTATTACGATTGGAATATTTGCTTTAGTACGTACAATTATTTCAGCAGGTTTTGATATACCAGATATTGTCGGGTCCTTCTACTCTGCGATTCAAGAGCCATTTATGGGTCTAACAAATACATGGCTTGCTGCTTTAATTTTGGCATTTATACCTACATTTTTATGGACACTTGGCGTACATGGAGCAAATATCATCGAACCATTCATGCAAACGATTAATTTACCAGCTATTAATGAAAATGTTGCAGCAATCTCTGCTGGTAAAGTTGCGCCTTACATTGTCAATAAACCATTCTTTGATGCTTTTATTAATATGGGAGGCTCTGGCACAACAATAGCACTTATTATTGCGATTTTCATATTTGCGAGAAAGAATAAGCAATATAATACAGTTGGGAAATTATCCGCAGCACCTGGGATTTTCAATATCAATGAGCCATTACTTTTTGGGTTACCAATTGTATTAAATCCGGTTTTATTTGTTCCGTTCATTTTGACACCAATGATAAACGTAACAATTGCATTCTTTGCAACGAAATGGGGCTGGGTGCCAGCCGCTACCGTTTCACCGCCTTGGACAACACCGCCGATTATTAATGGTTTTTTAGCAACTCAATCTTGGCGTGGTGCAGTTTTGAGTATGGTTTTAATTGTCATCGCTGTTTGTATTTATCTGCCATTTATCTCAATGGCGAACCGTATGGCAAGGCAGAATGAGCAAAAAGCTGCTTTAGCGGCACAGAGTGAGGAATCTGTAGTGGAATCCAGAGGACAAAAAGTGGAAGTATAAGCGTCAATTAACGGAGGGTTTGAAGTGAAAAGATTAGGAATCTCGCTATATCCGCAGCATAGTACGCTAGAGGAGATGAAGCGCTATGTTCAACTGGCTCATGACAATGGCTTTGATCGTATATTCACATGCCTAATGTCATTAAAACAGGATGAGGAGCGTCAAAAATTACAACAAATCAACGAATTTGCGCAACGCCTTGGCTTTGATATATCCGCTGATATTGCACCAGGTATTTTTGATGATTTAGGCTTAACCTATAAGGATATTGGCTATTTAAAAGAACATTATTATTTGGCAGCCTTACGTTTAGATATGGGATTTTCAGGTCAAGAAGAAGCGTTGATGTCACTTGATGGGAGTCATCTAAAAATAGAATTAAACATTAGTAATGGTACGAAGTATGTAGATAATATTATCTCTTATCAGCCCAATAAAGAGAACATTATCGGCTGTCATAATTTTTATCCAAAACGCTTTACTGGGCTATCTCGTCAGCATTTTTTACAAACGTCACAGCACTTTAAAGCGCACAATGTGAGAACGGCAGCGATGATCTCCTCACAACATGGTCAATATGGACCTTGGGAGCAAACAGAGCACGGGTTACCTACATTAGAGGAACACCGTCATCTCCCAATCACTGTACAGGCGAAAGATTTATGGCATACAGGGTTAATTGACGATTGTATTATTGGCAATATGTTCGCTTCTAAGGAAGAACTACGTGCATTAGGACAATTAAATCGTAATAAGCTTGAGTTAAAGGTTGTCCAGTCTGAAGACACAAGTATTCTAGAGGAGACAATTCTTTATAAAGAGCCTCATTTTAATCGAGGTGATGTGTCTGAATACGTGATTCGAAGCACCCAATCCCGTGTGAAATATAAAAATGGAGATTTTCCTGTGCATGATATACGGCCATTAAAAAGAGGAGATGTCACGATTGATAATAATTTAGATGTTCGTTATAAGGGAGAGCTACAGATTGTGCTAAAGGACATTCCGAATACAGGATCGAGTAATGTCGTAGCTAGCATTGTAGAGGAAGAACTATTTTTATTAACATGCATTCAACCATGGGCATCATTTGGTTTTACAAAGTAAAGAAGAGTGAGAAAGAGATTGAGTCATCAATCTCTTTTTCTTTATGTGGTTGAGCATAATGTTATCTAAGATTTACCTAATTAAATTAACTAATTTTTAAAGTGCTATTTTACCATATATTGAACTAAAAGGGATGAAATCTTTTTATGGATTATTATCTCAGAGGATTTAAGTAGACAATTTTGACTTTTTCTTTATATTTTTATCTTGAACAATAACATGATAAAATGTAAGATAGGTTTTGATTTTATCTTAGTATATAACTAGGTTTACTAATAAAATTTCATAGATGGAGAGTGTCAGGATGTTACATCAATTTTCACGTAACGAGCTCGCAATAGGAACAGAGGGTCTCGAGAAATTAAAAAATACAACGGTTGCCATTCTTGGCGTGGGTGGTGTTGGTTCATTTGCTGCTGAGGCATGTGCACGAAGCGGAATCGGCCGTATTATTCTAGTCGATAAGGACAATGTAGATATCACAAATGTCAACAGACAACTTGTTGCATACTTATCAACAGTTGGTCAATCAAAATCAGCTGTCATGAAAGAGCGTATTGCAGATATTAACCCAGCATGTGAAGTGATTGACATGCACATGTTTTATACGGAAGAAACCTATGAAGAATTTTTTGCACAAGGTATTGATTATGTGATCGATGCAAGTGATACAGTGATGTATAAAATTCATATAATGAAGGAATGTTTAAAGCGTAATATTCCTATTATTTCAAGCATGGGTGCAGCAAATAAAATGGACCCTACTCGCTTCCAAATTGCAGATATTTCAAAAACACATACAGACCCATTGGCTAAAATCATTCGTACTAAGCTACGTAAAGAAGGAATTCATAAGGGTGTTACGGTTGTATTTTCAGATGAAAGTCCAATTGTCGTACGTCCAGATGTTGTCGAACATGTAGGTAAGCCTGATGCAGCAATTCGTAAAGCAAAGATGCCACCTTCATCTAACGCTTTTGTACCGTCGGTAGCAGGTTTAATTGCAGCAAGCTGGGTAGTCAATACCATCCTAAAAGATGTGAAAATTACGCGCGTACAAGGTTAATACCAAGTACGGTGCTTTGGTAATAGTCAAAAAACAGCATAAATGTTCATTTTCGTAGAAGTAGCTGCCTTAATTGTCTTTAGAGGTAGCTACTTTTTCTATGTTACAATTAGACCGTTGTAAAAAAGGAGGCGTATACAAATGGAAAAAATTTATCAAATGGCGTATAGAGGTTTAAATCTTTTTGACGAGATTAGTACAGTAGAGTTAGCTATAGATGAAGAAAACCAAACTATACATATTTTTGATGTTGGACAGGTTGTCAGCCCCATTTTTAATTTTGATGTATCAGCCTACGAATTGTCAGATGGTTTTTATAAAATGGCCGATGTTCTGCGACACAAAAAAATCTTAACGAATCAACAAGCAGGTAGTGATTTAACATTAAGTGAATGGTTAATTATGAACAATGCTTATTTTTATATACCTCAAAAGCGCATTAAAAAATATGTGCATGGAAGTATTATTGAAATTATCGATCGAGCAAACGAACCATGCTTATTTGAGGATTATGTACAAAGGGTATAATTTTACCAAAATAGTTCCTCTTATGTACATAAAATGCTATTAATTCACGAAATTGTCTTATTTTTTTCATGTCCACACTACTTCAGATGGTTTATTGCTATAATTTGAATCATCCATTAGATAATCGATCTGTTTGTTTGGGATGCTTGGTGCTACTCAGTGAATAGCCAGGAAGCTAAACAGCAAATGACATATGGGAGAGTGGGAAAATGGAAATTCAAGTAATTCGTGATCATTTAGATATTGTTAAACTTCAAGAGAAAATGAATGCCATTGTATTTGACTATTTGGATACATCCAACAACTATCCGAAAGCCATGAGAGAATTGAATCCTTTATATATACAAGTCACTACCTATTATAAGGAATATGTTAATCAACGGGCAGGGGAATTACCAAAAGCAAATACGTATTGGCATTTATTTATCGATTGTTGTGCAAAATTATGCTACTTTTTAGCTGCATCGACCTATTATTCTTCGAATGCTTTGCAAGAAACACCTGAAAAAGTAGAGCATTTATTAAAAATAGCAGCGTATTCCTTACCGAGTATTGAGCAGGAAGAGAATGAGCAATTATTAGAAGATATCATGGCTCTTTTAACTGAAGTGCTAGAGGATGAAGAAAAAGCAACAAACATACGCAACGAGGTGCTGTCACAAAAAGGTGAAGTGAAGCAATGTCTTCAACACTTTAAATTATTTGTGGATCAAGAACTTCCAGCATAGACCTTAGACAATAATAGACTATCTATTTTCTGAAAATAGCCTATACGTCAAGAATCTACGTAACTAATAGGAATTGAATCAGTCTTTCTACAATGTTCGATTGGAAAGAGAGTGATTTACTTGCCTTTTTTAGTAGCGTGGATTCTTTTTTAGTTGTAGGGAAAGTAAAAAGACATATTTTCTAGAAAGGTATTTATGTTTTTTTGTCGAATTATAGTTAAAAAATGGGTAATAGATATGCTCACTCTGCTTAACGCTGTAAAAACTTATGGGAAGGGGGCTAAGCAATGATTGTAAATGGAATAGAAATAGATTTGGCGAATTTGGAAAATCCGCTTTTATTAGTTAGTGAGGAAGATGAACTTTTATTTCTACAGCTTATCCAACCGACAATTGAGCAGGAGCTTATTCAATGTCAATTAGCGCTCTCAACAAGGAAATCTATTTCATTGGTCAAAGATATTTGGTTGGCTATGTATAGAGATCGAGAAAAGCTGTACATCAATAGCGGTCATGCCATGCTTTATCCAATACGTTTAATTCTTTTTGAACTAGTCACACAAGCAGAATATTTCCAACGCTTAGCAAAAAAATCACGTGGCGATGAATGTCTTTCCCTTATGTATGCAGTCATTCTTTTGCAATTTGTCTTGCAATGGTTAAAAGATCGATTTAGTGGAAATAAAGAGGTATATGGTGCATTAAAACGGTTATACAGAGTGTCGGATGATGAATTAAGTAAGGAGCCCTCCTGTGAAACAAGAGAACAAAAAATTGCACAAGCAATTGCTGTAAAAGCAATTCGCTTTGAGGTAAGAGAAAACAGTCAAGAGTTCGCGAGCTTGTTGTATCAGTCGTATAATTTGATTGTTTTTTTGCATAGTAAGGCAAATGAAGGAGATGTGAAAGAATCCATCTTGCCATCACTTCGACATTTGGCAGAACCATTAAATTTGTTTTATCAAGAACGATATACGACAAATAACCCGAGCTTTACGGGATGATTGCTAGAGCAGCCCATCCTGTTGTTATATAAAAAGCAAAGTCATTTCAATTACTTAAGATAGTGACTTTGCTTTTGTTTTATTATTTCTTATCATGAAATGATTTTAGTTTGTCGTAGATGCCAGCCATGCGCTTTTCCTCACCAGCAATAACAGGTTTGTAGAATTCAGTTCCTACAAGTTCGTCTGGCAAATATTGTTGGTCTACCCAACCACCAAAAGTACCAATTGGTGTGTTATGAGGATATTGATAGCCAACGTGTCCTAAATCTTTTGCACCCTCGTAATGAGCATCTCGCAAATGATGAGGTATATCACCTGTTTTGCCTTCATGAATAGCTTTAATGGCAGCATCAATTGCCACAATGGCTGAGTTGGATTTTGAGGCAAGGCACATTTCAATGACAGCACTCGCAAGTGGGATACGTGCCTCTGGTAATCCTAGTCGTTCTGCTGCTTGAATAGCAGCTAATATATGAGGTCCGACGTCGGGATTAGCTAGACCAATATCTTCATAGGCCATCACAAGTAGGCGTCTGCTGACAGCCACTAAATCACCTGTTTCCAATAAATGCGCTAAATAATACAGAGCAGCATTAGTATCACTGCCACGCACAGATTTTTGCAGGGCTGATAGTAAATTATAAAAATGTGATCCTTTTTTATCACCATACACACCAATTCGACTAATGAGATGTTCAATGACATGGTCGGCAGCAACCGTTTGTCCATCCACCTCATCACTGGCATAGTAAATGGATTCTAGCAAAGTTAATGCCTTTCGTGCATCTCCGTTTGCTGCGGCTGCAATTTGTTCAATTTGTGATGGTGTTAAGGCAAAATGATATTTACCTAGTCCCCGTCTTTCATCAGCCAGTGCTTTTTCAACTAGTTCGATTAAATTTTCCTTCGTTAAGCGTTTCAGCTGGTAAATTTCGCCACAGCGCGAACGAATTGCTGGATTAACATCATGATATGGATTTTCTGTCGTGGCACCAATTAATACAATTGATCCATTTTCTACATGTGGTAACAGCGTATCCTGCTGTAATTTATTGAAACGGTGAATTTCATCTAAGAAAAGTATTACTTTCCCTGAAATTCTGGCTTCCTGTACAATATCTTCCACATCTTTTTTGCCAGCTCGTGTGGCATTAAGTGCGAAGAAAGGGAGCTTGGAACTTCCTGCAATGGCATTGGCAATGGATGTTTTACCGATTCCAGGTTCTCCATATAGCAACATAGAAGGGACATGTTCATTTTGAATCATTTTATAAAGGGCTGTGTTGGGACCAATGAAATCCTGATGACCAACAATCTCATCAAGGGTCAAAGGTCGCATTCGAAAAGCGAGTGGTTCATTGTGCAAAATAACTTCCCCTTTCTGTCGTTGTCATTTTGTTTCATACATTTTTTACGCTAAAATAAAGCACTCATATGGATTTTGAACGATTTTGAATCGCTTTAATTAGTATATCATATCCTTCTAGGTGTATTTCCGAGTTCATCAAGAGGAGATTATGATATACTGTTGGTAGTATTTTGACTAGACTAATTGAGGGTGATAAAATGAAAATTTCAACAAAGGGCCGTTATGGGCTTACAATTATGATTGAATTAGCAAAGCATTATGGGGAAGGGCCAATTCCCTTGCGTAAAATTGCGGCGGAAAAGGAGCTTTCAGAGGCATATTTAGAGCAATTAGTATCTCCGCTTCGTAATTCAGGCTTAGTAAAAAGTGTACGTGGTGCTTATGGTGGTTATATGCTAGCAAATCCACCTAGCGAAATTTCAGCAGCCCATGTTATTAGTGTGCTAGAAGGGCCGATTCAACCAGTAGAGGGTATTGAAAATGAAGAAGCACCTCAGCGTGAGTTATGGCTACGTATTCGCGATGCAGTAAAAAATGTGTTAGATACAACGACAATTGAAGATTTAGCACAGTATACAGAAGAAAATGTAGTGGAAGGCTACATGTTCTATATTTAAAATAGTTTAAGCTAAAGCGCTACTCCTGCATTCACTTCATCTTTATGGGAGATTGTGAACTATTCACATCCCAATGACTATTTTTACGATGAGTGATGTGGGTTTTGTGCTTTTATCTCGATTCAGCAATGTTTTTGTACTAAAATGAACCACTAAGTACGGAAGACTCCCCACTTATAGAGGAGCGAAGAACACTTGTATTATTTTGCAAGCATTAACTGAATCAAGCGAAAGCCTCTGGCGGATGTCACAGAGTTTAAAAAGGAGTTTTCAACATGAATTCATATATCTATCTCGATCATGCGGCCACATCTCCAATGAATGGCCAAGTAATAGAAGCGATGACGACTGCTATGCAAGAGGTTTTTGGCAATGCATCGAGTATTCATAAAGCAGGTCGAGAAGCAAGGAAATATCTAGATGATGCACGTGAGCTATTGGCGAAATCAATTGGTGCGCAAGCAGGGGAAATTATTTTCACAAGTGGTGGCACAGAAGCTGATAATATGGCAATTTTAGGAACTGTCTATGCCCGTGCAAATGAAGGAAAACACATCATTACAACGCAAGTAGAGCATCATGCAGTATTACATACGTGTGAAAAACTTGAACGTGATGGCTTTGAGGTGACCTATTTACCTGTCGATCAAAGAGGGCGTGTCGCGGTTGAGGATGTCCAAAAAGCCCTTCGTGATGATACCATTTTAGTAACAATTATGTATGGAAATAATGAAGTAGGAACGATTCAGCCAATTGCTGAAATTGGCGCGTTATTGCGTGAGCATAGTGCCATATTCCATACAGATGCGGTTCAGGCTTATGGCTTAGAGTGCATTGATGTAAATGAATTACAGGTGGATTTATTAAGTGTATCTGCTCATAAAATCAACGGTCCAAAAGGTGTTGGATTCCTTTATCAAAAAGCAGGAACACCGTTAGCAAGTTATGCTCTTGGGGGCGCACAAGAGAAAAAACGTCGTGCAGGTACTGAAAATATACCTGCCATTATTGCTTTTGCGACTGCAGTGCAAGTTGCAAATGAGTTGCGTGAAGAAAAGCGTTCACTATACAATCACTTTAAGCAAATTATGCTTGCTGTTTTTTCACAGGAAAAGCTAGCATTCCATGTAAATGGTGATGAGGTGTATTCGTTGCCTCATGTCTTAAATATTAGCTTTGCAGGCATGGAGGTAGAATCATTTTTAGTGAACCTTGATATGGCAGGTATCTATGTTTCGAGTGGTTCGGCATGTACTGCAGGATCGATTGATCCTTCTCATGTGTTAGTAGCAATGTTTGGACAAAGTGCAGAGGAGCTACGGAATTCAATCCGATTCAGCTTTGGGCAGGGTTTAACGGAAAAGGATATACAAGATGCAGCAGAAAAAACGGCTCAAATTGTGAAAAAACTAGCTAAAAAATAATTTGCAAAATACTTATGTTATGTTTCGTTAAAATATGGAAACATAAACTGTAATTAGATAAAAGAAAAGGTGACCACAATGAAAGAAACACGTGACCCCTCTCAAATTCGAGTTGTTGTCGGCATGTCAGGTGGGGTAGATTCATCGGTGGCGGCATACTTGTTAAAACAACAAGGGTATGAAGTAATCGGGATCTTTATGAAAAACTGGGATGATACAGACGAAAACGGTGTTTGTACGGCAACGGAAGATTATGACGATGTAATAAAAGTATGTAATCAAATTGGTATCCCATACTATGCTGTCAATTTCGAGAAACAATATTGGGATAAAGTTTTCACATACTTTTTAGAAGAATATAAAGCAGGGCGTACACCAAATCCTGATGTTATGTGCAATAAAGAAATTAAATTTAAAGCATTTTTAGAGCATGCCATGAACCTTGGTGCTGATTATTTAGCGACAGGTCACTATGCACGAATTGATCGTAATGGTGATGGTGAAGTTAGAATGTTACGTGGCGTTGATGATAATAAAGATCAAACATACTTTTTAAATCAATTATCGCAAGAGCAATTGGCGCATGTAATGTTCCCAATTGGTGATATAGAGAAAAAAGAAGTACGAAAAATTGCAGAAGAAGCTGGCCTTGCTACGGCAAAGAAAAAAGATTCAACAGGCATTTGCTTTATCGGTGAACGTAATTTCAAGGAGTTCTTAAGTCAATATTTACCAGCGCAACCTGGGAAAATGGAAACAATGGATGGCGTTGTAATGGGCCAACACGATGGTTTAATGTACTATACACTTGGCCAACGACACGGGCTTGGTATTGGTGGGGATGGCGAGCCTTGGTTTGTGCTAGGAAAAGATTTAGCACGTAATGTTCTACTTGTTGGACAAGGCTTTGACAATGAATATTCGTATTCAACATCATTAACAGCTGTGAAAATGAGCTATACTTCGACAAAAAAATTGCCTGGGAAATTTTCTTGCACCGCAAAATTCCGTTATCGTCAAACTGATACACCAGTAGAAGTTGAAATTTTACCAGATGGGCGTGCACACATTACATTTGCAGAACCTGTACGTGCAATTACACCTGGCCAAGCTGTAGTACTATACAATGGAGAAGAGTGTATGGGTGGCGGAACGATTGATGAAGTCTTTAAACGTAATGAAAAACTAACATATGTTGGATAAATTGCGTTAAGACTGCTTTTATGGCCTCTTGGCTTCCTAAAAGCAGTCTTTCGCTACATAGAGGTGAAGAACAAATGAATTATAATGAACAGGGCATCCAAGCATTTCAAGAAAAACGTTATGAGGATGCTGCTCAACTATTTACAAAAGCAATAGAGGCAGAGCCTGAAAATGCTATTGGGTATGTAAATTTCGGCAATTTATTAGCCGTATTAGAGGATACTGAACGCGCAGAACGTTTCTTCCAAAAGGCAATCACTGTAGATGAATCAGCAGCTACAGCCTATTACGGTCTAGCGAATTTATATTACAATGCTGAACGCTATGCCGAGGCTGTGAAGCTATATGAGCAAGCGCTAAAACATCATATTGAAGGTGCCGATGTCTATTATATGATGGGGAAATGCTTTGAACGGTTGGATAACCCAAAATTGGCATTACCATATTTACAACGTGCGGTAGAAATTGCTCCAGAGGATACACAGATTCGTTTAGCCTATGCGATAGTGTTATGTGCATTAGAAATGTTTGAGGAAGGGAAGCAGGAACTGGATCTTTTGGTTGAACAGGATTGGAATAATGCAGATGCACATTATAATTTAGGCGTACTATATGCCGTGTCTACTGAACAAACAGAGGATGCAATGTATCATTTGAAACAAGCCTTTACCTTACAACCTGAATATGACCAAGCACGTTATATTTACGATATGATTGCTCAACGATTTAACTGATAGATAATAAGCAGCGAGTGAATGTTGATTAACATTCTTGCTGCTTTTTTATTGATTTTTTCTAGTAAAACATAAAAACATCGTTTATTTTTTTCATAAATTGAATCCCTTTCTCTTTTAATTCTAGTTCAAACTTGGTAATGTATGTCATGCAGGAAAGGAAAAGGTGACAGAATGAATAAAGTATTTATTGCACTATTACTTGTAACAGCACTCGCTGCAATTGAGGGAACTATTGTTAGTACTGCTATTCCGAGTATAACAGCTGATTTATTAGGCGTAGACTTAATAAGCTGGATTTATTCTGCTTATTTACTAGCTTCAGCCATAGCGGCGATTATTTTTGGTAAATTAGCCGATTTATTTGGGCGTAAACGGATGATTATTACAGGTATCATTATTTTTTTAGTAGGTTCTATGTTATGTGGTTTAGCTCAATCCATGGAGCAATTAATTGTTTTTCGAGCAATTCAAGGTATCGGCGCAGGTTCAATTTTGCCGATTACATTAACAATGGTGGGTGAATTGTTTAAGACTGAAAAAGAGCGTGCCAAAGGACAAAGCTATTTAAGTATGGTATGGGGCGTTTCTGGTGTAGTAGGTCCGTTATTTGGAGGCTTTATAGTTGACCAAGTATCTTGGCATTTTATTTTCTTCATTAATGTACCGTTTGGTTTAGCCTCTATTTATTTAATTGCTAAACATTATAAAGAACAACTAGAGGCAGTGAAGCGTAAAATTGACTACCTAGGTGCAGTGTTTTTTACAATTGGCATGGTTGCGTTACTATTTGTTATTATCGAAAACAGTAAAACACAAACCTGGTTATCAGGTCAATCGCTGTTAATGTACGGTGTTGCTCTTGTATTCTTAAGTATTTTTATCTGGGTGGAGTTACGAGCAGAGGAGCCAATTATTCCGTTAACACTGTTTAAAAATGGACGACTAATGGTCATTAATGCATTAACTTTAAGCGGTATGTCTATTGTCATTGGTGTAACTGTTTATATTCCTATATTTGCTCAAAGTGTTTTAGGCAAAAATGCAACGCAGGCTGGTTTATTATTAACACCAATGTCTATTTTTTGGACGGTGAACTCGATTATGGCAGGTTATTTAATCGGTCGTTTAACAAATAAACGCATTATCCAAATGGGTACGATTTTACTTGTTACGGGTACACTATTGTTGGCAAGACTATCTTCAGATTCTAGTGATTTCAGCGTTTATTTCGCCTCATCGTTAATAGGGCTTGGGATGGGCTTTATTATGCCGATGTTGATGATTTCCATACAAAAGGTGGCAGATCCAAAGCAGCTTGGTATTTCAATTGGTTTGAACTCTTTTACAAATACATTTAGCCAAGCGATTGGTGCAGCGCTATTCGGTATGATTTTCAACCTAGCAACGAGTGAAAAAATGGCTTCATTAGGAAAAGGTGAAATTCAATTAAACGGTGAATTTGCAAAAGGTGGGTTTAATTTAGAAGAAGTAAGCTTTTTAAAGGACACTATCGCGAATGGCGTCAGTTATGTATATATAGCTACCTTTATTTTTGCTATTGGTGCACTTATTTTCTCCTTTTTTGTAGCAACGAAATCCACAAGGAAGGCGCAATAGCAACTAATAGTAAAATCCACCTCACATTCTGTGGTCAAGCAGCATGTGAGGTGGGTTTTTTATTTGATGACTAAACCATAGCATAATTTTACTTTTTGAATAGAGCGTCATCCATTATTTTATTGCCAGGTAGTTCCGTTAAGTATTTCGCTAAATGTGCGATGGGGGTACTGTCTAGCAATGAAGGCTCGGCTTCATTTTCTTTTAAAATATTGATTTCCTTATTCAGTCGCTCCATTTTTCGATCTAATTCAGCTGCTTGTAGCGCGGCTTCCTTTAATTCATGTCGAATATGCTCAGGTACTTCTTTGTTATACTTATAATAAATTTTGTGTTCTAAGCTTGCCCAGAAATCCATTGCAATTGTACGAATTTGGATCTCTGTATAGACCTTTTCCATATGGTCTGACATAAAGATAGGAATTTTAATAATGAGATGTAAGCTTTGGTAGCCATTTTCTTTTGGATTGGCTATATAATCCTTCACCTCAACAACTTCTATGTCATGCTGTGCTTGTAACATGGCGCTTACCTTGTAAATATCCTCCACGAAGGAACAGGTGATGCGAGCACCAGCTATATCGCGGATATTTTCACGCACAGCTTCTATCGATGGAGGAAGCTCTTTTTTCATCATCTTCGTTAAAATACTTTTAGGTGATTTTACACGTGTAGATACATGCTCAATTGGATTATATTCATGAATTAACTTAAATTCTTCTTGTAATATATTAATTTTCGTTTCCACTTCCTGTAGAGCAAATTTGTAAGCTAAAAAGAAGCGTGTTAATTCAGTTTGAAATGATTTTAAAGTGTTTACTTCTAGTTCAGTTTTCATCGTTTGTAAATCCTTTCTTTTCGGTTTGTTCAATTTTTATTTTTTGTATAGCTGTGATGGCAATGAGATAGCCAATAATTGGTGAAATGCCATAGCCCATAATAGGCATAGGAAAATGACCCGCGAATGTGACAAGGATTGTCATTAGAAAATATAAGCCTAAAGCTAATGACAAGGTATCTTTTTTCCATGGGATAAAGAATGGATAAATTAACAATAGGAGTGCTAAAACACCTAAACAAAGAAAAATACTGCCCATATCAGCCACTAAAAAAATAATTTGCTCGACATATGGGACTGGAGCTAAATGATCAAGAAAAATCCATGATGCGATGACAAAAAAAGCTAATAAGAGTAGTGAAATGTACTTCCAAATGGAATTTTCTATAGCTCTCCACAAAATAATGGTGGATGCACTAGCGAACGCAGTGATTTGCCCTGCATCAGGTTGCAATAATAATATACCTTCTATGAGGAACATGAATCCTATCATGAATGATAAATTTTTATTGATTGAAAGCGTCCATAAATTAATAATTAATATAGGCAAACAAATACTAGCTATATAAAAATTAAAAGGACCGAAAGTTATCCATCGATGGACACCCTCTATACCATTAAACCAAAAGGGCATAATGAGTAAAAAGATTAAAAAAGTTAGAATAGAAAGAGGGCTAATATCTAAAAATTTAAAGGTATTTTTTGTTGACATAACATAGCAAAAACTAATGCCAACAACCCAGATGAACATGTTCTGTATCCAAATATGAAAGCCTACGCCATAGGAGATCATGGTGATCATCCCTATTAGAAGAGCAGGGAGCATAAAAAAATAAGGAAGGAAATTTTGAGTATGTAGATTAGTCACGTAAACCTCCTATGGTTATGCTATACAATATATAACTCACATAACAATGAAAAGGTTTCATAAATAGGGGTAAGGAAGAATGCAGAAGAGGATTTAAGGTTAAAACAAAGGGAACCATCTGTCCCCCTGTTTTAACTAATAATTTCAGCATTTAAGTTATAGCGCTTATTAAACTCATCAACGAAAATTTGTAAATCAATATAGGTTCCGATATAAGGCTCTGTTTCTTGATCGCGTAAGAACCCACATGTTGCCTTCAGTGATTTTGAAAATTCCAGTAACATTTGTTCGTTGTCAAGTTGCACATGAATCGCAAGAGAATGATCTTTTTTATTCACTTTAAAATACTTACCATCTATAATTCTCTCTAAATTTGTTTCTTGAAATGGAAAAACATAATCTTTATAAATAAGCTTCACAAGATCCCGCCTTTTTTACAATATTCGACTACATCTGTATAAGGTAAATCGCCACCAAAAATTGAGAGCGCACTTCCAATGGTTACATGAAGTTTTCCATGGGCTAATTGATTAAATTTTTCTAAGTCTTCGATTGAACGAACGCCACCTGCATAGGTAGTTGGAATAGATGTCCAGTCAGCTAAATCCTGTACCAGGCTTTCCTGCATGCCACCCTTTTTTCCTTCAACATCGACAGCATGTATTAACAGCTCATCACAAAAATCTTCAATATAGGCAATCGATGCAGCATTAACTTCGAAATGACTAAATGTAGTCCATTTATCTGTCATGACAAACCACTTCCCGTCACGCATCTTACAACTAAGATCGATGACAAGGTGTTCTTTACCAATTAATTGATTTAAACGCTTTAAACGCGCTAAATCGAGCTGACCATCATGAAAAATATAGGATGTGACAATGACATGCGAAGCACCTGCGTCAATATATTTTTGAGCATTGTCAGCCGTAATACCACCACCTATTTGCAAGCCTTGAGGATAGGTTGTTAAAGCGGATATGGCAGCTTCTTCATTACCAGAGCCTAGCATAATAACGTGTCCACCTGTTAAACGATCTTGGGCAAACATTTGTGCATAGTAGCTAGCGTCATGTTGAGAAATAAAGTTTTCTATAACTGCTTGATTTGTATATCCCAAAGTGCTGCCCACAATTTGCTTTACTTTGCCATCGTGTAAATCGATGCAAGGTCTAAATTCCAATAATTTCACAATCCTTCCGTGCAACTAATTCATATTAATCATAGCATGGAACGGAGGATAAAGGCAGAGAATTGTCATTTGTCAAAATAATGTAAAAATAACGAAGTGAATATATTTTTGTCTGCGATATTTTCATGTGGCTATGGTAAAATAAAAAGATTGAAAACTATAAGAAAGGACGGACCGAACATGACAGATCATTTAGATTTATTTGAACTCAATAAATTTTTTATACTCGGACGTCCGATCGTCTCTATCTTTCATAATGCGCAAAATATGTATTCGATTGTACGTGTGAAAATTCAAGAGACGAATTTGCAATATGAAGATAAAGAGATTATTGTTGTAGGTTATTTTCCCCCACTACAAATGGATGAACAATATCGATTTACTGGTATTTTAAAACAGCATCCTAAATACGGCGCTCAATTTCAAATTGAGACATTTACAAAAGAGGTACCAGCAACCGAGCAAGGAATTATTCATTATTTATCTAGTGATCTCTTTGTAGGGATCGGGAAAAAAACAGCTGAAACGATTGTTGAAAAACTAGGTGCTAATGCACTCCGTGTTATTTTAGAAGATCCCAGTGCCCTCGATGCTGTTCCACGTCTATCTGCTGAAAAAAAAGAAGTCATTCACCGCACCATTGAGCAAAACTTAGGCTTAGAGCGGGTCATGATTCAATTGAATGAGTGGGGATTTGGTCCACAGCTTGGGATGAAAATTTACCAAACCTATCGAACAGAAGCCATTGAATTACTGACAGAAAATCCATACCGCTTAATTGAAGATGTGGAAGGGGTAGGTTTCTTTCGAGCTGACGAGCTAGGTGCGAAATTGGGTATAACTGGTAAACACCCTGATCGTGTCAAAGCAGCGATTTTACATATTTTAAATACAGCAGCTTTATCGGATGGACATGTTTATCTAGACGCAGAACATGTTTTACCGCTCGTTAAGGAAATGCTTGAACAAAGCCAACGACAGGAGATACCATTCGAGGATATTTCTCAAGCCTGTATCGGTCTCCGTGAAGAAGGCAAAATTTGTGGTGAAGAGACAAGGTTATATTTACCGTCACTCTATTTTTCAGAGGTAGGGATTGCATCGAAAATCTTATCGCTTATCGAGCGAAATAATAAGGCTGAACATTTTAGTAAAGATGAAATTCGAAAAGCCATTGGAGAAACAGAGGAGCTACTCAATGTTACCTATGCAGAAACACAAGCGAATGCCATCGAACAGGCTTTAAATTCAGCTGTTATGATTTTAACGGGTGGTCCTGGTACGGGGAAAACCACTGTTGTACGGGGAGTTGTGGAAGTTTATGCAAAGCTTCATGGCTTATCCTTAAATCCAAAAGAGTATGCTCAAAAAGAGGAGCCTTTTCCGATTATTCTTTGTGCACCAACTGGACGTGCTGCTAAACGATTAGCCGAATCAACAGAGCTTCCTGCGATGACCATTCATCGACTGCTCGGTTTTACAGGGCAAGAAAAAGAGGAAGAAACAGAGCGTGAAGTGACAGGTAAGTTGATTATCGTGGATGAAATGTCCATGGTTGATACATGGCTTGCCCATCAATTATTAAAGGCTTTACATGAAGATGTTCAAGTTGTCTTTGTTGGAGATCAGGATCAGCTTCCACCAGTAGGTCCAGGACAGGTGTTAAAGGATCTATTAGCATCCAAGCAGCTACCAACTGTCGAGCTAACAGATGTTTACCGACAAGCAGAAGGCTCGACGATTATTGAACTTGCCCATCAAATAAAAAAAGGAACGATTCCACAAGAGTTAACAGCTAAAACCTCTGATCGTTCGTTTATAAAGGCTTCAGCCGATCAAGTTGCCAACGTTGTTACACAGGTTGTCAAAAGTGCTGTCGCAAAGGGCCAGGAAATCCGTAATATTCAAGTGTTGGCGCCCATGTATAAAGGACCAGCTGGGATAGATAATTTAAATAAAATGATTCAGGAGCTAATTAACCCAAATGATACTGGCACACGAAAAGAGCTAGTTTTTGGGGATGTCACCTATCGAATAAAGGATAAAGTGCTTCAGCTTGTCAATCAACCTGAAAGCAATGTCTTTAATGGAGATATGGGTGAGGTCATTAGTATTATTAAAGCGAAAGAGACGGTCGAAAAACAAGATTTACTGATCGTATCCTTTGATGGCATTGAGGTGACCTATCAACGAAGTGATCTCAATCAATTGACACTAGCTTATTGTTGCTCCATCCATAAATCACAGGGCTCTGAGTTTCAAACGGTCATTATGCCAGTGGTTAGAGGGTATTCCAAAATGTTACGGCGTAACCTTTTATACACAGGTATTACACGTGCTAAAAACTTTTTGATTTTATGTGGTGAACCAGATGTGCTTGCGGATGGTTTACAGCGTACAGATGACCTTCAGCGTTTCACCTCTTTACGTGCAAGACTTAACCCAATGGAAATTGAGGAAGAACTTGTGGAAGTCGAGGCAGTGCCAGTAGAAAATGAAGGGATGCAGGAGCCGGTTTCCATTGAACCAAAGCTAACAGTAGAAACAGCCCCTTATATTCATCCAATGATTGGTATGAATGATGTCTCTCCATATGATTTTTTGGATGACTAAAATATATATTCCCGATTAGACTGTCTAATCGGGTTTTTCTAATTGATGTATCGTCACCTAATATTTGGACATTTCATATACTAGATGAGTACAAAAACATAGGGAATATATAGGGGTGACAGC
Source organism: Lysinibacillus sp. A4 (assembly GCF_024919535.1). Lineage (NCBI taxonomy): Bacteria > Bacillati > Bacillota > Bacilli > Caryophanales > Bacillaceae > Lysinibacillus > Lysinibacillus sp. A4. The sequence goes on along the minus strand of NZ_JANWTB010000003.1, from coordinate 185,328 downwards.
ATGCCGATAATGACAGGGCAGCAGTATATTGAACGAATTGATGCTTTAAAAACGTATATTTCGATAGATGGGAAAGTCGTGACAGGAAAGGTGTCAGAACATCCTGCCTTTAAAGGAATTATCCAGAGTCAAGCGAAACTTTTTGATTTACAACATCAAGAGGCACTTCTTGAAAAAATGACCTATGAATCGCCAACTAGTAAACAGAAAGTTGGCATGTCATTTCTTCAAGTATTGACGCCAGAAGATCTTGTGAAAAGGCGCCAAGCGGCAAGGGAATGGGCATTATCTTCTCAAGGCTTTATGGGGAGAAGCCCTGATTATATGAATACAACATTAATGGCCCTTGCATCAGCGTCAGATTTTTTAAAAGAGAAGCCAAATTGTTTCCCAGAGCATTTGCTAAAGTTCTATGAGTATGCTCGCGAGAATGATATTACGATGACACATACCTTTATCGAACCACAGGTAAATCGCAAGCGCTTTTACTATGAGGATGAAGAAGTAACCATTGCAGCTAAAATCATTGGGAAAACAAGTGAGGGCTTAATCATTAAAGGGGCAAGATTACTAGCGACACAGGGTGGCATCACAGATGAGCTTCTTGTTTTATCGACAAATGGCTATGATGAAGGAAAAGGTTTCGGGTTTTCTATTCCAAGTAACACGAAAGGCTTAAAGTTTTTATGCCGGCAATCATTTGTAGGGGGAGATTCTACCTTTGATTATCCGTTAAGTGCACGTTTTGAAGAAATGGATGCAATCGTTGTGTTTGAGGATGTAGTTGTCCCCTGGGAACGAGTATTTTATTACGAAAATGTTGAAGTAGCCAATCAATTTATGAATGTTAGTGGCTTCCAAGCGTATACTTTGCATCATGTGCTGTCACGTCAAATTGCTAAGACGGAATTCATCTTAGGGGTTGTACAAATGATTGTGGATTCCATAAATATTGGGGATTACCAACATGTCCATCAAAAAGTGGTAGATGTCATCGTAGCATTAGAAACGATGAAAGCATTGCAATTAAAATCAGAAATTGAGGCACAAAGGGATTCCTTTGGCTTTATCAGACCAGACCAATCAACATTACAGGTCGCTATTCATATCTTCCCGAAAGTATATCCTACCTTTACAGATATCATCCAGCAACTGGGAGCAAGTGGATTAATGTCTATACCGAGTGCAAAAGCTTTTGCAACGGATGACGGTGATCTTGAACATTATTTGCAATCATTCAAAGACAAAGGAGAAGAGCGAGTAAAGAAATTCCGTTTAGCTTGGGATTTAACGATGAGTAGTTTTGGCACAAGACAGACATTGTACGAACGCTTTTTCTTTGGTGATCCTGTACGTTTATCTAGCCTGCTTTATCAATCTTATCAACGAGAGCATCTAGTGCAAAGAGTGGAAGACTTTTTGAAAAATGAATGATAGAAAGTTTGACAGTTGTGAAACTATCCGTTATCATTTACAGGAATAAAAAAATAAGACTCCCTTCGTTAGGTGAGGCTCCTATGCTGGAGATACGCTACTACCCAAAAATGTCGAGAGACGCCAATGGGTCAACAGAAATCATCGAAATAAGGTGTTTTTTAACGTAGCTGGACATATTCCTATGCCGCATAGTGCTAAAACTCAACGTTTGAAGGTAACAAGCATGCAATGTATTTTATTGCTATTTTTTTGATATGTGTATTCAACACGCCTTCATTCGTCGAAGGCGTGTTTTTGTTATGGAAGGAAGGTGATGAGAAATGGATAGTAGTCCTGAACCGAATAAGTATCATTTAGGCAAACGGAAACACATAAAAAGTCATCGATTTCTGATCACCGATGCAGACAAAGGGTGATTCAGGATGACCTTTTGTTTCCCTCAATAACAAACACGAGGTGAAATGCAATGATTAAAATCCACTATTATAATAGCTGCAGTAAGACAGTCCAACATGATTTCAATATGATTGATTTACAACTCCCTATTCATAACGAAGATTTATTATGGGTAGATTTATATGCTTATAGTTATAATGAATTGAATAATATAGCTGATGTATTTGGCTTTCATCCACTCGCAGTTGAAGATTGCTTACATGAAGGCTCACGTCCAAAAATGGATAGTTATGGTGATTATAAATTTTTTGTGCTCCATGCACCAATTTATAATGAGAAAAGTAACAATGAAATTACAACCGTTGAGTTAAATATTTTTATGGGACCAAACTATATTGTGACTGTGCATAAACAAAAGTTGCAATGGCTAGGAAAAATGGAAAATGTTTGTGTTAATAGCCCAAGATTTTTGGAAAAGGGTACTGATTTTTTATTGCATACAATTATTGACGGTATTACAGACGAATACTTCCCAGTATTAGAACGAATTCGCGCACGTATAGATGAACTAGAAGAAGAAATTTATGATTATCAACCAAAAGTGGTGACAGAGGAATTTCTTGCATTGAAGCGGACAATTATTTTAATTCGTCAGGCCATTATGCCACAAAGAAGAATTTTTTCTACAATCAATGGCCAGTGGAAATTTGATATTCAAGAAGAAAATATTCCATTCTATAAAGATTTGAATGACCATCTAGAGCGTATTGTCGACTCCACAGAGACATATCGCGATTTAGTGAACAGCACGCTTGATACGTATTTTTCAATTATCAGTGGGAAATCCATTGAAAAGCTGAATTTATTAACGGTCATTTCGACAATTATGTTACCACTATCAGTAATTACTAGTTTTTTTGGAATGAATGTACCTTTGCCTTATCAAGATACCCCTTATACAACTATTGCAATTAGCGCCTTCTTAGTTATCTTTACATGGGGTATGTGGATATATTTCAAAAAAATGATTGCTTAGTTAGTGTTAGTCATACTAGTACTAATTGACAGCGCAATAGATTTTTTTTATAATTTTCGATAGAAAAAGTAAAAACGATGATGGAAAAAGTACGTATTTGTGTGTGCACAAGAAAGGGATTTCTAGGCTGAAAAAATCCTCACAACAGCAAATGCCGAAAGCTACTCCAGAGTGCAGCTAATCCCTGCCGTTCACTGACGTTACAAGTGCTAAAGAGGTAAGTAAGGTTTTTACTTACAACTAGGGTGGTACCGCGAGACTAATGACAAGTCCTCGTCCCTTTTTGGGGATGAGGGCTTTTTTTATTTTCTTCGGTAAATCGCAGGATTCGTATCGTGATTTTACAATATAAAATAGGAGGAATTTATCCAATGAAAGCAGTAGATATTCGCCGTATGTATTTGGAATTTTTTAAAGAAAAGGGGCATCATCATGAGCCATCAGCACCACTTGTGCCAATAAATGATCCATCACTTCTTTGGATCAACTCAGGTGTTGCAACTTTGAAACCATATTTTGATGGCCGTATTATCCCTGATAATCCACGTATTACAAATGCTCAAAAATCGATTCGTACCAACGATATTGAAAACGTTGGGAAAACAGCTCGACACCATACATTCTTTGAAATGTTAGGAAACTTCTCTATTGGTGACTACTTTAAAAAAGAAGCAATTCATTATGCTTGGGAGTTTTTAACAGATAAAAAATGGATGGGCTTTGATCCAGCATTATTATCCATCACGATTCACCCAGAAGACCAGGAAGCATATGATGTTTGGCATCAGGAAATCGGTATTCCAGAAGAACGTTTAATTCGTTTAGAAGGGAACTTCTGGGATATAGGAGAAGGCCCATCTGGTCCGAACTCAGAGATTTTTTATGATCGCGGCGTAGAATACGGCTCAGATGAAAATGACCCTGAAATGTATCCAGGAGGAGAAAATGAGCGTTACCTAGAAATTTGGAACCTTGTGTTCTCTCAATTTAACCATAATCCTGATGGCACTTACACGCCACTACCAAAGCAAAATATTGATACAGGTATGGGCTTAGAGCGTATTGTGTCCGTCGTGCAAAATGTACCAACAAACTTTGATACTGATTTATTTATGCCAATTATTGAAAAAATCGAGGAGTTTGCCAATCGTAAATATAAACGACCTGGCGAAGTAGACTTAAATGAAATCTTTGGCTCAGATGAAGATATTAATACACCATTTAAAGTGATTGCAGACCATATCCGTACAGTAGCATTTGCTATAGGCGATGGTGCCCTGCCTTCAAATGAAGGCCGTGGCTATGTATTACGTCGCTTACTACGTCGTGCCGTTCGCTATGCTAAACAAATTGGTATTGAAAAACCATTTATGTTTGAACTTGTACCAACTGTGGGTAAAATTATGGAAGACTTCTATCCAGAAGTTACAGAGAAATGCGAATTTATTCAACGTGTCATTAAAAATGAAGAAATTCGTTTCCACGAAACATTAGATGGTGGTTTAGCTATCTTTAATGAAGTAGTGGAATCTCAAAAAGCAGCTGGTCATGATTACATCCCAGGAGCAGATGCTTTCCGTTTATATGATACGTATGGTTTCCCAATCGAGCTAACGGAAGAATATGCAGAGGAAGTAGGCATGAAAGTAGATCATGAAGGTTTTGAGGCAGCGATGGAAGAGCAACGTGAACGCGCGCGTGCTGCACGACAAGATGTTGATTCGATGCAAGTCCAGAATGAAGTATTAGCAAACTTAACGGTTGCAAGTGAATTTGTTGGCTATGATACGTTAAGTGTTAATACTGAAATCGCTGCAATGATCGTCAATGGTCAAGTTGCGAAAGTCGCTTCTGAAGGTCAGGAAGCATTGGTTATTTTAGCGAAGACACCATTCTACGCTGAAATGGGTGGTCAAATTGCTGATAGTGGTACTATTTCAAATGATAGCTTTACGGCTGTTGTAAAAGATGTTCAAAAAGCACCGAATGGTCAACCGCTTCATACAGTAGTAGTTGAATCTGGGGAAATGCATGTGGAAGATGCAGTGCAAGCAGTGGTCAATCGTGATGACCGTAATTTAATCATTAAAAACCATACGGCAACACATATTATGCAACGTGCATTAAAAGATGTGCTAGGTGATCATGTGAACCAAGCTGGATCATATGTAGGACCTGATCGTTTACGTTTTGATTTCTCTCACTTTGGTCAAGTTACAAAAGAAGAATTACAGCAAATTGAACGTATTGTAAATGAAAAAGTGTGGGATGATATAGAGGTCATTATTGAAGAAAAAGGCATTGATGAAGCAAAAGCAATGGGTGCTATGGCATTATTCGGTGAAAAATATGGAGATGTTGTACGTGTAGTATCCATCGGAGATTATTCGATTGAGCTATGTGGTGGTATCCATGTTAAACGCTCTTCTGAAATTGGCTTCTTTAAAATTGTTTCAGAAGGTGGTATCGGTGCAGGTACTCGTCGTATTGAAGCTGTTACAGGAAAAGTTGCTTATGAAGCAGTAAAAGAAGAAGAAGCATTATTAAATGATGCAGCAGCATTATTAAAAGCAAATGCTAAAGATATTGTTACAAAAGTACAGGCATTACAAGCAGACTATAAAGAATTACAACGTGAAAACGAAGCATTATCTCAAAAAATCGCCAATGCACAGGCAGGGGCAGTTGTTGATGCCGCTCAAACAATTGGAGATGTGACAGTGCTATCTACAAAAGTGGAAGCGAAGGATAACAATCAACTCCGTCAAATGATGGATGACCTGAAAGCAAAAATGCCAAAAGCAGTCATTGTTCTTGGAGCAGTTGATGGTGAAAAAGTTATGTTATGTGCTGGTGTTTCAAAAGAATTAGTTGGTGGCAATTACCATGCAGGGAATATTGTGAAAATGGTTGCGGAAGCATGTGGTGGTAAAGGTGGCGGTCGTCCAGATATGGCGATGGCAGGTGCAAAAGATGCATCAAAACTTGATGAAGCACTACTTTCTGTGTATGATTATGTTAAATCCATTTAATTAATTCACCAAAACATGTTATAATAAAGAGAAATTGGAGATGAGCTTGTTTGCACATCTCCTTATTTCTGAAAGCGAGGTGCTGGTCATGAGTTCATTTGATCAAACGATGAAATTTAATTTTCCAGAAGAATCAATGGAACAGGAAGTCAAGCAGGTAATGTTGAAAGTTCATTCTTCATTAGAGGAAAAGGGATATAACCCTATCAATCAGATTGTTGGTTACTTACTTTCTGGTGATCCGGCGTATATTCCTCGCCATCAGGATGCTCGTAATTTAATTCGCAAGCTTGAGCGTGACGAAATTCTAGAGGAGCTTGTTAAATTTTATATCAAAAAGAATAACGAGGACTAGAAATGAGAATTATGGGATTAGACGTTGGGTCAAAAACTGTGGGTGTTGCTGTAAGTGATGCACTTGGTTGGACCGCCCAAGGTATTGAAACCGTAAAAATTGATGAAGCTAATGGTGAGTTCGGTATTGACCGTATCGCTGAGCTAGTAAAGGAATATACTATAACAGAATTTGTTGTAGGTTTTCCAAAAAACATGAATAATACGGTTGGACCGCGTGGAGAGGCTTCTGAAAACTATAAAAAGCTATTAGAAGAGCATTTCTCACTACCGGTCAAATTATGGGATGAACGTTTAACGACGATGGCTGCTGAACGTATGCTGATCGAAGCGGACGTGAGTCGCAAAAAGCGCAAGCAGGTCATTGATAAAATGGCAGCTGTGATGATTTTACAAGGCTACTTAGATAGCAAAAATTAATTGATGAGGTGACAATGCATGGCACACGAGCATAACCATGAAGAAGAACTACATGTTCAACACATTACAGTGATTGACGAAAACGGAAACGAGCAGCTTTGTGAAGTGATTCACGTTCATGAATCTCCAGAGTTTGGCAAATCATATGTGTTTTACTCAATGGTAGGCGCAGAGGAAGATGAAGATGGCTCAGTTGAAATCTTTGTATCTTCATTTGTACCATCTGAAAATGGTGAAGATGGTGAATTAACACCAATCGAAACTGAAGCAGAGTGGGATATGGTAGAGGACGTTTTAAACGCTTTAGAGGATGAAAACGAAGACTAATCTTCTAACTCAAAGCTTGGAACAAGGATCGCAGCTTGCAGTCCTTGTTCCTTTTTTATTGAAGCTTTTCTAATGTAGAAGGATTGTTAAATTGAAGAATGAATGCATTGTAGATGTGTGAATTTGATCCACAATTGTTGAGAAACGTTCATAAAGTTTGTGGATTCGCTTAGAAATAGAGTGTAACCGCTCCAAGCCCCACTCCAAACATCGAGAACCTGCTCAAAGGTAGAGAAGAAATGCAGGGAAAACTTGCTCAAAAATAGGAGAAGCTATTCTAAAGTGTCTAACCTCAAAAAAACGATTTAATAAATGACATCAAATTGTCATAAAGGAGGAAACAGAATGAATGAAGAAACGCAAGAATTTATGATCATTGGGAAAGATGGTAAGGAACAGCAGTGTCGTGTGGTCTTTACCTTTGATGCGGAGGACAAGTCCTATGTGTTATTTTCCCTTCTAGATGAAACAGGTCAAGAAATTCCAGGAGACCTTTCGGCGATGACTTTTGATTATGATGACAATACAGGTGAGATGACAAATTTACAGCCTGTTGAAACAGATGCCGAATGGGAAATGATTAATGAAGTGGTGTTAACATTACTTGATGAATTTGAAGAAGAACCACAGCTAATTACTGTGACAGACGAAGAAGGAAAAGATCAAGTGTGCGAAGTCATTCATACATTTTCATCTGAGCAATTCGGTAAATCGTATGTATTATATGTGCCAGCAACAGATGAACCGATTGATGAGCGTGATATTTTTGCAGCCCAATATCTAGCTGGAAATGAAGGCCAGATTGAAGAGTTATACCCGATTGAGTCAGATGAAGAATGGGAATTTGTAGAAGAAGTATTAAACACTTTATAGGATAAACTATTTCTAGAATGCTCAAAAATCTGCTAACGAAAGTTGTTGGCAGATTTTTTACATATGTAATTTCTCCTGAATTGTCGATTTCTGTTTGTCGTGAAAGTTGATTTCTAGTATGATATTGAATAGTGATAGGGGGGAAACCCGTGGATAACGGTTCAAAAAAACAAGAAATGTTTTCAAAAATGCAAGAAAGAAAATCTGAGGTAAAAATGGTGAGAAAAATCGTCGCAATTATTGCCATTGTTTTCGTACTAATAATTGGAGTTGTTGGTTTATTTGGGTACAATTATGTAAAAGGTGCTCTAAAACCATTAGACCCTAATGCAACGAAAACAATTGCAGTAGAAGTACCAATTGGCTCTAGTTTGTCCTCCATTTCAACACTACTAGAGAAAAAAGGTGTCATAAAAGATGCACGTGTTTTTAAATACTATGCAAAATTTAAAAATGAATCACAATTTCAAGCGGGAAATTATGATTTAACACAGGCAATGACATTTGATGAACTCATTGAAAGCTTGAAAACAGGGAAGGTATATCGTAAGCCTGTCTTTACGATGACAGTCCCAGAAGGCTTAACACTTGAACAAATTGGGAAAGTGATTGAAAAGAAAACACCGTACACACAAAAAGAATTTATGGATCTTGTGACGAGTGACACATTTGTTCAGCAAATGATGGCTAATTATCCTGAGCTAGTTACAGAGGCGGTTTTAGCTGACAATATTCGCTATGACTTAGAGGGCTATTTATATCCAGCTACGTATTCTTATTATGAGGAAAAACCATCCTTACAAGCGATTGTAGAAGAGATGATAGCAGCCATGAACAATGTGGTGAAGAACTATAGTGATGTATTAGCTGAAAAACAAATGTCCGTACATCAGCTGTTAACATTTGCTTCATTATTGGAAGAAGAAGCGACTGCTCAAACGGATCGAGAGACTATTGCAAGTGTCTTCTATAATCGAATCAATGAAGGGATGCCACTCCAAACCGACCCAACCGTACTCTATGCACTGGGTGATCACAAGGATCGTGTTCTATATGAGGATTTAGAAGTGGATAATGCCTATAACACATACAAAAATAAAGGTCTACCACCTGGTCCAATAGCGGGTGCAGGTAAAACCTCGATTGAGGCATCATTAAATCCAAGTCAAACAGATTATTTCTACTTCCTAGCAGATAAAGAGGGTGTCAACCACTTCTCAAAAACCTATGATGAGCATTTGCAGAAGGTAGAAAAATATTTACGAAAAGAAGAGTAAACGTATAGGAAGAACAAAAATCATATAGCAAACAGATGGATAGAAGGAAAGAAAAATAGCTTTCCTTCTATTTTCATGCTATTATAAAGTGTGATTTTTGATCAATCCGTTCATTTATGCGGGACAAATATGCGTGGTGGCAATTGTTTGAGCATATCGAAGCAATTGCTCATTTTTGTATGGCAAAGTACCAAGACATCACGTTTGGTCTTTTTCTTTTTGTTGATAAATGATGAAGTACAGACAACGGCAAACGCTCGTTGCCTTTTAAATGAGGGTGGAAACAATGGAATTATCAGATGCATATATACAATCATTTATACAGCCACGTAATGAATTGCTTTTAGAAATGGAAGCATATGCGGAGGAGCATCACGTACCGATCATGCAACTAGCAGGTATTGATGCATTAAATCAACTGTTGCGTATTCAGAATCCGTCAAAAATTTTAGAGATAGGTACAGCAATTGGTTACTCTGCTATTCGTATGGCAGAGGCATTGCCTCATGTCCAAATTGTTACAATTGAACGTGATCAAGATCGTGTAGCAAGGGCAAAAGCCTATATTAAACGTTCGACTGTATCAGATCGAATTACGGTCATTGAGGGTGACGCTTTAGAAGTGGATGACGAGGCTATTAACACAACATTCGATGCGGTCTTTATTGATGCTGCGAAGGGACAATACCAACGCTTTTTTGAAAAATATGCACCTTTAGTAAAATCAGGAGGGGTATTGTATATCGATAATATGTACATGCATGGTTTGTCTGATTTAGAGTTGAAGGATGTTCCACGTCGTAAGCGAACAATGATTCGCAATTTAAAAAACTTCACGGATTGGATTATGCAGCACCCGGAGTATACAAGTGCTTTTTTACCAGTCGGTGATGGTTTATTACTATGTTTGAAGAGGTGACTACTATGAAAAAACCAGAATTGCTTGTGACACCACAATCATTAGAACATATAAAAGCACTTTTAGTTGCTGGAGCAGATGCTTTTGTTATTGGTGAACAACAATTTGGTCTACGTCTAGCAGGAGAGTTCTCCGTTGAAGAAGTAGAACAAGCGACAAAGCTTATACACGAAGCGGGTAAAAAGGTATATGTTGCAGTCAATGCACTTTTCCATAATGAGAAACTAGAGGCACTTGCTGATTATGTAAAAGAAATGCAACGTATCGGTGTGGACCGTTTAATTTACGGTGATCCAGCGGTACTCATTATTCGTAGAGAGCAAGGTGTTACGATTCCGTTACATTGGAATCCAGAAACGACAGCTACAAACTGGTTTACGGCTAATTACTGGGGGCAACGTGGTGCAACGCGTGCTGTGTTAGCGCGTGAGCTTTCTCTTGATGAAGTATTAGAAATTAAAGAAAATACCGAGATGGAAATTGAAGTACAAGTACATGGAATGACATGTATGTTCCAATCAAAACGTCCATTACTCGGCCATTATTTCTTATATCAAGATAAAGTAATGGCGATTGAAAATCGCCAAGAAAATCGTAATATGTTCCTACATGATGATGAACGAAATAATAAGTATCCAATATATGAAGATGTAAATGGTACACATATTTTCAGTCCAAATGATATGTGTATTATTGATGAACTAGGCGAATTATTTGAAGGTGGCATCGATGCTCTAAAAATTGAAGGTGTTCTTCAAACGCCAGACTATGTAGTCGCAGTAACAGAAGCTTATCGAAAAGCGATCGATACGTATTTTGACGAATCAGAAGAGGCATATGAAGAAATAAAAGACGATTTATTAGCAAAAATTGAAGATATGCAACCAGCTATTAGACCATTAGATACAGGCTTTATCTTTAAGGAAACAGTTTACTAGGAGGGGACAATAACATGGCATTAGCGTTAGAGCAAAATGACAAAATCCGTGAGATTGTCAACGGTAAACGTGTCATTACTAAAAAACCAGAGCTACTTGCTCCAGCGGGTAGTTTAGAGAAATTAAAAATAGCTGTCCATTACGGAGCAGATGCTGTATTTATCGGTGGGCGAGAGTTTGGTCTACGATCGAATGCGGATAACTTTTCAATTGAAGAGATGCGTGAAGGTGTAGAATTTGCCAATCAATATGGTGCGAAAATATATGTAACAACAAATATTTTTGCCCACAATGAAAATATGGATGGCTTAGAGCGTTACTTAAAGGATATTGAATCAGTGGGCGTAACAGGTATTATTGTAGCAGATCCGCTTATTATTGAAACCTGTCGTACAGCAGCACCTAAGCTTGAAATTCACCTTTCTACTCAGCAATCATTGTCCAACTGGAAGGCCGTGCAGTACTGGAAAGAAGAAGGTTTACATCGTGTTGTATTAGCGCGTGAAGTCGGCGGAGAAGAAATGAAGCTGATGAAGGAAAAGGTCGACATTGAAATTGAGGCCTTTGTTCATGGAGCAATGTGTATTGCCTACTCTGGTCGTTGCGTTCTTTCTAATCATATGACGGCTCGTGACTCAAACCGAGGGGGATGCTGCCAATCATGCCGTTGGGACTATGATCTATATGAATTAGAAGATGGTGAAGAAAAAGCACTTTTCGATGATAGCCATGCACCATTTGCGATGAGTCCAAAAGATTTAAAATTAATTGAAGCGATTCCTCATATGATTGAGCTAGGTATCGACTCGTTAAAAGTTGAAGGTCGTATGAAATCCATTCACTATGTAGCGACAGTTGTTTCTGTGTACCGTAAAGTGATTGATGCTTATTGTGCAGATCCTGATAACTTTAAAATTAAACGTGAATGGCTAGAGGAATTAGACAAATGTGCTAACCGTGATACGGCTGAAGCATTCTTCCATGATGCACCTGGCTTTGAGGAGCAGATGTTTGGTGTGCATGGTCGTAAAACAACCTATGAATTTGCTGGACTTATTTTAGAGCATGATCCAGAGACAAAAATAGTGACAATGCAACAGCGTAATTATTTTAAACCTGGTGACGAAGTAGAATTCTTTGGTCCTGAAATTGAGAATTTCCGTTTAACAATGGGTGAAATTTGGGACGAGGATGGCAATAGCCTAGATGCAGCTCGTCATCCATTACAAATTGTCAAATTTAAATGTGATACACCATTGAAGCCGCATAACATGATGCGAAAGGAGAATAACTAATGGCAGTGAAGCGTCCTGTTGTCATCGGAATCGCAGGTGGCTCATGCTCGGGAAAAACGAGCGTGACGCGTGCCATTTATGATGTTTTCCGTGAGCATTCTGTTGTGGTAATTGAACAAGATTTTTATTATAAGGATCAAAGTCATTTAACATTTGAAGAACGCTTAGGAACTAACTACGATCATCCGTTAGCTTTCGATAATGATTTATTAATTGAGCACATAAAAAAGTTGTTAGTGCGTCAACCAATTGAAAAACCTGTGTATGATTACGTCCAGCATACAAGGGCAGAAGAAGTTATACACGTTGAACCAGTAGATGTTATTATACTAGAAGGTATTCTAGTCTTAGAGGATGCTGATTTACGTGATTTAATGGATATTAAATTATTTGTGGATACAGATTCAGATTTACGTATTATTCGCCGCATTATGCGTGATATTAAAGAGCGTGGACGTACAACGGATTCGGTGATTGAGCAGTATTTATCAGCGGTTCGACCGATGCATAATTTATTTATTGAACCAACGAAACGTTATGCTGATATCATTATTCCTGAAGGTGGGGATAATGAGGTGGCGATTGATTTAATGGTAACGAAAATTAAAACTATTCTTGAAACCGACAACGTATTGTAATAAGATAGAGTGGTATTGACAATATTTACATGCATATTTTGAAAAAGCATGCATACTATTAGGTCAAAGCGTAATTTGAAAACGTTTAAAAATAATAAAATTCGATTAGATGCATCTTCCATGCATTTAGTCGAGTTTTATGTTTTTATATTGAAGAAACAAGGAGTGAAGGACTTTGGCAAATGAAAAACAGTACCCTATGACAGCTGAGGGAAAACGTAAATTAGAAGAAGAATTAGTAAAATTAGAAACTGAAACACGAAAAGAAATCGTTGAACGCATTAAAATAGCACGTGATTTTGGAGATCTTTCTGAAAACGCTGAGTACGATTCTGCTAAAGAAGAACAAGCCTTTTTAGAAGGTCGTATTTCAACATTAAAATCTATGATTCGCAATGCAGTGATTATTTCTGAAGACGAGACAGATAACAGTGTAGTATCATTAGGGAAAACGGTTACATTCGTAGAAATCATCAATGGTAAGCCATCAACAGATGAAGAATCTTATACAATTGTTGGTTCTGCTGAGGCAGATCCTATGGAATTCCGTATTTCGAATGAATCACCAATTGCAAAAGGTCTACTTGGTCGTGCTGAAGGTGAAGAGGTTGTCGTTCAAACACCTGGCGGCGAAATGAAAGTGAAAATTCTCTCAATTAAATAATATGTATAGGTACAAGCAGTTAGCCTTTGGCTGACTGCTTGTACCATTTTTAGCGTGAAAACTATTTAATAAAATAGTGAGTAGAATTATTTTGCAAGTGCTGTCGAACTTGATAGAATATTGCCTAGAGAGGGGGAGACATTATGAGTGAACGACAAACTCGAAGTGGTCGTCATTTGCAGCCATCTCGTAATAAAAAGCTAGATAAACTATTGAATATTTTAATTGGTGTTGTGGTTGTCCTCATTATTATCACAGCAACCTATGTGTTTAAATGGCAAGATGATGCAGATCAAGCGGTGAAAGAGGAACCAGCTCAAGAAGAACAGAGCGGTGATGAAGAAAAAGAAGTAGAGAAAGAACCGACGGATGAAGAAAAAGAAGATCTAGCTGTAGAAGAAGATAAACCTTCAGAGGAAGAATCAGAACCTGAGACATCCCAGGAAGAACAAGGCACAGCAGAAGAATCAGCCTCAGATAATCCTATTGTTGAGAAGGTTATCACGAATAAAAATTGGCAGCCAACACCAACAACTCAAACAGGTCAGCATGTGTCTTCATATGACGACAAGTCTGTAGACTGGGCTGAGAAAGTAGCAACAGTATCTACGGTGACTGGTATTGACCAAAGCAATATGATCATCTGGCGTATGCAAAATAATGGTGGTCCTAATTCATCCATTGCTACTGTTTCGACCAATGATAAGTCTCAAATGTATCGTGTAAGTATGGAATGGGTTGATAATGAAGGTTGGAAGCCAGTGAAGCTTGAGCAACTAAATACATTAGAAGGCGCCTATTGACGAAAATCACTCTTTTGATTATTTTTAATAGAGTTGATAAAAGAAGGGAAGTAACAGTAGATGAAAATTGCAGTAATTGGCGCAATGGAAGAGGAAGTGGAGCTTCTAAGAGCAGCATTAGACGATGCACACAGCACAACGATTGCAGGTAGTGAGTATACAACAGGAACTTTTGAAGGAAAGGAAGTCGTATTATTAAAAAGCGGTATTGGTAAAGTAAATGCTGCTATGTCTACGACAATCCTTTTACATGAGTTTAAACCAGATGTTGTCATTAATACAGGCTCTGCAGGTGGGTATGATGAAGCACTTGAGGTAGGCGCTGTCGTTATTTCTGATGAAGTTCGTCACCACGATGTAGATGTCACAATCTTTGGCTATGAAATTGGACAAATGGCTGGTATGCCAGCAGCATATAAATCAGATGAGAAATTGATGAAGGTAGCTGAGGAGGCTGTAAAGGCAGTTGGAGAGCACCAGTATGGCGTTGGTTTAATTTGCTCTGGGGATGCTTTTATGAATGATCCTGAACGTGTAGAGGCTGTTCGACGCCATTTCCCTCAAATGAAAGCTGTAGAGATGGAAGCGGCTGCAGTTGCACAAGTTTGTTATCAATTTGCTACACCTTTTGTAGTCATTCGTGCATTATCAGATATTGCAGGTAAAGAATCGAATATTAGCTTTGATGAATTTTTACCAGTTGCTGCAAAACATTCGACACAAGTCGTATTAAAAGCAATTTCCTCACTATAAACTACACAGAATGGTCAAAATGTGTGGTTTATTCTGTGAGAAAAATCACAGTTGATACAAAAAACAAATGCTACACTGACATTAATCAATCTCTTCATAATAGAATGGGAGGCATTCATGATGTTATTTTTAACAGCAGGTGTAGTCATTATTACAACTTTAATAGGTACGTTGATTTCAGCAGAACTATCTGAATCAGCACACTAGTATGACGGGAAAGCTCCTTTGCGACATAGTCATGTCGCAAAGGAGTTTTTTTATATGCCATGAAATAGGCATATTCTTCGCCATTGAAGGATTGAATTTTTTTCATAACCATTTTACAATATATTATTCAATAGTTTTTTGATCTCGTTTATATAGTTGATAGAGTTTAATAAGTGCCCGTTTTTCAATGCGAGATACATAGCTACGTGAAATATTTAAGCGTGCTGCAATTTCCTTTTGCGTAAGTGCATCCTGTTGATTTAAGCCATAACGGAGTGTCACAATTTCGAGCTCACGTTCATCGAGCATATGCAAATAGTGGTATAGTTGTGCTACATGCTCTTTATGCTCTAGCTTTTCTGTGGCACTTTCTTCATCACACTGAAGTAAATCGCGAATTTGCAGTGCGTTCCCATCTTTATCAGTTCCAATCGGCTCAAATAGCGAAACGTCTTTTTGCACTTTCTTTTGGGTGCGTAGATGCATTAAAATCTCATTTTCAATGCAACGAGCTGCATATGTGGCAAGTCTAGTTTTTTTATCAGGAGTATAGCTCTCAACGGCTTTCATTAGTCCAATTGTTCCAATAGAAATATAATCATCGAGTTGCTCATGTTTTGGATGGAATTTTTTAACGACATGTGCGACAAGCCTCATATTACGTTCTATTAGATCAAGACGCGCTTGCTCATCGCCACCTAAAAATCGTTCAATACAAGCAGCTTCCTCTTCTTTTGAAAAGGGTTTATGGAATGTTTGCCCCTTTAAATAGCCAAGCAACGCAGGGATTTCAAGCCATAACTGCAACATCGATGTAAAAATTCCGCTCATTGAAAGATTTCATCCTTTCCCCATTTTTCGACAGTATATGTTTAAAAGACGTGGGAAATGAAAAAAGTGCAACAGCAAATGTGCTGTTACACTTTTTTTAACGTAAATGTACTAATCATGAGTAAAGCTAAAATGGGGAAAAGGAAAAGATAAAATGCCGGATGGAACGTATAAGCTGCGAAATACGTTAAAGTTAAGAACGTACCTGCGGCTGTAATTGGTAAACCTGTGAAATAACCGTTCGCTTCGCTAATATTGAAGCGAGCTAAACGCATCGCGCCACAGACGATAAATAATACGGCCATCATCATGCCGACAAAACCAAAATCAACTAGAACAACTTCATACATTAATAATGCAGGCGCCACACCAAATGATATAATATCACTCATAGAATCTAATTGTTTACCTAATTCTGACACTTGTCCGAGCGCTCTCGCTACCTTACCATCGTAGCGATCAAGAAGAGCTGCTATAAAGATAAACAAGACACTATAGCTATAGTATTCATGTAGAGTGGCCATAATAGCCGCGCCTCCAAAGGACATATTACTAATTGTTATGAAGTTAGCTGCGTGCGATTTCATTTTCTTAACCGTGGTATCCACCAACTTGTGATAAAAAAACAAGGGGGATCACTCCTTTGCACTTAAGATATTGTACCATTATACTTCGAATGCGAAAAAATTGACAGTCTAAATTAATGGATAGGGGTTTTACTGTATGAAAGAAAAACTATATCAACGCTTGATAGAACTAACGAATGGTAAGCAATCTTCCCATCTTTTGCAGACAATAGCAAAAGCGAAGTGGAGTAAACGTATAATACCAAGCTACATGAAGTTATACGATATTAACCTTGAAGAAGTTTCAAAAAAACAACAACAATTTTCATGTTTACATGATTTTTTTACAAGAGAACTTATTGAAGAAGCTCGACCTATTGAAAAAAATCCAACTGTCTATGCCAGCCCAGTGGACGCAAAAGTGGAATCCTTTGGACGTATTGAATGGGATATGACATTTCTTGTGAAGGGTAAGCCTTATGCATTACAAGATTTACTCGGCAATACAGAACGAGCTGCACAATATGCAGACGGACATTTTATCGTTTTTTATTTAAGTCCTGCTGATTACCATCGTATCCATAGCCCGATAGATGGAGAAGTCTTACGACAATATACACTTGGTCAGAAATCTTATCCTGTGAATCAGTTAGGTCTTACATACGGTAAAAAACCAATTTCTCATAATTATCGTTTAGTGACTGAGCTGAAAGCAGCAAATAATCAGCATGTTGCATTTATCAAAGTAGGTGCAACCTTTGTGAATTCCATTGTGCTTACCAATACAACAACGAAATGGCAGAAAGGGCAGGAAGTTGGTTATTTCTCATTTGGTTCTACTGTTGTGATGCTGTTTGAAAAGGATACAATTAAATTTACGGATAATGTTGTAAAAGGAAGCCCAATTCGAATGGGTGAAGCCTTTGCAAATATGCTATAATGGTCGAATAATACGTTAAGATTAGGGGTCGCTATTTTGTATAATTTTTTATTACCGAACGAATTTGTGACGAATATTTTTGAAATTACGCCGGAAAAGTTACAAGAATTAGGGATTAGAGGAATCATTACGGATTTAGATAATACACTTGTTGAATGGGATCGTCCAGATGCAACAGAAGAGCTAATCATTTGGTTACGCATTATGAAAGAATCAGGTATTCGTGTTATTATTGCGTCAAATAACAAGGAAGCTCGTGTAAAGCATTTTGCTGAGCCATTAGGTATTCCTTACATTCACAAGGCGAAAAAGCCACTTCGTAATGCTTTTTATAATGCGCTGATACAACTAGGCTTGCGTCCACATGAAGTAGTAATGGTAGGAGATCAACTCCTTACGGATGTAATGGGCGCAAACCGCTTAGGCTTGCACACAGTGCTCGTGAAGCCTGTTGCACAATCAGATGGGCTTGTAACAAAATTGAATCGTTTCATTGAACGTCGCGTTTTTAATGATTTGAAACGAAAAGGAATTATAACTTGGGAGGAACAAGAATGATTGAAATGCCAAATTGTATTGGCTGTGGTACAACAATTCAAACAGAAGATAAAACAGCAGTTGGGTATGCACCCCCATCATCATTAGAAAAGGATGTGGTCATTTGCCAGCGTTGCTTCCGTTTGAAAAATTACAATGAAATTCAACCAGTATCGTTAACAGATGACGATTTTTTACGTATTTTAAATGGTCTTGGTACACAGCAAGGCTTAATCGTAAAAATTGTTGATATATTTGATTTTAATGGAAGCTGGCTACCAGGGCTTCATCGTTTTGTAGGGAAGAATCCTGTCCTATTGATTGCCAACAAAGCTGATTTATTACCAAAGTCAGTGAAGCCAAAAAAAGTTATCAACTGGCTGAAACGTGAAGCAAAGGCTCTTGGGCTACAGCCTGTGGATGTCCTATTAGTCAGTGCCCATAAAGGCAAAGGGATGGCAGAAGCAATGGAAGCCATCGATGAATATCGTAAAGGACAAAATGTATATGTTGTTGGCTGTACAAATGTTGGGAAATCTACGTTTATTAACCGAATTATTAAGCAGGCAACAGGTGAGGGTGAAGTGATTACAACCTCACATTTCCCAGGTACTACTTTAGACATGATAGATATTCCATTGGATGATGGTAGTGCATTATATGATACACCAGGTATTATTAATCATCATCAAATGGCTCATCATATTGATGCCAGTGAATTAAAATATATTATGCCGAAAAAAGAAATTAAGCCGAAAGTCTATCAACAAAATGCTGGGCAAACGCTATTTATTGGTGCATTGGCAAGATTTGATTTTATTCAGGGTGACCGTTCTGCCTTTACCATCCATGTGGCAAATGATTTACCAATTCATCGTACAAAGCTTGAGAAGGCAGATGCGTTATATGAAGAGCATAAAGGAGAATTATTGGCTCCCCCAACTGCGGACTTTATCGACCAGTTACCGCCATTGGTTCGTCACGAATTTTCCATCAAAGAAGCGAAAACAGATGTTGTATTTTCTGGACTTGGCTGGATTACCGTTCAACATGCGAATGTAGTAGTAGCAGCTTACGCCCCAAAAGGTGTACAAGTTTCAATTCGTCCTTCGCTGATCTAAATGGAGGACATAGTAGAGAGAGGGACTAGAAAATGAAGAAATGGTTTGCAGTTATGGGTGATCCAATTGAACATTCAAAATCACCTGCCATGCACAATGCTTGGTTTGAGGACATGTCAATTGATGCGACATATATTCCTTTACATGTAACGCCTGATCAATTAGAATCTGCTGTTGCTGGTTTGAAGACATTAGGGGCAAGTGGCTGGAACGTGACCATTCCTCATAAAACAGCAATCATTCCGTATCTAGACGAGCTAGATGAGCTGGCACAAAAAATGGGCGCAGTGAATACAGTCGTACGAACAACAGAAGGAAAGCTGAAAGGCTATAATACAGATGGTATTGGATTTGTTCGATCACTGGAAGAAGCCGTTGGGGTTTCTCATAAAGACAAGCCTGTATTACTTGTTGGTGCTGGAGGTGCTGCTCGAGGCATTGCCTTTGCTATGCAGCAACAAGGCTATTGTCATGTAACCATTGCCAATCGTACGGTGACGAATGCACAAATGATTATTGATGAAATGGGTATGGGACGTGCTATTTCATTACAACAAGCGGAAGAAACGCTAGCTGATTTCAGCATTATTGTGCAAATGACATCAGCTGGCCTTTCCACGGGCAATTTTTCAATGCCATTTTCATTAGATCTGCTGATGAAAGAAGCAATTGTTGCGGATATTGTGTATAATCCATTAATGACGCCTTTTTTACAAGCGGCTGAAGAAAAAGGAGCAACGATTGTCACTGGCTTAGGAATGTTTGTCCATCAAGGAGCCATCGCTTTTGAACACTGGTTAGGAAACTATCCAAATACAAATTCAATGATTGCGCAACTGAAGGCGCAATTAGGAGGAAACTAATTTTTATGTTAACAGGTAAACAGAAACGTTTTTTACGTGCAGAAGCACACCATTTAACACCTATTTTCCAAGTGGGAAAAGGTGGCGTTAATGATGAAATGACAAAGCAAATTCGCGAGGCATTAGAAGTACGTGAATTGATTAAAGTACGTATTTTAGATAACTGTGAAGAGGATAAACATGAAGTCGCAGAAGCATTAGCCACAGGTGCTCATGCGGAGCTTGTCCAATTAATCGGTCTGACAGTTGTTTTATATAAAGAGTCACGCAATCATAAAAAGATTGTATTACCAAAAGTAACGAAATAAGGTGAGACGATGAAAAGGGTCGGTTTACTTGGAGGTACATTTAACCCGCCACATATGGGTCATCTTTTAATGGCAAATGAAGTATTTCATGCGCTAGAACTTGATGAAATCCGCTTTATGCCTAATGCCATCCCACCACATAAGCATGCACGTTTTGATGCTAGTAATGTTGAACGACTTGAAATGGTAAAACGTGCGATTCGTCCATTTCCTTATTTTTCAGTAGAGTCGTATGAGCTTGAGAAGGGTGGCGTATCCTATTCCTATGAGACACTTTCTGCATTGTGTAGAAGAGAGCCGAATGTGAAATTTTACTTTATCATCGGTGGCGATATGATTGATTCGCTACATACATGGCATTGTATAGATGATTTAGTGAAACTTGTTCAGTTTGTCGGAGTAAAACGTCCAGGGACAGCTGCGGCAACAGAGTACCCTATACGTATGGTGGAAATACCTCAAATCGATTTATCGTCCACACTGATTCGTGAACGCCTGGCTACAGGAGGAACGGTGACATTTCTACTACCAGAAGCGGTAGAGACGTTCATACGAGAGGAAGGTCTTTATGGAACGCGAACAGTATTTAGCGGCGATTAAGCCAAGAATGCCTGAAAAACGTTATATTCATACAGTCGGCGTGATGGAAACGGCCATCAACCTAGCTCATAAATATGGCGAGGACGTAAAAAAAGCTGAAACAGCAGCTATCCTCCATGATATTGCTAAATATGCTGATATTGAGTGGATGGAAAATATCGTTCGTGATGAAAAATTAGATGAAAGACTAATTGGATGGGGTAGTGAATTACTACATGGTCCAGTAGGTGCATATATAGCACAAAGTGAGTTCGGTATCACAGACGAAGAGCTGTTGAATGCTATTCGTTTCCATACAACTGGAAGGGCTAATATGAGCCGTTTAGAAAAAATTATTTTTGTCGCAGATATGATTGAACCGAACCGTCGATTTGATGGAGTTGATCGTCTGCGCAAAAAAGCACAAAAAAATTTGGATAAGGCGATGAGTGCATGTGTACGCCATACTTTGGCATTTTTAATTGACACAAAGCAGCCGATTTATCCTTTATCTATAGAATGTTATAACGATATGATGAACAGAGAGGATAGTGAAGGATGACTTCAACTTTATTACAAGCAGCGTACAAAGCAATTGACGACAAACATGGTGAGGATATTGTCGTTTTAAATATGCAAGGAATTTCCCTTTTAGCAGATTATTTTATCATTGCTCATGGTAACTCAGATCGCCAAGTGCAAGCCATTGCACGCGAATTACAGGATGTAGCTGAACAACAAGGCTATGAAATTCGCCGTGTCGAAGGATTCGATGGAGCTCGTTGGGTACTAGTTGACCTAGGCGATGTTGTGGCACATGTATTCCATAAGGATGAGCGTGCTTATTATAATTTAGAGCGTCTTTGGGGCGATGCACCGCAACTAGACATGCCAGAGGCCTAAGTGAGTTACGAACGCTTTGCTCATGTCTATGATGAGCTGCAAACGGATATTCCTTACAATCTTTATGTAGATTGGGTTGTACAGCATGCACCAAGCAGCCAGTACCCAAAACTGTTGGATATGGGTTGTGGTACAGGTGTACTTAGCTTGTTATTTGCAAAGTCTGGCTATCAAGTCAGTGGAATCGATTTATCAGAAGAGATGCTGTCCATTGCAGCTGAACGCTTTGCTGGTGCAGGCTACCATGCCCCATTATACTGTATGTCTATGGTCGAACTAGATGGCTTTGAGGAAATCGATGTTGTCACAATCACAATTGATTCCTTGAATTATGTGGTAGAGGAGCACTCTGTTTATACGACATTAGAACGTATCTATGCGGCGTTGCGTGATGGAGGTCAGCTGTTTTTTGATGTTCACTCGTTATTTAAAATGAATGAGATTTTTTTAGATGGTCCGTTCACATATGATGATGGTGACATTAGTTATATATGGCATACGGAGCCTGCCGACTTTGAACATTCGGTTATTCATCAAATGACCTTTTATGTACGAGATGACGCAAGTGAATTATACGAACGCTTTGATGAGGAGCACGTGCAACGTACTTACACTATCGAGCAGTATATGGCTTGGTTGCATGCCATCGGTTTTAGTCATGTGGAAATTACAGCAGACTTTACAGATGAGGCACCTGATGAGGAAAGTGAACGCATTTTTATTCGTGCGCTGAAATAAAGAAAAGGGAGCTACACTGTGTAATACGCAGTGTGGCTTTTTTGATGGATAGAAAGATTAAAGTAGCGGATAGAACACTTAAACAGGCGGATAAAGAGGCTAAATTGTCGGATAAAACTGGATATAACTAAGAATATAGCTCTCTTCAACAGGTAAATTGAAACTCCTGATGTTTTTTTATCATTTTCAACCACCCATCCATAGTGTAAGATATATATAACTCCATATGATGACCTTTCGCAAGGAAAGGATGGTACTGTGCTACAATCTTTATGGCAAAAGTACAAAAAAAGTATGTTATTCCCCAGCATACTAGTCGTCAGTGGACTTTGTTACTTCTATTTTTCGAGTTCTGACTCTTCACCTCCCCAAGAAGAGCTCATCGAAACAATCCAACCTATTGAAGAAAAAAATTTGAGTGAATCTGCTGAGGAAGCGGTTATGCAGCAGGTATTTGTGGAAATAAAGGGTGCTGTAATGTATCCAGGCGTTTATGAGCTTCAGCAAGATCAACGTATAAAAGATGTTGTACAGCTTGCTGGTGGCTATACAGAGATGGCTGACACACAATTGATCAATCATGCCCAAAAGGTACAGGATGAAATGGTTATCTACATTCCTATCAAGGGCGAACAGCTAGAGGAAGAAGCCTCTTCCCTGTTAACGCTACCTACTGAGACTAATAAGGAGCAAAAGATTAATATCAATAAAGCTGATGTAGCAACGTTAGCAACATTGCCAGGAATCGGTCCTTCCAAAGCACAAAGTATCCTTACGTATCGAGAGGAGAATGGGCAGTTTCAAACTATAGATGACTTAAAAAATGTTAGTGGGATTGGTGATAAAACATTTGAGAAGCTAAAGGATGCGATTACTGTAAAGTAATGCTTTTACAGGATGGTATATTGACGCCCCTTTTCTAAAAGGGCTACACTATAGTAGAAAAGCAAGAGAAAGTTAATTTGTTAGACAATTTTTGGAGGTAGTCATATGGAGCGAATTACTTGGGATCAATTTTTTATGGCACAAAGCCATTTACTCGCATTACGCAGTACATGTACAAGACTAGCTGTAGGAGCAACTGTTGTACGGGACAAACGCATCATTGCAGGTGGGTATAACGGTTCCATTACAGGGGACGAGCATTGTATCGAAAAAGGGTGCTATGTGGTTGACAACCATTGCGTCCGCACCGTGCATGCTGAAATGAATGCCTTACTGCAATGTGCTAAATATGGAACACCGACAAAAGGTGCTGATTTGTATGTAACACATTTCCCATGTTTACCATGTACAAAATCTATCATTCAAGCTGGCATCGAACGTGTGTATTACGCAACGGATTATAAAAATAATCCATATGCACAGGAGTTATTTGCAAAAGCTGGAGTAGAAGTAGTTCATGTACCCTTTGATGAACGTAAAATCGATTTTTTACGAGATGACAAGCTAGCTTTGTATACAGAAATGCTGCACGAGCTTCGCGAGAGTGGGATATCTGCTGAAAAATTGCTCCCATATGAACAGAAGGTGAGTGCATTATTTGGCATCAAGCTTTAAAGCATAGATGGATTATGGTAGCTCTTGCTGTACTAATAGCTGCTATTGCAGTATACAAATCAGCATGGCTACTCATTTTTTTACTGCTACTAGTCCTGTGGCTCACCATAAAAGGTGAGTCACGTTTTCTTGCAATTTTTGTGCTAACTAGTGGTCTCCTAACTTATTGTTTCCTTTCTATCAATCATCTGACGGAACCTTCCTCTTTACCGTCAACCTTCCCTATAACTTGGTCAAGTGACTATAAAATAAACGGGCAAAAACTCCGTGGGTTTGCGACAACAACACATGGCCAAAAACTTTACGTAGTTTATACTTTTTCCTCGGAACAAGAGAAAAATTTTTATGAAAATACCTCATTAACTGGAATGACGTATTCTGCAAAAGGTGAACTTGTGACTCCCTCTCCATCTGCCCATGCTTATGCCTTTTCCATGTCAAATTATTTAACGAGCAAAGGAGCAACAGGCGTTGTTGAAATCAAGAATTGGCATTATGTAGGAAAACGAACATCCATCTTCACTATTCTTGCCGAAATAAGACACAATATGAAAAAGCATATAGAGAAGACTTTTCCCAAATCACTTGTAGCAGAGGCTCAAGCACTTTTAATAGGGGTGCAAGATCAGATGGAGGATGAACTGCAGCGTGCCTATCAAAAGCTCGGTATTACCCATTTATTTGCGATTTCTGGGCTACATGTCGCGCTGATGTCTTGGCTCTTTTTTCAAGGATTACTTAGAATAAGAGTTCGCAAGGAAATGGCTACAGTCGTGCTATTGATCCTCTTACCGATTTATGGAGTCATTGCAGGGGGAGCACCTTCCGTATGGCGTGCTGTTTCTGTAGTAGAATTGATGATGTTACTGCGCTTTTTTAAGTGGGTTCTTTCGATCGATGATGCATTAGCTATTAGCTTTATAGGCTTTGTTTTGCTTGAGCCAGGTGTTATTTTCCAAATTGGTTTCCAGCTATCCTATTTAGCAACCGCTAGTCTTCTTTATTCTGGTATTATTTTTAAGCAGACAAGAACTTGGCTAGGTCGTTCTTTTTTTATCACATTCGTGTGCCAACTGCTCGTTTACCCACTATTACTCCATCATTTTTATGAATTATCTTTATCCTCATTTTTTGTCAATATTGTTTTTGTTCCACTGTTTTCCTTTATTATATTACCCTTTAACATGATTGCCTTTGTGCTATCTTATCTTTCTTTACCACTTGCTAATGTCCTATTTGCTGGCTATGAACCACTGCGTAATTGGCTGACCGAAATAATCCTTTATATGCAAGTGCCTCCTTGGCAATTATGGTCACCAGGCAAACCATCTATTTGGCTGAGTAGCGTGGCGATGGTAAGTGTTTTAGCGAGCTTTTATTATTTGGAAATAAAAAGATTCAGGAAAGCTATGTTGATCCTTGTCATCCCTGTTATTGGGATTCATTTGGCACCCATGTTGTATCACGAAACAAAGATTACCTTCTTAAATGTAGGTCAAGGAGATAGTATCGTCATTGAATTGCCTTTTAGACGGGCTGTCTATGTTATAGATACAGGTGGAGTATTGCGCTTTGAGCAGGCATCGTGGAAGAAAGCAGATAGTCCATATGAGGTAGGGAAGCAAGTCGTGGTCCCATTTTTAAAAGGCAAGGGTATACGAACTATCGATATTTTTATTGCTTCGCATGCAGACGCAGATCATATTGAAGGAGCAGAGGAAGTCTTACAAGAGATTAACATGAAGGAAATACACGTTACACCTGGTTCATTGAATGAGCCTTTAATGGATGATTTATTGCGAGAAGCAAATAAGCGACATATTCCTATTAAAGAAAAAATGAAGGGGACTTCGTGGCATGTAGGGGATACAGATTTTTATTACTTATGGCCTGATGACGCCTTGTATGAGGGAAATGATGATTCTCTTGTCCTGTACATGCAGCAAAAGGCGTTTACAGCGTTATTTACAGGGGATTTGGAGCAATATGGCGAACAACAGCTGATCAAGCGTTATGGACCTTTATTGGCCAATCTCACATTGCTGAAGGCAGGGCATCATGGGAGTAAGACATCAAGCACAGAAGAATTTGTCGAGCTGCTACAGCCCCAATTAACCGTTTTTAGTGCAGGTCTCCATAATCGTTATGGTCATCCACATGAAGAAGTAGTACAACGTTTTGTCAGTAGAGATTTAGTGACATGGACAACAGGGGTGAATGGATCAATCGAAATACGTATTCGTGATAATCGCTGGTCCGTTAGCGTAAATGAAAAGGGCCTTGTCCAATGACTAAGGCCCTTCTCCTGCATAAGTCCAATTACTGTGATACAAATTCTACTATAGTTGCAATAATAAACATAAGCGTGAAAACGCCAAATGATACACCGAAGCCAACACCAGAATCGATGGCATCGTTACGTCGACATTGTATGTTTTTTCCTTCAAATGGATTCATTGTTATCCCTCCAATTCTGTTATTTATTATAAGACAACATGGTCATAAAAGCTATATCGAAAAGGTGATTTCCCCGTCTGGCAAGGAATCGACACAATTCGGTCAAAGACACAAAGGACTATGAAATCATGTATACTAATAGTATTGCTAGATGGAGGGGAAATTATGATTTCAACGGTTTGGAATACAATAAAAAAAGGTGAGCTTGCACCAGTATATTTGCTTGTTGGTGAAGAAAGCTATTTTATAGATGAAACTATTAAACGTTTAAAAGAGGCAATGGGTTCAGAAGAAGATCTGGAGATGTCCACATTTGATTTAGAAGAAGTACCAGTAGATGCAGTCATGGATGAAGCAGATACCATTCCTTTTTTCTCAGAACGTAAGCTTATTATTGCTAAAAATGCTTCGTTTTTAAAGGCAACCGAGAAAGGGAAGGAAAAAATCGATCATGATGTGAAACGATTGGAAACATGGTTGTCGAATCCTTCTGATTTTTCCGTAACGGTTTTTATTGCTCCTTATGAAAAATTGGATGAGCGCAAAAAAGTGACTAAAATGATGAAAGAGCATGCATTATTTGTACAAGCAGAAACACCAAAAGAGCAGGATTTAGCCGTATGGATTCAAGGCATTGTCAAAACACAAGGTAATAGCATTACACAAGATGCTATTGAATTGCTTGTTACGATGGTCGGAGCCAACATGCTACAATTACAGATGGAAATTGACAAGCTAACCCTTTATTTAGGTGATGGTGGCGAAATTACAACTTCTTTAGTGGAGGATTTGGTGGCAAAAACATTAGAGCAAGATGCCTTTAAAATGCTTAACGCATATTTGGCAAATGACTCTGTCGGAGCCTTGTCTATCTATCATGATTTATTGCGACAAAAACAAGAACCTATTATGTTAGTGGGCTTGCTAGCATCCAATGTTCGTACCATGTCAAATGTTTTTTATTTATTGAAAAAAGGTTATCACCCTCAACAAATCGCTAAAAATTTAAAAATTCATCCGTATCGCGTCAAACTTATGATTGAGCAACGGCATCGGCCTTCAGAAGAAAATTTGCTACGGGCATTATATCAATTAGCAGAGGTTGATTTACAGCTAAAATCGTCTGGTGGAAATCGAGAGCGCTATCTAGAGCTATTTTTATTGCGCCAACTATAGGCAAAGAAAGCTGTCCAATAAGGGCAGCTTTTTTTGTTCTCTATAAAATTAAAAAGATCAGCTACTCCTAATAGAGTATCTGATCCTTTAAACAATTACGCTTTTTTAGCAAGGCGAGACTTTTTACGAGCCGCCGCGTTTTTGTGGATAAGTCCTTTTGAAGCTGCTTTATCTAAAGATTTGAAAGCTGCTTGTAAAAGTTCTTGTTTGTTTTCAGCGTTAGCAGCAACAGCGTTTTCAGCTTTTTTCACTGTAGTACGCATTGCAGATTTAGCTTGAGAATTAGCAATGTTAGCTTTTTCGTTAACTTTTACGCGTTTAATCGCAGATTTAATGTTTGGCATATATTTCACCTCCTAAATTAGGTACGAGATGATATCTTCTCATTGATTTCTTGTGTCAATACAACAAAAATCATTTTAACAAACGCTTGGCCAAATTGCAATAGATAAATGCAAAGAATATTTACTTGACAGTTTGAACAAACTACAGCTTGAGGTGAACTGTATGCAAAATTTTAATTGGCAACGAACAGATTTAATCGATGAATCAGAAGAGGTAGTTGTCCATCAGACCAAAGAGCAAAAAGAAAAGCTTGAACAATCAAGTGGCATTCAAATTGAAGATCGGAATGCTGGTAGAGTAAAAATCACAGATGTTCTTGTAGATGCTGAAGGGGAAAAGCAAATTGGTAAAAAAGAAGGGCAGTATATTACCCTTTCTGTCCCGACACTAACATTAGAAGATCAAGAAGGCTTTGCACAACTTGAACAAGAATTGCTTGTAAATTTCAAAAAAATGCATGACGCACTTTCTTGGCAAGAAGACGATAAAATTTTAATAGTCGGTTTAGGAAATCGCACTATTACCCCCGATGCAATAGGTCCCTATTTAATTGACCATTTGCATAGTTTAGATGTCATTGATGAAAAATTTGTCATGTATGCTCCTGGTGTAACAGGACAAACAGGCTACGAAACAGGTGAGTTTGTGGCTGCTATTGCTGAACGTCTGCAACCAAAATTAATCATTGTAGTAGATGCACTTGCTACAAGAGCGAGTAATCGACTCTGTAAAACGATTCAATTAACAGATACAGGCATACATCCAGGTTCAGGAGTAGGCAATCAACGGCAAGAGATTTCCTATGAGATGCTTGGCATTCCCGTAACAGCAATAGGGATCCCTACTGTAGTAGATGCACCTGTATTAATTGCGGATGCGGTAGAAACTATGCTACGTTCGATAGCTGCTCGTGTGGCTGAACGCAGTAAACCGTCATCAAAGCTTTCATTATCCTCATGGCAACCAGATATCAACAAGGAACTGGATATGACATTAGTACAACCTATATTTGGAGAATGGGCGACATGGACGAAGGAGGAGCGCCAGCAGCTGTTTGAGGAAACCTTCGCTGGCTCCCACACACAACTGATGGTTACACCAAAAGAAGCAGACTATTGGATTGATCGCTATGCAAAATTAGTGGCTTCTATGCTAATGAATTGGGCAAGTGATTTATAAAATAATGAAGAAACAACGCTTAGAGTAGTCCTTCTAAAACACGCTTATTTATGCGTAAAACAAGAAATTTATTTTCGTTCTAATTAACATCCCCCCTCCATACGATATGGGGAGGAGGGTGTGACTTTGCTAAAAAAACTACAATGGTCATTTGGTATATTATTGTTCTTTTTCGTATTACCTGTCATTGCTGGGCAACTTCCGTTCAACAAGCAAGCATCGACTCCGATCAAACAATCAGAAGATAAGCAAGTCGTGTTTGCTGCTACCAATTTAGCTGAACAAAGTGTACTGGAACAAACGAAAGAACCTGAACCAGATCAAGCCCTAGACCCGGACCCATTTAAAGTGTTAGTGTTATTTACCCATACGCATGAAGCATATGAACCCATGGTGAAAGCAGTGAGTGGTAAGGTAGCGACTTCTCATGAAACGGTCAATATTATGAGCCTGAAGGATAAGATTGTGAATCATTTTAATGTAAATGGTTTAAAGACGGATGTTCTTGATGTAGATATTATGAAGAAATTACAAGAAGAGGGTAAAGGCTATCATGAATCTTATAATGTGATGAGGCCATATTTAAGTAAGCATTTAGAAACAAATAATTATGATTTAATAGTTGATTTACATCGTGACTCATTAAAACATGATCTTACAACGATCTCATATAATGGGGAAAATTATGCGAAAATTGCTATTGTTGTTGGGGCAGAGCATGCTAATTACCGCTGGAATACAGCCTATGCTGAAAGTTTATCATCCACACTAAATGCCATCGTTCCAAAAATTTCTAAAGGGGTTATTTCTAAAAGTGGTGATGGGGTTGATGGGCGATACAATCAGGATTTAGCAAAGCAAATGATGATTATTGAGATTGGTGGAATTGGTAATACTGAGGAAGAGGTTAATCGTACAATTGCTGTAATTGGTAAGGCCATATCAAAAGCGTTTGTCAATGATTCAACAAAATAGACCAATCATATTAAAAAGTGGGACTCTTGTGGGCTCACTTTTTTAATATTGTATGATAATAAAATTTCCAGAAATAATTCTCATTAATTGTCTTTCCATTGCTCCATTCTTGTCTTATAATTTTCAAGTTGGCTCGCGAATTTCATGATAAAACGTTAAGTGAAGGCATATGCAAATAAAGCAAACATACTTTTGAAGTATATCCCATTTTTGGAATGCCTTTTTAAGTCTATAGCAAAATATACATATGAATTTTTAGAAGATAAAAAGTGATAACGTTTCATTTTTCTCTCAAACTTTTATCGTATTTCAATCGTCAAACATATAAGTGAATAAGTAAAAATAATAGAGAGGGGATGGTTATTAATCAAAAGGTTCTATTACGTGACAACAGGTTTTATCTTGATACGGAAGGGAATACCTTCAAAAAGCGCTACTCCCTAACATCATTTATCCAAAGCCGTGTGCGGTTATTACAGATTGTGACAGCGCTTTTAGATTGACTTCTACTTTGTACAGCTAGAAAAAACCAACACATTATACCGAAACGAAATTGAGAGATTATTGAAGGAAGGAATAGTATGTCAGGCAAGTCATTAAATCATCGTTATATTCCTGGACTAGACGGGATTCGAGCATTGGCTGTGTTAGCAGTTATTGCTTATCATTTTAATTTCAGTTGGGCTAGAGGTGGCTTTTTAGGAGTAGATATCTTCTTTGTATTATCGGGCTATTTAATCACCTCTACCATCTTACCTTTAAAGGGCAATCAATTAACAGTCAGCCTAAAGAAATTTTGGGTGGGACGATTTAGAAGGCTACTACCAGCTGCCTACGTTATGATTGTTACATCATTTGTTTGGGCAATGCTCTTTCATAAAGAGCTTCTCCATACTTTGCGCGGGGATGCATTGTCCTCCATTTTTTATTCAAGTAATTGGTGGTTCATTTTTCATAAACTCTCTTATTTTGATAGTTTCGGTTCTCCATCACCTTTAAAAAACCTATGGTCATTAGCTATTGAAGAACAATTTTACTTGATATGGCCATTGCTCTTAATGATTGGACTTTTTGTTGTTAAAAAACAAAATAAACTAGCAAATATCATCTTTTGTGGTGCCCTTTGTTCAGCATTCGTAATGGCATTACTCTATCAGCCAGGCGTTGATCCTAGTCGTGTTTATTATGGAACGGACACACGTTGTTTTGAATTATTAATAGGCTGTTGGCTAGCACTTGTTTGGCCAATGAAACGACTATCTTCTCAGAAATTATCAGCGAACCATGTGAAGAAACTAAATATTATGAGTTTCATGGCACTTACTATTTTTTTAGTAAGCATAGTGTATGTGGATGAATATCAATCCTTTCTTTATAGAGGAGGCATGTTTTTATTTTGCTTGAATGCTGCCGTTTTGATTGCATGTATTTCTCATCCAGTCAGCATACTAGGAAAAATATTAGCATGGAAGCCATTATGTTGGATAGGCTCTCGTTCCTACGGCATTTATCTATGGCATTATCCTGTCATGGTTTTAGGGACACCCATTCATGAAATTGGTAATCCCTCCTATTGGCGAATATTCCTGCAGCTTTTACTAATCCTAATGATTGCAGAGCTATCCTATCGCTTCATTGAGATGCCCATCCGAAAAGAAGGGTTCAGAGTCTATTGTCAAAAATATCTGATTTGTAATAAAAATAAGTGGGGAAGCCTTACTTTTCCACGAAAAATATCAACGGTTATGGTTCCTCTTTTCCTGCTTGTATTTTTCACAGGCATGACAGGTGTAGTGGGTGAAAGTCAGCAACACCCATCTAAAACGCTGCCAACAACGATAAAAATTAATGGCGAAGAGCCTACAGCCAATCTGAACAAGCAGGACAAACAAGCTGAAGCCTCCACTGACAAGCCTTCTCAAAGTAAGGATGAGGGAGGAGAGGATGTTCAGGAGATAGAAACACCTAAACAAGAAGAAAATAACACCATTATAGAGCCTGAAAAGGATGAGTTTTATCGTGGCATACTAGCCATTGGCGATTCCTTAATGATTGATATTGCCCCGAGCTTACATACTATGTATCCGACTATTACAATCGATGGAAAAATAGGCCGTCAAGTTTCGCAAGCTGTAAAACTTGCCCCAAATTATGCAAGTTTTAATCAACCTAATCATGCCGTCATTCTACAATTGGGGACAAATGGTTATTTTACGACTGACCAAATGGATGCCCTCCTTGAAGCTTTTTCAAATGCCGATATTTATTTAGTGAATACACGTGTGCCGCGATCTTGGGAAGCAAAGGTGAATGAAGCTTTACTGCAAAAAGCACAGGAACATGAGCGAATAACACTAATTGACTGGCATGCAGCAGCAATCAATCACCCTGAATACTTTGCCCCTGACGGTGTACATTTAGAGAAAAAAGGGATAGAAGTTTTAACAAAGCTCATTCAACAATCCTTAAATAAATAAAATAAAAAAGGTCAGTATACACAGTTTTATCTGCGTAGCTGACTTTTTCTATATCTTAGAAAGGGAGCTATTTGCTCTACCTATATTTATTCTATTAGTTGTTCCTGTATGGTAAGCTTGATATTTGATCTGTTCCATTATGTGGAAGATGGTGCGATGTCCATTCTTTCTTTTACTAATCATAGTTTAGGTTTATAAAAATGGGATTGTGTTTACGCTTTTTAGCAATATGGATGATGATATCTTTTGGAGATAGCGTGCTTTTCTTGGTTGATCAGGCGAAGATTCATCCATCGAATCTCTCCTCATGTCGAGTAGACGCATTTTCATTTCCACTGCTACACATCGAGTACTACTATAGCTGATTTGTCTGCATTTATATACTTAATACTGTAAAATTTAAAAACGACATGAAACACTGAAAGTATTGATATTATAGGCTTTCAAGTCTAGTTGCTGTTGTACTTTGCGTTATGTTCATAGTATAATTCATTATAGTTTAATTAGGAGTGGAAAAGATGAACCGAGAAGCACGTTTAAAACGACAAGAGAATATACGAAATTTCTCTATTATTGCACATATTGACCATGGGAAATCAACGCTTGCTGACCGTATTTTAGAGCAAACAAAATCTTTAACTTCCCGTGAGATGAAGGCACAGCTCCTCGACTCAATGGATTTAGAGCGTGAGCGAGGCATTACAATTAAGTTAAATGCAGTTCAATTAAAGTACGAAGCAAAAGACGGCGAAGTGTATACATTTCATTTAATCGACACACCAGGACACGTCGATTTCACATATGAAGTATCACGTAGTTTAGCTGCTTGTGAGGGTGCCATATTAGTTGTGGACGCAGCACAAGGTATTGAAGCACAAACACTAGCAAATGTTTACTTAGCACTTGACAATGATTTAGAAATTTTACCTGTAATCAATAAAATTGATTTACCTGCAGCTGACCCTGAACGTGTACGTCAAGAAGTAGAAGACGTTATTGGATTAGATGCATCTGAAGCAGTATTAGCGTCTGCGAAAGCAGGTATTGGTATCGAGGATATTTTAGAGCAAATCGTAGAGAAGGTACCAGCGCCAACTGGTGATCCAGATGCACCACTACAAGCTTTAATTTTTGACTCTGTTTACGATGCCTATAAAGGTGTTATCATTTCGATTCGTGTCATCAATGGTACTGTTAAGCCTGGCGATAAAATTCGCATGATGGCAACAGGTGCGGAATTCGAGGTTATTGAAGTTGGGGTACATACACCAAAAGTTGTGCCACAGGCTGAGTTAACAGTGGGTGATGTAGGTTACTTAACCGCATCTATCAAAAATGTAGGGGACACACGTGTAGGGGATACTGTAACCTATGCAAACCGTCCTGCAGCTGAGCCATTAGCTGGTTATCGTCGCTTAAACCCAATGGTCTACTGTGGTTTGTATCCAATCGATACAGCCAAATACAATGATTTACGTGAAGCGTTAGAAAAGCTAGAGTTAAATGATTCTGCTCTACAATATGAGCCAGAGACATCGCAAGCACTTGGTTTTGGTTTCCGCTGTGGATTCTTAGGATTACTACATATGGAAATTATTCAGGAGCGTATTGAGCGTGAATTTAATATCGACTTAATTACAACAGCACCTTCCGTAATTTACAATGTTCATATGACAGATGGTACTGAGCTGAAAGTCGATAATCCTTCCTTTATGCCAGACCCTCAAAAAATCGATCGTGTCGAGGAACCATATGTGAAAGCAACAATCATGGTACCAAATGATTATGTGGGAGCGGTTATGGAACTTTGTCAAATGAAGCGTGGTAATTTCATGACGATGGATTATATTGATACATCGCGTGTAAGTATTATTTATGAAATGCCATTATCAGAAATTGTCTATGATTTCTTTGACTATTTAAAATCAAATACAAAGGGCTATGCTTCATTCGACTATGAACTTATTGGTTACCAGCCATCGAAATTAGTGAAAATGGATATTTTATTAAATGGTGAGCAAGTCGATGCCCTAAGCTTTATCGTACATCGTGACTTTGCCTACGATCGAGGTAAAATCATCGTAGAAAAATTAAAAGAATTAATCCCACGCCAACAATTTGAAGTACCAATTCAAGCAGCAGTTGGACAAAAAATCGTGGCGCGTTCAACAATTAAAGCCATCCGTAAAAACGTATTAGCGAAATGTTACGGGGGAGATATTTCCCGTAAACGAAAACTTCTTGATAAACAAAAAGAAGGTAAAAAACGTATGAAACAAGTAGGCTCAGTCGAAGTCCCTCAAGAGGCATTCATGGCTGTGCTGAAGATGGATGATTCGAAGTAATATTGATATAACAGGGTTTATAGGGGTTTATAAGGGTTTAAGCAAATAGATTTGTATCAGTTAGGTGGAGATTGCCACCGATTTTCCACTGCATTGAAATTGTGCAAGCAATTTAAAAATCTTTAGCGATGGAATCAAAAATATCGGCAGCATCTCTTGCCATCTTCTGTGTTAAATGGACATAGCGGTCTTCAGTAATTGCTGATCTGCTGTTAATGGAAAGAGTAATAATAATGCCCAGTTACTCGTTTTTATTGAGTACTTGGGCATTTTTTGTTTTGGCTACTATCCTCTGCTTTTTTTTCAGATAGTTTACAGTGAATCTTTTCAAAGGTCTCGAATCTCCTACTTTTAATTAAGTTATTTTTCCTTACTTTTTTCTTTTTCAATTTTTCTAAATAATAAATAAACTATTGAAATTATAATATAAAGTATGACAAAATTTAGAAGCACGCTATTTTCACTTTTACTGGCTATATATACGTATAACCCTATTACCACCGCTAATATGAATGATTTGTATATTGAAATCATATTACTTCCACCTTTTCTCAATATTAGAAATAATTTTATAGTACTTTCATATAATTTTATATTAATATCCCTTTGTAATTGCAATCTCTTTAATTTTCGGAAAAATCAAATTATTTACAAAGTGCAATTTAAAGATTTTACGAAACGATCCGTAGCTACTTGCTTTGAAATATGGAATTCAAATTCCTAACAATACATTCATCTAGATTATTTCTATTACTACGTAGGAGTTTATGAAATGACTATTAAATGGAACAGAGAAGAAATACTTTTCGATACTCTATATGAAGCTGACACCTGGGCAGATTCAATTGCAAATGAAATATATGGAAGAATTTATAACGGATATGATACACCAGATTACAAAATAGCCTATTCGCTTGCTTTTAGATTAGCTTCTATAAAAGAGTGTAGAGTTTATACAGAAAATAGTATTGAAGGTAGATATAAAGTTTGGGTCATTTTTGAAATTGAATAGTAAAGATGAGGTGCTCATTTAAAATTGAGTAGTTAATTTTTAGTAATTTAAGGTTCTTCCTTTTCATTTATTTAAATGTAGTGGTGTAGAAACTAACGAAGCAACAGTATGTCCTGAGCTTCTCTCACTCTCTCTTTCATTTCCTGGAGCTTTAAGGTATATAGGCACCCACAACTTCAAACGTTAGTTTGTCATCAACAATAATATATTTTATATCTATTTCTTTATCAGATTGGAACAACAGAATGTGTACTATTTGGATAACTGTTTCTACCTGAGCTTGCAGCGTATTGCAGTTAATTATGGTCACAGTTAAGTAGAGTTATTATTTTGGAATTGTTGGTTTAAATAGTTCACATTTGTTTCATGAATAAATTGGGTGATTGTTTAAATGAAACCAAGCATAGAATTAGCTTGATGGTCATGTTGAAGAATTTTATAATATCGTTATAGAACAGTATTTGGTAGTTGAGTTTAGATTAGTAAGTCAAGAAAGGTGAGAGGTCGTTGGGACAAATTAAAATTTATGGTGTTAAGAGAAGGTTAAATCCCATTAAGGAAACATTATCGAATATTATCCATTCTTGTATGGTGGACGCACTTGAATATCCATTAGATAAGAAATTTCATCGCTTTTTTCCTATGGACAAAGAGGATTTTTATTTTGCAAGTGAAAGAACTGAATCATATACAATAATAGAAATTAGTATGTTTGAAGGTAGAACGATTCAAGCTAAAAAACAATTAGTAAAGCTACTATTTGAACGCATAAATAACAAATTAAATATTTCACCTCAAGATGTTGAAATTACAATTTTTGAAACGCCTAAACATAATTGGGGAATAAGAGGGTTACCTGGGGATGAATTAGCACTTAATTACAAAGTAAATATTTGATATAAAGCCGCTATTTTTTTAGAGTTAATTCGACTATGTGAAATGTGCTCTGTCTTATTAATTATCTGACCACTAAAAATCGGTAAATGAAGAACCTATAAGGACTAAAATAATCTACATAACTTTATTTAATGAATGATTCTAAATAATGCTTGAAGCAATGGGTTTGTCGCTATTCATAATTTATTTACTATTTTTAGGGAGGAGAAAATTGTATGAGTTATATCATAGACATTTCACATCATCAAGGAGATATTGATTGGTCTGAAGCGGTTAAAGATGTTGATTTGGCTATCATCCGCACACAATATGGTACAAGCACAATTGACCGTAAATACGTTCAAAATATAGAAGCATGTATTAAGTACAAGGTACCTTTTGGTGTTTATATTTATGTTACCTTTAAAAATGGTACTGAGGCATTGGAACAAGCAAAAGACTTCTATAACAGAGCAAAAAACTATAATCCGCTATTTTATGTTGTAGATATCGAAGAAAGCTTTGGTGCTAGTGTCCAAAATATCGTACAAGGCACACAGGTGTTTATTGATTATTTAAAAAGTAAGACTGTAAAAGTCGGGCTATATACAGGCCATCATTTTTACAAACCTTATCTGATGGATACCGTTAAAAATTATGATTTCCTGTGGATTCCTCGCTATAGTGGCTCTAGCTCACCGGGACTAAAGCCAAACTTTGCTTGTGACTTATGGCAGTACACAGACAAAGGGATTGTAGCAGGTATTAAAGGAACTGTAGATTTAAACCAATTAAATGGATCTAAGTCTTTATCCTGGTTCACAGATACTGATAAGAAGAAGGAAATAGCATTTTCTCAGTATGAAGAATTAAAGAAAGAAAATAAACAACTAAAACAGGAACTTACTGAAATGAAAGAGTTATTAGTTGGGATAAAATCAAATGCTAGGGTATCACCAGCACATAAAGAAGATTGGGAGTGGGCCATTGAAGAGGGAGTTATACGAGGCGATGGCAAGTGTATGAATCCTACAGATACACTCACAAGACAACAAATGGCAACGATGCTCAAACGGTTCTATGATAAATTTATTAAATAATAGCATTGTCTCGCCCATAAGTACCTGAGAACTAGCAGCAAAATATTTAGCCTAATATTGAGTGTATTCGTCATAAAAGGAATCACTATTTATAGTGATTCCTTTTATAGTGGGACCAACCTGTTTGAAATTTAGTGAAACAATAGGAAAAACTTGGCTAATAAAAAAATGGGGACTCCTACAATTATTACGCCTGCAAAGAAATAACAAAACAACATAAAAACATCGAAAACCGCACCAGCTAAATCATCAATGAATTTTAACATTTCATTCCCCTCCAAACATAATAAGTATTAGCATTTATAATCTCTTTATTGCTTACCAATCATCATACTGATCTAAAGTCTTTTTTAGAGTCTTATCCCACATATCGAGAGTCCCGTAAATTGTTATTAGGATATTTTCATCAGATGGTAACACTTGAAAGCTAAGTGGAAATCATACTGAATATTCATTGTAATTTGTCATACCCTAAACCACGAAGCTTGTGTGTATCTCCTAATAACGACCCTGTAAATCTTTTGGAAAGTGTTTTATATTGTATGCATAAAGCATGTTATTGACTAAAGATTTGTTTTTTACATAAAGTTCTTGTGTAATCGGATAGAGCATTTTTTACTTCTATATTCGAAATGGTAGTGTTCGTTTCCATATCATATGTTGACTATTTGCTCCCCAATAGTTTTCAAGGATAAAATCAGGCTGTCCAAATTTCTTCTGCCAGATCATTTGCGCTTGTTTATATCCACTATCTAAACAAAAACTAGGAACCCTTCGATTTTCTAACGTTAGGAGCATTTTCTGTAGTAGTATGGTGCCGATCCCACGATTTTGATAGTCAGGATGAACAAAAAGGGTACCGATTTCTAGACAATTGAATAGTTCTTCTTTGATCGTTTGTTGAATGATTTCGTTGGCTTCACCGCATTCGATAGTACCTATTATGTCATGGGTTTCTTCATTTAAAGCTAACCAGAAAAATCTTTTTTTGCCCTGGCTTTCTAAGTCCATTGCTACATACTGTTTTTTCGTTTCCCATTCATCCTGTTGATCGTCCACTAGCTCGGCAATCCCTTCTTTTTTATAAGTATCCCGAATGACAAGATCAAAGAATTCGTGTAACGCCTGGATGTCCGACTGTTCTGGACGTCTAATAAGTAATTTCATGATTGCTTGCTCCTTATAATGGATGTCGTTGGTGGTTTAGTAGGGATCGAGCTCGATGCACATCCACATCCACATCTAGTAAGTCATTTATATCTTGCTGTACTGCGGTCAATCGATCAAGTGCCAGCTGTAACCAATGATCGGAGGTATCATATTTTTCAGCGTGCCATAGCAACTCTCCATAACAAATGGCAGCACGAATAAATGTGATATGGTCATTCAGCAGATTTGCCAAATGGGTGGCTTGTTTGAGACATGCTTCCCCTTGTTTTACCTTGCCATAATCTAAATAGCGAAGTGCTTTCAAAAATTCCGTGTTGGCTTGCTGTATTATCTGTTCATTCGTATGTTGCATGACAGATCGCTCCCATCCGTTATTTTTGTTCACGTTATGCATACTACCAGTCTATTTTAATGATTATAACATGTTCCCCTTATTTGGTTAATGATGGGGTATGTTAAAATGCAAGAAAGACACTTGGTCATCAAAAGGAGAGAATTCCATTGAAAGATTCAGAAAAGAAACTCGATGCAGTATTACAGCAAATGCATGATTTTATTGATGAACTTCAGGAGCGGGAGTCAGCCTATCCCATGGTTTTTTATCATCAATCAGAAGAGGATATTAGCCAATTTGTGGATGGTGGGTGGTCATTGCCAGCAGAGTATGTTTATTTTTTGAGACATTATGTTGTGGAAAGGGTTACATGGGCTACAGGTGATTATATTAATCTAAATATCTATGGCGCAAGAGATTTAATACGTGGGCAGGAGGGCTATAATTATAATCCGGTGACAGATGAGATGATTGAGGATTGGCCACATGATTATTTAGTCATTGCCACAGATGAAGGCGATCCCTATTGTCTGGATCTATCAAGAGGTGATACGGCTGTTTTTACCGCTCCCCATGGGACAGGCAATTGGCATTTTTCAATGGCTTATGACAATTTAATTTTGTTCCTTGAAAGTGTACTGATTCCACCTGGTTTAGAAGACATGTTGCCTGAAGAAAGTTCTGTAGCGTACTATGAACTAACTATTACTGGGGACGGAAAAGATAAACTAAAGACATTATTGTTGCTAAAAAAATTATTATCTTATGATTATTCACAAGCGAGAAAGGCTTTAGAACAGCCCCCGCTAGTAATTTATAGGGGAGTTGAAGCAGGTGCCTTAAAGTTAGAAGCCGAGTTACAGGCTATCCGTGCAGATTTTCAAAAAAGGAAAATTAGCCTAGCTGAATTTATTGAATGAGGGAAATTAACAAGAATGATGGATATCCCTCCTCTAAAGCAGGAAAGGAGGTGTAAGGATGAAAATTAACAAAGCATTAGCACAACACTATCAATGGGGTGCACAGTGTGATGGCTGGCATCTTGTTCAAAATAAGGAGCTTAGTGTGATACATGAGCGAATGCCTGCTCAAACAGCTGAGGTAAATCACTATCACCATCATGCACAGCAGTTTTTCTTTGTTCTTTCAGGCACAGCTACAATAGAACTGAATGATCAAAGAATTGAGTTAAAGCAGCATGACGGAATTGAAGTACCTCCACATGTACCACATCAAATGCGAAACGATTCACAAGAAGATGTAGAATTCCTCGTGATATCGCAGCCAAATAGCAGGGGAGACCGAGAGCGGCTTTAACTACACGAAAGTAAACTTCATTCTTTTGCATGAAGCCATTCTTATCAGCTGCTTGTATAGTAGGGAGGGTAAAGGGGTGCTTAAAGATGAAGATTACGAAGGTAAAATTATATGCCTATGATATGCAAAAAATGGAGCAGTTTTATGTTGATTTGTTAGGCTTTACTTTGTTAGAAAGAACAGCTGACTATTTTACAATAGCCATGGGGGAAAGCAGGATGACATTTGAAAAGTTGTCTTCTAAAATGCCAAAGCAGTATCATTTTGCATTAAATATTCCTAGTAACTTATTTCAACAGGCAAAGATTTGGGCAGAAGAGCATGTAGGCTTGCTGGATTCAGAGGGGCAGGATGAAGTCTATTTTGAGTTTTTAAAAGCATATGCATGCTATTTCTACGATCCAGAAGGCAATATAGTGGAGCTTATTTCAAGACAGGAAATAAATCCAAAACATGCTGAAGTTAATTTTTCTGTAGAGCAAGTGTTACATATTGGAGAAATCAATTTAACGTCAGATGACATTCAAACAATTGCTGAAAAATTAAAGAAATATGCTATAAACCCTATAGCAAACAAGGAAATTCAACTGGATGGCCTTAATTTTCTAGGAAACTATGAAGACGGAGCCAATATCCTATTAGGACCGAGTGGACGTCTGTGGTATTTTTCTGATAAGAAAGCAGTTATCAGTCCAATTAGTATTGAAATAGACGAAGCTTTACAATTAAATTTGGATGAAAAAGGTCAATTAACGCTTCTGCAACTTTAACATCATAAACTTATTGTTGATTAAATATATATTTTTTTGTATATTTATTCAAAATAAGGAGGGTGTTATATGTATATAATCAAAGAAACAAATCCGACGATAGACTCGTATAAAGCATTGCACCAAACAACTGGCTGGAATGCAAAAGGGCAGTATACGTATGAACAATTATACAAGGCTATTTGTAATAGCTGGTTCAGTACATCTATATATGATGAAGGCAATCTAATTGGCTATGGACGTATTATCTCTGATGGTATCTATCAAACATTTATCTGTGATGTGATGGTGCACCCTGATTATCAAAGAAAAGGAGTTGGCACAATGGTGATGGATGCTCTTTTAGAGCAATGTCAGAAAGAAAATATAAAATGGGTTCAATTATTTTGTGCCAAAGGTAAACAACCTTTCTACCAGAAGCTTGGCTTTAAGGAACGTGAAATAGATGCTCCTGGTATGATGTTGTTTTATACGGAATGAATAAAGGAGCTAGAATCGTTGAAAGCAAAATGCCTAAAAATTTATGAATTTGGAAATCCGCAAGAGGTTGTAAGGCTAGAGAATAAAACAATCGAGCCTCCTCAAGGTCAAGAAATTCTTGTTCGCATGCTAGCCAGACCGATTAATCCCTCAGATTTAATCCCAATATGGGGGAAATATGCTCATAGAATCACTTTACCAACTATCCCTGGCTATGAGGGAGTAGGAATAATAGAAGCTGTTGGACCGCTTGTTTCACCAAAGATTATTGGACAGCGCGTATTACCGTTAAGGGGGGAGGGAACTTGGCAGGAAGTAGTGAAAACGCAAGCAGATTTTGCAGTGACTATTCCTGACACGATGGATGATTTTACAGCAGCACAAATGTATATTAATCCAATTACAGCCTTCGTAACATGCTCAGAGGTACTTAATTTACAAGCAAACGATGTCTTATTAGTAAATGCTTGTGGTTCTGCCATTGGACATCTTTATGCTCAACTTGCGAAATTGCTAGGCTATCGACTTATTGCAGTGACACGAAATAATCAGCATACTGAAGAACTACTGCAACTTGGGGCAGCATTTGTCATTGATACCTCTCAAATGCCACTTTACGAAACCGTTATGGCATTAACAGATGGTAAGGGAGCAGATGCAGCAATTGATTCGATTGGTGGAGAGGCTGGCAATCAGCTTGCCTTCTGCGTAAAGCCCGAGGCTATTTTTTTAGCTATTGGCCTTTTATCGGGTATTCAGGTAAATTGGACAAACATTGTGAAGGAAGCAAAGGTACAAGCGAGGATGTTTCATTTACGCCATTGGCAACGTCAAACGTCAATTGAAAAATGGCAACAAACGATGCAACAGCTTATATACCTTGTACAGGATGGCTCCTTAAAAATGATGAATGTACATGCTCATTATCCATTATTGGATATCCATAAGGCGATCGATGCTGTTGAGGGAACTAAAAAAGGAAAAGTATTTTTAACGAATGTTGATTAAATAACATACTACCGTCGTAGTTGAGCTACTACGTGTAGTATGTTTTTTTATAGGGACATGAGTGTTTTTAGCTCTGGAGAAAATAGTTCATACATTGTCCTGCTCCAAAAAGTGAGCAAGTCGCTCAAAAGAAGTGAGCCTCCGCCCAGATTAAAGAATTCACTAGCAATAGTAGTAACATATCTTTAAAACTAACTAAATTAGTAATTTGAGGTAATAAAGAGGTATGATTAGGCTAGGTGTTTTGAAATAAAGGAGTACAGATGATGAAGAAGATCAATCAACTAAAAAAGTCAATACAACGACTGAGTGAAGCTGATGCAAAGAAGATGCTGCTTTTAACTTTAATAAATGAACAGTCAAGAGACAGCATGTTACAGTTTTTATTACAACAAGCCGAGGAGCGGGATCCTTCAAAGGTACAAACGGTGCATATTGTATTCGGTCATTCACCTGGGGGGAGCTTGAAAGCAGCCTTTCGTAATCCTGACTATGCTAAGTCCGAGGAGATTATTGTTGTGCCAGGTAATTTTTCTGTTGGTCCTTTGAAAGATGTACATACACGGGACGGAATTGAAGCTCGTTTTCAATGGTTGGAACAGCGCTATTTAATAGAAGACGATGGATTGATGATAGGTGAGCGGGAGATGAAGGAAGCAATAGAGAAAATTAAAAATATTCCCCCTCATCAGGATATAATCGTTTGGACTTGTCAAAATGCTCATGAGCAAATAGGACTTCGACTCGTTTTGGCGATGCTCAAACAGAAAACAAATGATATCTATGTATTAGATACTTTTCAGTTATTTCATGAGTTGTATACTTTACCACAGTTAGCAGAGGATCATTATCCAAGATCAACTGGTGAAGTCAGAGCAGAGGATTTATGTTATTTTTATGAGCATTTCCAATCACGGCCATTAAAAGAGGCATTGAGGCACTCCCTATGCAAAGAAGGGCTAAA
This sequence comes from Lysinibacillus sp. A4, assembly GCF_024919535.1. Lineage (NCBI taxonomy): Bacteria > Bacillati > Bacillota > Bacilli > Caryophanales > Bacillaceae > Lysinibacillus > Lysinibacillus sp. A4. The sequence continues at coordinate 141,028 of NZ_JANWTB010000003.1, read as the reverse complement.
TCTGTTAATGGATGATTACGATTGCATACATACCTGGAAATATCATGAACTTTGGGGCAATAATAATGAGGATAGAGAGGATGACTTGATCATTGCCTGTGCGAAACGTTTACAGGAAGAACAAGAGGAAATTCATTATCAAGTTGCAGCTAGGTTAATTGGAGAGGTAATGGGGCATATGGAGGAATTGAGAGAGGTTGAATGGATTGACTATCGTCTACGCCAATTAATTCAGCAAGGCATTTTTTCTTATGAAGGCGAGTTAAAGGGAATATTACACTATAAAGTAAAGTTAGCAGATGCAACGAACTATAACCCTTCATGATTTTTATGATATAATTTTTTTGATATAGACGGTTAGAAGGAGTGAGATCATTGTTAAAAACTGAAGTATTTGAACAATTAAAAACGGCAATGAGAGAAAAAGATACGTTAGCGAAGGGTGTATTATCTCTTTTAAAGTCAGCATTAGATTTAGCTGAAAAAGAAAAGGGAGAGGCTTTAACAGCTGACGAAGAAATAGCTATTATTAATCGAGAGGTCAAACAAACAAATCAAGCTTTAGAAGGTGCACAAACGGCAGGGCGAGCAGACCTGATTGAAAAAGAGGAAGCCAAATTGACACTTTTGAGATCCTTTTTACCAAAGCAATTATCAGAAGAAGAAATTGCAGAGAAATTAGTGGCAGCTGGTGTTGGAAAAGGAATGAACATGGGAGAAGCCATGAAAATTGCAAAACCATTGCTGACAGGTCAGGCTGAAGGTGCCGTTATTTCAAAAGTTGTGAAAAATATTATTGCCTAAACTTTTACCATTTTTGTAGGAGAGTTTTTATGGAAAGAAGAATCCGCTATGCCGAAAATGTGCATAGCGGATTTGTTATTTTTATAACTGGAATTTTTGAATAATATTGCGAAGCTGTTGCGCCATTTCAGCTAAGTTGTTCGAAGAAGCGGTTATTTCTTCAATACTTGCGGATTGCTCCTCAGAGGCAGCTGCTACGTTTTGAATATTGCCTGAAGCTTGTACAGCTACAACCCCCACTTGTTCAACAGAACTAGCAATACTACTAACACCTTCATTGATATTGGACATCACGTTATTGACATGGTCCATTTCTCTCGTCAGTGCAGTGACTTGGGCATAGATTTCAGCAAATGCCTCTCCGGATGCATTGAATGTTGTGGAGCTTTCGGCAAGATTACTGCTACTGATAGCCATTGATTTGACGGCTTGTGAAGATTCCTCTTTAATCGTTTCAATGCGTGTTCGAATACTGTTAGTTGCCTCCAATGATTGATCGGCTAATTTACGGACTTCTTCCGCTACAACTGCAAAGCCTTTACCGTGTTCGCCTGCACGCGCTGCCTCAATCGAAGCATTTAATGCAAGTAAATTCGTTTGATCCGTAATCTGGGTAATCAATGTCACAATATCCCCAATTTCATTTGTGTATGTGCTTAAACGTTCTACTACAGCTGCTGACTCTTGAATAGCCTGAGATGTTACGGCCATTTTTTCAGTAGCATCTTGGATTGTTGTGTTGCCTTTTTCTGATATAGCAGATGCTTGGAATGCCTTATCTGTAACATCGGTTACACTTGTCACTACCTCTGACATTTTGTTTGAGATGGTTGTAATATGACTATCTACTTCTTCAATCGAAGAGGTCTGCTTTTCCGAACCCGCTGCAACCTCTTGCATAGAAGAGGTTATTTGCTGAATGGATGCACTTGTCTGTTCAGAGCTTGCTGTTAATTCCTCCGACATGGCGGCCACTTGTTCAGCATTTTGGGCGATTTGATGAATCAACGAGCGTAAATCTTCCGTCATATTTTCTATCCCTGAAGACAGCTGGGCAATTTCATTGGACCCTTTTATTTGGAGAGGTTCGACGGCTAAATCACCTTGTGCAACTTGACTGACATAGCGAGTCATTTTTTTGATTGGCTTCGTAATACCTACACTAATAAAGTAAGCAACGATCACGCCAAAAATAATAAATATAACTGTAAGAATAATACAGATCCATAGTGTTTCCGTTTGAAGTTCAGCGATGAAGGAGGCATCCATATCTAAACCGAAAATAATATCTGTATCTTTAAATGGGATAAAGATGGATTTGTGGATACCATACTCATCCTTATAAATATCACTTGTTTGTGTATTACCAGTAGCTACGGCTTCATGCATTTCTTCACTAAATACATAATCTTGCTGATGATTGTCGGTATTACTTAGAGCGACGATATGTTCCTTACCATTTGCTTTAGAAAGGATATAGGCGTTTTCAACATCATATTTTTTAACCGTTGCATTCAATTGATCTAAAAGCTTTTTGTATTTGTCAGGGCTACCATTATCCGCTGCCTTTACATCATTTTTCTCAATATCTTCAAAAATCGTTGTCGATGTAATCTCTAAAGTAGATTCAAATTGTTTAATAACAAAGTTGTCAATAATGCGGTAAGAAACGGCAAATAACACAATACTAAAGAGCAAGGAAATAATCGCTATTGGAATGGTGAAACTGGCTATATATTTATAGAGTAAAGAGCTCTTAAATTTAGTGACGATACGCAATGTGAGACGCCTCCAGTACTTTAAGCTTTTGCTGTAAGAATTGAATCATATCAGGAATATGCGCTGTCTCCGTATAAGGTGAAATTGAGAAGAATTTTGCCGCTGCAACTGGAACATGTTGTGTTGTATCACTTGTATGAACGGTGCAAACTCGTGTTGTGTCACCAAAGAATACTTCGTCTCGACCTTCTCCAATAATTTCAAAGAATGAAGCGTTGATGCCATTAATATGTTCAATTTGATCTTGTGTATAATGACCAGCTTGTTCAGCTTGCCAATTCAGCCCATCTGGATACAAACGGAAAGCTGTTACAGGACCGATATTCATTTCATTCACCACTTGTAACATTGGTGTTTTATCAGCTAATTGAGCACGGAACGCTAAATTCACTCGTACATAATTAGCTAATAGTTGTTGATAGCCCTCTTTGCCGAATGCCTGTAATGCAGCAAAAATTGCAATGGAGCTACCCATACGAGAGCATTCTAATGTATAGCCAGTATGATAAGAGCCATAGCCACGATTGCCTACATATGGCGTATCAAAGTCCTCAATATCTAGTAGCTGTAAACTTTTACCTTCCTTAATTAAGAATAGACTAGTTAAATAAGGTGTTTGTCCAAGCTTTTGGAAGTCAAAGCAAAGACTATCTGCAATGGCTAGATGTTGCATACGTTCATGGATTTGTGCTAATCCTTGTAAAACCTCTGCCTCGAATTGGAGTGGATTTTTATTAAAATCATAATCATTGAAGAAGGCATAAAAACCACCTAAAGCCGAATCAGCATGAATATGTACTGGTTGTAAGTTGTATTTCTTCTCAAGGGTTGTTGTGACTTCTTTGATGGCTTGGACATCATCAATACCAAATTGATCAGTAGCACCTGTTGTCGCTACTACATAGACAGGAATACCGCCATTTTCGATGACTTCTGTCATACGTGCTCGTAAGTCCTCCACATCCATCGAATGATCTTTACCCGCTTTTACACGCACTAAATGTTTACTGCCGATACCCACTGCTTCTACTGATTTTAAAAGACTGTAATGGGCATTCTCTGAAGCAAAGCAATATAAATTAGTAGGAACACCATCTTCTTTTGCTTGTGGGAATTGTTTTGCAATGGCAAGACGAAGTCCACTGAAAACAGCACCTTGTCCACCCCATGTTGTGTAGCCAAAACTTTTTGTATAATCATAGCCTACTAATTTAGACATCATTGCGACTACTTTAACCTCACACTCAGCTGCAGCAGGACCATAAACATCCCATAAATTATTGCCATTCAATAGCGCATTTGTAAACTGTCCTAACACTCCAGGAATACTTGCCATTGGTAAAACATTTGTTACAAAATTACGTGTATGATAAGGGTGTCCTTGCATTAAATGTGTCAATTCTTTTACAACTTGATCTAGTCCAATCCCAGTTGTTGGCACTTGATGCTCTTGCATAAGCTCTTGATAAAAATTAGCAGATCGCTCTTTCATTGGACCAAGAGTTGTCTTATTTGGGTTCTTTAATTCATCTAATGAGGAAACAATTTTCTCTAATAGGGACAAAAAATTCTCTCTTTGTTGGATATTTCCATCTTCGCTCTGGAATAATTGTTGGATATTTTGCATATTCATCATCCTTTTATAGTTCATATTTCCTCTATTTTTACTTCCATAAAAATAGGACATTATACTAAAGGTATAATAGCATATTTTAGCAGAGATGGTGATTATATTTTACTGAAAAAATATTTATAGACATTTCTGAAAAATCTAAGTTTTATTGACAAATTCTAACTATGTTACTGCAGCTTGATTTTTAAAGAAATATCTTAAAATGAAAAAGGATGATGATATTATTATAGGAAAAACTTTAATAGCTATTACTTTTTATCTATTTGCCTAGTTAAAAGAAAAAATCTGCACAAAGAAAGTGCAGATTTTAAGAATTTCGTTATAGTTTGTTTATTTTGTGGTTTCAAAATTATAGACATGCTGTGCTTGTTTTTGAATCATTACTTGAGGTGTTAATTTTAATAACTTATTTCTCAGGCTAATTAAAAAACGATTATTCATCTGAGCCATTTTGCCAATATTCCATGATTGCTTAGAGTAGTTGGCAAATGCTTGAGTGATATTTTTAAGATATTCATAGTAAACTCGATGAAAGCTATGGAAGACAAAGAAAAAGAAAAAGAAAAAGATATTTTAAAAACAGCAATCAAGATGGATAAGATTTTAGACAATATGGAATATATAAATGTTCCTGTTAAATACAAAGACATTCACAAAGACATACAAGTAGGGGTTACAGATGCAAGAAAAGCAACAAAGCTTATTAAAGACGCTAGTAAAGAGGATAAACCGAATATGCAAGAAGCTGTACTAAAAAGTACTCCACATTTATCGGGTGTAGATGGGGAAAATTGGGATAATGCACTTTATGAGTTAAGTAAGGAAAATAAAGATGCTTATCTTAAAGCACTTGATAAAATAATGAAAGAACATGCGGAATAATATAGTACTATACAACAATTATAAAGGAATTATTTCGTAAAATTAGTTCTTCAACTAACAGGGTGCTTTAGTTCAATAAGAATTAAACAACTTTAAAGAGCCTTACTACACGCTAGAGTGTAGCAAGGCTCTTATATTTTTATAATAATATTAAACAATTTTATTATCGGTTTACCTTTTAAACGTCCATAGAAGGGGATTTTTAATTAACTATTAATGGATTAGACATACCATAACATGAGAACCTAAACAACTAGCACACGCAACAGCACCTACAACATTGCCACCAAATATTACTGACGCACATGCGGCACTACAAATTTGTTTTGTTAGTTCAGGGGCATCATACCAATAGTTTTTTAAGCATTCCCATGAATCACTCCAATAACCTGCTTTAGCAATATTGGTTGATAAAAGGGAAACTTCTGAATTTTCATCGAAATAAACTTGTTTATCAATTACTTTATTTGTACCTACTTCAAGAGTCATACCAAGCATGTCTTCATTGTTTAATGTTGCATAAGTAACATTGATTTCATTATTCTCTATATCTAAAGTTGATTTCATAATGATAAATTCGCCAACTTCACCAGTGATTTTATCATAAGTAGTCAATAATCGAATATCAAAACTTTCATTGTTCTTTTTATAAGGAATCATCAAACCATCTTTATTCTTACCGTAATCCATATACTCAGTATTTTGCCAATCAAAGTCTTCTCTACTGTATTCACTATGTGTGAAATTCTCTGCAATATCTAAATCCTGTTTCACTTCATTTACAACTACTGAGTCATTAAGGAAACCATTCTTTTCAATTTGCAAAGGTGCTTGTTGTGAGCAACTATTACAATCAGTAGTGTCAGTAGTTTCATTTTTTTCTTTAGCTAAAGCACCTAAATTTACAGATAGGGGTTGAAATGCTAAAAACATAACCATTACAAAAAAGATCAATTTTTTCTTCATTTACTATTCCTCCTAAATTTAAATTTACTTTTTTTTGAAAAATTTGTACCACGGGGTACCTATAAAGAAAACAGCAAACAATAGGATAAGAAAATCATAGGTTTGTATCCCATCTGAAAAAAGGATAAGCAATACGGCTATAAATGCCAATACTCTAAGTAGGACTGATTTTTTCATTTAAGACCCCCATTCTTTTCTGATATTTCGGGAACGGTTGATATACAAAAACCATTCATGGAAAATTCTAACATAAAAAATATTTAATTACCATAAATATACCAATTATTTTATTTTCTTTTATACTACGAAGTATATTCTGTTCTACTAAATAGGTGTAACATTAGATATTATTTTTAAAATATATGTGATATATAATTTACATAAAGTAAACTATATTTTACTCCATATATATGGAGGTTAATATATGAAAAATCATGTAAAAATTGCACGTGTCAAAGCAGATTTGACACAACAACAATTAGCCGATGCAGTAGGAATATCAAGACAGACTGTACTACGGATAGAGAAGGGGAGTTTTAATCCATCCTTGAAGCTTTGTTTACTGATTTGCTATACAGTGAATGCGACATTGGATGAAATATTTTGGGTTAATCAAGGAGATTTTGAATAGAGATTCTAAATAACCTATTTTAATGTAGAAGGAGCAGAGGGAAATGAATGTAGAAACAACTTTGATAATGATGGAAGCTGAAAGACAACAGGCTCAGATTAAAGTGCTAGAACAAATTAAATTGGCAACATACGATAAAGTGATCGCCCAATTGGAGAAAATTTCGCAAGAATAAAAGAATTTAATTACAATTACAAAGGTTTAAAACAAAGACAAAATAAATCCGATTCCACTATAAGCTAGTTTCCTTTTCATTCACTGTGTCCCCTTTCATCCTAAAGATATATGGTTTTAATGTATGTTATCTGAAAAACAATATCAATGGTGTTACGTATTGAACGTCATTAGCTGTTTGAATACCGAAAAAATACTCATACTACAATCGAGGTGAGAGCATGTATAAATTATTATCACATAACGATTTAGACGGAGTAGGGTGTGGGATTTTAGCCAAGCTTGCTTTTAACGATGAGGTGAAGATACGCTACAATTCCATTACTGCACTTGATCGCGAAATCGAATTCTTTTTGGAGAATGAGCAACAGAAAACATTTTTGTTTATTACAGATCTTTCTCCAAATGAAGAGAATGAAAAAAGGATTCATGATTATTATCAGGCGACTGGTAATGTGCAATTGCTGGATCATCATAAGACAGCAATCCATTTCAATCAATATGAATGGGGAAAAGTATTAATTGAGGACGAGCAAGGCTTTTTAACGTCAGCTACATCTTTATATTATCAATGCCTGGTTATCCATGGACTATTAGAAAAAACAGAAGCCGTTTCTGAATTTGTAGAGTTAGTAAGACAATACGATACATGGGAATGGGAAAAGAACGGCAATTTACAAGCGCAAAGATTAAATGCACTCTTTTTTCTAGTGTCTATTGAAGAGTTTGAAGAGAAGATGCTTGAGCGTTTAAAAACAAGTGATCACTTTGACTTCGATGATTTTGAAAAGAAAATTTTAAGCATGGAAGAAGAAAAAACAGAACGTTACATTCGGCGTAAGAAACGGGAACTTATTCAAACCACTTTGGGTGAATACTATGCTGGGGTTGTCTATGCAGAATCCTATCTTTCTGAACTTGGCAATGAATTGGGAAAGGAAAATCCGCATCTTGATTATATTGCGATGATTAATATGGGCAGTAAAAAGATATCCTTTCGAACAATCCATGATCATATTGATGTGTCAGCAATTGCTGCCAAATATGGTGGAGGTGGGCATCAAAAGGCTGCTGGCTGCTCATTAACGGTGGAAGCTTACAACCAGTATGTAGTGGCAACATTCCATATAGAGCCTATTCCAGAGGATGCTAAAAGAAATCGCTATAATGTAAAAGGGTCTACGTTTGGGAGTTTCTATAAAAATCAGCAAGATGAAATGTTCGTGCTTTCTTCAAACGATGAGGTTGATTGGATAATTGAAAAAAATAACATGCCACTGACACAATCCTTTGCGAGCTTTAATGAAGCAGAGTGGTTTTTAAAGCGAAATAAACAAGCATGGCTAGTAAGAGATGATCTCTTTGTGGACTATTTAATGCGTGAAGTCAATAAAGTTCGTCATCTACATAAAGGGATGTAAATCCTTTTATACATAATGAATCTTCAACATAGAAGGTTATATAATGCATGATTGAGCACTACAATGAATCATAACGATTTTTATAAAAATGAGGTGTACGGTTGTCCAATGATATGATTCGAGTTGTGGATTTGGATAAGGAAAATCGGAGAAGTAAGAAATGGCTTATTATTGTGATCCTTTTATTAATGATTGCTAGTGGATCGACGCTGTATTTGTGGTGGGATCAGGATGTGAATTTTGAAGCCTATAAAACGGATGTGGGGAAAACAGCTAGCAATAGCTTAGGACGGTTAACATTAAATGAAGTGATTATAGATGACAATCAAATTTTACTGAATGCAACTTTCGAACCTGGAAAAGAGTTTAAGCCAGACCATCAAGTGTTTTTCTTTCCGCAAATTCTCGTCAATGGTCAAGATTATATGGTTCGTAATGGAGGACAGTCCATAGCAAAGTCTGCCAACGTCTATACGATATACAATAGTATTAAAATGGATGATTTTCCGACTGATGAACAATTAGAATTAGTTATTCGTTATAAAGATTGGAATGTTGAAACACCAATTGAGAAGCCATGGGAATTTCAGGTAGATGCTTCACAAGAGCAATTACAACAAGATCGTGAAATCTTTTCCATTGATAAAAAAGTGAAGCATGTTGATCAGCAGGAAATAACCATTGATAAAGTTGTCTCCACACCTATTTCTACAACGATTTATTTTCATACTGAGGAAAGTGTTGTCAATGATGCGCTACACTTTAAAATCCAATCAAAATCTGGACAATCATGGACTTTTGCAACACCCTATCCATTAAATAAAGAGGGTACTAGGTGGGGAAGTCGTGTAGATGCACTCTATCTAACAGAAAAAAAATACACTTTAATTCCAATCAATAAAGAGGGTAGTAAAGTAGGTTCTGCAATTAAAATAAAGAGAGATGAATAATGAAGTAAATTTTACAAACTCTTAACCTAAAAAACATAGCCTTCCGTGTAAGATGAAATAAAAGATATGGAAAGTAGTTGAGAGTTTGCGAAGGCTTTGGGAGATTTTTTTTGTTGCTTTAAAATTGGGCTGTACCTCGTTTGGAGGCCCAACAGCTCATCTAGGTTATTTTCAACAGGAATATGTACAGAAACGTAAATGGCTTTCTGCACATGATTATGGTCAACTTGTTATGTTAAGTCAATTTTTGCCCGGTCCTGCATCTAGTCAGGTGGGGATGGGAATTGGTTTACTTAGAGGAGGAGTGTTAGGAAGCTTTCTATCATTTCTTGGTTTTACCTTACCATCCGTTCTGATACTTATACTTTTTGCCTATTTCTCCAAGTATACAGAGTTAAAGATGGATTGGATTCATGGTTTGAAGTTAGTAGCAGTGGCGATTGTCGCCCATGCTATTTTTGATATGAGCAAAAAGCTACTCTCGACAAAATGGCATTGGTTGATTGCTTTATTGACAATGATAACAGTATTGACATGGCTAAATCCATTTGCTCAAATCGCAGCAATATTGATCGCTGCTTGTTTAGGCTTTCAACTTCTAAAAAAAAGTGACGAGGGTAATACCTCAAAATTAGTTCTTATACCTATTTCTAAAACAACTGGCACGGTTTTACTAGTACTTTTTTTCATGCTACTCCTAGGTTTACCTATATTAAGTGCCTTATGGCATCATGAGTGGATTTCCATGATAGAGAAGTTTTATCTTGCAGGTGCCTTAGTATTCGGTGGCGGTCACGTAGTTTTACCTTTACTGGAAACACAATTTGTTCAAAGTGGTCAAATAAGTACTTCAGATTTTTTAGCTGGCTACGGTATGACACAAGCAGTTCCAGGACCTTTATTTACATTTGCTGCATATATCGGTATGGTTATTGCAGGCGTTCCAGGAGCAATTATTGCTACTCTTGCAATATTTTTACCAGCGTTTTTGCTAGTGGTTGGGGCGCTACCATTTTGGATTAGCCTAAGTCGAATTGCACGTCTTAGAGGTGCGATGGCAGGCGCGAATGCGGCGGTCGTTGGCATTCTAGCCGCTGCTTTTGTAGATCCTATTGTGACACAAACCATCCTTAGCATGTTAGATATTTTCATAGTGGCTATTTTTTTATGGTGTTTAATTCGGTGGAAAATACAGCCTTATTTATTGGTGCTGTTAGGAATGGCTGTGGGCATCATTTTTTATACATGAAAAATTCTGCACTTTCGATTGTTAGATTCTAACTAATAATCGGAGGTGCAGTTTGTTTTGTCATTACAGAAGCAATATTCATTAAAAGAACCTATGGGGTTTCATAGCGTTCCTTCTATCGATTCGTTATAATGTAGAAATGGAAAAGACTTAACGGGAAAGAAGGGATTGCTATGGCACGAGGTGTTTACATTCATATTCCTTTCTGTCATCAAATCTGCAATTATTGTGATTTCAATAAATTTTATTTTAAAAATCAACCAGTGGATGAATATATAGAAGCGCTTGGAAAAGAAATGGCCTTGACAACAGAAAAACATCCTGAAAAATTCCATAACATCGAGACGATTTTTCTGGGTGGTGGAACACCGACAGCTTTATCTCCTGAGCAATTGGACAAACTACTAACGTCTATTCATACGTATATTCCAATGAATAGTGTGACAGAATTTACATCAGAGGCAAATCCGGATGAATTGTCTGCAGCCAAATTGCAGGTGTTGTTTGACGGTGGTGTTAATCGATTAAGCATGGGTGTACAATCTTTTGACCAAGGATTACTACAGAAGATTGGACGCACTCATAGTAATGATCATGTCTATGAAACGATCGCCTTGGCAAGAAAAATTGGCTTCCGTAATATTAGCATTGATTTAATGTATGGTTTACCTGGACAAACAATGGCTCAATGGAAGGACTCCTTAGCCAAAGCTTTTACTCTTGATTTGCCACATTTCTCCGCCTATTCTCTTATTGTGGAACCCAAAACGATTTTTTATAATCAGTACGCTAAAGGGAAACTGTATTTACCGACAGAAGATTTAGAAGCGGATATGTATGATGTGCTGATGCAACAAATGGCCTTACATGGGCTTCAACAATACGAAATTAGTAATTTTGCAAAGCCTGGGTATCATTCAGAGCATAACAAGATTTATTGGGATAATGATGAATATGCGGGGTTTGGCGCAGGGGCTCATGGGTATTTAGCAGGTATACGCTATTCCAATCATGGTCCATTAAAAAAGTATATGGAAGCTGTTGAGGCAAATGAGCTACCAATTGTCCACGCACATGAAGTATCACAAGTGGAAAAAAGAGAAGAACAAATGTTTTTAGGGCTAAGAAAAACAGAGGGTGTTATGCACACTTTATATGAAGAGAAATTTAATACACCGATGTCTGCCCATTATGATGTGGTAATAAAAGATCTAGTGTCAAAGGGGCTTTTAGAACAGGATGAACTTGGTGTACGCCTGACAAGAAAAGGACGTTTTGTGGGCAATGAAGTATTTCAACAATTTTTGCTAGAAGATTGAGCGATATCGTTGACATAAAATGTGGGATTTGATAACTTAATAATAGTATTAGCACTCCTCTTAGTTGAGTGCTAACAGAGGTGATAATCATGCTAACAAATCGGCAGTTACAGATATTGCAAGTCATTGTAGACGACTTTATTGTGTCTGCGCAGCCGGTAGGTTCTCGCCAAATCTCCAAAAAACAAGGGATTACATTTAGTCCAGCCACTATTCGAAACGAAATGGCGGATTTAGAGGAATTAGGCTTTTTAGAAAAAACGCATACCTCCTCTGGTCGAGTGCCTTCGGAAAAGGGTTACAGATTTTATGTAGATCATTTGTTGAGTCCTCAAGGTATTAATTCCAAGGACATTCAACAAATTCAATCAATTTTTAATGATCGACTAGTAGAAGTAGAGCATATTATCCGAAAGTCAGCCAACATTTTATCAGAGCTGACATCTTATACTTCCATACTTTTAGGACCTGATGTCCAGAGGCATCGTGTTAAACGGTTTTCAATTGTCCCCCTTTCTAGCGACACAGCAGTAGCGATTATCGTGACGAATAATGGGCATGTAGAAAACCGCATGTTCACTCTACCACCTGACTTTACCGCTTCTGATTTAGAGAAAATGGTGAATATCTTAAATGATCGCCTTATTGGAGTTTCATTAGAAGATCTCCATAAAAGCCTTGAAGCTGAAGTGCTAGCCGTGTTACAGCAACATGTTCGATCAGCGGATGATTTTATTCGCGCACTTATCACAGCAACAATGCATAATTCAGAAAGTAAAATTTTCTATGGTGGGAAAACGAATATGTTCAACCAGCCAGAATTCCATGACTTAAATAAAGTCCGGATGATTTTGGACTTAATGGAGACGACTAGCCAAGTGCAGTCACTTTTCCATCCGAATGAATCAGGTATTCATATTCGGATAGGCTCAGAAAATAAACAACTAGAAATGGAAAATTGCAGTGTCATTACCACTACCTATTCTATTGGTGATGATCAACAGGGAGCCATTGCTATTATTGGCCCTACACGTATGGATTATAAGCGTGTTGTGGCTTTATTAGACGTAATGCGCTTGGATTTAACACAAGCCTTTATGAAGAATCGTAGTGAATGATAATGAGGAGGATTCAAGTGACGGAAACAACTGAAAACAAAGATTTAGTACAAGAAGATGTACAAGCTGAAACGACAACTGAGGAAGTAGAGCAAACAGAAGTTCAGGAAGAAGCAGAGTTATCAATTGAAGAACAGTATGAGGCTAAGCTGGCTGAACTACAAGCAAAGCTGGCTGATGAGGAAAATCGTCACCTACGTTTACGTGCTGACTTCGATAATATGCGCCGTCGTAATCAGTTAGACCGTGAGGCAGCTGAAAAGTATCGCGCCCAAAGCTTACTATCTGATCTATTACCAGTCCTTGATAATTTTGAACGTGCTTTACAAGTTGAGACAACTTCTGAAGAGACTGCATCGATCATTAAAGGAATTGAAATGGTGTATCGCTCTTTAATTGAAGCAACAGAAAAAGAAGGTCTACAAGTCATTAAAGCTGAAGGTGAGCAATTTGATCCAACGATTCACCAAGCTGTTATGCAAGAACAAGATAGTGAAAAAGAAACGGGTATCGTCTTACGCGAACTACAAAAAGGGTATATCTTAAAGGATCGTGTATTACGCCCAACAATGGTATCTGTGAACGAATAGTCTTGCACTATTTAATCAATTAAAATTAGTTAGAAAACGCATCCCTTGCGTTGACATAATAGGAGGAAATTTTAATGAGCAAAATTATTGGTATTGACTTAGGAACAACAAACTCTTGCGTTTCTGTACTTGAAGGTGGAGAACCAAAAGTAATTCCAAACCCAGAAGGAAACCGTACAACGCCATCTGTTGTTGCCTTTAAAAATGGTGAACGTCAAGTTGGTGAAGTGGCGAAACGTCAATCAGTAACAAATCCTAACACAATCATTTCTATTAAATCAAAAATGGGTACAGCTGAAAAAGTAACAGTAGAAGATAAAGACTACACGCCACAAGAAGTATCTGCAATGATTCTTCAATACTTAAAAGGCTATGCTGAAGACTACTTAGGGGAAAAAGTGACAAAAGCAGTTATTACAGTTCCTGCTTACTTTAATGATGCACAGCGTCAAGCTACTAAAGATGCTGGTAAAATCGCAGGTCTAGAAGTAGAGCGTATCATCAACGAACCAACTGCTGCAGCTCTTGCTTATGGATTAGATAAACAAGATCAAGATCAAAAAGTATTAGTATTTGACCTTGGAGGCGGTACGTTTGACGTATCTATCCTTGAGTTAGGTGACGGTGTCTTTGAAGTACTAGCTACAGCTGGTGATAACAAACTAGGTGGAGATGATTTCGATGACGCAATTATCGAATATCTAGTAGCTGAATTCAAAAAAGAAAATGGCATTGACTTATCAAAAGATAAAATGGCGATGCAACGATTAAAAGATGCAGCTGAAAAAGCGAAAAAAGATTTATCTGGTGTAACATCAACTCAAATCTCTCTACCATTCATTACAGCTGGAGAAGCAGGTCCATTACACTTAGAAATTTCTTTAACGCGTGCGAAATTTGACGAAATTACTTTACCATTAGTAAATCGTACAGTAGGACCAGTACGTCAAGCATTATCTGATGCAGGTCTGTCAACTTCTGAAATTGACCAAGTTATTTTAGTTGGTGGTTCTACACGTATTCCAGCAGTACAAGAAGCAGTACGTAAAGAAACAGGAAAAGAGCCTCACCGTGGTGTTAACCCTGACGAAGTTGTTGCAATGGGTGCTGCAGTACAAGGTGGCGTATTAACAGGTGATGTGAAAGACGTTGTATTACTTGACGTAACACCTCTTTCACTTGGTATTGAAACAATGGGTGGCGTGTTCACAAAATTAATCGACCGTAACACAACTATCCCTACTTCAAAATCTCAAGTTTTCTCTACAGCAGCTGATAACCAACCAGCTGTAGATATTCATGTTTTACAAGGTGAGCGTTCAATGGCAGCTGACAATAAAACATTAGGTCGCTTCCAATTAGCAGATATTCCACCAGCACCTCGTGGTGTACCTCAAATCGAAGTAACATTCGATATTGATAAAAACGGTATCGTATCTGTAAAAGCAAAAGATCTTGGTACGAACAAAGAGCAAACAATTGTGATTCAATCTGATTCTGGTTTATCAGAGGAAGAAATTGAACGCATGGTAAAAGATGCTGAAGCTAATGCTGAAGCAGATGCTAAACGTAAAGAAGAAGCAGATCTTCGTAACGAAGCAGACCAATTAGTATTCCAAGTGGATAAAACAATTGCTGACCTTGGTGAGCAAATTACAGAAGACGAGAAAAAATCTGTGGAAGATGCTCGTGATGAATTGAAAAAAGCGCTTGAAGCTGGTGAATTAGAAGGTATTAAAGCAGCTAAAGAAAAACTAGAAGGCGTATTACAGCCACTAGTGATGAAAGTTTACGAACAAGCGGCAGCAGCTGCTCAAGCAGCTCAAGGTGGCGATGCAGGTGCAGACACTGATGCTGGTAAAAAAGATGACGGTGTTGTAGACGCTGAATTCGAAGAAGTAAAAGATGATAAATAAGAAGTAACACAGTAAAGTGAAAAAGCCAAAGACCGCTTGCGGCTTTGGCTTTTGTCATGATGTGAGGTCACTTCACGTAAATGCACCATTTATGGGATAGTTGCATACGTTAGCTGCTAGGAAGTGAATATCTTCATTATTGGAATTTATAGAACCTTTAATCGAAAAAATGAGGCAGTTTTTTCAACTGCATGTTACAATAGATTTTATGCAAACAGAGCGGAGTGTGAATCATGGAGAAACGCGATTATTACGAGGTGCTTGGTTTAACAAAATCGGCTACAAAAGATGAGATTAAAAAAGCATACCGTAAATTATCAAAACAATATCACCCTGACCTTAATAAAGAGCCAGGTGCAGATGAAAAATTCAAAGAAATCGCTGAAGCATATGAAGTATTAAGTGACGACCAGAAAAAAGCACGCTACGACCAATTTGGTCATGAGGATCCGAATGCTGGTTTTGGTGGTGGCTTTGGAGGGGGCGGCTTTGGCGGCTTCGAGGATATTTTCAGTTCATTCTTTGGCGGAGGTGGTCGCCGTCAGGATCCAAATGCGCCACGTAAAGGGGATGATCTGCAATATCGTATGAACATCCAATTTGAGGAAGCTATTTTTGGAAAAGAAACAGAAATAGAAATCCCAAAAGATGAAACGTGTGAAACATGTCACGGTTCAGGAGCAAAACCAGGCACGCAACCAGAAACATGTTCGACATGTAAAGGTGCAGGACAAATCAATCAAGCAGTGGATACACCATTTGGTCGTATGATGAATCGTCGTACATGCTCAACATGTCATGGAACAGGTAAAATTATTAAAGAAAAATGTACGACTTGTCGTGGAGAAGGAAAAGTCCAAAAACGTAAGAAAATTAAAGTGACGATTCCAGCAGGTGTGGATGATGGACAACAAATTCGTGTATCTGGTCAAGGTGAACCAGGTATAAACGGTGGACCTGCAGGGGATTTATATATTATGTTCCGCGTTCAAGGACACAAGGATTTTGAACGAGATGGAGACGATATTTACTTCGAGTTGAAATTAACATTCCCTCAAGCAGCACTTGGGGATGAAATTGAAGTACCAACAGTCCATGGGAAAGTAAAATTACGTATTCCAGCTGGAACACAGTCAGGTGCTCAATTCCGTCTAAAAGATAAAGGTGTTAAAAATGTTCATGGTTATGGTATGGGTAATCAATATGTGACAGTAAAAGTGATGACACCAGAAAAATTAACGGAAAGACAAAAACAATTACTACGAGAATTTGCAGAAATTAGTGGCGATATCCCTGAAGAACAAGGTAGTTCACTATTCGATAAAATTAAGAAAAAATTCCAAGGTGAATAATTAGAGGAGCTGAAGAGCTACGTGAAGTGGTCAGAATTATCCATTCATACAAAAAATGATGCGGTAGAAGCAATTTCGAATATTTTGCATGAAGCAGGTGCAAGTGGTGTTGTCATCGAAGATTCTGCAGAGTTTGCGAAGCCACGTGAAGATCAATATGGTGAAATTTATGCGCTAAATGAAGATGATTTTCCGAAAGATGGCGTGATTGTTAAAGCTTATTTATCAGAGTCTAGTTTTTTAAATGAAACAGTCGAAGAAATAAAAGCAGCTATCACAAATTTAACGAACTTTAACATTGATATCGGTGAAAATGTGGTATCCATTGTGGAAGTCAATGAAGAAGATTGGGCAACTGCCTGGAAGCAATACTACCATCCTGTTAAGATTTCTGAACGCTTTACTATCGTACCGACATGGGAGGAATACACACCTGTTTCAACAGATGAACTAATTATTGAATTAGACCCTGGTATGGCATTTGGTACAGGTACCCACCCAACAACGGTAATGTGTTTACAAGGACTTGAAAAGGTCATTAAAGAAGGGGATACAGTTGTTGATATCGGTACAGGATCGGGTGTATTGTCTATTGGTGCAGCATTACTTGGTGCCAAAAGTGTGCATGCGCTTGATTTAGATGAGGTTGCTGTACGTTCAGCGCGAGAAAATGTAGCATTAAATAAAGTGGAAGATAAGGTGGCAGTGTTCCATGGTAACTTATTGGATACTGTAAAAGAACCAGCAGATGTAGTAGTCGCTAATATTTTGGCTGAAATCATCATGTCCTTCACAGATGACGCGTATACAATTGTAAAACCAGGTGGATTATATGTCACTTCGGGCATCATCGGTGCAAAACGAGATGATGTGAAAGTAGCACTAGAAGCTTCAGGCTTTGTGATTGAAGAAGTATTATTAATGGAAGATTGGGTAGCCATTATTGCCCGTCGTCCACTATAACATGACTGAGGAAGCGCCAAATCGTGAGCCGTGTGCTTGTGATTTGGCGTTTTCCTTTCTTGCTAGAAAGGACTGTGTGGCATGCAACGTTATTTTATTGAGACAGCTATCGAAAATGCACGTATTAGTGGAGAAGATGCACGGCATATTGAACGAGTGATGCGTATGAAGCAAGGCGACAACATTGTAGTTGTTGCACAAAACACTGCGTATATATGCACAATTGAAGGATTTGAAGGGGATAAGGTTGTCATTGAAGCGACTGGACAAACAATCCCTTCCCCAGAGTTACCCATTCAAGTAACAGTAGCATGTGGTTTACCGAAGGGTGATAAGCTGGAGCTTATTACCCAAAAAGCCACAGAGCTAGGAATGTTTGCTTTATTACCCTTTGAAGCTGAGCGCTCCATTGTGAAATGGGACAAGAAAAAAGGAGCAAAAAAGCAAGAAAGATTACAGAAAATTGCTAAGGAAGCTGCGGAACAAGCTCACCGTACGCATATTCCAACAGTTTTTGAACCCATATCATTTAAACAGCTAGTACAACAAATAGATCAATTCGATGCCGTTTTTATTGCTGATGAAGAGGATGCAAAGGCTGAAAAGCGCACAAGGTTTGCGGAGAAGCTAAAAAACGTGTATGATAAGAAATCGAAATCAATGCTTATTATCTTTGGTCCTGAGGGAGGCATTTCTCGTCAAGAGTCGGAAGCGCTATTACAAGCAGGCGCTCAAACGATGTCATTAGGACCGAGAATTTTACGAGCAGAAACAGCGCCATTATACGCACTGTCTGCCATATCCTATGAATTTGAATAACAGCTTGTATAATTTATTATCAACATAACTTAGAGAAAGCCACTTAATATTATTAAGTGGTTTTTTTACGTAAATCATATTTGAAGGGGGTCTGCGTTAAATTCCTGCTTAAATGGAGTTTTAGCCCATTGTGTAAGATCAACCGGGAAAATCACAACCTCAAACATTCCAAATAAAATATGTAAAAGAACAAGTTCAATGTCCATACATAGATTTAATTGCGACATACTCTAGCGATAGGAGAGCTCACTAATACTATATTGAAATGAGGGAATTTTTTGAGTGAACAATTTAATCAAATTCAACCTTGTCCAGTAACATCAACTGAACAAATACCCTTAACGAATGAGATTACACCACTAGTTACTACACCACTTACGACGCCAACTATTAAAATTCCAGTTGTACTGGCAGAACCAACACTGCAAATCGTTGTCGAGTCGGATATTACACTTAGTCCTGCAGCGACAGAGATTAAACGAGTGAAAAAGAATGTCTTTCTAAATCAAGTGAAATTGGTACCAGTTAGCTTTGCGCGTATTGCTAACACTGATTTCTTTAGAGTAACACGAGCTAAATTATTTGTAGCAGGACATATTCGGAAAAATATCGAATATGCTTCATCATCATGTAATGGGGCACTTCAGGATAGAATTGCTGATGTTCCGTTTTCGGGTTTTACAGATCTTATTTTCCCACAAACACCTGGAGGCGCAACACCAATCTTAGGCATTTCCGAGTTTGCTGAAGCGAACTTCCTTAACGAAAGAACACAAATGGATGCTCGATTAGATAAGGCTTTTTTCCAAAATCTCGTTAAATACAATGAACAACCATTTGGTGAATTAGTAGCAGCCAATTTCTTTGAACTTGATTTTTCACCGATTATGGCAGCTCCTGAAGAAGCATTCAGCACATTACGTGAAAAAATTGTCTTAGAACTTACTGTAAAAGTATTGCAAGTTCAACAAATCCGTTTGGGCGCTGGAAGTAGTGTAGTAACACCTGTTCTACCAGGGCTTACTCCACCAGCAACACCAATTGTTCCTGATATGATTCCGCCTACTGAGCCTTGTTAATTTTTTTATGTAGTGGAGCAAAAATGGTAACAATAATACTGATATAAAATCAAATATGTTGTTGGGCAGTTGAAAGTTCACTTTTACTCGAACTTTTAACTGCTTTTTTTGGCAAGATAAGGACATGCGTCTTCCAATTGTATCTCATGGTGGGACTGTGACAAAAGTAAAAATATTGCATAATATGGATTGTAATTAGTATTGTAGATTTTCAATTGTCCTAACATAATCGTATCAGAAGAATTAGCTAATGGATTAAAACTTAATTAAAAATTGATGGTTATGCTTTTTTTGTCAAATCATTATTTGGGAGTGAATGAATGGCAACTCCATGGATTAATTTTAGAGAGATGAAAAAAATATCCTCTAAACAAAATAAATACACTGAGTGGAGATATCAAACTAAAATAGATGACGAATCTCCATTAGAACAGACTTTTAATGGAAATAATAATCTGCTTGATGAAAAAGAATATAAACCAATTACAGAGGAATCAACTTTAACAGACCATATAATCTCTAATGAAGAGCTCTCCGAACCTATGGAGCCGACTATTGAGGAAGAAAACGAACATCACCCAAATTTTGAGAACTTCAGGGAGGATGCTAGCCTAGCAGAGCTATTACCATCTAATGAAGATCTACCTATATCTAAAGAAACAAATGTTGAGCAAGAAAACGAACATCACATAGATATCGATGAGAGTCACACAAAAGTGACCTTAATAGAGCAATTAGCGTCCATACCCATACCTATAGAAGCGAATGTTAAGGAGAACGAAGAAAATTTCCGACATATGGATGAGAACCATGTAGAGGAATTCACTTTAGACCAGATAGCATGCTATCAAATCGTACCCAGTCCAACAAAGGTAGAAATTGACCATCTACTAGATAGTGATGAGAACTCCCTTGAAGAACAAAATTCAACAGCCCAATCAGACAATAATCCAAAATCTTTCAATAGAGCTCTGTCAGAGGCTGAAAATAATATGCATTTGGATGATATAGCAGAAAAGGAGAAAAACAATCCTCCAAATCGTAATAAAGAGATTGCAAAGTCTTTACAAGGAGAAGTATGCACCATTATCCAAAAAAGTCCCTTTTCTACTTATGTAGAAATTAACGATTTTCTTCATGCTCCTATTTATGGTGATAATGTTCAAAATACAATATTTGATTTTCTTGATTTAAATGATAACCTATCTCCCCAACTTCAGACGAAGCTACTCCAAACGATTTCGATTTACCCTGAACAACCATATTGTCGTTTGGTTAGCTCCAACATTAATCAAATGATTTCTTTAATGAGAACGGATACTAATAAAAAAAATGGTAGTGAGCAGCATCCGTTTAAATCAGTAGTAGTTCCCTTACATAACTCACAAGCAATTAAAAAAGGAGAGATTAACTCCTCTGAGCCTTTTATACATATACGAGTTCCTGTTGTGCTAGGGGAATACAAAATAGAAATATGTATGGAGGAAAAAATTGCTTTTGATAAAGGAATTGAAGAGGTTAAAGAGATCACAAATGAGGTAGTACTATCCGATTGTAGATTTGTACCTATTCATAGATCCCAGTCATTGGGAAATGGAACAAGAACTGTATTAAAGGGGAATTTATTTATAGAAGGCTACATACAGCATAATATTGAATATAGGGTATCTAATACGCAAAATAAGTCAGCCATTCATCCCAATCGATTGTGTCAAAATATAGTATTAGAATTAATTATCCAAATGTTACAAGTACAAAAAATTAAAGTACTGTTTGACTGGCAAGGTAATGGAGGGTTATAGAAATTTATCCCTTAATTCAAATAAAAAATAAAACTAATATATACGTCCATGTATAGATTTAAATGCTACATATTCTAGCGATAGGAGAGCTCTCTAATACTAAAAAAATGAAATGAGGGAATTTTTTGAGCGATCAATTAGAAAGCCAATTTCAACCTTGTCCTGTAACATCAACTGAACAAATTCCATTAACGAATGAGATTACACCAGTAGTCACTACACCAGTTACAACGCCAACTATCAAAGTTCCAGTTGTATTGGCAGAACCAACACTGCAAATCGTTGTTGAGTCGGATATTACACTTAGCCCTGCTGCTACAGAAATCAAACGAGTGAAAAAGAATGTCTTCCTAAATCAAGTGAAACTGGTACCAGTTAGCTTTGCACGTATTGGTGGTACTGATTTCTTTAGAGTAACAAGAGCTAAATTATTTGTAGCAGGACATATTCGGAAAAATATTGAATATGCTTCATCAGCATGTAATGGGGCACTTCGAGATAGAATTGCTGACGTTCCGTTTTCTGGTTTTACAGATCTTATTTTCCCACAAACACCTGGAGGCGCAACACCAATCTTAGGCATTTCCGAGTTTGCTGAAGCGAACTTCCTTAACGAAAGAACACAAATGGATGCTCGATTAGATAAGGCTTTCTTCCAAAATCTTGTTAAATACAATGAACAACCATTTGGTGAATTAGTAGCTGCCAACTTCTTTGAACTTGATTTTTCACCGATTATGGCGGCTCCTGAAGGGACATTCAGCACATTACGTGAAAAAATTGTCTTAGAACTTACTGTAAAAGTATTGCAAATTCAACAAATCCGCCTTGGTGCTGGCAGTAGCGTAATAACGCCTGTTCTTTTAGGACTTACACCTCCTCCTAGTCCTTGATAAATGCTAGTTTAGAGGACAGTAGAAGATTATAATATATTAACAAAGCTGGTAGTACAGATGGATATTGTGTTTGTACTACTAATTTTCTTATAGGAGCTGTCAATCTTTAAAAGCATTTATCAATATTATGAAAAATCAAATACAAGTGAATGATTAGCTTCATTAAAAGGAAAAAGGGTTGCCATATATAATGGGCAACCCTTTTTTCACTATTTATTTCACTGTTTCTAAAACGCGTACAAATTGTCCTTTTGAGTGAGGGTAGCCTGCTTGTGTAATTTTTACTTTTACAAGTTGTCCGATTAGACTTTCTGGACCCTCAAAAACTACTTTTAAGTAATTGTCTGTATAGCCTGTTAGAAGGCCTTCTTCTTCACTGTCATCATGCACAAATTCTTCAGGGATAACTTCTAGCACTTGATCTTCAAAACGAGAAGCATACTCTTTTGCTAGCTGATCGTTTAAAGAGATGAGTCGATGCACACGCTCATTTTTAATGTCTTCATCAATTTGATCTTCCATACGTGCAGCAGGGGTTCCTGTACGAGGAGAGAATGGGAAAACGTGTAGCTCAGAAAATTTATGATCGCGAATAAAGTTATATGTGTCCATAAACTCTTCCTCTGTCTCACCTGGAAAACCAACGATTACATCAGAAGTAACAGCTAAATCAGGTAAAGCCTCATGTAATTTTGTTAAACGTTCACCGAAGAACTCCATTGTATATTTACGACGCATACGTTTTAATACCGTATCAGAACCAGATTGAATAGGGATGTGTAAATGATTCACGACAATCTTTGATTCACGTAGTACTTCAATTACTTCATCTGTTAATTGACTAGCCTCAATGGATGAAATACGAAGACGCTTTAAGCCTGTTACATTGGCCTCTAAATCACGTAGTAATTGAGCAAGATTATAATCTTTTAAATCCTGACCATAGCCACCTGTATGAATACCAGTTAAGACAATTTCAAGATAACCAGCATCTACTAATTGCTGTGCTTGATGTAATACTTCTTGTGGGTCACGAGAACGCATTAAACCACGTGCCCATGGAATAATACAAAATGTACAGAAATTGTTACAGCCTTCTTGGATTTTTAACGAAGCACGTGTACGGTCTGTAAATGCTGGTACATCTAATTCTTCGTATACTCGGTTTTTCATAATATTACGTACAGCATTAATCGGTTGTCGTTCCGCACGATATTGTTCAATATAACCAAGTAATTTCGTACGATCTTGTGTTCCAACAACAATATCAACACCAGGGATTGCCATAATTTCTGCAGGGGATGTTTGTGCATAGCATCCTGTTACACAAATAACTGCATCCGGATTTTGGCGAATTGCTCGACGAATAACCTGACGTGATTTTTTATCTCCAGTATTCGTAACTGTGCATGTATTAATGACGTAAACATCTGCTTGTTGATCAAATTCTGTTCGATCATAGCCTTCTTCTTTAAACAGCTGCCAAATTGCTTCTGTTTCGTAATGATTTACTTTACAACCTAGAGTATGAAAACTCACGATTTTTGATCGCTCGTTACTCATGATATATATCATCCTTTCAATTCACATTACCTTGTGTTTCCAAACATTTAATAAGTTTTTCGTTGTACATATTTTAGATACGTGATTTATGATAACATAATCCTTATAAAATCAGTACATATAAGATTTTTTTGTGAAATAATTAAGTTATCACTTTCTATACAATCTTTTGAGGACTTCAGATAAACATGACTCGTTCTGTAATGTTTATATTTGGGTGTTCATTATATAGAAAGAAATTAGACGCCATCGCGAAAAAATGATATGATTCGAAGAGGTACGTACATCTTGTTTAATGAAGGAGCGTTCAACAATGGAAAAAAATTTTGCACGTATGATTGATCATACATTATTAAAGGCTGAGGCAACAAAAGAACAAATTGAAAAATTATGTGCAGAAGCTAAACAATTTAACTTTGCTTCTGTTTGTGTAAATCCAACTTGGGTAAAACGTAGTAGTGAATTATTACAGGGTACAGACGTGTTAGTTTGTACGGTTATCGGCTTCCCACTTGGTGCCAATACGCCAGCAGTCAAAGCATTTGAAGCAAAAGACGCCATTGCTAACGGTGCAAAAGAAGTAGATATGGTTATTAATATCGGTGCGTTGAAAGATAAAAACTATGAGCTTGTACAGGCAGATATCGCAGCTGTGGTAGAAGCAGCTAAAGATAGCGCACTTGTAAAAGTCATTATTGAATCATGCTTACTAACAGACGAAGAAAAAGTGAAAGCATGTGAGTTAGCTGTAGCAGCGGGTGCTGACTATGTGAAAACATCTACAGGTTTTTCTACTGGTGGAGCAACAGCAGAGGATATCGCGCTGATGCGTAAAACTGTAGGTCCAGAACTTGGTGTAAAAGCATCAGGTGGTGTTCGTAGCTTAGAGGACATGAAAAAAATGGTAGAAGCAGGTGCGACTCGTATTGGGGCTAGCTCTGGTGTAGCTATTATGAATGGTTTAATTGCCGACTCCAACTATTAATATTATCTTTTTATAGCGCCATAAGCTCATGTGTACATTGACATGAGCTTATGGCTTCTTTGTGTTTAATCAGCATAATAATTTTCTATGCACATATACTCCACTGATGAATGTAAATACAGAAAGGAGGATGTCATGTTTACACAGTATAAGTCTTGGAGGCCCTATATTAGCCCCTTTGATCCTTGTAAGCCTATAGAAGTTAAATATTATGCAACACCCCCACAATTATATATGGGTTTTCAACCACCTGGACTTCCACAATTTCCAACCGCAAGAGAAGCGCTAATGGCGGGTACACTATGGCCACAGTTGTTTAGCCCATATCCATTTCCCCTAAAAGGAGGGAGGAAGCATGACTAAAAAGATGCCGCCCGAATTTTATAAGCAATTAGAAGAAATACAAGCAATTGATTTCGTCATTGTTGAATTAAACCTCTATTTAGACACTCATCCGCACGATTATGACGCTATTCAGCAATTTAATGAAAATACAGAGAAAAGTATGAAACTTAAAATTGATTTTGAGCAAAAGTATGGACCACTCATGAATTTTGGGAGAAGCTATTCGAATTATCCTTTTAACTGGATTGATACACCATGGCCATGGCAAGTCTAAACAAAAGACTAGGAGGAAAAATCTTTGTGGTATTATGAAAAGAAACTCCAGTATCCGGTAAAAGTTAGTACATGTAACCCAATGCTTGCAAAGTTTTTAATTGAACAATATGGAGGAGCGGATGGGGAACTGGCAGCAGCTCTACGCTACATGAATCAGCGCTATACGATTCCTGACAAAGTAGTAGGGTTATTGACCGATATAGCAACAGAGGAATTTTCACATTTAGAAATGATTGCCACGATGATTTATAAGCTAACAAAAGATGCAACACCAGAAATGCTGAAAGAAGCTGGTTTGGGTGATCATTATGTAAATCACGATCGGGCTCTATTTTATCAAAATGCCTCAGGTGTACCATTCACAGCAACCTATATTCAAGCAAAGGGCGACCCTATCGCGGACTTGTATGAGGATATTGCAGCTGAAGAAAAGGCACGTGCCACATATCAATGGATTATTGACTTATCAGATGACACGGATTTAAATGATAGTTTGAAGTTTTTACGTGAACGGGAAATTGTTCATTCCCAACGCTTCAGAGAGGCTGTTGAAATTTTAAAAGATGATAGAGATCAAAAGAAAGTTTTCTAAGACAAAAAGGCTGTATCAAGTTGAGCTTGAAACAGCCTTTTTGTGGTTACTGAATATTTGAGAATAAGCTAAGATCTTTTCGATGACCAATCATTACTAATAAATCTTCCTTTTCAATAATTTGCTCAGGAGAAGGGGAGATAATAATTTCTCCCTCGCGCACAATTGCAATTACACTGACGTTATATTTTGCGCGCAAGTCTAAATCACGAAGGTTTTGTCCAGCCATTTTGGAAGGAATCATAATTTCTTCAATGCTGTATTCCTTTGATAATTCGATATAATTCAACATATTTGGGGATAGGAGTTGATTAGCCACACGTTCACCCATATCTCTTTCTGGGTAAATAATCCAATCAGCTCCTACTTTATCTAACACTTGCCCATGTCTTTTACCAAGTGCCTTTGCAATCACTTTTTTGATCCCTAGCTCTTTTAATAAAGAGACGGTTAAAATACTAGATTGCATATCATTACCGATCGCCACGATAACACAATCGAAGTTACCAATACCAATCGATTTTAAGGCTTTTTCTTCTGTTGTATCTGCTACCACAGCGTGAGTCACATAGGGTTCGGCATCCTCTACTCTTTCTTCATTTATATCAATTCCTAATATTTCCTGTCCAGCTTCATGCAATCTGCGAGCGACGCTTGTTCCGAATCTACCTAAGCCAATCACAGCGTATTGTTTAATGGTCATAGCGTTCTGTCTTCCTCTCATTTGGTTATCCAATCATAATATTTCCTTTTGGGTGGCGGAAACTCTCTTTTTTTCTTCGTTTTGCAATGGCAAAAGCAATGGTTAGTGGTCCTACTCTTCCTGCGAACATTGTAATAATCAGAAGAAGACGACCAGCAGGTGTTAGCTCTGGAGTTAGGCCCATCGAAAGACCAACAGTACCAAACGCAGAGGTAGCCTCAAATAAGTACATCATAAAGCTATGATGCTGTTCCGTGATACTGAGAAGAATCGTCACGACTATAACAATTAATCCTCCACACATTGTAACCGTCAAAGCCTTTAAGATAGTTTCAGTAACAATTCTACGTTTAAAGAGAACGACATCTTCTTTTCCTCGAATTTGTGACCACATAGTAGCTACTAAAACAGCAAAGGTTGTGATTTTAATACCTCCAGCAGTCGACCCAGAGCCTGCCCCAATAAACATGAAAAGAATCATTAAAAATAATGTAGAATGCGTTAAGTCCCCAATAGCCAGTGTATTGGAGCCAGCAGTTCGTGGTGTAACCGCTTGGTAAAGGGAACCTAACACTTTACCCCATTCGGATAATGGTCCCAGTGTCTTTTGGTTGCCATACTCAAACAAAAATATCAAAATGGTTCCACTAACAGTGAGCAAAAGTGTCGTTACTAAGACTATTTTTGAATGGACAGAAAGCCTTTTAGTCACACGATATTCATATAATTCATTCATCACAATAAAGCCTAATCCGCCGATTGTAATAAGAGCACAGATGGTGAAAACAACAAAGGGATCATCAACATAGGCAGTCATTCCGTTAAAGCCACCCATTAAATCGAAGCCAGCGTTGTTGAAGTTGGATATGGCATGAAAAAATCCAAAATAAAGGGCCTTTCCAATAGGCATATCAAAAGAAAAACGAATGGATAGAATAAGACCACCGATTATTTCAATACATGCTGTAAAGAGTAATATTCTTTTCACTAATCGAACAAGACCAGCAATGGAGATATTATTAAATGCTTCTTTTAGCAACAGTCTTTCTTTTAATGAAATTTTCTTTCCAAGCAGTAAAAATAATAATGTGGCAAATGTCATAAATCCTAAACCGCCAATTTGGATTAAGAATAAAAGAACCACTTCGCCAAAAGTAGAGAAGGTATCACCTGTATCGACTACAATTAAACCTGTGACACAAGTAGCTGATGTAGCAGTGAATAAAGCATCTAAAAAGGGCAAACCCTTCCCATCCTCAGTAGAAAATGGCATTGTTAAAAGAAACGTACCTATGGCAATGATGAGGGCAAAGCCCAATACAAGAACTTTGGGAGGATTTAATGCTCTTTTAAAATTGTTCATTTAATTTTTCCTCAATTCTGAATAGTAAACAACTGTTTGTTAGATGGCATAATAAAAAGACCTACGATTAGAGCATGAAAAGGGTAGAAAGCATGCTAATAATGGTGGTCAATAACGACCTCCTTCGCTTTAGCCGACGAAGTTAGCTGACGGGTAGGATGGCGAAAGAGCTTTCTCATCCCTTCTGCTAAAGCAGAATTAACCCCAAAAGATTGGTTCCTCCGTTCTCAAATAGTTGAGATTTGGCCGATATGAAATTGAATGTGATTTATTCTACGCCCTTATTCTATTTTTTGTAAACCCCTTAATTGTTAAGAAAATGTAATTATTTTTATTGTGGGCGAATTGTGTATGAATAATTCGAGCAAAAATAAAACCAAAAATTCACTTGATAATTTCGCATACTTTCTATTGACCATTATTAGACAATACGATATAATTTTTTAGTACACAACAGAAGGTGATTTGCCTAATTGTGTATTGACGTGTGTTCGGAGGGAGGGAAAGAGAGATGTCAAAAACTGTCGTTCGCAAAAACGAATCGCTTGAAGATGCTCTTCGCCGCTTCAAACGTACTGTATCAAAAAGTGGTACAATTCAAGAAGTTAGAAAGCGCGAGTTCTACGAAAAACCTAGCGTAAAACGTAAAAAGAAATCAGAAGCTGCACGTAAACGTAAGTGGTAATTTAATTTCCCATTAAAAATCCCTACGTTCATAACACGCAATTGTATGATTCACTGAGCAGACAAAGTTATACCTGAAATTAATCACATTTTTGATTAATTTCAGGTATTTTACATTGCTCAACTTTACGTACATATGAAAAAGCCGAATGAATCAAAATGATTTCATTCGGCTTTTTTTCACATACTAAGTGTTGATAATTGGGATTAGATCTAGTGATAAATAAGTGAATAAATTTTTAAGATTTGTGAAACTTTTCGCATGATTGACCGTATATACAGAGGAGAGGCATGTTAGAAGGGAGGGGAAAAGATGCGAAAACGGAGAATCCTCAGCTATTTACTAGTGATATGGATGACTTTTTTGTTAGCGTTTCCATTAACTTCGGCTTTTGCCAGTAATAAGGTTTATCATGTTCCGATTCGTAATGAAGTAGAGCGAGGACTTCATGCATTTTTAGAACGAGCTTTTAAAGAGGCTGAAGAAAACAATGCAGAGGCAATTATCTTAGAAATACATACGCCTGGCGGTTTTGTGAATGCAGCAAGCGATATCGCCATGCTTATGGATGCAACGCAAATAAAAACGATTGCTTATATTAATAAGGATGCGCACTCAGCAGGAGCGTTTTTAGCCTTACATGCGGATAAGATCTACATGGTTCCAAATGGAACAATTGGTGCAGCAGCAGTTATCGATTCAGCAGGTAATGCAGCCGACCTAAAGGCCAATAGCGCTTGGCTTGCTCAAATGAAAGCAGCAGCAGAAACGTCAGGGCGCGACCCTAAATATGCATTAGCAATGGCAGATACCAACTATGAACTACCAGAATACCGTGCTGGCGGAAAGAATTTGTTAACCCTATCAGCCTCAGAGGCAGCAAAGGTTAAATATTCTGAAGGGACGGTTAAAGATTTTCAGGAGCTTTTAGAAGTAACCAACTTGAATGGTAGTGATGTTGTTCCCATTGAACCAACCTTTTCTGAAAAGTTAGCTCGTTTTATTACAAATCCCATCATTGTACCTATTCTATTGTCTATCGCTAGCTTAGGACTTGTGATGGAGCTTTATTCGCCAGGATTTGGTGTTCCAGGTATAATGGGCTTATCAGCACTTGGTTTATTTTTCTTTGGACATATGGTGGCCGGCTTTGCGGGATATGAAACATTATTGTTATTTATTGTTGGCTTAGCCCTTTTAATTGCAGAGTTTTTTGTCCCCGGTGGAATTATTGGTATTTTAGGTGGTGTCTTAATAGTACTAAGTCTGATACTGGCAGGTGCAAATATGATGCAAATGATAGTAGCAATTCTCATTGCGCTTGTGATAGCGATGATAGGAATGGTGATTCTGATGAAATTTTTCGGAAAAAAACTGCATGTCTTAAACAGGCTTGTGTTAATGGATGCAACCACGACAGAAGAAGGGTATGTATCCAATGTGAATCGCACAGAACTGTTAGGAAAAATTGGGAAAACGCTTACGCCACTTCGTCCATCTGGAACAATGGTACTTGGTAGTGAACGCATTGATATTGTATCAGAAGGTGGCTATATCGATGTTAATCAACATGTAGAAATTATTAAAGTTGAAGGCTCACGCATTGTTGTGAGACAAACAGATAAAGAGATGGAGGAATAGAAAATGGGTTTTGATTTAGCTTTGATTGGTCCTATTGCTGGACTAGTTATTTTATTCATTGTGCTTGCGGTATTCTTTACCTTTGTACCCGTAGCATTGTGGATTTCTGCATTAGCAGCAGGTGTACGTGTGAGTATTTTCACATTAATTGGGATGCGCTTACGTCGTGTTATCCCGTCTCGAATTGTTAATCCGTTGATTAAAGCACATAAAGCTGGTTTACCTGTAACGATTAATCAGTTAGAGAGTCACTATTTAGCAGGTGGTAATGTTGACCGTGTAGTGAATGCCTTAATTGCGGCTCACCGTGCCAATATAGAGCTGTCATTTGAACGTTGTGCAGCAATTGATTTAGCTGGGCGTGATGTATTAGAAGCTGTTCAAATGTCTGTTAATCCAAAAGTTATTGAAACACCGTTCATTTCAGGTGTAGCAATGAACGGGATTGAAGTAAAAGCAAAGGCTCGTATTACCGTGCGTGCCAACATCGAGCGTTTAGTCGGTGGTGCTGGTGAAGAAACAGTTATTGCTCGTGTTGGTGAGGGGATTGTTTCAACTATCGGTTCAGCGACACATCATACAGAAGTTTTAGAAAATCCAGATATGATTTCGCAAACAGTATTATCTAAAGGGTTAGATTCAGGAACAGCCTTTGAAATCTTGTCCATTGATATTGCCGATGTAGATATCGGTAAAAATATCGGTGCAGAATTACAGATTGAACAAGCACAAGCAGATAAAAACATTGCACAAGCAAAAGCCGAGGAACGTCGTGCTATGGCTGTTGCAAATGAGCAAGAAATGATTGCACGTGTTCAAGAGATGAAGGCGAAAGTAGTAGAAGCAGAGGCAGAAGTACCACAAGCGATGGCTGAAGCCTTACGTTCCGGTAATCTTGGTATTATGGATTATATGAACTATCGTAATATCCAAGCGGATACAGCGATGCGCGATTCGATTTCAAAAGTGAGCACAGATAAACCTGAAACAAATGAACCTAATGCTTAATAACGGAAAGGAGCAGAACTAATAATATGGAACAATTAATACTCTTTGCCATAATTGCCATAGTCAGCTCTATTTTCGGAAAATCAAAAAATAAAAAGCCTCAGAAGCAGATGCCTCCTTTTAATAAAGATACCGTGGTAGAGCCTCCAGTTACGGAGAAAGCGCCACATCGGACTGGGAAAGCACAGAGTTTTGAAGATTTTGCACGAGAATTTATAGGAGATTGGATTCCAGAAAATGAGAAAGTCGAGGAACCTAAAAAGTTTGTTGAAGCACAAGTGAAAAAAGAAATGCCAAGCTATGTTGCCCCAACTGTCATTCCCGCAGATATCCCTAGCCGTTCTTCTAATCGAGAAGGTCGAGGACGATTAGCTGCTGGAAAAAAGGAAGTGCAATCAGTTGGCACAAATTCGACTTTACAACTACCTCAATCTAAAAATGATCTTATGCAAGCAATCGTGATGGCTGAAATATTAGGTCCACCGAAATCAAAAAGAAAATAACTAGCATGTCCTCCTTTTTCGATGCATATATTGCCGAAGAAGGAGGCATTTTTTTATGAAAAAACTATTTCAATTAACGCCACTACTTGAGTTGTTAGAATACGAATCATTAAAAATTATTGGACCCTACCGTTTTATTCATGCAGATGCGACGACCTGTTCGTTTGTCTATGCAGATTATCATATTACTGTTAATGCGGATTCAGTGACAATCAATGCGCTCAAAGAAGAAATGCTACATCTCACTGTTGACAATCTACAGGAGCTTCATATGAAAATGACAAAGAATATGGGTGTGAGCAAAAATGTGGAATAATCGGCCAATTATTATACGTATAAAGCGCCATGAAAATGTTCATCCTTTTATTCAAGCATTGCACGCTCAACATGTCCCATTAAAGCGTGTTGTCTTTCGTGAGCAGGAAGTTTCCTTTGAAACGACGATGCATTATCTACCAAAAATTCGCCGTGTACGAAGACGTTTTCGCTTAAAAATGGCTGTATTTTATGCAGATGAGCTTCAAGTTTTTCGAGCGCAAATTTGGACTTTATTGGGCTTAGCCTTTATGATTGCTATTCCAATTCTTTGTGCACAAGTCATATGGCGAGTGGACATAGAAGCCGCAACACCAGAACTAGAGCAGCGTTTAGGTAAGACCTTTCATGAAACCTTTCAATTAGAAACCCCTTTATCTCAAAAAAGGTTACCTTCCAATACGGTTATACGACAAAAGCTGTTAGAGCAACACCGAGAGCTATCATGGGTTCATATTGATAAACATGGCGGACGAGTAATTTTGAGACCACAAGAATCACCTAAACAAACAGAGCAAACAACTGATAAATTAGCCTCCCATATAGTAGCAACGAAAAGTGGTGTCATTACACATTTTAATATACAGCATGGCGAGCGAAAAATTTCAGTAAATGATACAGCCTACGAGGGTGACGTCCTCGTAAGTGGGGTATTAGAAAGTGGTACAGATCAAGTTTTTGTAGGGGCGAAGGGAGAGGTTTATGCAGATTATTGGCTTGAATGTTCATTTAAAATTCCAACAAAAATTACCGTGGAAACCTTGCAGCAAAAGCAGTGGCGAGTGTTGATAAAGGGTATACATCAGGAAAAGGTGGATTATGTACAAAAGAAGGATTTACCGAATTGGCTATCCCCCTATGTTTCGATTGTAGAGGAGCAGCAGACGAAAACCATGCAAGTGGAGTTGGATGAATCGAAAATTGAGTCATTGCTGATTCCTTTATTGCATGAAAAAGTATTACGCTCGTTACCTGCAAAAACAATCATCAAGAAAGAAAACCTTTTACAGGCAAAGTGGGGGAATGGTACAGTTGAAGGGAAAGTTCTATTTTTAGTCAATGAAAACATTGCAAGTCCAATACAAGGCCTACAAGGAGAATGATTATGTCAGAACAGTTAACTGTATTACAGGTGGATAATCCAAATGAAGCGGTTATGCTACTAGGTATTTCCGATGCAAATATGAAATTAGTTGAAGAAGCACTTAATGTTCATATCATTACGCGTGGTGAACAAATTCAACTTGCGGGTGAAGAAAATGCTAAGGAACAGGCAACATTTCTTCTGCATGCTTTATTGAAGGTCATTCGCAAAGGAATTAATATTGATCAACGTGATGTCACAACAGCTATTGAAATGACACAAAAAGGAACAATCGAGTATTTTGCAGAACTATATGATGAAGAAATAGCACGCACGACGAAAGGTAAGTCAATTCGTGCAAAAACAATTGGTCAACGAGAATACATACAAGCAATCCGTCATAAAGACGTTGTTTTCGGTATTGGTCCAGCCGGTACTGGGAAAACGTATTTAGCGGTAGTCATGGCAACACAGGCACTTAAAAACGGCCATGTTAAGAGAATTATTTTAACTCGTCCTGCTGTTGAAGCTGGAGAATCTCTAGGCTTTCTTCCAGGGGATTTAAAGGAAAAGGTCGATCCATATTTACGACCTCTCTACGACGCTTTAAACGACATCTACGGCTCGGAACAAACACAGCGGCTAATTGAACGCGGAACAATTGAAATCGCCCCTTTAGCCTATATGCGTGGCCGTACATTAGATGATGCCTTTGTTATTTTAGATGAAGCACAAAATACAACACATCAACAAATGAAAATGTTCCTAACTCGTCTAGGCTTCGGCTCTAAAATGGTCATCACAGGTGATAAAACACAAATCGACTTACCCAAAAATACAGAATCTGGCTTGATTGTAGCAGAACGTACATTAAAGTATGTTAAATCTATTCATTTCCAAGTACTAGAACAAGGCGATGTCGTACGTCACCCAATCGTAGCCAAAATCATTCAAGCCTACGAAGAACAGCAACTTTAGAATTGCGTAGCAATTCTAAAGTCTGCCCCGAAAGCGAAGCGACAGGGGCAACGAGGTTTAAAGTCTGCCCCGAAAGCGAAGCGACAGGGGCAACGAGGTTTAAAGTCTGCCCCGAAAGCGAAGCGACAGGGGTAACAGGTTTTAAAGTCTGCCCGAAAGCGAAGCGACAGGGGCAACGAGGTTTAAAACATCCGTATAGTTAAAACCTAAACCACGAATTTAATCAAAATATGGAAAAAAATGTGACAGCTATGCGAAGATGCATAGCTGTTTTTTGCTTTCTTATACATTTTTCGAGAAAAATGTATGCTGAATTGGTATGATAGTAGGTAGATAGAGGAGGTGCCAGATGGAGAAACAACTTCGAAAATTTACAGAGCTTATCGGTTTTCGCTACTTTCTTATCATCATTCTCATTTTAACAGGTGGCCTACAATTTGGGTTCATGTATGGCGATGTTAAAGGGGTTACATATGATTTCAAACCATTACAGCTTGCGCCTGAAACCGTACGATCTACTAAAACGATTGAAGACACTTATAAAACACAGCTAGAGCGAGAAAAAGCTGCCAATGCAGTGGATTCAGTCTATCAATTTTCGGAGGATGTCGCCAAGCAAAGAGCAGCGATTGTAACATCATTATTTGATTATGTTTTGGAAGTGAAAAAAGATGTTGCAAATAGTAAGGAACCTATTCCTATTGCAGACCAGGTTACACAGCTTCGAAAAAAATTTGAATCCATTGACGAAGACCAGATGCCGTTAATTTTTACAGATTCTCAGCTGGAAGGTCTATTAGTACAAAGTGAAGATGATTTAACTAGAACAAGTACGCAATTATCTAAATTTGTAGAGGAATATTTACAAAAATCCATCCGACCAGAGAACGTCTTTGTTGCACAAAATGATTTTGAAACAAAGATTCGTGGACAAAGAGGATATCCTGATAAAATATTCAATACAGTCGTGTTAATAGGACGTACAAGCATTATTGAAAATGAAACAATTAACGAAGAACAAACAAAGATTCGAAAACAGCAGGCCAAAGAAAGTGTAGAGCCGACACGAATTTTACAAGGTCAGATTATTGTTCAAGAAGGCCAAATTATTGACAATGAGGCTTTTAGACAATTAGAGCTATTAGGGATGGTTAGTAATAAAGCCTCCTTTAAGCCGATAGCAGGGCTTATTATTTTAACGCTACTACAAATGATGTTTATGTATATTTTATTTGAGCGTTGGGAGACGAACGAACGAAAAAAACGTAATGCACTGTTAGTGACAGTGATTGTTTATAGCTTGTCTATTTTGCTAATGAAATTTATTAGCTTAGTTTCTAGTGGCTTTGATGTGACGATTGCCTTTTTATTTCCGACAGCACTAGCGACGATGCTTGTACGATTGCTAGCAGATGAGCGAGCAGCCGTATTAATTACAGTTATGACGGCTGCTTCAGCAGGGGTAATTTTTCAAGAAGGCTATTCCTCAGTTATGCAAATGGAAATTACGCTGTATATCATATTCGGAGGGTTTGCAAGCCTATTCTTTTTGCGTAGTGTGGAAAAACGCTCACATATTTTACATGCGGTTGGTGTGATTTCCCTTGTAAACATGGCATTTATTGCGTTTTATTTGTTAATGACACAATCATCCTATGGCTTACCAGAATTAGCATTTTACTTAATAGCGGCGATGTTATCAGCCTTGCTTTCAGGGGCATTAACGATGGGACTTTTACCATTCTTTGAATCGGCGTTTAGCTTGCTTTCGTCTTTACGCTTAATTGAGCTATCCAATCCCAACCATCCATTATTAAAAAAATTATTAATGGAAACTCCAGGGACATATCATCATAGTGTGATGGTAGCGAACTTAGCGGAAGCTGCGTGTGAAGAGATTGGTGCTGACGGTTTATTAGCGCGTGTAGGTTGTTATTATCATGATATTGGTAAAACCAAACGACCTTCCTTTTTCATCGAAAATCAGATGTCGGGCATCAATCCGCATGATTCGTTACCACCTGAAACAAGTGCAGAGATTATTATCGCCCATACGACAGATGGTGCCAATATGTTAAAACGTTATAAAATGCCCCAAGAAATTATTGATATCGCTTTACAACATCATGGCACAAGTTTGTTAAAATTCTTCTTGTTTAAAGCAAAGGAAGAAGGAAAAAATATTGATGAGGCAAAGTTCCGATACCCAGGGCCCAAACCACAAACAAAAGAAGCAGCTGTTATAAGTGTTGCGGATAGTGTCGAGGCAGCAGTACGTTCTATGAAAGAGCCAAATGCAGAGAAAATTCAGAAGCTAGTACGAGCGATTATCGATGATCGCGTCCAAGATAATCAGTTTGATGAATGCGATATTTCAATAAAAGAGTTAAAATGTATAGAGAGAGTACTTTGTGAAACGTTGAATGGGATATTCCATTCACGTATTGAATATCCAAAGGCAGATAAGTAGGAGGATCTATGATTTTAACAATTGATTTTACGGATGAAACAAATGAAGT
Source organism: Lysinibacillus sp. A4 (assembly GCF_024919535.1). Classification (NCBI taxonomy): domain Bacteria; kingdom Bacillati; phylum Bacillota; class Bacilli; order Caryophanales; family Bacillaceae; genus Lysinibacillus; species Lysinibacillus sp. A4. The sequence continues at coordinate 104,125 of NZ_JANWTB010000003.1, read as the reverse complement.
GGGAGCACAACATATCGAACTTGTTGAAAAGCTATTACAGCATGCTGCAAGTGTAGAAAATATTGAGCCAGAAACAGAGGTTTCGGTGACGTTTGTAACGAACAAGGCAATTCAAGATATTAATCGTGAATATCGTGGCAAAGATCAGCCCACAGATGTTATTTCCTTTGCACTAGAGGAGCTAGGTGAAGGGGAAATGGAAGTTACTTTTGAAGGTATGCCACGTGTATTAGGTGATATCATTATTTCGACTGATCGTGCAAAAGAGCAGGCAGAGGAATATAATCATTCCTTTGAGCGAGAATTAGGCTTTTTAGCTGTACATGGTTTTTTACATTTACTTGGTTATGACCATATGGAGCCAGAAGAAGAGAAAGTGATGTTTGCAAAGCAAGATGAGATTCTCCAAACTTTTGGCTTAGGTCGAGATTAGATGAATTTGCGAAAATACTTGCGATCTTTTGGCTATGCTTTTGAAGGCATCATAACTGCAAGTAAAGAACAAAATTTGAAATCACATATAGTAAGTGCAATCATTGTTATACTGGCTAGTTATTTGACAGGTTTATCTCGTATGGAGTGGTATATTGTGCTACTATTAATAGCACTAATGTTTGCGCTGGAAATGATGAATACAGCTATCGAACGGGTAGTCGATTTAGCTTCCCCTGAGATACATCCGCTTGCTAAGCAAGCAAAAGATATTGCAGCAGGTGCAGTGCTTGTATTTGCGCTATTCAGTGCTATAATCGGATTACTCATCTTTCTGCCAAAATGGTTTTAATGGAAATGAGTGTCTTCTAATTGAAAATAAACCATAAATGTGAGGGAGAATTAGTATAGATGACAATGGATATGCATGCATTATTAGAAGAATCAAAAAAGGCACGTGAAAAAGCCTATGTTCCTTATTCAAAATTTAAAGTAGGGGCAGCTCTACTAACAAAAGATGGAGAGGTTATTCACGGTTGTAATATTGAAAATGCAGGCTATAGTATGACAAATTGTGCTGAACGTACAGCGTTTTTTAAGGCAGTATCGGAGGGGATTTACGAATTCGAGGCCATTGCCATTGTAGCTGATACGGACGGACCATGCGCCCCATGTGGAGCATGTCGCCAGGTCATGATGGAGTTTTGTGCTCCAACTATGCCTGTTTATTTAACGAACTTAAAAGGTGATGTGACGGTAACGTCAGTGGGCGAATTACTACCGTTTGCATTTACGACGGAGGATTTAGAGAATGCAGGAAACTAAAAATGGCTATAAATCAGGCTTTATCTCCATCATTGGTCGTCCAAATGTTGGCAAATCGACATTTTTAAATCGTGTCATTGGCCAAAAAATTGCGATCATGAGTGATAAGCCACAAACAACACGAAATAAAGTACAAGGCGTACTAACAACAGATGATAGCCAAATGATTTTTATTGATACACCAGGTATTCACAAGCCAAAACATAAACTAGGCGATTTCATGCTGAAGGTTTCTAAAAACACATTGCGTGAAGTAGACGTTATTATGTTTATGGTTAATGCTGAGCAAAAACTCGGTAAAGGTGATGAATTTATTCTAGAAATGCTAGCAGGAAACCCAACACCTGTCTTTTTGGTCATCAATAAAATTGATGCCATTCATCCAGATGAACTAATGGGAATTATTGAGAGCTATAAAGAGCGCTATGACTTTGCGGAGATTGTACCGATTTCTGCGCTACAAGGCAATAATGTTGAAAATTTATTAGTGACATTGGCGAAGTATTTACCAGAAGGACCTCAGTATTACCCAGCTGATCAAGTGACAGATCATCCTGAACGATTTATTATATCTGAACTTATTCGTGAAAAAGTCCTACATTTAACGCGTGAAGAAATTCCCCATTCTATCGCGGTGGTAATTGATAAAATTCGTCGTGATGAAGAAAATGAGGATAAAATTCATGTAGCGGCTACAATTATTGTGGAGCGTGATTCTCAAAAAGGGATAGTTATTGGAAAACGTGGAGCCTTGCTAAAAGAAGTAGGGACACGTGCGCGAAAGGATATCGAAATGCTTCTAGGGTCTAAAGTTTATTTAGAGCTATGGGTAAAGGTGCAAAAAGATTGGCGTAATAAAGCTACACATTTACGCGATTTTGGATTCCGTGATGATGAATATTAAGTTTTTACTGGCTTAGCCAATGAATTGTAACGTTGGCGAACATTGCCCGTTGAATCAGGAATAGACGCCAAATTTTGACGTGACGGTTTTAGGTTAACTTCTTCTTGTAGGCACAAAAGGATCTAGAAGTATTTGATCATTTTTATTTTTGAGCTGTCCAAAATTATTTTGGGCAGCTCTCTTTGCATGGATAGTTCTTTTAAGAAAGGAGGGGGATTATGCTTCATAAATGGGAGGGGATTGTATTAAAGGTTCGCGCTTATGGGGAATCTAATAAGATTGTTATTTTGCTAACTCGGGAAGCTGGTAAAGTGGCTACGATGGCTAGAGGGGCAAAAAAACCTTCTAGTAGATTGGCTTCCATCACGCAACCCTTTACCTATGGGATGTTTATGGTACAACATCATACAGGCATGGGAACTTTGCAACAGGGAGAACATTTAAATTCAATGCGCCATATTCGTGAGGATATTATGGCTACTGCTTATGCTAGCTATATTATGGAATTAGTGGAGCGAGTTGTGGAAGAAGGAAAGCCAGAGCCATTTGCGTTCGATGTTTTACTACATGCACTACAAGCAATTGAGGATGGCTATGATCCTGAAGCTATTACGTTATTTGTTGAATGGAAAATGTTGCCCTATACAGGCGTACAACCTATTTTACATGCCTGTGCTGCGTGTGGCGCAGTAGATGGGGAATTCGCTTTTTCCTTTGCTCAAGGAGGATTCTTATGCCATCGCTGTTATCAGCATGACCCCTATATCATTCGCTTAACGCCAACTCAGCTGAAACTTATCAGGATGTTCTACACTGTTCCTATCGACCAAATCGGGAAAATAGAACTAAAAAAAGAAACAAAATATTTCATTAAAAAAATTATAACAACCATCTATGAAGAACAAACCGGTATTCGGTTTAAGACGAGAAAATTTATAGAGCAACTAGAACGTACCCCTGAACTGCAAATACGCTCGAAAGACAAAATGCCAGATGAATCATAATGTTCATCTGGCATTTCACGTTATTTAAAATTCATCCTCATCCTCTGTCACTAAAAAGGCCCACTGTCCAGCAATTTTTTTACTTTCAATATAAAGGTATGCTGTTTCATTGTCTTTACCTGTTAAATGGAGAATCGCTAGACCTTCAGCTTTTGGCGTAATATGTAGTTGCCCGTCAAGAATTGTCGCTTTTACAGGCACTGGCTCAAAACCAAAGCTTTCGAGTGCTACATGTGTTGGTTCAAAAGGTAATTCTTGCGCTGTCAGTATTAATTCATCTGTCAAATGATATAAATCAATGCTGCGAACAAAATCATAGGAATACACATCTGCGGCCATCTTTTGTTGTTGCGTCCCATCTGAAAATGTAACAATGTATTGTCCATTTTGCGAGATGGACAGTGTTTGATCTTGTTGATTAAAGTTATAGAAATTTGAAGCGAGTGGCTGTCCATTCGCGTTTTGAACCGTCACCTCTGTTGGTATGAATGGTAATTTGCTCTCAGACAAATCGAGTGGTAAATTTTCGATATAATCATCTTCTTTTACTTCTTCAAGTGTTACCTTCAGCTTACCATTTACATTTTTGACATGTACTAAATAAAAAATGTCAATAAAGTCCTCTGAATCATCAGTCAATCCAGTAATCACTAATTTACCCGTACCTTCTTTTATAGGGGTAATCGTGATAGACTCTGTCATATCTTCCTCTTCATTCCATGTGAAAATATCCTCTGCTGGCTCAAGACCACCATAAGAAGCAAAAATATAGTCCTGTTTAAATTGACTTGCATAGACGGTTGCATTGCCTAGCAACTTTTCAGCTCGTACAACAAAAGCAGCCAGCTGAGAGCGCTTTACATTGCTTTTTGGGCCGAAAGTCGTTGCAGATGTTCCTTTGGTAATCCCATTTGCAAACAATGCTTTAATATGAGGCTCAAATTCATTCCCCTTTTTAACGTCTGTAAATGGTAATTGCGTGTTACTCGTACTTGTTAATGCAAAGCCTTTCGCAATCATTTTAGACATTTGCTCGCGAGTTATATTTTGAGTAGGGTAGAAATAACCATTTGCACCATTAATAATGCCAGCATTTGCTAATGCTGCAATGGCTCCGTAGTTTTCATCGCCAGGTTTGATGTCTTTGAATTGGGGATTTTTTACGTGAACTGTATCTAACTTTAAAATACCTGCTAAAATCTTCGCAGCCTGTGTACGTGTAATAGGATTAGCGGGTTTAAATGTCCCATCCATATAGCCTGAAATAATGCCACGCTCTGCTAATTGAATAATAGCCTTACCTTCTTCATTGGTTGGGTTGATATCAGGAAAAAATGATGCTGCGTGTGCGGGTGGTGCGATAATAATCGCACTTGTTGCTAAAGCAGAAGCCATAGCTAGTTGAAATAAACGTTGAGACTGCAATTAAATTCCTCCAAAAAGTACAATAGAAAATTTTATAGTATATATATTTCTGGTCAGACCTTCCTATGTATCAGTTCAAACTTCCGGACGAATGAATGTTAAAAGGTGATGTGTCTTTAGCCTGTCAATTATTCATTATTTAACAGCTAATACTAACTATAATAACTTATTTATACCAAAAAGATGGAACAACGCATAGAGGGAATTTCATCCATATCATGACTGTTCGGTAATCGATTATACCTTATGTAAAAAGGGGGAGCTAAAACTAATTAACTTGCATAGCACAGAACTCGCTTCATTTTATCTTTTAAATAAAAAGAAATACCTTTGATTTTATAGGAGGATGCAACTAGATTACCTTTCTTTTTAATGAATAAATTTCAATTTTTACAAAATAAAATTATTGCGTAAATTTAATTTTATTTGTTATTTTTCCGTCTTTAAATGAATAATATGAAGTCTTATTTATCTATATTTTTATTTATTTATATATTTATAAGTATTTTAATAGGTAAAAAGATTTGTATTTTTGTTTAGTTTTCATTATATAAGTGGTAGAAACTGTTCATTCGAGACCCATATACTAGTTGAAAAGGCATTTTAACCTATGATATTGTAAATGGTATAGATAATGGTAATTATATTTTTTAAATATAATTAAGTCGTTTAATCTCCATCGAAACTGATGTACGCTAGATCACTTTAGACATGCCTATGAAATATAAAAGCCTCTATCAGCAAAACGTATTGTTATACGTTTATCAGAATAGCGCAGTCCTATGGAAGAAGGAGGGAGTCACATAGTGCTTAGTACATTGCGTATGTGGCAAAATATATGCTACGAAAAGTAACCTTAAGTATTCATGAAGTTGAAGCAAATGATATATTAGCAGAAGATATTTTTTCAGAGTATCGTTTATTGGCTAAAAAGGATTTAGTTTTAACGGAGCGAATTATTGCCTTACTTAAACTTCGTAAAGTAGATGAATTATCTGTCTATTTGCCATCTGATTCAGTTCGAGTTGTCCATGATTTAAGTGCTCAACGAACAAGAGAATATGAAGATCTATTTGCCCCATTAATTGAAAAAAGAGATCCTGTGGATGATTATAAAGAGACAGTTAGTCAGCTTTTTATGACAACGTTGGAGAATGTCGTGCACGAATTACGCTATGGACAAATTCTTAAAAGCATACAGGATACGGCTTATGTAAGAGGTGTTTTTGAAAAGATTTTGGAAAAAAAACATCGCTATGAGCTACTTATGCGTTTAAAGGAATGGGACGAGTATTCATTTGTCCATTCATTTGATGTGTTTGTATTAGGTACAATTTTTGCTAGATACCTAGGTTTAACAGATATTGAAACATTAGCTAGGGGCTACCTGTTCCATGATATCGGGAAGGTTTTTATACCCCAAGAAATATTAAATCTGAAACGTAAACTCTCTGAAGATGAGTTCGATATTGTAAAGACGCACACAACAAAAGGCTACGAGCTACTCATGGAACATAACGAGGAAGACATTGCCTATTTGGCACGAGATCATCATGAACGCTTTGCGGGAAAGGGCTATCCAAATCAACTTTGTGCGGATGATATGAGTGAGGGTGTACAATTATTACAAATTGTTGATGTATATTCAGCGATGACATCCAAGAGAGTCTATCATGTTGGCTATGGTGCTACAGATGCTTTAGCTGTCTTATACAGAGATCGACATTTATATAATGAGAGCTTTATGCATAAATTTGTAGAGTGTTTAGGGATTTACCCAGTAAACTCTGTTGTTATGTTATCCGATAATCGTAGTGCACAAGTAGAACTTGTTTATGATTTATTTCCTACATTACCAAAAGTAAGGTTGTTAGATGAGCAAAAATCAATGAATCTTCCTTTGAACTATAGTGTGAGAATTATGAAAATGATCGACTATCGAGCTAATAGCTTTGAAGAGATTTTCAACTTATTTGTAGAGCAATTAATCCGCTGTGACGAAAATAATCTGAGAATTCATTTTAATAAATTAATTGACCATTTACATCCTAAAGAAATTGTCTTAAAAATTTTTCTGCCAGCCTTTCGTATTTTACGTTTACTAACAAGGGAAATCCAAACGGATATGACAAAGTATCGCAATTCTATTGGTATTTTAAAAACGCTCCTAGAGGAGCAATTAAACGTTTTATATATGGATTATCAACATGAGCAAACGACCATATTAGTTGTGGAGACATCGTTGCGTGAAAATTTCTTCATTAAGCTTGTTCAAAGTATTTTGTATATTGATAAAATTGTGCCATTCTTTATAAACCCAGGTGATGATCAACGTATTACACAATTGATGGAACATTGTGATGTTAATGTCGCTTACTTTATTGAAGATGAACTAACTTTTGACAAACGGGTTCGTCCAATGCGAGAAGGTACATTCCTTTATTACTCACTAGCGGATATTGAGGAGCTATTAGTAAGCTTAATAGGTTTGAGCATGAAAAAGTTTTCATTCGAGGAAAAAATGCAAGAGCGTTTATTTTCAACATTTAAAGCATAAGAAAGAGGGAGTTGCCTGCTGGCTACCCCCTCTTTTTTAAGTGATTAGAATTGTAGGTGTTTTTCAATATATGCTTTTACTTCAGCAATAGGCATACGAACTTGTGTCATAGAGTCACGATGACGTACTGTTACTTGGCCATCCTCTTTTGAATCAAAATCATATGTGATACAGAATGGTGTACCAATTTCATCTTGACGACGGTAACGTTTACCAATTGATTGTGATTCATCAAAATCAACAGGGAAGGCTTTACGTAGTTCAGCCCAAACATCTGTAGCTTCATCAGATAATTTTTTAGAAAGTGGTAGCACGGCAGCTTTAAATGGAGCTAGAGCAGGGTGGAAACGTAAAACCGTACGTTTATCATCACCTTCTAGTTCCTCTTCATCATAGGCATCACACAGGAAAGCTAATGTTACACGATCAGCGCCTAATGATGGTTCAATACAATAAGGAACATAACGTTCGTTTGATACAGGATCAATGTAAGTGAAATCTTCACCAGAGTGCTCCATATGTTGTTTTAAGTCGTAATCTGTACGATCTGCTACACCCCAAAGCTCTCCCCAGCCAAATGGGAATTTGAATTCGATATCTGTTGTAGCGTTAGAGTAGTGAGATAGCTCATCAGCCTCATGGTCACGAAGGCGCATCGAATCTTCTTTCATGCCTAGGTTTAGTAACCAATTTTTACAGAATTCTTTCCAATATGCATGCCATTCAAGGTCTTCACCAGGTTTACAGAAGAATTCAAGCTCCATTTGTTCGAATTCACGTGTACGGAATGTGAAGTTACCCGGTGTAATTTCGTTACGGAAAGATTTACCGATTTGTGCGATACCAAATGGTGTACGTTTACGCATAGAACGTTGAACGTTTTTAAAGTTCACGAAAATACCTTGTGCCGTTTCTGGGCGTAAATAAATTTCATTTGTAGAGGATTCCGTTACACCTTGGAATGTTTTAAACATGAGGTTGAATTGGCGAATATCTGTGAAATCAGCCTTTCCGCAATCAGGACATACTACGTCATATTTAATCATTGTTTCTTTCATTTGGTCGAATGTCATACCATCAACAATGATTTCATCGCCTTTCGCTAATGCAGCGTCTTCGATAATTTTATCTGCACGGTGGCGGGCCTTACATGATTTACAGTCGATCATTGGGTCATTGAAGTTTCCTACGTGACCAGAAGCAACCCAAGCTTTTGGATTCATCAAAATAGCAGCATCAATACCTACATTGTATTCAGATTCCTGAACAAACTTTTGCCACCATGCTTTTTTAATATTATTTTTTAATTCGACACCTAGTGGACCATAATCCCACGTGTTTGCTAAACCTCCGTAGATTTCAGAACCAGGGAAGACAAAGCCTCGATGCTTCGCTAAAGATACGATGGTTTCCATTGATTTGTTAGCCATAAAATAGCCTCCTTTAAATTTTTAATACGTTGTTTTAGCGGTAAAAACGCCATAGTTTTTTCATTCAGTTGCAACTAAATGAAAATAGCACCCGTCTCCGGGCACATTGTATGCCCAGGGACGAGTGCTAATACCCGCGGTTCCACCCTGATTGTTTTAAACGAGTAGTTTAAAACCTCTTTTCAAAAAGTTAGCTCAGGGAGTGCCTTTTCTCTGTTGCTGTGTAGACTTTCACCATCTTCTACTCGCTATAGAATGGAACAGATACTTTTTTCCCATCATCGCCTGTATAACGCAATTTGCTCGAAAATACAGATAGAGCAAGCGTATGTGTCAATATTGTAGCATGTAGTTCTTTAATTCGCAATAATTATTAAAATAGTATATAATAATTGAGCATAAGTATAACACTATTAGATTTGAGGCGGTGAGTCCAATCGAACTCAATAAACGTCAGGAAGACATATTACAAATTGTGAAAGAAAATGGCCCTATTACGGGGGAACATATTGCCGAACGTCTCAATCTGACAAGAGCAACTCTAAGACCGGATTTAGCAATCCTAACAATGGCAGGATTTCTGGATGCAAGACCAAGGGTTGGTTATTTTTATTCAGGTAAGAAGGCATCTGTTACATTAATAGATAGTATTCACAATTTAAAAGTGAAGGATTTTCATTCAGGGCCAGTAGTTGTCCCTGAAACAATGACGGTTTATGATGCAATTTGCTTTATGTTTTCAGAAGATGTTGGTACACTCTTTGTCGTAGATAAGAATGAGTTTTTGACAGGCGTACTATCTCGCAAAGATTTACTGCGTACAAGTATTGGCACGCAGGATTTAAATAAAATTCCAGTACATATTATTATGACGCGTATGCCAAATATTTCGTACTGTGAAAGATCAGATTCTTTAATTGTTGCAGCGAACAAACTTATTGAACGTGAGGTTGATTCACTACCAGTAGTTGAACCGCAAGAGGGTGGTTTAACGATTGTTGGTCGTCTTACAAAAACAACGATTACACGGGCTTTCTTATCTCTTGCACAAAATGTCTAAATGAAGGAGAGCTGCATGAAAAGACTACGCGTATTTGTTGTATCTGATTCTGTCGGTGAAACTGGTGATCAAGTTGCAAAAGCGGTTATTAGCCAGTTCCGACCGGGTCTTGAAAATACTGTGATTCGTCGATTTCCACATATTCAATCAGAGGAGCTTATCCGTAAAATTGTTTTTCTTGCTTCGCAACAGCGAGCGTTTATTGTTTATACACTTGTTCGCCAAGAAATGCGTAAATTATTACATGATTTATGTGAACAAGAAAAAATTCAGGCTGTTGATATTTTAGGGCCAGCCTTACAATCAATGGCAGCTTTTATGGAAGAAAATCCATTAGAAACGCCTGGTATTGTTCATCTGCTGGATGATGATTATTTCAAAAAAATTGAAGCGATTGAATTTGCGGTAAAATATGATGATGGTAGAGATCCAAGAGGATTATTACAGGCTGATATTGTACTAGTTGGTGTATCACGAACTTCTAAAACACCACTATCACAATATTTAGCCCATAAAAAATATAAAGTGGCGAATGTACCTTTAGTGCCAGAGGTAGAACCACCAGAAGAGCTATTACAGATAGACCCTAAAAAATGCTTTGGATTGATTATTTCCCCTGAGAAGTTAAACTCAATTCGGAAAGAAAGATTAATGTCTCTCGGCTTGAATGATGATGCTATCTATGCACAGCATGAAAGAATTCTTGATGAGATTCAGCATTTTGAAAAAATTGTCGGTAGAATAGGTTGTCAAGTTATCGATGTGACAAATAAAGCTGTTGAAGAGACAGCAAATACGATTATCGAACATATTTTGACCTGTAAATAAGGATAGAATTTTAAACCACCTCGGTTAGCAGAGGCGGTTTTTTTGAGTGGATTTTGAAAATGGTATAGATAAAAACTAATTTTTGTTTTATAATAATAAAATTGTGGTAAAAATATTTATAAGAGAAAAATCCTAATTTTTTGTCGAGAAATAAAGGAATTTTAAAACGAATAGCGAATTGTGTTTCTAGAACGCAAATATTAAAGATGGTGATGGATTTGGCAGGGAAGATTCCAGAAGAAGTAATTGAGCAGATTCGCACACAATCAGATATCGTTGATGTTATTAGTGAATACATGCAGCTTACTAAGCGTGGGCGAAATTGGTTTGGTCTCTGTCCATTTCATGGAGAGCAAACACCGTCTTTTTCTGTATCTACAGACAAGCAAATTTTTCATTGCTTTGGTTGTGGTGCAGGGGGCAATGCCATTACTTTTGTAATGGATATTGAAGGCATTTCTTTTCCTGATGCAGTTGTGAAACTTGGGGAACGTGTTGGCATACACTTAGATGTTGAGCCAAGTTTCCCTGGAGGAACGAAAAAGATATCTAAAGCGGAAGAAAGGATGAAAGAAGCACACGCTTTTGCAGCAGATTTTTTTCATCATTTACTGTTGAATACAGAAGATGGTGAAGAACCTTTAAATTATTTGCTAGAAAGAGGATTTACAAGGGAACTTATCGAATCTAATAACATTGGTTGGTCTCTCCCAAGCTTTGATGCATTAACAATATTGCTTGAAAGAAAAGGTTATAACTTACAAGAAATTGCCGAAAGTGGCTTAATCATCAAAAGAGAGGGAGAAGAGCGTTATTTTGATCGTTTTAGAGGACGTATCATGTTTCCTATTCGAGATGAGAATGGTAAAATTATTGCCTTCTCAGGACGTATCCTTTCATCCAATGGTGAGGAAGCAAAATATTTAAATAGTCCAGAATCACCAATTTTCCAAAAAAGTGAAGTGCTGTATAACCTAGATAAAGCACGAACTTCTATCAGAAAAAATCGTCAAGTAGTATTGATGGAAGGATTTATGGACGTTTTAGCAGCCAACTCTGTAGGTGTCATGAATGTTGTTGCGACAATGGGTACTTCGTTAACAAATCAGCATATCACAAAGCTAAAGCGCTTAGTAGAGCAAATTACGATTTGCTATGATGGTGATAATGCTGGATTTGATGCAGCGAAACGAGCGGCGCAGCTACTGCATACAGAGCGAATGAAAGTTGATATTGCCGTGTTGCCAGAAAAATTAGATCCTGATGAATACATTCACACTTTAGGTGGACAAGCATTTAAGGAACAAATTTTGGAAAAACCTCATGCGTATATTGCTTTTATGATGATGCATGCTAGACGCAATAAGAACTTTCAATTTGAAAATGATACGCTTCAATATATTCAAGAAGTTCTTGAGCAGCTAGTGGGAAGATCTTCACCAGTTGAACGAGATTTGTATATACGACAGCTATCAAATGAAACAAACATCTCGGAAGAAGCCATTTATGCCCAATTCCGAAAACTGGAGGCTAATCAGGTACGTTCTGCTAAAGTAGAAATGCCTACACAGATACCTTCAATGCCAGTCACGCAACAACAAAAGCCTATGGACGCAGCCGAACGTGCCGAACGTTTATTACTGGCTCATATGCTTCATAATATAGATGTAGTGGACAGGGTATTACGTAGTGAGCAAAAAGAGCCATTTGTACGAGATGCCTATATGGCAGTTTTTGTTCGCTTAGTTGGATTTTATGAGGAGTATGGTCATCCTGATTATCAACGTTTTGTGGAAATTTTGGATGACGCTGAATTACGAAAAATTGTCATGGAAGCGGCTTTAGTTGAGCGAGATCCAGATCAAGCAGAGGCAGAGGTTATGGACTCTATCCGTCAGCTTCAAAAATATAGAATTGAGCAAGAAATTTATCAAAAGATGCATGAGTCAAAGGAAGCGGAGAAGATGCATGAGTATGCACGTGCACTTGAAATCGCCCAACAGATTATTCATTTAAGAAAATCGTTATCGGCGATTTAACCCGATTCGGTTGTTTAGAAGGAGGAAGGTTTATGGCGGACAAGTCAGAACGTTCAAAAGAGATAGAAGTAGAAATTACATTAGATGATGCAAAAAAATTCCTACAAGAAAAAGCAAAAACAGAGGGTGAAATTTCAATGAAAGAAATTTCAGAGAAACTAACACCTTATGAATTGGAAAACGAAGAAATTTTCCATTTTGCTGAGGATCTTGAAAAGCATAAAGATATTCAAATCATTGGAAAAGAAGAATTTGAAGAAGAAAGTCTAATGAAAGAAGAAGCGAACGAAGAAACTTTCGACTTAAATGATTTGAGTGTGCCACCAGGTGTTAAAATCAATGACCCTGTACGTATGTATTTAAAAGAAATCGGCCGAGTAGATTTATTATCTGCTGAGCAAGAAATTGCACTTGCTGAACGTATTGAGCAAGGGGACGAGGAAGCGCGTAAACGCCTTGCGGAAGCGAACTTACGTCTAGTTGTATCGATTGCAAAACGCTATGTTGGTCGTGGAATGCTATTCCTTGATTTAATTCAAGAAGGAAATATGGGTCTTATTAAGGCTGTTGAAAAATTCGATTATCGTAAAGGATTTAAGTTCTCGACTTACGCTACATGGTGGATTCGTCAGGCGATTACACGCGCAATCGCTGACCAAGCGCGTACGATTCGTATTCCTGTTCATATGGTCGAAACCATTAATAAATTAATACGTGTACAACGTCAACTTTTACAAGATTTAGGTCGTGAGCCTTCTCCAGAGGAAATTGGAGAAGAAATGGATTTAACACCTGAAAAAGTACGTGAAATTTTAAAAATTGCACAAGAACCAGTATCTCTTGAAACACCAATTGGAGAAGAAGATGATTCCCATTTAGGAGACTTTATCGAGGATTCAGAAGCACAATCTCCTTCCGACCATGCAGCCTATGAACTGTTAAAAGAACAATTAGAAGATGTACTAGATACGTTAACAGACCGTGAGGAAAACGTACTTCGTTTACGTTTTGGGTTAGACGATGGTCGCACACGTACATTAGAAGAGGTTGGGAAAGTCTTTGGCGTAACGCGTGAACGTATTCGTCAAATCGAGGCGAAAGCACTAAGAAAATTACGCCATCCTTCTCGTAGTAAACGTTTAAAAGACTTCTTAGAATAAAATTTAAAATAGCTGGAGCTATCCAAGTAGTGAGAAAATGACTAATTGGTATAGCTCCTTTTTTATAGAATTGAAAAGTCAACAAAAAGAAATTAGCCCTGCTATTCACCTATCGATGCTATGCAATCATAGATAATTAGAATGAGGGAAATGCTAGATTTGCGACTTTATACAGATGTGTTTTCAAATAGTGTGAGATAAAATTGTAATACAACCATTATTAAGCAATGTTTGGAGCTAACACTATGACAAATCCTCGCAAAAAAATAATCCTTAATGAAATTTTGTTTTGGAAGCAAAATAAACTTTTACCTGAGCACTATTGTGACTTTTTAGCAGCTCTTTATACGGAGGGGGCTGACATAGAGGAGTTAGAACCAGTGCAACATCCTAAACAAGCGGTCTTGCCATCAGAAAAAAGAAAAATGATCCTATTGGTAGTGGGTCTATGTATCGCCATAATGGCTGTTTTGGCACTCTATTTTACAATGCAATCTTTAACATTGATTTTTACAGTAATCGTGGGAGTAGGTGCATGCATCTTATTTATTGCTGCGTGGCAAATGGCTCGAAAAAAACATCTACTAGCTCCCATTTTTCATGTACTAGCGGCCATCCTGTTATTTAGTATGTCGATCCGAATTTGTACTACATATTTTAGTGGAAATAATACGGTTTTATTTTGCTTGATTGCAGCAAATTGTGTCATTTGGCTGTTGTCAGGTATTAAAATGAAACTTCTATATTTCACAGTCTCAGGTGCTTTAGGATTAATAGCACTAGTTGGGTACTATATCATAAATTTATCCTGATTTAGCAAATGGTATTTCTATCGATGTACAAGGAACTCCATCTACTAAATCAGGTTAGAAACTTAATTGATCTTTAGTGTTTATATAAAACCATAATTTGTGACAATTTATCTATAATAGGGTCAGTATCATGTTAAAGTTTTTACCTCAGAAGATTCAAAATCTGTACGCTAATTAAAAACGTACAGATTTTTTAATTTTGGGTATATCAATGAGTGAAAAGGGTATGATAACAGCATAAATATAATGAAAAAGAAATTGTATAAAAGGATAAATTTGACCAATTTTGGATGTTGGCAAGACATATTTTATCCAATAGATACAGAAATGTCGAATTTGTTACAAACAAAGGAAAACTTAGCGAATAGGGCTTTTCGTTTCTTTGTTAATGAAGTACAATATTAGATGTTGACTGATTCTATATTATAATAGAAGTAGACTTAAAATGAGGAGGGGAAACTTATGAAAAACAATCCAGTCGTTCCTTACATCTTAATTCTGGCATTTGGTATTGGTCTTATTTTCTTCATGTCTTTACAAGGTGCAGATAACAAGAAAGAAATTGCTGCTGAACATGAGGGTGGTGGCGAAACTACTACAGAAACAACAGATGCAGAAGCTGATGGTTCAGCACTAGTACAATCTTGTATCGGTTGTCATGGTGGTGACTTAACTGGTAGTATGGGTCCAAATCTACATGGCTTAGATGAAGCACATATCGTAGAAGTTTTAACAAAGGGTATCGAAGGTACTCCAATGCAACCAAACATGAAAACTGAAGAGGAAGCAAAAGCAATCGCTGAATACATTTCTACTTTAGAATAGTAAAACTGACAAGTAGCTGTACTGAAATAGTACAGCTACTTTTTAGATTTAAGCATCATGAAGATGGGGTTGTCCACATAGAAATGTGAGACAACTCCATTTGTTTTTTTTCACGACATCATCCATACTATTAATGGACTCTATTGAAGATAGGCGGTATAAAAATGAACGCACAAAAACTTTCAAAGCGATTAGAAGCAGTAGCGAAATTTGTTCCTACAGGAGCAGTCATGGCGGATATTGGTAGTGACCATGCCTATCTACCATGCTATTTAATTCACAAAGGGACTGCCTCATATGCCATAGCAGGGGAAGTTGTAAAAGGACCCTATGAATCGGCGGTAGGACAAGTACAGAAGGAAAACTTAACTGAAAAAATTACAGTACGCCTTGCAGACGGTTTAGCAGCGATCGAAGAAGCTGACCATGTGGATACGGTGACAATAGCTGGCATGGGGGGACCATTAATTGTTTCCATTCTAGAGAAGCATCCAGAAAAGCTTCAAGGTGTCACACGTCTAATCCTACAGCCAAATATTCACGCCAAGGTTATCCGTGAGTGGGCTTTAGCACATCAATGGGCGATTCTTGATGAAGAGATTTTAGAGGAAGATGATAAAATCTATGAAATCCTTGTGTTACAAAGAGGGCAAATGGAGCTCTCTACAGCAGAGATTTTGTTTGGACCTAAGCTAAGCCTGCGTAAATCACCAGCATTTACGAAAAAATGGTTGCGTGAAAAAGACAATTGGCAACGTGTACTACAATCCATTGAAGGAGCAGAACAAACACCTGAAATTGAAGAAAAGCGTGCAGAGTTAACGGCTCTGATACATTTAGTAGAAGGAGTTTTGTAAGATGAAAACGGTAAATGGCCAAGAAGTTATTCAAGTGTTCGAAGCATGGTCGCCCAAAAAACTAGCTTGTATGGACAATGATCCAATTGGACTAGCGATAGGGACCCTCAACAAACCTGTAAGTAAAGTTTTGGTGACGTTAGATGTCAATGAAGCCGTGGCAAATGAGGCAATAGAAAAAGGCTGTGAGCTGATTATCGCACATCATCCACCAATCTTTAGACGCCTAGCGAATATCCGCACAGATCATCCAGCAGGGCGCTTATATGAAAAGCTCATTAAACACGATATTGCTGTATATGCCGCTCATACAAATTTAGATGTAGCCGAAGGTGGGGTAAATGATTTATTAGCAGATGCCCTACAGCTAAAAAACCGGTCAATATTAGAAGAAACGTATGCTGAGAATTTGTTGAAGCTGGCAGTCTTTATACCAACTGCTAATGCCCAAGCATTACGTGAGGCGCTTGCAAAAGCTGGGGCGGGTCGTATTGGCGACTATGAAGCATGTAGTTATACAACGACTGGAGAAGGTCGGTTCCGTGCATTAGCAGGAGCTAATCCTTTCGTTGGCTCTGTTGGTGAATTACATGTGGAGGAAGAAGTAAAGGTAGAAGTTGTTTTTCCTGAATCCATTAAAGGCCGCGTGTTAAAGGCCATGCTTACTAGTCATCCTTATGAGGAGCCTGCCTATGATGTGATACGTCTTGAGCAGCAAACAAATGTGATGGGATTAGGGCGTGTAGGTTACTTAACAAAGGACATGACGTTACAACAATTTGCTGAATTCGTTAAACAGCAACTAGATGTGCCAGCTGTGCGTGTAGTGGGTGATTTACAATCGAAGGTCAGCAAGGTTGCGCTTGTTGGTGGAGATGGTAATAAATATATCTATGCGGCAAAACGTGCAGGAGCTGATGTTTTCTTAACAGGCGATATGTACTTCCATACAGCTCAGGACGCACAAGCCATTGATCTGCAAATAGTAGATCCTGGTCATCATGTAGAAAAGGTAATGATTGCAGGAGTAGCAAAAAAAATGGCTGAACTATGTGAGGATAAAAAATATTTGGTTGAATTCATCCAATCAACGATTCATACAGAACCATTTTTATTTGTATAAGTGAGGGAACTAATATGGCTAATGAAAGACCAGCTGGTAATAAAGCAGGCAAGCTATGGATCATGATTGGTTTATTCATCGTTGTTTTTGGTATTGGTATGACGGTGATGACCAATATGGTCAATGATAAGAAAATCGATGCAATGACACAGCAATGTGAAGATGATGGTGGACAAGCAATTGTAGCAAAGGAGAAAAACTTTTTATCCACTAGCTACTCATTTGAATGTAAACAATGAGATGGGGCTGAACGCTAGCAGTACTAGTGTTTCAGCCTTTTTGAATGCAAGGAATCTATGAACAGTGATAAGATGTAGAGAAAATTGATTAACAGAAGTGGAGAGAGTTGTCTTGTTTATTCGTTTATCTAAAGATCAGCAGGAAATGATTCTTGCTGATATTCAACGTTTTTTTTATAATCAGCGTGATGAAGACATTAGTGAATTTGAAGCTGAACGTATGTTAGATTTTATCAAAGAGCATATTGCCCCCTATATTTATAATGCTGCCTTGTCAGATGCCAAGTATGTTGTGGAAAGACAATACGCCTCTATTGAAGAGGAATTAGAGGCATTGGAGCAGCCCATTAAAACAAAATAATCCTCTTTATCCCTCTAGATTAAATATTTGACAGGAAAGAATGGTTGATGATACCTTAATCTTGAATTAGAGATAATTCAATTCTAACTATTCAGAGCTAATTAACGGGTGATGAATAAAGGGATATTTTTCTGACCAAAATGGTTACGAGTGGCGAACACGTACGATAAACCGTGATGGAGTCACAAGAATGGATGATAAGAGGAGGCGTCATATGTTAAAAATCGGTATTATTTTAGGAAGTACGCGAGAAGGTCGTGTAAGCCCACAAGTTGGAGCTTGGGTAAAGGAAGTTGCGGAAAAACGTCGTGATGCGGAATATGAAATAATTGATATCGCTGAATTTAAATTACCATTTTTAGGGGAACCAGGTGGAGATACTTCTGGGGTAGCTGCATGGTCAGAAAAAGTAGCAGCTTGTGACGGCTTTGTATTTATTGTTGCTGAGTACAATCACTCCATTACAGGTGCATTAAAAAATGCATTAGATTATTTACGAGTTGAATGGAACAATAAAGCTGCTGGTATCGTCTCTTATGGTTCTGTTGGAGGTGCGCGTGCAGCAGAGCATCTACGAGGAATTCTTGGAGAATTGCTAGTTGCAGATGTTCGAGTACATCCAGCATTATCATTATTTACTGATTTTGAAAACGGCTCTGTCTTTAAACCAAAAGAGGTGCAAGCAGATTCAGTTCATCAAATGTTAGATCAGCTTGTGCCATGGTCAACTGCTTTGAAAACAATTCGATCCTAAACTTAAAGCTTTGATTCAGACGGCCGCTTTCAGAAAGCGGTCGTTTTTTGATGAGGTAAAATCCATTAATGTTTGATTTCTTCAAGGACTTTTTCCTTTAAATCATTCTCCATCGAAGATAGTTTTACTGTATTGGTGAGGCGCTCTTTTAGTTCTTTATCTGTCATAATGCCACGTTCCTCTAAGATTTGTACAAGCAGATTTAATGTCAGTATATTTTTAATATCCGCTGCTTTTGATGCCATTTAAAACCCTCCATAATGATAGAATTACTACTTCTTAAGTGTACTCCTTTTTGAGAAGCATGACACAGAAAGGACAAAACAAAGCAAATTTATTTCGCATCCCGGAATATATAGGGAAAAATAAGCGATACAAATTCCATTATGAAAAGTGGAGATACTGTATGGACACTGCATTTTAATATGAAAAGTATGTGCTGTTTCAAGCTAGAAAAGCGAATATTGTAGTAAAAGGGGACATACCTTCCTATCAGGAGGGATTCAATGGGTAAACGGTTTGGGCTTGTCATCGGACTGTTGGTAGTCATTATATCTATGTTGGTCCTATTTGATAGATTTGCAGGAGAAAAAAGGTCAGAAGCAAATAAAGAGGCTCAATCGCTTATAACAAATGAAGAGTTGAGTCTGGCTCGATTGAAGGATAAGCTACTTGAAAAGTATGTCGGCATTGACGTTAAAACGACGGAAGAAAAGGAATTAGTAATCCAAGTTGTAGGCGGAGAAGACTATTTCCAGTCAATTAAAAAAGATATGGAATCCATAGCAAAAAATGCTTTAAAAACGTCTCCCTTAAAGGACTATCCCATAGTTTTTGAAAGATGGGAGTTTACCTCCTTGCTTGATAACAACAAGATAATGGGGGATGATATGAACCTTTTGATGGAAGATTTAATTGCGGGCTTAGAAGCTTTTGACGTATATGAATATTTAGTTATTGAAAATCGAACAACCATTACCATACAAACAACGATAAAGGGCGCTACGCATGAGGCACTTGAGTTAGCTTTAAGGATGGAAGAAGCCATCAAGAAGATTGTACAAGCAAAAGCATCACAAAATGCTTCCTATGTTATTAACATATTAAATGCCCAACGAGAAAAAATAAATTAGCTGTGTAGAAAAATATCATAGGATTAAGGCATCGAGATTTTAATGCTCGATGCCTTTGACATGTTTAAAGCAGCTATGTAGTTGTTGCAAAGAGAGCTTGATAAAGAGTTGCTAGGAGTGCAACAAAGCGCATATCATCCGCATGGAAAAGCTTAAACTGTATACCTATCTGTACTAGCTCAGTCTCAATAGAGCTTGCACTCGCAATCTTTTCATCATTGCAATATAAATAAGCAGTAGAGGTAAAATCCTTTTCAAAACGAAATTCTAAATCGTCCATTGTAAATGAATAAGAGGATTCTAATAATTGCACTGTTTTCCGTTGAATGGGTATCAAGCTGCCATCAGGCATAACAATTTGATGGCTGACTCCTTTTGTTAACAGGGTAGATTGTACTTGAAAAAGTGGTGCACCTAAAGTAGTTCGTGTCTCATAACGGTACGGTAATGTTTGCTGTGCAGCTACCAGCAAGACAGCATTCAGTACTTTACCAGCAGAGGTACGCTCCATTTTTTGAAGTACACATACTGTTTCGTTCTGTTCATTCACGATTGGAATATCAGTGAAGCTTTTAAAGCCCTTCGGATAGGTAAGTGTAAAAGTTGTCATAAAGAAACCTCCAGTCATTATTTATACGAGTAGGTAGTCGATGAGGTTTCAAAAAACTAGCTCTACGGTGTTTTTTATCTACTTGCCTCTTTATAAATAAAAGAACAGGCTGCTGAAGTAGCAAATTATTTCCGCTTTCAGCAGCCTGTTCATTTTATGACATTTGGGTATGACCGGATAGAGCACGCTTTTCCTGCTCTGTATCAAATTCTTTTTCCATTTTTGACACGACCACTGTTGCTACACCATTACCAATTAGATTTGTAACTGCACGTGCTTCTGACATGAAACGATCTACGCCGATTAAAAGGGCAATCCCCTCTACTGGGATCATCGGGAAGGCTGCTAATGTTGCTGCAAGTGTAATAAAGCCAGAGCCTGTTACACCAGCTGCCCCTTTAGAAGTAAGCATTAAGATGGCTAATAGCGTAATTTGATGCCAAACATCTAAATCCACACCATAGGCTTGCGCAATAAAGATAGCAGCCATTGATAAGTAAATGGATGTTCCATCTAAGTTAAATGAATAGCCTGTAGGAATCACCAGCCCAACCACTTGCTTTGAACAACCATAGTTTTCAAGCTTACGCATCATGGAAGGTAATGCAGATTCAGATGAAGATGTTCCGATAACGATAAAGATTTCATCTTTAATGTACTTGATAAATTTAAAAATACTAAAGCCAAAGTAATGGGTAATCAATCCAATGATCACAACAATAAAAATGAACATTGTAATGTAAACAGATAGCATTAAAAATCCTAAGTTTCCTAATGATTTAAGTCCAAAATTTCCGATTGTATAACTCATGGCACCAAACGCACCAATAGGAGAAATTTTCATCACCATGTTAACGATTTTAAAGAAAATATCTGCAACTTGCTCGAAAAATTTAATAACAGGTTTAGCTGGTTCTCCAATCGCCGCCGCAGCTAGTCCAAATAAAACAGCTGAGAACAAGACTGGTAATAATTCACCATTTGCTAAAGCACCAACTACATTTTCAGGAATAATTTGCATAATAAATGCACCTAAACCATGCTCTGCAGCCGCCGCGTCTGTATATTGTGAAACATCAGCACCGCTTGCTGCATCTGTATTAAAACCTTTACCTGGTTGAACAATATTGACAACGATTAAGCCAATTGCAAGGGCAAAAGTTGAAACAATTTCAAAATAAATTAAAGCTTTTCCACCAATTTTACCAACCTTTTTGACATCCCCCATGCTACCAATGCCGATTACGACTGTTAAGAAGATAATTGGTGCTATTAACATTTTAATAAGTTTAATAAATATATCCGCCAAGATTTTGAGCTTTGCCCCGAATTCTGGGAATGTTGCTCCGACGATAATCCCTAGTACAATGGCAATCAATACTTGTACTGTTAAGTTTTTAAAATTTATCCGCATATAGTTCTCCCCCTACAACATCTATGAATATTGTGTGAACGCTTTCATGTGGTTATCATAGCTGAAATTTTCCGACAATAGTGTTTATGACCGTAATGGTTGTATTGTTCATTTTGTTCATTCTGAGAGAAAGGGGTATTAAGGCTAGTAATATCAAGGGTTTTAAGCTGTTTTATAGTAGTTGTGAGATTCGCGAATCTATTATAATACAATAGAAAAAATCCTTACGTTTTGTAAGGATTTTTCATTAATGAACAAAAGTATTAGGGATCAACGATTTTTTCAATCTCTGCTAAGATTTGATCGTTTTGAATATGGGCTCTATAAAAATCATAAACAGGTGCAAGTTGTTCCTTAAAGCGCTGTCTTTCTTGGGGACTCATTGTATACACATCAAAATCATCTAGCTGTTTCAGCTTGTCCATATCTTGTTCATTCATAAGTTCAGCCTGCTCAAATTGCCAATCGGTTGTTTCTTTCATAGCATCCAACAACTGATGCTGAATTTTGATAGGTAGAGAATTCCAAAAGGTTTCATTCATTAACACAGCATAGCCTAAAATCCCATGCTGAGTGATAGTCATATGCTTTTGTACTTTGTAAAAACCCTTTGAATAGATATTAGAAGCGGTATTTTCTTGTGCGTCTATTGCATGCTTCTCTAAATCCGAAAAGACCTCACTAAAAGAAATAGGTATAGGTGTTGCTTTGACCACTTCAAATTGCTTTTCTAATGTTTTACTTGGCATCGTACGCACTCGTAAGCCCTGTAAATCTTCAAAGTTATGAATAGGCTGCTCAACAGAGGTTAGATGCTTAAACCCATTGTACCAAAAGCCAAGCCCTTTAATATGGAACGGCTCTAGCTCATTAACCAATTGTTCACCAATAGAACCCGTTAGGACTTCCTTTACTTCCTCATTTGTATTAAATAGAAAGGGTAAATCAAGCACCTGCCAATTAGGAACATAAGCTGTCATTTTAGAAAAAGTAGGGATGATCATTTCCACTTCTCCCTTTTGCAATGCCTGAAATTCATTTTCATCATTAAATAAAGAGGAGTTGGAGTAGACATGTACTTTGACCTTCCCGTTTGTTTTTTCTTCTACTAGCTCAGCAAATTTGTTGGCAGCTTGGCCTTTAGGGGTATTTTCAGCGACGACATGACTTAAATGAATTGTTATCTGTGTGTCTAAACCCTTTTGCTCATCATCATAGGGAAGTGGCTTGGCGAATAGTAATCCTTGTTGAACACTGATAGTGAGGATTAACACAAGCACAGTTATAATCGTACCAATAATAAATTTTTTCATTGTATACACCCAATTAATTCGTATTTTCTGATGTTTTTGTTATTCTAACATATGGAGTAAGCTAAAATATAGTAGGAGGGAGGCGGTCAGTTGAAATTTCAGAAGTTATCCATGCAAAGAAAAATTATGTCTCTGACTTTTTTTATTCTCATGCTTTCCTTTAGCATTGGCGGTACTTTTTTGTTAGGTTTTGTCATGAATGAGCAAAAGACCAAACTAAGTGATCAAGCACTCCTTGTAGCAAAAACCGTCTCTCAGCTTCCTGAAATAAAAACATATATTGCTAGTGAAAATTACTATGATGCCGTACAGCATATTAATCCTGTTGTAGAGGAAATCCGTGATATCAATGGGGCAAAATATATTGTTGTTCTTGATATGCAACGACGAAAATATTCCCATCCTAATAGCCAGGAACTTGGTCGAATATCTCAATCTGGAGATTTAAACGCCGCTTTTTCAGAGCATTACTATACGTCGATTGCACGTGGAGAACACGGTAATATGGTTCGTGCGTTTGTTCCGATTATGAACCATGAAGGACAACAAATAGGTGTTACAGTAGTAGGGTACAGTGTTCTTACGGTAGTGGAGTTACTGCAAACAATGCAAACCGAACTAATGGTTACTGTTCTATTATCGTTACTATTTAGTGTATGGGGAGCACGAACATTGGGGCTTCATATGAAAAAGCAAATGTTTGGGTTAGAGCCGCATGAAATTGCCAAAATGTATGTAGAACGTACAGAAACGTTTAATGCCATGCACGAAGGCATCATTGCTATCGATAATGATTTGACCATTACGATTTTTAATGAAAAAGCCTGTGATATCTTAGGCGTTTATGAAAAACCCTCTACATTGATTGGACAGAAAATCTTTCATGTCTTGCCAGATACACGACTTCCTGAAATTTTAGAGCTGGATCAGCCGTTATTTAATCGTGAGCTGTATATTAATAATCATAGTATTATGAGTAATCGAATTCCGATACAGGTTAATGGCGAAACTGTTGGGGCAGTGGCCATGTTTAAAGACCGTACGGAAGTGAAAAAGCTTGCCGAAGAATTAACAGGCGTTAGAGCATTTGTCCAAGCCCTTCGTGTACAAACACATGAACATAAAAATAAACTGCATACGATAGCGGGTCTTTTACAGCTAGGTCATCATGAACAGGCACTTTCTTACTTAACACAAGTGAAGGAAGAGCATGATGAAATCACTAACTTTTTAAACGAACGAATAAAAAATGAAAATATTTCTGGGCTATTGCTCAGTAAAATTTCCTATGCGAAGGAACAAGGAATTCGATTGGAAATTGACCGTGAAAGCCGATTTACATCATTTCCAGCTAATTTGGATCATCATGATTTCGTCATTCTCTTTGGTAATTTGATAGAAAATGCGTTTGATGCATTAAAGGATGTACAGGTCGAGGAGAAGGTGATTCATGTTTCTGTGGATGAAGATGATGACGTATTAGCCATATTAGTAACCGATAATGGTGTTGGCATGACGGAAGAGGTCAAGCAGCACATTTTTGATAATGGTTATTCTACAAAAGAGAAAAACTACCGTGGAATAGGGTTATTTTTAATAAAGGAAATTGTCGAAAAAGGGCAGGGTGACATCGAAGTCATCAGTGAGCCTAACAAAGGAACAAGTTTTTTAATCACCTTTTATTATTCATAATGGATGGAGGGCTAGCAGTGGCACAGATTAGAGTATTATTAATTGAGGATGATCCAATGGTACGAGAGGTAAATCGTCAATTTATTGAGAAGGTAGAGCATTTTCAAGTGGTTGGACAGGCACCTAATGGGTTAGAAGGCATTACGCAAATTTGCCAACTGAAGCCTGATTTAGTTTTTATGGATATTTTTATGCCAGAGCAAGATGGTATTACAAGCTTACGCAAAATACGTGAGCTCGATCTACCAGTAGATGTTATTACCGTGACAGCCGCAAATGATATGGAGACAGTGAAACAGATACTGCATCTAGGTGTTTTTGATTATATTATGAAGCCCTTTTCTTTTGAACGTGTTAAAGGGACACTTGACAATTATTTACGCTTTAACAAGCAAACTCAAACAGAACGAGAGCTCACACAGGGAGAATTAGATCAGTTATTTCATTATCGTGATGGACAAACTATGTTGGATCAATCTGTTACATTGAAATCCGAAAAAAATCTCCCAAAAGGTTTTAATCGTACAACACTTGAAAAAGTTGTGCACTTTTTACAATCGGTGGATGGTGCCTCAGCGGAAGAAGTAGCCAGTGGAATTGGCATTGCCCGCGTAACAGCTAGAAGATATTTAGATTACCTTGAAAAACAAGAGGAAATCACAATGGATGTCCATTATGGTGGCATTGGTCGTCCTATAAACTATTACTTTAGTAAATAAAGAAAATCCTGATTGTCATAATAACAATCAGGATTTTTTGTGATTAACTAATAGGGCATGATTTTATCAACAGGTGTTGGTGTCTTAATCTTTGGCAGAATTTTATCTAGTGTTACTGTACGCTTAATCTCGTGTGTAGATGGATCATTTTCATCAAATTGATCAAGGAAGTTAATAACCTCTTTTACAATTGGTGTTGGCGTAGAAGCACCTGCTGTTACAGCAACGATGTTGATACCTTTTAACCATTCTACTTTTAGCTCTGAAACATCTGCAATTCGATAGGATGGTGTTCCTGCAATTTCTACAGAAACTTGTGTTAAGCGGTTCGAGTTATTGGATTTAGGATCACCTACAACAATAAGTAAATCCGCTTCACCTGCTTGCTGTGCAACAGCCTCTTGACGTACTTGTGTAGCTAAACAGATCTCTTTGTGTACCTCTATATGTGGGAATTTTTCTTTTAAACTATCCATTAAATGGGCGACATCCCATTGGCTCATTGTCGTTTGATTTGTGACAAGTAATTTATCATTCGTTAATTGTAAAGCATCAATATCGTTAGAAGACTGTACTAAGTGGACATGATCCGGGGCAACGCCAATAGCACCCTCTGGTTCGGGATGTCCTTTTTTACCAATATAAATAATGTCATAGCCTTCTGCTGATTTTTCACGAATTAAATCGTGGGTAACTGTTACATCAGGACATGTAGCATCAATGGACACTAAGCCTTTTCGCTTCGCAATCTCACGAATTTCCGGTGAAACACCATGTGCTGTAAAAATGACAGTACCTGTTTCAACTTGTTCAATAATTTCTAGGCGGTTATCACCATCTAACGTGATGATCCCATCCTCTTCAAACGCATCTGTGACGTGTTTATTATGCACAATCATCCCTAAGATGTAGATAGGTCTTGGTAATGTTTTATCAAGTGCGGCGTTACGAGCGATCACCATCGCATCCACAACACCGTAGCAATAGCCACGTGGATTAATTTTTAATACTTGCATGGTGGTTGTGACTCCTTTCAAGCTTACCTATCTACATTATAACGGACAGTGACAGTGAATACAAAGAAACGTTCATTTACATTGGTGGTTGGAAAATACGTGGTTTAGATGGAAGTGGCTCGGGAGGCGTAAATGATGCACTTTGCCTAGATGACCGTCTACTTCCAGCAGCCTTACTATCGCTTCCTGCTGCTTCTGTTGCTCCACCGCCAGCGGAAGGAAGTCCTTGGAATCCTTTATACAATTTTAAAAGTGATGGAATATTTTTCACCATCGGCATAGCTTGTTGGATATAAGGGGTATAGGTTTTGGCTGTATTAAATAAACTGTTGGCTTGCTGTAAAAATGAACCGACTTTCGAAGCTTCTTGCACAGGTGGCATCGGCATTTGCCCTCCAAATGAACCTATTCCATTAGCCATTGGAAAGCCGCCTGGAATTCGTGGTTGAACAGGGAAGCCTCCAGGCGGGAAAAAGGACTGTGGCGACATCTGTGGAGGTGTTTGCATGGGCATGGGCATTCTCATGCCACCCGGATACATTGGGTATGGATAAGGTGGTCGAAATACCATAATGATCTCCTTTCTACTTGTTTTTCATTGATGACATACCTGACTATAGCTATGATATGCAAAGGCTAATAGGAGGGTTCAATAAAGCTACATAAAAGCAAAATGTAATATGGAATTTGTAAAGTAGAAGTCCAAATACAGCTAGACCTTAGGCTCCATATTCATTCATCCTCTTCATGATAGCGAAGCATTCGGTAGCCTACCCGTACATGTGTCTGAATAAGTTTGGGCTGTGCTGGATTAACTTCTATTTTTTTTCGAAGTGTAGCCATAAAAACTCGTAAACTTGGAACATCTGATTGAAGAGCGTTTTGCCAGATTTCCTTTAAAATATAATTATGTGTTAGAACTTTCCCAACATTTTTGGATAAAACAATTAAAAGTTTATATTCAATCGGCGTCACATGTATTTCTTTTCCATTTACAAATACTGTATGATCAACATAATTAATTTGAAGATAACCATTTGTGAAAATGGGATTCTCTTTTTCAAGTGGTTGTTCATAGGCCATTCTTCTTAAGGCAACCCGAATTCTTGCTAATAATTCTTCCACACTAAATGGCTTTGTTACATAATCATCTGCACCTGCATCCAAAGCATTAATTTTATCATGTTCTTCTCCACGAGCACTTACGACGATAATTGGTGTTTGATTCCAACTTCTAATTTTTGTGATTAGTTCTACGCCATCTATGTCTGGTAGACCTAAATCTAAAATAAAAACGTCAGGTTTTATGGTAAGAGCCTTTTGAAGGGCACTATTACCATCACGTGCAATGTCGAATTCATAATGGTTTGTCGCTAATGTCATTTTAATTAAATTGGCAATTGCTACATCGTCCTCAACTACTAGAATTCTTTTACTCATCAAATTTCATTACTCCTTTTTTCAGCGAAAAGTTAAAAATCGTTCCTTGTGGTTTATTATCTGAAACGTTTATGCTACTACCATGTAATTTTAAAATTGTTTGACAGAGTGCTAAGCCTAAACCAAGACCACGTCTACTATCACTGCGTTGTACTTTTCCAGTTGTAAATGGTTCAAACAAGCTACTTTTTAAAGCGTCATCGATTCCAGGCCCATTATCAGAAATACTAAAACTTACGAATCCATCTGATTCTTTCACTATGATCGTAATGGCACTACCTGGTGGGGTGTAAGTCAATGCATTATCGATAATATTAATGAAAACTTGTATGATGAGTCGAGCATCCATTAAAGCAAATAAAAACTCAGGTTTAATTTCATAAGATATTTTATGTGTATTGTTTTGACGAATAACATGGGAAAGTGCCTCTTGAATAATATCTTCTACTAGTTCAATTTGCATTTCTAACGCAAATTGCCCATCCTCTAACTTAGATACAGCTAGTAAATTTTCAACCATTTGTACAAGCCATTTTGAATTTTTATAAATATCTTCATACAATTTATTTTTTTCAATCTCTGGTATTAGTGGTGCATTGTTGAGTAAGATATCTGCATTTCCAGAGATAGCAGTGAGTGGTGTCCTAAGGTCATGAGAGATTGCACGTAAAAGGTTAGCTCGCATCTGTTCCATTTCAGCTTCTCGCGCTACTTCCTCATTAAGTTTCTGTAAATACCATTTATCCAAAGCGAATGAAAAATCATTAATAATGGCGTGCAAAATATTGCGCTCAAATGCAGGCAATGGGGAGACTTTAGATAGGGCAATACCTATAACACCCTTCACATCTCCATTAGAAATAACAGGTATATAATAAGCGTTCACTTCAGGAAAGATGTCTGTAGATACACCTGCTACATGCCTATTATTTGTAACCCAACTAACAACACCACATTCATTTGGATTATCGAAAAGTACAGCTATTTTTTGATTTTCACTACTAGACATTGTTTCAGTACGAAAGAAAGATGATTTCTCAATTACCTGGTTATTTATTTCGAAAAATTGTACAGGCTTTTCTACTAATTTAACAATTTGAGACATGCCTTCAACTATTATTTCTTCAATAGACTTAGCATGTTGAAGCCTACGATTTGTTTCAAGGAGCACCTCCATTCGATAAGATTTACGAATGGCTATAATGGTTTGCTCCTTTATCTTTTTTGTTAAGCTACTCGTAATTACGCCAGAGATAAACATGATAAAAAATGTCATTGGATAGTCACGATGATAAGCATCAAATGAAAATCGAGGCTCTGTAAAAAAGTAATTAAAAAGTAAGACAGCAATAATGGAGTTAATAATACTCATCATCGATCCAGTTGACCAAATAGCAAGGATGAGGACCCCTAAAATGTAAATTGTAATGATGTTTGACTCGCTTATACCTATTGAATATAGATACAAGCCGACAATTGATATGAAGCAAAATACGATAAACATTTTGAACAAATCAAGCCATTCAAATGATAATTTATTACTTATAATAGGAAAATAAAATGGTTCATTTTCTTGATCTGGTACTATGTGTAGGGCTAAGTTCGGAACAAATTCATTCAGGCGGTCACTTATTTTTGTGCTTGGTCGCCACCATTTTTTCCTCATACTTGTTCGTCCGATAACAAGTTTCGTGACCCCACTAATTTGAGCATAATTAGCAAGGGCTGCTGCTACGTCGTCTTCTTGAACGATGACGACATGGCCGCCAAGCTGTTCCACAAGTTTAATGTGTTGTTGTAATCGTTCTGAATTTGCACTACTTCCTTCTTGCTCCTGCAGGTTTTGTACATAAAGAGCAGTAAATTTACCGTGTAATGCTTGTGCAAGTCTTGCAGTGGTTCTAATAACTTTTGCATTTGTAGGAGAACTACTGATACCAACTAGTAGGTGTTCTTCAATTTGTACAGGGTGTTTGACAGATTCATGGTTGTTTATTTGTTTATAGTTGATTGTATCCGCTGCTCTACGTAATGCAATTTCTCGTAATGATACTAAATTTTGTTTGCGGAAAAAAGAATGCAGTGCTTTTTCCGCTTGTTGTTTTGCATAAACTTTACCTTCTTGTAGGCGTTGTATTAGTTCATCTGGTTCAATGTCTACAACTTTTATTTGAGATGCTTGATCAATTAAGTAATCAGGGATACGCTCTCGTACTTTAATGTCAGTAATTTCTTCTACTAAGTCATGAAGGCTTTCAATATGTTGAATATTTACAGTTGTATAAACATGAATTCCCTTTGACAGTAGTTCTTCAACATCTCCAAAACGCTTCTTGTGCCGCATTGTTGGAACATTGGAATGTGCCAATTCATCGATAAGAACAATTTCTGGCTTGCGCTGCAATACGGCATCAATATCTAATTCATAAAAAGCTTTTCCTCTATAGGTTATTTTTTTCGTCGGAATTTGCTCAAGCCCTTCTAGTAAAGCTAACGTATCTGGACGAGGATGTGGTTCTACATAGCCAACCACCACATCTTTACCTAATTTTTGAGCTTGATGTGCTGCATCTAACATTGCGTAAGTTTTACCTACTCCAGCAGCATAACCGAGAAAGATTTTTAAATTCCCTAAAATTTGTTGCTCCTGTTGAAGTCTTGCTAAAAACATCTCAGGAGTTGGACGTGTATTTTCCATCCTCGTTCACCTCATTTGTATTATAGCGTTAACTCCCATTAAGAAAGTATAAAGATTTTGCCTCTTTATGCTTTCTTAATAGAAAAGTAGATTTCCTAACACTACATTAATTTGAAAGTCAGTATGATGAGAACAACCTAAATGAAGGAGGGGTATTTTATTGATGGACTTTTATATGGTTGTATTGTTACTGATAAGCTTCGGAAGTCTTTTGTCATTAACTACATGGTGCTTCAAACTAGTGGATGAGCAATAAGGAGGAGATAGGAATGTGGATTTTTATCGGGATTGTACTTGTATTCTTGTTTGGTTATCTAGGGCATGCATTACTTTGTCCTGAAAATTATTAAAGGCTGTTAGGAGGTAATGCACTATGTGGCAAATAGCCATAGTATTAATTATTTATTTACCGCTCGTTATCTTAACTGGGCATTATCTATATCGGGTAACATTACATCAAAAAACATGGCTTGATCCTATTTTAGACAAAGTTGATGCAGTAATTTATAAATTGTGTGGCATTAAACAAGTAGATATGAATGGTAAAGAATATGTACTTTCATTAATACTTACAAATGCAATTATGGTTTTTATTGGATATTTTTTGTTGCGCATTCAATCATTCCTGTTTTTAAATCCAAATAATATTAGCAATATGGAAGCTACACTTTCATTTAACACGATTATTTCTTTTATAACCAATACAAATCTTCAACATTATAGCGGTGAATCTGGACTCAGTTATTTATCACAGATGCTAGTCATTATCTTCATGATGTTTACATCTGCAGCTACTGGTTATGCAGCTTGTATGGCGTTTTGTCGTCGCCTTGTTGCGAAAACAGATACTATTGGGAATTTCTTTATTGATTTTGTTCGTGTTATTACGCGTATTTTAATGCCTATCTCCATCATTGTTGCCATTATTTTAGTATCTCAAGGGACACCACAAACCTTAAGTGCAAATAAAACAGTACAAACGATCGAAGGAAAATTACAAGATATTGCACTTGGACCTGTTGCTTCTCTAGAATCGATTAAGCATATAGGTACGAATGGTGGGGGCTTTAACGGAGCCAATTCAACAACACCTTTTGAAAATCCAACCGTTCTCTCAAATATAGTGGAGATGTTATCGATGATGCTATTGCCGGGCGCTTGTGTAGTTGCCTTTAGTTTGATGATTGCTTATAGAAAAAAGAAAACTATTTTTGGAAAACAAGGTTTAGCTATTTTTGCAGCAATGAGTATATTGTTTCTACTCGGATTAGTGACTGTGTACATAGCAGAGAAGGCTGGTAATCCAATTATAAGTGAACTCGGTATAACACAGGAGCTAGGGAGCATGGAAGGAAAAGAAATGCGTTTTGGAGTAGTACAATCAGCATTATTTACCACTGTCACTACTGCGTTTACAACAGGATCTGTTAACAATATGCACGATACATTGACGCCTCTTGGGGGTCTAGTACCGATGTTTAATATGATGCTAAATGTTGTGTTTGGTGGTAAAGGGGTCGGCCTGATGAACATGATGATGTATGTTCTACTAACAATTTTTATTGCCTGTTTAATGATTGGGCGATCTCCTCAGTTTTTAGGTAAAAAGATTGAAGAGAAAGAAATGAAATTAATTGCTCTATGCATTTTGATTCATCCGGCTATTATTTTGCTATTTTCAGCACTAGCAGTTGTAACACCAACAGGAATAGCAGGCATAACGAATCCAGGTGCTCACGGATTATCACAGGTTTTATATGAATTTGCTTCAGCCTCTGCCAACAACGGCTCAGGGTTCGAAGGGTTAGCAGATAATTCCACATTTTGGAACGTGACAACAGGACTTGCAATGTTCTTTGGACGATATTTAACCATTATCATTCAACTTGCGATTGCGTCACTACTTGCCAAAAAATTTTGGCACAGTGATTCAATAGGAACATTAAAAACGGATAATACTACTTTTACTTTTTTACTAGTGGCTATCGTTTTAATGATTGGTGCATTAACATTTTTACCAGCTTTAGCACTTGGTCCAATTACAGAGCATTTACAACTTTATTCTTAATGGAGGAGTGAGCATATGGAAACAGTAAGAAAGAGTTTTTTGACAAGTAAGATGCTGAAAAATGCAATGATAGACGCTTTAAAAAAGTTTAGTCCCACTTATATGCTAAAAAATCCTGTTATGTTTGTTGTAGAAGTAGGATTTTTGTTTGTGGTGCTATTAGTTCTTTTTCCAAATATGTTTGGGAGTGTAGTAGAAGAACATGCTCGATTATACAATGGAATAGTTGCTATCCTACTTTTTGTTACAATTCTATTTGCTAATTTTGCAGAGTCAATTGCAGAAGGAAGAGGTAAAGCACAAGTTCAAACTTTAAAAAAAACAAAGACAGTGACACAGGCTCGTGTGTTGCTTCATGATGGTACGGAAATCCTTAAACAGGCCAATGACCTAAAAAAAGGAGATATTGTATTAGTTCAAGCTGGAGAGGTAATTCCAAATGATGGGGAAGTCATTGATGGCATTGCTACTGTGGATGAATCGGCAATAACAGGTGAATCTGCCCCTGTTGTAAAAGAACGAGGTGGAGATTTTTCATCCGTTACGGGTGGTACGACGGTTACGAGTGATTGGTTGATGATTGAAATTACTTCATTGCCTGGCGAATCATTTCTGGATAAAATGATTACGCTAATTGAAGGGGCTAGCCGTAAAAAAACACCAAATGAAATAGCCCTTAATACACTTCTAGTAAGTTTAACAATTATCTTTCTGTTAGTGGTAGTGTCCCTCTATCCAATGACTATGTATTTGAATGTGCCAATTTCTATCGCAACATTAATAGCACTTACAGTTTGTTTAATTCCTACAACGATTGGTGGATTATTATCCGCAATTGGTATTGCAGGTATGGATAGGGTAACACAATTTAACGTCATCGCAATGTCTGGGAGAGCGGTGGAAGCCTGTGGAGATGTGGATACATTAATCTTAGATAAGACTGGCACGATAACATATGGCAATCGAATGGCAGCTGAGTTTCTACCAGTAAAAGGAGTTGCCAGGGAAGAGTTAATGCAAGCTGCATGGCTTAGTTCTCTAACAGATGATACACCTGAGGGAAAATCTATCTTATCGCTTGCTTGCGAATTAGGGGTGAATACGGACGGTGAAAAAAGCATTATCCAGACAAGTAAACATATTCCCTTTACTGCACAAACACGAATGAGTGGCTTGGATAGGGTGGATGGCACAAAAATTCGAAAAGGTGCCTATGATACGATAAAAAGAGAGAGTTTGAAGGCAGGGTACAGTATTCCTTCAAATCTAGAGTTGCTGGTTCAACAAGTATCTACAGTAGGGGGGACGCCTCTGGTCGTAGCACTGAATGATAAAATTTTAGGCGTTATTTATCTAAAGGATATTGTCAAGGCTGGACTAAAGGAACGTTTTGAACAGCTTCGTGAAATGGGGATTAAAACCATTATGTGTACAGGAGATAATCCACTTACAGCAGCAGCCATTGCAAAGGAAGCTGGAGTAGATAGCTTTATCGCAGAAAGCAAACCTGAGGACAAGATTCAAGTCATTAAGGATGAACAGGCACAAGGGAAGGTAGTAGCAATGACTGGTGATGGTACAAATGATGCACCAGCGTTAGCGCAGGCCAATGTTGGGCTTGCAATGAATTCAGGTACAAATGCAGCAAAAGAAGCAGCTAATATGGTTGATTTAGATTCAAATCCAACTAAAATTATTGAAATTGTAGAGATAGGGAAGCAGCTTCTGATGACACGTGGCGCTTTAACAACATTTAGTATCGCTAA
The DNA here is from genome assembly GCF_024919535.1 of Lysinibacillus sp. A4. Classification (NCBI taxonomy): domain Bacteria; kingdom Bacillati; phylum Bacillota; class Bacilli; order Caryophanales; family Bacillaceae; genus Lysinibacillus; species Lysinibacillus sp. A4. The sequence continues at coordinate 69,621 of NZ_JANWTB010000003.1, read as the reverse complement.
CGATATAGCAAAATATTTTGCCATCATACCTGCTATGTTGATGGTGGCTGTACCTGAGATGAGCGCATTAAACATAATGAAACTTAATTCTTCAACAAGTGCGATTATTTCTGCCTTAATTTTTAATGCAGTCATTATTCCCTTGTTAATTCCAATTGCAATAAAGGGAGTAACGTATAAACCAATGAGTGCTACAAAACTTTTGAATAAAAATTTATTAGTCTATGGTATAGGTGGTATTATAGCTCCTTTTATTGGGATTAAGTTAATTGACATACTAGTTGGTCCACTATGCCGTAGTTTTGGGCTATAGGAGGAAGGTACATGCGAAAACTATTTATGAACTTAAAGCAAGCAATTCTGATTACAATAACAATGTTTATACTGTGTGGGCTAATCTATCCTTTTGCGGTGACTGCTTTAGCTCAAGGATTACTCCATCATCAAGCAAATGGTAGTTTACTAGAAATCAATGGTAAAGCTGTTGGTTCAGAACTGATCGGTCAATCCTTTTCAGCACCATCATATTTCTGGGGACGTGTTTCAGCCATTCATTACAATGTTTATACTGAGGATGATACGGTACCAGACAAAAATGGTCAGTTAAATTATAGTGGTGTGACTTCTGGAACTTTTAACTATGCACCATCTAATCCAGAATTGAAGAAGCGAATTGAAGCAGATATCAAGAAGTTTCTACTTGCAAACCCAACAGTAAAACGCCAAGATATACCTGCAGATTTAATGACAGCTTCTGGCTCAGGGCTGGATCCACATATTAGTGTGAAGGCTGCAAACATTCAAGTGAAGCGCATTGCCCTAGCAAGCGGTCTTTCAGAAGAAGAGATTGAAAAAATCATTGAAGAAAATACGGAGAAACGAACACTAGGAATCTTTGGAGAAAATAAAGTGAACGTTCTAATGGCGAATTTAACTATCATGAAAAAAATGGATAATAGACAAGAATAATAACTATAAAATCAGGTAGAGAAATGCTTTATTCTCTACCTGATCGTATTTTATGCTTGAGAATTTACAAGAATTTTAATATGATTACGTTCCATCATTAATGCCTCAAAGCCTTCTGTTACCACTTCATCAAGAGCAATTCGTTTCGTAACAAGCTTGTCTGCAGGGAAGTAACCTTGGGTCATCAGCTCCATTACGGCTGGGAAAATATCGCGGTAGGCAATAATTCCTTTGACTGTTCGCTCTGATAGAACGATATTGTTCGGTTGGATAGCAGCTGTAGACTCCCAAATCGACACGATGATTGTTTCACCTTCAAAAGTTGTTGAGTCAATAGCTTGTTGTAATACCACAGGAACGCCCGTTACTTCAAAGGCAACATCTACACCACCATTTGTTAATTCATGTAGACGCGCAACGGCATCTTCCTCTTTAGGATTAATGACGGCTGTTGCACCAAGTTCTAAAGCTTTTGCGGCACGCTCTGCTGAAAGCTCTACAGCATAGATTTCTGATGCGCCCGCTGCACGTAATGCTTCAATGACAAGTAGCCCGATTGGTCCTGTTCCAAAGACGGCAGCTTTGTCACCGGCTTTTAATTTACTTTGACGCACAGCATGTAAAGCGACTGCTGCTGGTTCAACAAGTGCTCCTTGCTCATAAGAAAGCCCTTCTGGCATTTTGTGAACCATTTTTTCATCTACCATTGTATATTCGGAGAATCCACCGCCACCGCCTGAAAGACCGTGAAAACCTAAATGTTTACAAATATTATATTTACCTTTTTTACAGGCAGCACATTCGCCACATGCAAGGATTGGTTCTACTACTACAGGATCACCGATTTTAACAGATGTAACACCATCGCCAATTTCAACTACTTCACCTGAAAATTCATGTCCCATTACAATAGGTGCGATGTCTTTACTTACATAGTGAGGTTGCTCCACTGGAATAAAGATTGGCCCAGCTGCGTATTCATGTAAATCACTGCCACAAATCCCTGTCCAATGTACTTTGATTTTTACTTTTCCAGGTGCGATGACTGGTTCTTCAATGTTTTCTACACGGATGTCTTTTGCTTTATACCATCTTGCTGCTTTCATAATCTACCAACCTCCCATAATATCTTACAGCTCTATCATAACATGTGGGGAATCTGCTAATCATTAGTTCCCTATAAATTGACATAAAAATTACATATTACAAGCGTTTTCGAACATTGTTACAGCGCTTTTATGATTGCATATTCTGCGTATTTCAAGTACCTTTGATAAGGGCTTTGTTACGGTGATAATAAAACATTAAAAATATGTTTATGCTAGTAAGAAATAGGACGTAAATATACCTTAAAGTTCGAATCATGGTACAATGAAAAAGATGTTAGGAGGAACGAATGATGTCAAAATATACTGATTATAATTTTCAGCCATTTTTGCAGGACGCCATTGCAAATCTTGGCTTTACAGAACCGACACCAATTCAAAAAGAAATTATTCCGCTTTTATTAAAAGGGAAAAGTGCTATTGGACAGGCACATACAGGAACAGGGAAAACACATAGTTTTTTAATTCCAATTGTTCAACGTATTGATGTAGAAAAACAGGAAGTACAGGCCGTTATTACTTCTCCTACACGAGAGTTAGCACAGCAAATTTTTGATGCATTAAATCAATTAATAGAAGGAACAGCTATTCAAGCAAAACTATTTATTGGGGGTACGGACAAACAACGCTCCATTGATAAATTAAAAACACAGCCACAAATTGTTGTTGGAACACCAGGACGTATTCGTGACCTTGTTTCAGCACAAGCGTTATTTGTGCATACAGCACCAATTTTAGTTGTCGATGAAGCGGATCTAGCTTTTGATATGGGCTTCATTGAAGAGATTGATGGATTTGCTTCACAGATGCCCGAAAAGCTTGAAATGTATGTTTTCTCTGCAACAATACCAGAAAAACTTCAGCCGTTTTTAAAGAAATACATGGAAGCACCAGTGCATGTCCATATGAATGATAAACGACCAGTGGCAGAAGGTATCGATTTTGTACTTGTACCAGTGCGCTCAAAATCGCGTAATAAACGTTTATTAGAAGTCATTGAGGGCATTAATCCCTTTTTAGCTGTTATCTTTACCAACACACGTAAGACAGCAGAACACGTTGCTGGCTATTTAAATGAGCATGGTATCCGTTGTGGCCAAATTCACGGTGATTTAAGTCCACGTGATCGTAAAAAAATGATGAAGCAAATCCGTGATCTTGACTACCAATACATTGTAGCAACTGACTTAGCTGCTCGTGGTATTGATATCCAAGGCATTTCTCATGTTATTAACTACGAGATTCCAGAGGACTTAGAATTCTTTATTCACCGCGTTGGTCGAACAGCGCGTGCAGGCAATAAAGGGACAGCCATTACTTTATTTGAGCCATCAGACGAGGATGCAGTAGTGCGCGTAGAAAAAATGGGCATTCCTTTTGTGCAAAAAGATGTAAAAGATGGCGAATGGTCAGAGTTAAAAGAGCGTCATGCCCGTAAAAATCGTGTGAAGCAAGAGAATGAAATTGATGTGAAAGCAAAAGCGTTGGTACGTAAGCCTAAAAAGGTAAAACCTGGCTATAAACGTAATATGAAGTGGGAAATGGAAAAAATTAAAAAACGTGAACGTCGCTTAAAGGCACGCGGTAAAAAATAAGGGGGCTTTTACATGTTACTTGGCTCACATGTTTCGATGAGCGGGAAAGAAATGCTACTTGGCTCTAGTAAAGAGGCACTGTCATACGGAGCCAATACATTTATGATTTATACTGGAGCACCGCAAAATACACGTCGCAAAGCCATTGCTGACTTAAACATTATGAATGGACTCCTGCATATGAAAGAGCATGGGATGACCAATATTGTTGTACATGCACCTTACATTATTAATATTGGCAATACGGAAAAACCAGAAACATTCCGTCTCGGTGTAGATTTTCTACAATCGGAAATTGAACGTACTGCTGCACTGGAGGCAACGCAAATTGTTTTACACCCTGGTGCCCATGTAGGAGCTGGTGCTGATGCTGGTATTGCTAAAATTATTGAAGGTTTGAATGAGGTATTATCTCAGGACTATCCCGTTCAAATTGCATTAGAAACCATGGCAGGGAAGGGAACAGAATGTGGACGTTCCTTTGAAGAACTTGCTAAAATTATTGATGGTGTAACGAATAACGAGCGACTTTCTATATGCTTTGATACCTGTCATACACATGATGCTGGCTATAATATCGTGGAAGATTTTGATGGTGTATTAAACGAATTTGATAAAATGATAGGCGTGGAACGCATTAAAGTATTGCATATCAATGACTCCAAAAATGTGCGCGGTGCAGGTAAGGATCGTCACGAAAATATTGGCTTTGGTCATATTGGGTTTGATGCCCTTAACTATGTCGTACACCATCCACAATTAATGGATGTTCCTAAAATTTTAGAAACACCCTTTGTCCCTCTCAAGAGTGACGCTAAATCTAAGGTAGCTCCGTATAAAGTGGAAATCGATATGTTACGAAGCGGTACTTTTAAACCTGAGCATATTGAAGCTTTAAAAGGCTAACAGAAATAACCCGAAATCAGGCTAGTTCTGATTTCGGGCTTTTTTTATTTTGTAAACAAGGCGATGAGTTGACGAGAGCGCTTTCTTCCTAAAACGGCCTCCACTTCAACAAGAATATCTTTAGGAATCCCTAAAAATAGCCAAGAAAATGAGAATTGCTCCAAATAAGGTCGAAGTTTTTTTACTTCAGAAGTCGTAATGCTAAAGCCTTCTTCACGAGCAATCGCGACAATTTCCTTATCCGTGCTTTGTGCTAATTGCTGTAAAAATTGAATACTCAAAGTCAATCCTCCTTTATCTCATTAATTTTCACGAAATCATTTATACACTTGCAATCAGCTATTCGAAAAAGCATCCATCTTCTTTTCTTTACAAAAACTGCACTTTCCTTTATACTTACAATTTGTAAATCGTAATGATTTTGAATTAGAAAGAAGCGATCATGCATGAAAACAACACTTATTGACATTGAAAATGTGTCATTTCAATATGACTATACGCAAGTTTTAAAAAACATTTCTTTTCGTGTAGAAGAGGGAGATTTTTTAGCACTTCTCGGCCCAAATGGTTCGGGAAAATCAACATTATTAAAAATTATTTTAGGTTTGCTGAAACCTTTATCCGGAGACATAAAATTATTTGGTGAACCAAGTGCAAATTTTAAGCACCGTGAATGGATTGGCTATGTCTCGCAAAAATCCAATGCCTTTAATTCTGGGTTCCCGGCAACCGTGCAAGAGGTCGTGAAAAGTGGATTAACGAAAAAATTAGGGCTTTTTAAAAGACCTGGCCGAGATGCCAAAGACAAAGTTCAAGAAGCTTTAAAGGCAGTTGGTATGGATGCTTATATGAATCGCAACATTGGAGAACTATCTGGTGGACAACAACAACGTGTTTTTATTGCAAGAGCTTTAGTCAGTGATCCCAAACTGCTCATTTTAGATGAGCCAACTGTCGGCATTGATCACGAGAATGTGCAGTCATTTTATGATATGCTGGCGAAATTAAATCGGGAACAAGGAATTACGATGATTCTTGTCACACACGATGTCGATACGGTATCGAATCGTATTAGCCATGTGGCATGTTTGAATCAAACGATTCACTTCCACGGCTATAAAAATGAATTTGATAATATTTCTCAGGATGCGCTAGACGCTTGGTATGGCCATTCCGTGAGAAAGATTCATTAGAAGGAGCAGGCATATGATTGAAGCAATTTTACATTATGAATTTTTACAAAATGCCTTTTTCTCTGGATTATTAATTGGCATACTTGCGCCCCTGCTAGGTGTGTTTATTGTTGTACGTAGGCTATCCTTGATTGCGGATGCTTTGTCGCATGTAACACTTGCTGGAATTGCTGGGAGCTTATACATTAGTCAATCAGTAACAGCCTTAGCAATGCTCAATCCTATTTATCTAGGAATACTAGCCTCTGTGAGTGGCTCTGTCTTGATTGAGCGTTTAAGACGTTTGTATAAGCACTATGAGGAGCTTGCCATTCCTATTATCATGTCAGGTGGTATTGGGATTAGCGCCATCTTTATTTCACTTGCCAGTGGTTTTAGCACAGATTTAATGAGTTATTTATTCGGCTCAGTTTCGGCTGTATCTCGTCAAGACTTATGGGTAGTGATTGGCATTGCTGCCATTGTGATAATCTTTTTGTTTTTATTTTTTAAAGAATTATTTGTTTTGTCTTTTGATGAGGAATATGCAAAAGCTAGTGGACTTCCAGCTCGTTGGGTTCATCTTTTATTTATGATTGTCACAGCGCTTGTCATTGCGGCAAGTATGCGCATAGTTGGTATTTTACTTGTATCATCTCTAATGACATTGCCTGTTGCAGCAGCAATGCGCTTAGCAAAGGGCTTTAAGCAAACCATCATTTATGCCATTGTTTTTGGAGAAACAGCTGTACTAATTGGTCTAATTAGCGCATTTTATATGGATTTAGCGCCAGGAGGCACGATTGTTGTCACTTCTATTCTGATTTTGTTACTTGTAATCCTAGGGAAGAAAGTAGCCTTTAAAATAGCTGCAAAGCAGGGGGAGGTAGCGCAATGAATATTTCAAGAGCGTGGGAAATATTAAAGGAAAATGGCTATAAAAAAACAGATAAACGGGAGTTAATATTAGATATGTTTGCAGCAACAGATAAATATCTAACAGCCCGTGATTTATTGGATGTTTTAAAAAAAGATTTTCCGGGAATGAGTTTTGATACTATTTATCGTAACCTTGCTACTTTTGTGAAACTTGGGATATTAGAAGAAACAGAGCTATCAGGGGAACGTAATTTCCGTATGCACTGTGAATCTGCGCATCATCACCATCATTTTATCTGTATGGACTGTGGCAACGTCAAAGAGCTTAATCTTTGTCCAATGGAAATGTTAGGTGAAAAATTGCCTGATTATGAAATTGAAAATCATAAGTTTGAAATATACGGTAAATGTCCTGATTGTAAGCATGAAACTCTGTCACATTAAATGTTGACAGAGTTTTTTTCTATGTAAGAAGAGGGTGCCAATAGAAGGCTACCCTCTAAAAGGATTAAGCTACTGCCACTCGACGAATCGCAACAATTTTATTGCAATCTACAATTAAAGGAGAAGCAGCTGCTGCACCTGGCTCAAGGAAGTATGCACAGCAATTTCTTGGATCGAAGGAAATGAAAGTCACACCTAAGAAGCTAATACCTCCAGATAAGAAGATATCTAGTGTAGTAGCTAGCTCTAATTTTCTTAATTGGTGACAAATACAGCCTCTACAGTTGCTGCTCATTCTTGGTGTACATTTTTCTTCTTTTTTACAGTGACATTTTTCCTCTTTTTGGCAATGGCATTTTTCAACTTTACGTTGACAGCATTTTTCCTCTTTTTTAGGACATTTACAGCCTTGCCAGTTCATATGTGACATATATCTTTTATCTTCCATTGTCTAGACCTCCCTTCCTCTAGTTTCGTAAGGGTAACCCTTACAGTAATAATCTATGTTTGGTGCATAGCTAGAGGCTGGCGATATGTCCGATAGGCTGCTTAAAAATCTATATTTTTCTCAAAAACTTTTGCAATGTGTAAAGCCCTAAGCTGAAATATTGCTATAAACATCTAATCAAGCTAATGGTATGGGAATAGATTTCTGATTTCCTTCTACAAGCGCGAAAAAAAGATGAATCTTTACATTTCTGTAAAGATTCATCTTTTAAATAGAAGTTTATTGATGTTTTTGTTGGAAATCTACCATGAAATCTCGTAAAGCTTCACATGCCTCAAGGGGCACTGCATTATAAGTGGAAGCACGACAACCACCTACAGAACGATGTCCATTCAGCCCAACAAAACCTGCTGCCTTTGCCTCTACAAGGAATAATTTTTCCAGCTCCTCATCTGCAACACGGAATGTAATGTTCATTAAAGAACGACTTTCTGGTGTGGCATGGCCTTTGTAGAAGCCATTACTATTGTCAATGGCATCATAAATGACTTTGGCCTTTAATTCATTATGTTTCTCAATTTCTGTTACGCCGCCTTTAGCTTCAACCCATTTTAACACCTCGCCTAGCATATAGATCCCAAATGTTGGAGGTGTATTATAAAGTGAATTACTATCAGCATGTGTTGTATACTTTAGCATCGTCGGAATATTTTTATTGGCTTTTTCAAGTAAATCTTTGCGAATAATTACGACCGTTACACCTGAAGGACCAAGGTTTTTTTGAGCACCAGCATAGATGATTCCGAACTTTTCAATATCAACGGGTTTTGATAGGATGTCACTTGACATATCTGCCACTAATGGAACATTTCCTGTATCAGGGTAGTTTTTCCATTGCGTACCATATATCGTATTATTGGATGTGATGTGAACATATGCATCATCTTCATTGAATTGAATATCTTCTAAAGCAGGAATATTGCGGTATTGGTTTTCTTTTGTGCTTGCAGCTTCAACAGGTGTCCCAAATAATTTAGCTTCCTTAAAAGCTTTCTCAGACCATGAGCCTGATAATACATAGCTAGCTTTTTGCTCGGTTGTTAAGAAGTTCATAGGCACCATTGTAAACTGAAGGCTTGCTCCACCCTGTAAGAATAGTACCTCATAGTTTTCAGGAATAGCATAAAGTTTTTTTAATAAAGTAATGGCTTCGTTATGTACTTCATCAAAAATGGCACTACGGTGACTCATTTCCATAATGGACATACCTGAATCACGGAAGTTTACTAATTGCTGTTGAGCATTTTCTAATACTTCTTGTGGTAGAGCAGATGGACCTGCGTTGAAATTGTATGCACGTTGTGTCAAAGTGGTACACTCCTTGTTTGGTTAATAACAGAACTTTACTGGATTATAACCTAATTTTCAAGAGAAAAAATAAAATTCTTAATATTTGAGCAGAATGGAGACAGACTCGCAACAAAATGTACACATTTAAGCAGGTATTTTTCATTAAAAACGAACAAATAGAAAGTTATTTTTGAAATTAAGTGATATTTTCCGTATATTAAATATTTTTTGTTGCCATAAAAACGATAATGTTCGTGTTTTAATTTACAAGTATTTCCTTCTCGGGAGTATGAAACCTACAGGCTAAAGCAAAACCATTAAAATCGATTGTTAGAGAAAACTCCTTATTACTTTACGAGAGATAAGCAGGTTTTTGTATAATATTATAAAGAAAAGAAAAAGAGGTGTTCAGGATGTTTACAGTAGAGAAAGCTTGTTTAGTAGTGGTAGATGTGCAAGGAAAGTTAGCAACAATTGTTGATGACAGTGAAATGGTAATTGAAAATGTGGCAAAGCTCGTACAAGCAATGCAGGCACTGGAAGTACCTATTTTATGGCTAGAACAAAATCCAAGTCGTTTAGGGGGAACGGCTCTTGAGATTGCTCAGCATTTAGAAGGGCAACCGATTCCTAAAATGGCCTTTAGTGCGTGCCAAGAAGAGGCATTTGTAGAGGCGATGAAGGAAAATGGACGTACTCAATTCATTGTGACAGGTATCGAAACACATATTTGTGTGTACCAATCGGCTAGACAACTGAAAGAACAAGGATTTGAAGTAGAGGTTGTTGTAGATGCCGTATCTTCTCGAACAAAGGCAAATAAAGAAATTGGGCTTACAAAGATGCATGCGCTCGGTATTTACCCAACTAGCACCGAAATGATCTTGTATGAGCTACTACAACGTGCAGATCATGAACATTTTAAAACCATTTTGAAGCTTGTCAAATAACGTCACTAAAATCGAAACAATTGGTATATGTATTCCATTCATTGTAATAACAATTTTGTTTTCAAGAGAAATATATACAAAGAAATTGGGTTAGATTGAATAAATGTAGATGTCTAATGGGTCTATAGACCTTTATTGGGCATCTTTTTTATTTTAGGGCTAGATTATGTGTGACATTACTCATATAAAAACTTAGCCATTCCATTTGTTGTATACTATAATTAAAAATCGGGAATTCGTTATGGGTAAATAACTTTTAATTAGGATGATGACGATGAAAAAACAGTCATTTTTATGGGAGAAATGGAACAGCTAACATGGCTTGCCAAGCAATCCTCAAAAATCCCTCACACATCTGAGCAGCTTATCTCACAAGGATTTTTACCTGTGGCAATTGGCCAATATGTGTTCATAACAAAAAATTCCTGGCAGCTTAAAGAGCCTTTATTATGGATTCATTCATTAGAAAATGCCTCTGTAAAAGGTAACTTTTATGCTCACTTGAAAGAGACGAATTCACCAGGCAGACGCTGCGATTGAAACAAAAGAAGGGCAATTTGTTGTAGCCATAAATCAAAATGCTGATAAGGAAGACGGGAAAGTAGCTAAAAAAGGTGAAATATCCTATGTTTTAATGGCAGAATTTGCTGGGCTCATCCTTGTCATTGCCGTTATCCTGTATATCATCCTTCGTAAACGAAAGAAAAATCAACTGAAACAATAAAAGCAAAGTCGCGAATGTGCGACTTTGCTTTTTTATGCAGGCATGTCCGTTGGTGTTGGTTTTGCATAGCCCTCTTTATACGTGTCATCAATGAACTGACGAATTTCTTTTAAGCTCTTGCCTTCCTTGTGCAGTTGTGCTGATTGGACAGCAATCTCTAAGCACACTAAACAGCGTGTCCCATGATCATCCCAAACAATCGAACCATCCTCACGTTTTTCCTGAATAAAGCAATTTAAATTACTTTTATGGCCAGCAGATTCCCCACAGCCGCAATAGCATGGCATCCATTCGAGAATCTCTGTTGATTGTCCAGCGATTTGATAGACTAAGCGTATATTTTCTTGCTTGCCCTCTAAAAAGGTTGGTAGGACGTCAGCAGAAGCCGTTTCTTCTTGGATATCACCAGATGCCTCTGCATGGTCATGACCTTCATGTGAAGCGTCATTTGCTTTAGGAGAGGTTTCAGCACTGTTTTTATTTTCTCCACAAGCACTTAGTAACAGTAACGCCAATATAACAAAAATAGTAATCGATTTCTTCAAAAATAGCGCCTCCTACATGTTTACAATACTTCCATTATAACATCGTTTTCATAAACATTTACAGACGCCTCGTAGAAAATCAGTGAAATATATCTAATCCACGTGTTTTGTTCATGAAATGTTCCATTTTCTCGCTCAATAATTTTTTTAAGAAGAATCCGAACAGGATAAAAATGAACCAGAAACCAAATAGGAAGATGAGGTCCATCCAGACTGTTGACCAAATAATTCCGCCGACAGCTTCCCGCATCATTTCAATCGCATACGTAAATGGTAAAAAAGGGTTGATTATTTGGAAGAACCTCGGCAATAACTCGACTGGATAGGTTCCACCAGAGCCTGCAATTTGTAACACAAGCATCACAATCGCTAAAGCTTTTCCTACATTACCGAAGACGGATACGAGTGTATAGACAACCGTTACAAATACGAGACTAATAAAAAGTCCAAATAAGATAAAGTAGGCAGGTGCTTGAATGGAGCCGTCTACTAAGAAAATATCTCCAATGGTAATAATGAGAGTTTGAATAAACGAGAAAGTTGCAAATGTTAAGAGTCGACCAAAGTAAATTTCTCGAATACTATAAGATGAATCTCCGTGGAGATTCACAGACAATAATGAAATTAACAGTAAACAGCCTACCCAAATAGAGAGTACTGTGTAAAACGGTGTCATGGCTGTTCCATAGTTCGCAATAGGGAATACGCGATGTTCCTTTAATTTAATAGGCTCCTCAAAGAAATCACGTTCGGCGTTGACATCATTTTTTAGTAATTGCACAATCTCTGCTAGATCCGCTTCTTCTTCTAAAGTTCGTAGCTTATTCGCTAATTCTTTGATTTTAGCACTTAAAGTTGGAAATTCAGTTTGTATTTTTTGAATAGCTTGATTTGCTGTTCCTAGCGTGTTTTTGGCCTGTGTCAATTTATCTGTTGCCTGAGGTATGAATTGTTTTACATTTGTCAGCATGGTAGAAGCGTTAGTTAAAGTTTGCTTCGCACTGGTAAGGGTAGATCGAATTTGTGGCTCTAGACTTTCGCTATAATAGGATAAGAATTTTTGTAAATTAGCTGTAGCATTTTGTGCGATTTGCTGAATAGCTGTAATGTCTTGCTTGATAACATCTTTATCAATTGGCTTTAATTGATCCACTTTATTTAGTAAATCGTCATGTAGCGTCTGTAATTGTTGTAATGAGCTAAGCGCATTTGACGTAGAATCAATGAAGTTTGGAGGATGTTCCAAAGCTTCGCGAATGGCTGTCAGCTGTTCGATGATGGGTTGATTCGCTTCGGCATTACTTTCCTGTAAAGAACCAATAATGGTTGTTAAAGAGTCTTCTAATTGCTTACGAGTCGAAGCATCTGCCTGAATTAATTTTTGCAGTGCCTCAAGCGTTTGAATACTCTTGTTTATGTTGTCTTTAGAAGTTGACAATTGATTTTTAAGTGCCTCTTTCGTTTGCGTAATGGAGGCAGGGTCAAAATTTATACGATTGAGCTTATTGATGATCTCTGTAAAATGTTGGGCAATATTTTGAACAGTTGTGACATCCTTTTTGATGATAGGGGATAGTTCATTAAATAAAGCATCTGCTTCATTCACTAAATGTAAACCCTTTTGAATGGTAGTTAAACCATCTGTTGTTAGTTGTTCCACCTGTGGAACTTGTGTCAGCGCCTGATTAAGTAATTGATTTGCCTCTTTTCCTTGAGTAGAGGCTTGCGTTAAAAATGAATTAATATCAGGTAAATGCTGTTCGATAGTAAAAACATAGTTTTCGAATTTGCGAAAATCAGGTATGTCACGTTCCATTTCAATTCCAATTGAATTAAAAATAGAAAAAAGTGTCCCATTGACGGTGGATACAAATTCATTCGAAACCTGCTGTGTAAGTACGCTCGCTCCTTTACTTGTAATTTTAGGGGCAATAGGATTCTTTTTTTCATTTACATAATAATCAATATGGGCCTTCGTTGGTTGGTCGGTTAAAATAGAGGTTAGTTTTTGCGAAAAATCATTTGGAATGATTATGACTGCAAAGTAATCACCATTTTTTAATTGTTCCTTAGCTTTTTTCTCTGTTTCCAGCTTCCAAGTAAAGCTTTTATTCGTACGTAAAGTCTCAATTACTTCATTCCCGACATTAATTGCTTCATCTCTTACCGTGGTTCCCGTATCTTCATTGACAATCGCGATTTTCATATTAGAGGTGTGGGCGTAAGGGTCCATGGAGGCATAAATATTTAGCCAGGCATAAAGAGATGGAAGAAAAATTAGCCCACCTATAATGACAGCTACGACCCAGTTTGTGACAATATTACGGATATCTTTTGTATAAATTTGAAAAACATGCTGGAACGAGTTTTTCATCATGATCACCCCACATTCAAATTTTCATGAACTCTCACTATGTATGTTCCCAAATATACTTGAAATTATGTTATAAATGTGAAATATCTTCATTTAAAGGCGAATTAGTTTACTAGGTTTTCAAAACAATTTATAATCAATCGCGAATGCACTAAAACTAGGGCTTTTAGTGCAAAAAAGGAGGTCACTACTTTAGTGAAAAAATTATTAATTATTGGTTCAGTGATTGTTGTTTTATTTGCAGCAATTATTGTGCTTACCAACGTCTCAAACAAAAGTAAATTAGAAAGTGCAAATAACCCTTATGGCGATAAAAAGCTAAAACAAGAAACAATTGATCAATTGGATGATGAAAACTATCAAAACATTATGTTACCAGACGAACTAGAAGCTAAAATTAAAGCGGGTGAACCGGTCAATGCTTACTTCTTCAGTCCAATCTGTGTACACTGTCAAGCATTTACACCAGTATTAATGCCAATTGCCGATGAGCTTGGTGTTGATATTGCTCAATTGAATGTCTATGAATACGATGATCTATGGGAAAAATATAATATTGAAGCAACACCAACATTCATTCGTTTCGAAGATGGTAAAGAAGTAAATCGCTTTGTAGGAGCTCTTAAAGAAGAAGATTTACGAACGTTCTTAAATACGGTTGTGTTAAATAAATAGAAAAGGAAGAGACTGTATCATAATTATTTAGATACGGTCTCTTTTGTTTTTGTAGTGTATACTAAAAATACTGAATAGTTGTACACTGGAGGAATTCTGAATGTCAATGGATGATTATTTTTATAATGGTGAACTGATGAAATGCTATGAATTAGCGAAGCAGGTGACAAACGAAGAGGACAAAGTATTGGCACAAAAATATATTCGATTATTAGAAGAATATGAATATGATCGTTATCCAAAGCCAACTGCTCATCTCGAAGTACAGCATGTGGAACGAGCTGATGAAAGCTATCCAGAATCAGATCTAGTTGCAGATATACGGGCAATAAAAGATGAAGAGTCATTTGCGAAGCGTATTCAGCAATTGGAGGAAGTCGCAAAAACTGGAACACCCGCAGACAAGGCGCAATCTTTTTTTACACAGGGGGAGCTGTTCCTATTCGCACATCAATACAATGAGAGTGTTCACTGCTTTCAGCAAGCAGTAAAGCAAAATCCGAATAAGGCTGTCTACTGGGGAATCACAGGGCAGACGATGCATCGTTTTGGTTGGATGCCATTTGATGCGCTCGGTTATTTAGAACAAGCGATACAGCTAGATCCAACAAATCCTCGTTGGAAATGGAATAAAGCGCTCGTACTAATTCAATTAGCTAAGGATTTGCAAATGGCTCCATTTATGGCGAATGCAGCAATCACCTTAGAGGATGCACTAGCTTCTTGTGGCGAACAACAGCGGTCATTGAAAGAGGCCATTCAAAATACAGTAGATAATATGGATAGCTATGTTTTCTCCTGATATTTAGGGATTCCTATTTTCACCTTTCACAAACGATAATTACTTTACAACACTATGCGGATGTCCCCAATGTATATGGAGACATCCTTATTTTCTTGAAATAAGATTATGTCAACAGCGAAAAAAGACCTTTTGGCAAGGGAGAGGGTTGATTTCCGTTCCGCCAGCGTCCTTTCCAGGGGTCGTCCGATGAGACGCTTCACTCACTTGCGTTTGCTTCAGGGTCTCACCTGTGAAGCTAAATTCCCTAAGACTGAGGCTGGCTCCACTCCAATCAATCATTCTGCAAAGTGTCTTTACTTTTTTCATAGGAGCATAGCAATCAAATGGCCCATTATTTGTATTCTTAGAGGGAATAGGCTCTTATTTTCCATGTGGAGAAGTGAAGCGTGACACCACCTCTCCATAAAATGAGTAGTAAATACCTTCACTTTAATTGATTTTGCTAAGAAGATACATTTTTATAGAGTGGAGTGGGAGCCTACTTGACTCCCGTTGGATAGCGAGACAGGCGAGCCCCTGCATGGATCGGTAACGGAGGAAACAATTTGGCGCTCGCCCACAGGAAAGCAAGTAGTCTTCAACGAAAATCTCTTTTCACCTTTCAAAAAATACTTTGGATGATTTTGTTTTCCAACACAGTGAGGATGTCTCCAATGCATATGGAGACATCTTTTTTACTGAGAAATCTAGTGAGCCGGGTTCGTTGCCATATTTCACAATCATGGTATGATAAGAAAGAAAATGATTTGTAGATATAAAGGACGGATTTTTTATGGCACAAGAAGCGGCAAATAAGTTTATAGAAAACGTATGTAATCATTTAGTTCGCAATATGAATATTACAAAAGTGGAAGAGCATTTTAAAGAAACAATTACTATGCAGCGACAATCAGCCGCAACATCTATGGATTTTTGGGACATGTTGATGATTAATATGCTTTATTTTACTGAGAATGAACAGGCTTGGCAGCAGGAATTTCTAAAAATGCTTCAAGCTAAGGAGTGGCTAAAGCCATCAGCTCTTGAAGAGGAATTATTAATGCATCAGATGCGAATTCGTCAACAAGTGGCAGAGCAATTGGATGCTGCAAAGAATTTATTCCATAAGCAATATGAGACAGAAGGCATGACAGAGGAAGCGATTATTTATGATTATGCCTATAGCTCTGCTGGGCATTCCATGCGTATGGATTTATTAACCGTGCTTGTATCAACGCCAGAGCAGTCAAAAATACTCTTTAACGCAGATCCACAAGAAACGATACGAATTGTCAATGGCTATATTGCCTATCATACTGATGGATTAATTAATAAAACAAAATTACACTAATTTTGTTACAAAGCTTCACGTGAAAGGAATTTGATTAATGAATACACCATTTACTTTTAACCATACACAACCAACAAATATGGACCCTACGAAGAAATACCCTGCTATTTTTTTGCTTCATGGCATGGGCAGCCATGAAGATGATTTACCACAATTAGTGCAAGATTTTCAAGAGCAATGTCATATATTTAGCTTGCGAGGGCCAATTACTCAACATCCTGGCTATGCTTTTTTTACCATTCAAGAGGTGGGGCAACCAGATCGTGCAATCTTCGATAAAGTGTTGATTGCATTGCAACGATTTATATTAGAGGCCATCGAAGAATATCAAATCGATCCTCATAAAGTATTTGTTTTAGGCTTTAGCCAAGGGGCGGTTTTAGCACAATCACTGGCCTTTGTGATGGGGAATTTAGTGACGGGTATTGTTGCATTAAGTGGCTATACGCCAAAGTTTGTGACGGAGGAATACGCTATTCGTTCTGTAGAACATTTACATGCTTTTATTTCGCACGGTGATTATGATTATGTAATCCCATCTCAATGGGGAATGGAAAGCAAGGAGATCTTTGAACAATTTGGTGCTACGGTGACATTTAAACAATACCCAGATGGACATGGTGTAACACCCGATAATCTTCGTGATCTAGTGGCATTTTTAGCGCAGCAACTACAGGAGGAAATTCAATAAAAGGAAATCCGAGGCAAAAATTTGTCTCGGTTTTTTTGGCTATCGTAGTATGACCTATTATCAAATTATTTTTCTCCAATAGTGTTTGGAAGAATCGAGGCAAGAAGGTTCAAATTCACGTCAGTCGGTGGTATCATAGTAGATGTTGTGAATGAACGTGCTTTGTTAGATGAAAAACATGTACTTTATGTGAAAAGAGAGACAGAACAGATCTAAAAGGGGTAAAATAATAATTTGATGTGCTAGATGCAAATTTTGTCGCTTTCTATCGATGAAAGCGTGTAGAAATTATGGAGAAAAGGAATTAAGCTGAATGGAACAAAATCTGAAAACGGAGCATAAACCACTATCCTCCGAAAAAACAAGAGGGAAGTCATCACGTTCTTCTATTTTAGCGCAAACCGTCAAGACAGGGATTATCAAATCCAATTTAATACCTATGTGGGCTGGTTTAACGCTAGGCATGTACAAAAATAAAATGACATTTGTAGACAATATACCAGAAATTATTTTTTCAACAATCGGTTCCGCCCTTGTCATTGGAGCTGCGGGGGCCTTTAATAATGTCTATGATCGTGATATTGATGCAATTATGCCTCGTACACAAAGCAGACCAACTGTAACGGGTGAAATGTCAGCAAAATCGACTTTATCATTAGCTGTTGTAATGTTAATTATTGGCGTAGCTGTGTTGGCACTTGCTTCACCTTTAGCAGCGGCATTTGGATTATTAGGCGTATTCCTATATGTAGTCCCTTATACAATGTGGACAAAGCGTCGTACGATATATAATACAGAAATCGGTAGTATTAGTGGTGCGGTGCCACCATTAATAGGTTGGTCTGCTGTATCTACAGATATTACACACCCAGCGATACTTGGTTTATTTTTTGTTATGGTCATTTGGCAAATGCCTCACTTTTATGCTATTGCCATTCGCAAACGTGTAGACTATGAAGCAGCCAGTGTACCCATGCTACCAGTTATCAAAGGGATGCGTCGAACGTATTATCAAACCAATTTCTATTTAATACTATTGATTCTATCAAGCTTTTTATTTGGCTCGCTAAGTGTAGGCATCATGCTTGTGGCATTGATCTTAAGTGTTGCTTGGCTAGTGATGAGTATTTACGGTTATCATAGTAATACAGATCAAGTGAAATGGGCTACCAAAATGTTTGTTTTTTCCCTATTCCATATGACTATACTATTCACAACTGTTATTGTGTACTCGCTAGTAGGAGTTATTTTTAAGTTATATTAATTTTTCAAAAATTGCCCTGAAAAAAATAAAGTTGTGCGAAAACAATTACGAAAATAAAAACCAACAAGTTTACTCGTCACTTGTTGGTTTTTTATTGTTGACAGAAATGATTTGGCGGCTAGGCCACTCGAATGCATGTAACTGTCCGCCAAACACAGCGCCACCATCAATGCCAATAATATTATTTTCTCCGAAATAAACACGATAATCGGTTGGATCATGATGCAGGTTATACGTAGGGGTATGGCCAAAGATTACTGTTTTTTCCCCTTGATAGCCTGCGTGGAATTCCTCACGAATCCAAAGTAAGCGCATGGGGTCAGTTTCGGCTATTGCAGCACCGGGCACAACGCCACCGTGGACGAAAATAGCATCCTCTAACTCAATATATATTTCAAATGTCTCGATTAACTGTAAATGTTCTTCAAGCTTAGGGAGCGTTTTAATAAAGCTAGGCAGAGTATTACTTTGGATGGCTTCCTCAAAGTCTGCCAACTGATAGCCATAGCTTGCTAATGTTGCCTCACCACCACAAAGCCCTACCCAATGGTTCCATGGCTTAGCAAGACCTGAACGGCATGCATGGAGCATGATCGCCTCATGATTGCCTAGTAAAACTCGTGCACCTTTTGTCTGTAATTCACTCACTAAATTTAACACACCACTAGAAGAGGGCCCTCTATCAATATAATCACCAAGAAGAAAAAGCTGGTCGTTCATTGGGTCATAGTTTGCTTTTAATAATAATTCTTCCAGTAGCCCTAATTCTCCATGTATGTCACTAATTGCTAGTATACGGTTCATTTACGAGCATCCTTTCTAATAGTACAGCTTTACCCTTAAGTATAGAGAATTATTCTACAAGTTTCGACTTTTCTAGCTTCTCCTAGCTTTTTTCATAGAATTTTTAAAGAAACAATTCTCTTACTACTATGTTTATCATATGAAGGATGTTTTTATAGCTTTATTCATTTGTCTAGAGAAGATGGGTGATGAGAGGAGGGAAATGCTTGAAACGTAACAGCAGAAGCAAATTGCAATGCTCCTACTGTTTGACTTAATAATTATATCTGTAGTTTTTCCCATGCTTGCTTCGCTATTTGTTCATCAAATGTTGAAATGAGGCGAAAATTATTGCTGTCTAAAATGCGATAATGCTGACTGATGACGTTTTGCTGTAGTCGAAAACCACCATACTCCTGAATGTTT
This sequence comes from Lysinibacillus sp. A4, assembly GCF_024919535.1. Classification (NCBI taxonomy): domain Bacteria; kingdom Bacillati; phylum Bacillota; class Bacilli; order Caryophanales; family Bacillaceae; genus Lysinibacillus; species Lysinibacillus sp. A4. The sequence goes on along the minus strand of NZ_JANWTB010000003.1, from coordinate 50,185 downwards.
TTCCACCATATGTATCCACCCATTGTTTTCTCTTTTGGCTGCAATGTTCCATTATTTGCGATTAAATCTACAACCTCTAATGGATCACCACCAAGCTCATGCTGTAAAATCGTACTGTCTCTACACAATGTGCAAACTGTAACAGTGGTTGTCCAGCCAGCTAGTATACGGCCCTTTTCAATTTGGACAAGTGTTTTTTTTGATAATCCTAGTAAATCACTCATTTGATCCTGTGTGAAAGCTTTTTCTGTACGGATTAATTTCAGTTTTTCTGAAACGAGTGTGATTAATTGTTCACGATTCATCCTAACACCCCTTATTTTCAGATTGTTAAGTTCCATTATACATGAAAGTAAAGAAGCGTGTTTTTCTTTCCCCTTGAGAAGTGGCAGAGGTCGCGTAAAATAAAAACAGACTGCCCCTAATGGACAGTCTGTTGGATGTTAGATTTCATATTTTTTCGTATCCGAGATCACCCTGAAGTGGATGCCTTTAATCTGTGCGCTGACTTTATGGCGGAGTGTATCAATATCCACAAGCTCCTCTTTATTTTTGACACACACAGCAATCTCTTGTAAAAGCTTTGTAAAAGATTCTTTAAATAGAGAGCGCATATTATCGAAATCTAAACTACGAAAACTCCCATCAATATCGAAAGCCTCCACTGAATTTAATTGTTTGGAAGCTCCTGCAAACCGATCATCGTAGACTGTGTAATTTTCATCTGTTACCACGATAATAAATAGAACTTCTCCTGTGATTGTTTTTAACTCAATATTTGTTTTGTGTTTTTTTACATCAGTAATAATGTGAATACCATCTGAATGATATAGCTTAAATAATGTCATGTGTATGGCCCCCTGCAACTAAAATCATTTTCTCTATTCATTATATAGTGAAATGGCTAATAATGGAATAAGGAATACTGTTTCCTACTGTTACGATTGAACCTCTGTTTTAAGAGGTAGACTTTTTCGAAGAGGACGAACCTCTATATAATGAATTTGATGACCTTGTTGCTCATAGATGCTAAAAATATAGGAGCCTAGCTCAATATTTTTTGAAGCTTTAATGCCGTTATTCACAGTTAAGAACCAACCACCTAATGTTTCCACTTCTTCAGCATCCAGGGTAATGTTTAATAGATTTTCTACATCTTCCACAAGCATTTTTGCATTTAATAAATAGTGATGATCTGTAATTTTTCGAATATCCGCAATTTCATCATCATCAAACTCATCTCGAATTTCACCAACAATTTCTTCTAAAATATCTTCAACCGTTACAAGACCAGATGTACCACCATATTCATCCATTAGGATAGCCATATGGATTCGTTCCTTTTGCATACGTACAAGTAATTCTTGAATGGGCATTGTTTCAATTACGCGAATGACAGGATTTATGAAATCTTCTAGAACTAAGGAGTCGTCTGTAAGTTGTTCAAGTAGACCCTGCGTTAATAGTTCTTTCGCATTGATGAAACCTAATATATTATCTCGGTCCCCATCATAGATCGGGTAACGCGTATATTTTTCAGAAGCGATGTAATGAATAATGTTTGTAAAAGATTCATTTTGTTCAATCCCAATAATTTCTGTTCGGGGAACCATGATTTCACGAGCAATACGTTCATCAAATTCAAAGACGTTATTGACATATTTGAGCTCAGATTTATTGATTTCACCACTCTTAAAGCTTTCAGACAGTAATAATCGCAATTCTTCCTCTGTATGAGATAGCTCATGTTCGCTAGCAGGTTTCATTCCGAATAAGCCAACTAACACGCGTGCAGAACCGTTCAAGAACCAAATAAATGGATACATGATCTTATAGAAAAACATAATGGGTTTTGCAAAAAGAAGTGTAATGGATTCAGCTTTTTGAATGGCAGCTGTTTTTGGGGCTAATTCGCCGACCACTACATGTAAAAATGTAGCAATGGCAAAGGCTGTTCCAATTGTAAAGATCGTCATATATTTATCAGAAATGCCGATTATTTCGAATAGCGGGTGAAGCATAAATTCAAAAGTTTTTTCACCAACCATCCCGATACCAAGAGCGGTTACAGTAATCCCTAATTGACACGCTGATAAGTATTCATCTAAGTGTTGAACAACATGTTTAGCAGCAACTGCTTTTTTATTGCCTTCTGCAACCAGCTGATCGAGTCTTGAGGAACGTACTTTTACAATGGCAAATTCTGTTGCCACGAAAAAGCCTGTTAAAGCTAATAGAATGGTAAAAATCGATAGGTTTATTATGGTCTCCAAATAGTCGTTCTGTAAAAACAGAACGTCACCTCCTAATTATGAATGAGTAATAATAAAGATTGCATTAATGCAATACTTTCGGGTGAAACATTTTTCTTAATCGTTTCAATTTTTTTATCATCTTGCTTGTTCATTTGTGCGAGCAGAGATGTAACATCATGCTCTAAATCTTGCATTTTTAAACGAAGCACCTGTACATCGATTTCTTCATAGGGTGTGATGTTTAACTCATGTTGGATTTGTACAAGTGAAAGCCCCTGTTGTTTGCGCTGTTCAATAAATTGAAGCCGTTTAATCATGGCTTGGTCATAGTAGCGATAATTTGCTGCAGAACGTTCTGCATCTAGCAAACCAATATTTGTATAGTAATCAATTGTTCGTTTAGTAATGCCTGTTTTTTCTGCAAGCTCGCCAATCTTTAATTTTTCTGTCCCAATGCAAACACCTCCAAACCATCACGTGATACTTTGATTATAACGTGATGGTTTTAGTTTATTCAAATGATAGCCTTTGATATTTCGAAATTATAAGATTTTTTACAAAAAAAGAACGTTTCTACCATGATTAAATGGTAGAGACGTTCCTAGGTTTAAGGAAGTAAATAAGTATCGTATAGGTGATGGAGTGCTTCCTCACCATTTTTTTGTAAGAGAATTTCATCATTATATGTAAGTGTTATGCTCGTTTGTTGGCTATCAATTTTGTCGTCAATTATTTGACAGGTAACAGTCACAAAGCCTGATTCAGTAAGCTTTTCTTTCATATCGTCACTCCACGCCTGATCAGAAAATAGTGGAGGCTGCCAAGTACCTCTCACATGTAGCTCATTTTTTTCAAGGTCATAATCCCAGCGTATGTCACGTAAAATAGTTTTAAATAGGTCATTAACCGTAAACGATGTATCTTTATAGTTAATGTCTAGAGCACGTATTGCATGGACATCTCGGCTAACTGCACTAGCTGCGGAATTAGCAGCTGAATTGATGCCTGAGGCAGCATCTTTAATTTCTGAAAATCGACCACCACAGCCAGAAAGTAGTGCGCAGATGCATGTGATACAAGCAACTTTTGTCATCCATTTCACAAGTAGTCCCTCCAGTCTAGTAAGTTGTTATAACTATCTTAACGAAAAGAAAAATATGAAGAAAGGGCATGAAGGCGGTAGTTTGTGACGGTTTTGCAACGATGCGACCTCCACTTGATTGTTCGGCATTTGAGAATTATATAAGTCTGAATATTTAGTAAAAAAACAAAAGAATGGGAGCGGTTTGTGATGAAAATTAATGATGAAATGCTTGATCGATTAGGAACATATTTTGTTTATCATGCTGTTTATGATACTTATGGGATTACGTTTGAAAACTTTGTGGAGCGTTGGCTACGAGGCATACTTGACATATAATGAGCTGTACTTTAAAAAACTCCTGGAAACAGGAGTTTTTATCTATAAAAAATACATATTTACTCTTAAACGAGATACTTTACTCATATCTAATGATGCTATAATTAGCTTAATTGGTTACCTATCTATTACTTTCTATCTAAAGGGGATGATGCATATGAATTTATTGGGGAAAATTCTCACAACTGTCATTGGAACAGTAGGTATTCGTAATTCTAACAGCTGTGAATATTTATCAAACAAAAAATTTAACGATAGAAACAGCTCAAAAAATGGCACAAGCAGAAACATCTAATATCGCGTACCAGATTCAAAATTTAATAAACAAGCACTTGATGCCATCTTACAGCATATCAATGATACTGTAGCGCAAATTGACGAAGTGACAACTGCCTCTCATTTAATTCAAAAGGAAACAGTAGAGGTAGTGCGGGCAGTGGAAAATATGACGGCTGTCAGCCAGCAGTCCTCAGCAGGAACAGAGGAGCTATTAGCAACGATGGAGCAGCAAAATACCGCGGTTCATGAGCTGAAAAATATGGCGGAAAGCTTATCTGGTATGACGAACTCCTTACAACAAACACTAGCAAAATTTCATTCTTAGTAGAGAACTAAGGTTGCGTGTCATCTTCTGTACAACGGGATGACATGCAGCTATATTGTGAGTTACTTTCTAAAGAAAAAATTTTTCTGAATATTTTGTTATTTATTGTCGCATAAATGCTATTATTTATTTAGTTGCTATAGGCAGGAGCTGGTACATATGAAATTACTACATAAAATTTTACTGACAACGTTATCTACAATGATGTTTGTGTTCATCATTATTTTAAGTGTCAATATTGTAAAAACTAATTCATTAGCAGTGGAGGATGCACGACAGCTTGCTCAATCGAGGGCGTCCGAAAGTGCATATCAAATGCAAATGGAACTTGATTATGCGATGGATACAGCAAGGACAGTAGCCTCTAATCTCCAAACAATGGTAGCTAATCATAAGGGAGATCGTGATTTAGCAAACGAGATGCTCAAACAATTACTCGAACAAAATGACACCTTTCTAGGGGTTTGGACAATTTGGGAGCCAAATGCCTTTGATGGACAAGATGCTCATTTTGCCAATTTGAAAGGGCATGATACATCAGGGCGTTTCCTTCCATATTGGGCACGCAGCAACAAAGGTGTGACGCTTGCTCCTCTAGAAGACTATGAAACTAGTGATTATTATGTATTACCTAAAACGTTGAAACAAGAGGTTATTTTAGAGCCGCTCACTTACCCAATTGATGGTCAAGAAGTATTAATGACGTCCACAGCTATCCCTATTCAAATAGATGGAAAAGTCGTTGGTCTTGTTGGAATTGATATAAGCTTAGAAACATTGGTTGCCATTAATAATAAAATCGTACTATATGATACAGGGTATAGTGCCATTGTGTCTCATAAGGGGTCATTTGTTTCCCATCCATCTCCTGATTATGTCAATAGACCAGTGACTGAAATGGAGAAATATAAAAGTGCGGATAAAATTTTGTCTGCTGTTGAGCAGGGCAAACCCTATCTAGTAGAGGATTATTCAACCTATTTGCAGGAAGCTTCCTTTATTGCTGTCTCACCTATCCAAATTGGTCAAACGTCGACACCGTGGGCATTGCAGGTAATTATTCCATCTGAAGAGGTAATGGCCGCCGCAAGTGAGGCAATGTGGTTATCGATACTACTAGCTATTATTGGTATTATTGTATTAGTTGGTGCCATTACTTGGATAGCTCAACGGATCGTCAAACCAGTGGTTCAGACAGTGGAACAGGTCAAAACTATTGCTGGTGGAAATTTAGCAGTGGAGCCGTTACAGGTTCGTTCGAAGGATGAAATTGGTGAGCTTGCACATGCAATGAATCATATGACAGACAATATGCGCGAGCTGTTACAAGCAGCTACACATATTTCCAATCAGGTGAATGTATACAGCGGAGAATTACGTGCTTCTACCAATGATATGAGCATCAGTATCGAACAGGTGTTAACCACAACAAGTGAGTTGGCGACAGGTGCTACTGTACAAGCCGAACAGGCATCTACCACATTAGGCGTTACACAAGAGGTTGAGCAGAAATTGCAAGCAATTCAAATGGCAATTGAAGAAATGCTTCAGGATTCTCAGCATACAACAGCGTCTTCTAAACAAGGTTTAATTCATGCAGAGCAGTCTATTCAAGGGATGGAAGTGATGTCTGAAAAAGTGTCACTGACAGCTATGGTCGTCCAACAGCTCAGTGACCAATCAACAGAAATTAATCGTATTTTACAAGTCATTAATGCTATTGCAGGTCAAACAAATTTATTAGCATTAAATGCGGCGATAGAAGCTGCTCGTGCAGGTGAGCATGGCAAGGGCTTTTCGATTGTGGCAGAGGAAGTACGAAAGCTTGCAGAGGAATCAGCCAAATCAACGAGCCAAATCGCCTCCATTATTGATATGGTTGTGAGGGAAGCAGCAAAGGCTAGTGATGCTATGCAAAGTGTTGTCTTAGCTGTGGAAAACAATACGCAATATATTGATGCCAATAAGCAGGCACTTGATGCGATTTTACGCCATATTGTCGATACAGTAGCGCAAATCGATAATGTGACAGCTGCCTCCAGTGTCATTCAAAGGGAGACGCAGGAGGTTGTACGTGCAGTGGAAAATATGACAGCTGTTAGCCAGCAATCCTCAGCAGGAACAGAGGAGTTATTGGCAACGATGGAACAGCAGAATTTAGCGGTTCATGACATCAATAGCAAAGCCCAACAATTAACAGCTATGACGGACTCTTTACAGGCAGCACTAGCTAAATTTCAATATTAAATTAAAAGAGCTGTAGGCAAGGTGAAATTTTCATCCAACCTTGCCTACAGCTCTTAATACTTATTTGAAAAATTGTGTAATAAATTGATTCGCTTCCTGCCAGTTATAAACCCTTACAACATTATTAGGAACGGCAAGACGATTATAAGGTGTATCAAATAACACAACAGGTATTTTTAATTCCTCTGCCAGCATCACCGCATTATCATGCTTATCCTCAAAGAAAGCTTCTACACGATGTTTTTTTGCAGCGGCTAGTTTATCATGGCTGCCGAGAAGCTCGATATGGTCGTAAGGTATAGCTTGCGATTTAAACCAATTGACAGTGATGTCTGCTACATTTTCACCACGTGCAGAAATATAATACAGCTCAAAATTATTTTTCCAAGCGCTTAGAATATTTTTTGCATCTTTTGCCACCTCAGAGACTTCGTACATATAAGGTTCATTTTCCTTAAACCAAGTATTAAAGGCACTTCGGTCAATAGGGTGTGGGAAGGCAGATAAAAAATCATATTCACAAACATCATCTAGCGTAATATTTACATTGTACTGTTTATTAATATGTGGAATGAGTGTACTTGGACATGTCACAGTCCCATCAATATCAATACCAAAGCAGGGCTTTTTCATGCTAGCACCTCCTTAGGCATTCGCTTTTTGAGCTTCTTCCGCTGCACGTTTTTCTTCCATTTCTGCTGCTAATTTATCAATTTCTTTCTTCAGTTCTTCCACCATTGTTTCTTCTGGCACTTTACGGACTGTTTTCCCCTTCATGAATAACAAGCCTTCACCACGGGCACCAGCAATACCGATATCTGCCTCACGCGCTTCTCCAGGACCGTTTACCGCACAGCCTAGAACAGCCACTTTTAACGGTACATTTAATTTTGAAATATATTCTTCTACTTCATTTGCAATAGAAATTAAATCAATTTCAATGCGTCCACATGTTGGGCAAGAAATCAAAGTTGCCATATTAGAAGCGAGGCCAAAGGATTTTAATAGTTCCCGTGCTACTTTAACCTCTTCTACAGGGTCAGCGGAAAGGGAGATACGTAATGTGTTTCCTATACCTTTTGATAGGATGGCTCCAAGACCTGCTGCTGATTTTACAGTACCAGCAAATAATGTTCCTGATTCTGTAATCCCTAAATGTAGCGGATAATTAAAGGCTTTAGACGCCTTTTCATAGGCTTCAATGGCAAGGTTAACGTCAGATGCCTTCATTGATACGATAATATCGTGGAAGTCCAAGTCTTCCAAAATTTTAATATGGTGTAGAGCAGATTCTACCATACCATCAGCCGTAGGATAACCGTATTTTTCTAAAATATGTCGCTCTAATGAACCGGCATTTACACCAATACGAATTGGTATACCTTTTGCTTTGGCTGCATTAACAACAGCTTCCACTTTTTCTTTACGACCAATATTACCTGGATTAATACGTACTTTATCAATACCATTTTCAATGGCTTTTAATGCTAATCTATAATCAAAATGAATATCAGCTACTAATGGAATATGAATACGTTTTTTGATTTCGGCAATCGCGTCCGCTGCACGTTCATCTGGTACAGCAACACGAACAACTTGACAGCCTGCTTCCTCAAGACGAAGAATTTCTGCAACTGTTGCTTCTACATCATGTGTTTTGGTTGTACACATACTTTGAATGAATAATTCATTACTACCACCAATTGTTAAGTTACCGACACGCACAGGACGTGTATTTGAACGGTGACAAATTTCACTCATTAACTTTCTCTCCTTTTCGGGCCACTATTTTCAGCCGTCACTGTCATTTATTTTAGCAGTGTAAGAAAATAAGGACAAGGAAGAAACGCTAACTTTTCATTTTCCGCATTTGTTTTCAAGCTCAAATGAGAGAGGAAGCTTGATATTTTCACCTGGAACTAGTGCTTGTAATTGTAAGTGTGGGTTTAAGTTGTAAAAAAGTTGTAAGCGTTCTGGAAAGGTCATGGGAACTTTAGCAGGGTGTAGAGCAAATAAACTATGAATGGTATCTCCTTCAATCGTTTGTACAGTAATATAATTTGGCTCACGCTGTTGTTCACAAAGTCCGTTTTCTGAGCTCTTTGTGGATAAAGCCGCAAGTGGGATGGACCCTTCTGTTAAATCTACTTTGACGACAAAGGCAATTACGATGATGATAGTTGTTAAGATGAATGCTCGCAAAAAATCCCCTCCTTTTCTACACTATATTGAGAAGAGAGGGGATTCATGCACATTATTTTATATTTGGTTGTTTTGGATATTTTGTAAAGGCCACAATTAATAGAGAAATGGTTAAAAATAAAGATAGTACAGTGATAACAGAACTGCTAACGGGCAGATAGTCTGCTAACATCGAAAGTAACGTAGCCCAAGTGATCGCAAAGGTAGTTGTTCTCCAGATATGGCGATACTCACCCCGACGCTTCATCGCTTTCAAGATAAATAACCCTGCTAAAGCATAAAGGGCAATTTGTGCAAAAATAAGCATTGTTGTCACGACGAAAAGCATTAGGAAGGTGAATGGATATAAGAGCCATTTAATGCCCTCTATGTAATCTGTTAAACCAGTTAAACTATCCATATCGAATGTATCAACGGACATACCTGCTGCAAAACGACCTAAAGAGAATACGGACACAATGGTAATCAGTAGAAAAGTATATTGAATAACCTTTCCAATAGGTAATAAACGATAGGCTGCTAGTTTTTTAGGATGTATAAGACTATCAATAAAAAGCTGTGAGTGTTTCATGCTATATCTCCTCCAATCGATATTTTAACATGTTCAATGAGGACAAGATATGAAAGAAGTATAAATGAGGAGGGTCTTGATGTTAAAATGTTAACATTATGTAAAGAAGTTAAAGGATTTCTTTACTTTTTGTTTGGAATCATTTAATGATTAGAACGAGGGTAGTAGAGATGTAGGAATTGGAGCGAAAACAATTGACAATAGATTGGCAAAGCATTCTCTTTCAGTTTTTAGGCGGGCTAGGGGTCTTTTTATTTTCCATTAAATTCATGGGGGATGGACTTCAAAAATCAGCGGATGATCGGTTACGTGAATGGTTAAATCGTTTTACCACAAACCCTATTATGGGTGTCCTGGTTGGTATATTTGTAACAATTTGCATACAATCAAGTTCTGCCACAACAGTCATCACTGTAGGATTAGTGAGTGCTGGTTTTTTAACATTGCGTCAAGCAATCGGCGTCATCATGGGGGCAAATATTGGTACAACTATTACAGCATTTATTATTGGTATTAATATTGGACTCTATTTTTATCCCTTATTGGCAATTGGGGCAGCCTGTTTATTTTTCTTAAAGAAAGCAACGTATCAACATATTGGTCAGATTCTATTTGGCTTTGGCGGTTTATTTTTAGGGCTAGAGTTGATGAGTGCTAGTATGCAGGCGTTACATCAGCTTGCAGATTTTGCATCGTTAACGCTTCATTTAAGCAATCAACCGATATTAGGCATATTTTTAGGAACCATTTTCACATTACTTGTGCAAAGCTCTACCGCAACGGTGGGGGTATTGCAAGGTTTATATGCAGAACAATTAATTGGTTTAAATAGTGCATTACCGATATTGTTTGGGGAAAATATTGGCACGACCATTACAGCTGTTTTAGCTTCTCTTGGTGCTTCTATTTACGCTAAGCGTGCAGCAGCGGCTCATGTATTATTTAATGTGATTGGGACGATTATTTTCATGTTATTGTTCACACCGTTTATGCAATATGTACAGTGGATCAGTGGCGTATTTCATTTAGAGCCTCGCATGCAGATTGCCATTGCTCATGGCTCATTCAATGTCTTTAATATGATGATCCAACTACCATTTATTGCTGGACTCGCAGCCTTAGTTACAAAGCTATTGCCGGGACATGATGGCCATATCAATGTAACAACTAAGCATTTAGATCCTTCATTCATTGATTCCTCTCCTGCTATTGCGCTAGGTCAAGCTAAAGAAGAGGTATTACGCATGGGTGAGCATGCATTGCGTGGGTTAGAAGAAACGTTTTTATATATGAAATCTGGAGAGACAGAGCATATTCCGACGGTGCTACAGCTAGAAGTCGGGCTTAATCATCTAGACAATGAAATTACTGATTATTTAGTAATGGTGTCTAAGCAGCCTCTTTCCCGTGCAGACTCTGTAAGACATCATACTTTATTGACAAATGTAAGGGATTTTGAACGAATTGGGGATCATTTTGAAAATATATTAGAGCTTTTACAGTACAAGGATCACCACGAGGTAAGCTTAAGTAAATCAGCGCGACAGGACTTAATAGGTATGTTTAGTTTAGCCATAGAGGCAGTGCGCAAAAGTATAGAAGCATTAGATACAGCTAGCTTAAGTTTAGCTCAAGAAGTAACAGAGCTAGAAAGCCTGATTGATGATATGGAAGATAAACTACGTCAAAAGCATATTGCCCGATTAAACACAAATGAGTGTAGTGGGGCTGCAGGAATTGTTTATATGGATATCGTTAGCAACCTAGAGCGTATAGGAGACCATGCAGTAAATATTGCAGATTCTATTTTAGGCATTCGTCATTAATGAAACTTTTCACTTTGTTATTTCGTATGAAAGGCAATGCACGTTAAAAGGAGAGAATCTTTATGGAAGTTGTTGGCTGGATCTTAGTGATTGCCTGCTTTATTATTTCATTTATTGGTTTAGTATATCCAATTATTCCCGGAGTACTATTTTTAGTCGGTGGGTTTTTGCTCTATGGCTTATTTTTCTCATTCGCAGAGCTAAGCTGGTGGTTTTGGGTCATTGAAATACTATTTGTCGTGTTGTTATTTGGGGCAGATACTGTGGCAAATGCGTTTGGTATCAAAAAGTTTGGTGGTTCCAATGCTGGTATGTGGGGGAGCACCATTGGGTTATTAATTGGTCCATTTGTGATCCCTGTGGCAGGGATTTTAATTGGACCATTTTTAGGGGCTGTGATTGCGGAACTAATCGTTGAGAAACGTACATTTAGTGAGGCAGTGAAAAGTGGTGTAGGTTCTTTAATTGGCTTTTTGACATCTACTGTTGTCAAGGCTGTTATTCAAATTGTTATGATTATTGTATTTTTTATCGCCATTTAATGCCTTTCTTTTAAGGTTTAGTGTGTGAGAGAAAAGGGTAAGATAGTAAACATATCGGTATTTCGGTCAAAAGGCTGAAATCTTCAAATTGAAGTATTTTTCGTTGAATGGTTTGACCAATTTTGATAATCTAAGGATGTACTAATTATTTCTTATTTTAGGGAGGAACTTTACAATGGCTTACGAATTACCACAATTAACTTACGCTTATGACGCATTAGAACCACATATCGATGCAAAAACAATGGAAATTCACCATTCTAAACACCACAATACTTATGTAACAAACTTAAACGCAGCAGTAGAAGGTACTGAATTTGCAGAAAAAGACATTAACGACTTAATCGCAAACCTAGATGCTCTTCCAGCTGACAAACAAACTGCTGTACGCAACAACGGTGGCGGACATGCTAACCATACATTATTCTGGGAAGTAATCGCTCCAGGCGGTTCAAATACACCAGTTGGTGAAGTAGCAAAAGCAATCGATGCTAAATTCGGTTCTTTCGACGCTTTCAAAGAAGAATTTGCTAAAGCTGCTACAACTCGCTTTGGTTCAGGTTGGGCTTGGTTAATCGTTGATGGTGACTCAGTTGCTGTTACGTCTACTCCAAACCAAGACTCTCCAGTAATGGAAGGGAAAACTCCAGTTTTAGGCTTAGATGTATGGGAACATGCATACTACCTAAACTACCAAAACCGTCGTCCAGATTACATCGGTGCTTTCTGGAACGTAGTAAACTGGGATGTAGTAGAAGCTAAATTTCAAGCTGCAAAATAATAACGGATAATTGGCTGTGCCTAAAGTGAGCAATCACGGAGGCATAGCCTTTTTTTGTTGGATAAAACAGCAAATTAAGGGATAGAATCTGAAAATATCAGGATAATGAAGACGAAATATAAGGAGAGCGTGAAATAGGGCAACCTTTCTCCATAAAGTACCGTCAAATAAATGATGTTTTACATAAGAAATCGAAAGTGCGTGCTTTTCTGTCATACCTTCGAATGGTATACTAGGTATCGTGTATTGAAATGATCAGAAGATGAGGAGGGGAATACATATGCGCAAAGCACCTGGAAAAAATCGCGCGGCGAGTGTTAAAGCAAAACATCATTCTAACTTAACATTTCGTATGAATATCCTTTTCTTTGCAATATTTATCGTATTTTCAATGTTAATTTTTAGACTTGGCTATATGCAAATCGTCAAAGGGGAAGATTATGTACGTGATTTAGAGCGTAAAGAAGAGGTACCTGTGAATACAAGTGTACCAAGGGGACGCATGTATGATCGTTATGGTCGTATTTTAGTGGATAATCACCCAGAAAATGCCATAACGTATACGAAAATGCAAACGACCACAACAGAGGAGATGCTTGATATCGCGAAAAAGCTGGCACAATTGATTGAACAGCCAACAAAGCGTGTCACATTGCGTGATAAACAGGATTTCTGGATACTACAAAATCACGATGCAGCTTATGAAAAAGTCACAGAGGCAGAAAAAACAAAGATTAATGCACAAGAAAATATTACAACCAGCCAAATTAATGCAGAGATTGATAAACTGGTACGCGAACGTATAACAAACGAAGAACTTTTACAATTAACAGAGGCAGATTTAGAAGTATTAGCGATTTATCGTGAAATGGTGTCTGGCTATAATCTATCCCCTCAAATCATTAAAAGTGAGAATGTATCAGCAGATGAATTTGCTCGTGTATCGGAGCGTTTAACTGAACTACCAGGTGTTAATACAACAACAGACTGGAAACGTGTCAAATTATCATCTTTATCTATTCTTGGACGTACAACGGTCCCAACAAAAGGGATACCGAAAGAGAAGCTCAATTACTATTTAGCACGTGACTACTCACGTAATGACCGTGTGGGAGAAAGTTACATTGAAGCACAATATGAAGAATTACTACAAGGTCAAAAAACAGTCGTCAAAAATATTACCAATAAAAAAGGTCAGGTAGTCGATACAGTCACAACCTATGAAGGGGAGCCAGGTAAAGACTTAATCCTTTCCTTGGATAGTGAACTGCAGGCTGAAACGGATAAGATTGTAGAAGAAGAACTGCTTAAATTAAAAGCTCTTCCAGGCTCCTATCTATTAGACCGTGCCTTCCTAATTATGATGGATCCAAATACAGGCGACATTTTATCGATGGTAGGTAAGAAAATAGAAAAGAATCCCGAGACAGGGCAAAATGAAGTCGTTGACTATGCATATGGATCGTTTACAACGGCTTATGAGGCAGGTTCATCTGTTAAAGCAGCAACAGTTCTCACTGGCTACAATCAGGGCGTTATTTCGATGGGTACTTCAATGGGAGACGAGCCGATTAAATTAGCTAGCACGGATCCGAAAACGTCTATTTTTAACAGGGCTGGATATATTCCGATGAATGACTTGTTGGCATTAGAACGTTCTTCCAACTCCTATATGTTTAAAATTGCGTTGCTGCTTAATGGAACCCCTTATAGTTATGGTATGCCATTACGCTTAAAGGACGATACGTTCTCAAAAATGCGTAATAATTATGCGCAATTTGGTTTAGGTGTGAAAACAGGCATTGATTTACCAAATGAATTTAGCGGAGTGCGTGGTCCATCCGGTCCAACAATGGGTGGTAAAACACTTGACTTGGCGATTGGTCAGTATGATACGTATACACCACTTCAACTTGCACAATATATTTCAACAGTTGCCAATGGTGGCTATCGTATTCAGCCACATGTTGTGAAAGAGGTTCGAGACCCATCACAGGATGGGAAGCAATTAGGGCAGTTAGTAACAGAAGTAGGTCCAACTATTTTGAATCAAATAGATAATCCTAAAGAAGAGATCGATTATGTAAAGCAAGGGCTACGTCGTGTATATACTGGTTCACATGGTACAGCACGAGCACAATTTGCCGATACTCCATATACAGCTGCAGGGAAAACAGGGACAGCAGAGGTAGTGTATTATGGTCCGTTACGTGAGCACTACGGCACAAATACGATTAATTTAACGCATGTTGGCTTTGCCCCATATGAAAATCCTGAAATTGCCTATGCAGTTGTGATCCCATGGGTTAATACAAATTTAGCGCCACACTACTATCAAAATAATGTCATTGCTAGACGTTCTTTAGATAAGTATTTTGAATTAAAAGCAAAATATCAAGCTGAAAAAGTAACTGATAGCAATGTAAAACAGCCAATTTTACCAGCGATTACGGAAGAAAAAATTGGAGAGAATGAGCAGGAATAAAGGGTATTGGATATGCGCTAATACAAAACGGATTTGGAAAAATTATTTTCCAAATCCGTTTTATTTTTACTTTTTTATGAATTTTGAATGATGTTAAGCTAATCTTAAGTAAATATGGAATGTATAGCTTGTTTTGGCAATAATAAGGTATTGAAATACCAGTTGGGTGATTTCTATTCATTTTCAAAAATCCACTATAGCGATCGTTGACACTGTGCGCAATTCAGAGGCACTTGTCAAAATTGCTGATGAACTGAATCAGTTGTGAAATTTAAACTTAACGTAAGTAGTGAAAGGGGCGTTTGCATAGCAAAATGCCCCTTTCAGTTATTTAGTGCCTTTATGCGGATAATTGCTGAATGGCTAATTCAAATTGCTCTCTTGGTTTTACCCCATAAAGTTCTATATTGTTATAGAAATAAGAAGCTAGCATAAAATCAATCGCCTCTTGAAGTGTGTAGTCCCGATGTTCCATTACTAATGATAAATATGTTTTAAAATAATCGACATTTTGTACTTTTGCATGTTTCATGACAAAGGTCAAACTCTCCTTATCATTAAAATAAATATTTCCTGACACAATTGCTTATTATAACACCTTTCCTATAGGAAGCAAGTTTCCTCTATTGTAAATTCATCTTTACAAACGTTTACAAAGCATTACATTCCTTTACATCTCTTTTACGAACCGTTTATACGACTTCAACAATCAGTCATTATAGTAAAGATTGTAAGACAAATAACTATAAAACAGTTCATGACGGAGGCAAATGAGATGAAAAAGTGGAAGTACTTAACGATGACAGCGGTAATGGGTTCTGCATTAATGCTAGGTGCATGTGGTAGCGATTCTGCACAAAACGGAAACAATACAGAAACGAACGCACCAGCAAGCTCAGGACAAGAAGCTGCTGATGAAAAGCTACAAGGGTCTGTAGCTGGAGATGGCTCATCAACAGTAGCACCAATCATTGAGGCAGTTGTTGAAGAGTATGCAGGTACACAACCAGATGTCAAAGTATCAGTGGGGGTTTCTGGTACTGGTGGTGGTTTTGAAAAATTCATCGCAGGTGAAACAGACTTTTCAAATGCATCTCGTAATATAAAAGATGAAGAGAAAGCGAAATTAGAAGAAGCGGGCATTGATTTTACAGAGCTAGCTTTAGCATATGACGGTTTATCAGTAGTCGTGAACCCAGAAAATGATTGGGCGAAGGATTTAACGGTAGAACAACTACAAAAAATTTGGATTGAAGATGGGACAGAGAAAAAGTGGTCTGATATTGATCCATCTTGGCCAGATGAAAAAATCGTTTACTATTCACCAGGTACTGATTCAGGCACATACGACTACTTTGATGAAGTGATTTTAGATGGAGCAGATCTAGTAAGCTCAGCAACATTATCAGAGGATGATAATATGCTAGTGCAAGGTGTAGCTGGTGATAAAAATGCGATCGGCTTCTTCGGTTATGCGTACTACCTTGAAAATAAAGATAAATTAAACATTGTCAAAGTAAATGGCGTAGAGCCAACAAATGAAACAATTGAAGGTGGCGAATATACACCACTTTCACGTCCATTATTCACATACGTAAAAAATAGTGCGATGAAGGACAATGAAGCAGCTTACGACTTCATTAAATTTACACTTGAAAACGCAGGCGATATGGCTGAAGCAGTAGGCTATGTTCGTTTACCTGAAGAAAAATATACTGAAGGCTTAAAAACTTTAGAAGGCTTAAAATAAGAAGACATGCATAGAGGGAAAGAGATGTGTGCTCTTTCCCTCACTTATTTGAAAGGAGCTCCCAATGGTTTCTCAAAAGGAAGATAAGACATCATCTGTGCAGCAATTAATTGCAAATTCGCGCAACCAAAAAACAAAGAAAATAGTGGAAAAAGCCATGCCAGCTCTATTATTTTCTGCAGCTATTATTTCGATATTAACAACATTTGGCATTGTTTTCACCCTTATTTTTGAAACGTTTGAATTCTTTAAACGTGTGTCGATTACGGATTTCCTTTTCGGTACTAAATGGTTACCGTTTTCAGGTAACGAACCGTTATTTGGGATTCTGCCATTAATCGCTGGTACATTAAAAGTGACACTTATTGCAGTTGTAGTAGCTGTACCATTTGGAATTGCTTCAGCTATCTATTTAAGTGAATATGCAAGTGAGAAAACACGACGAACAGTGAAACCTATTTTAGAGGTATTAGCAGGTGTGCCAACAATTGTTTATGGCTTCTTCGCTTTAACATTTGTCACTCCAGTTTTACAAGAAATTGTACCTGGACTAAAACTTTTTAATGCATTAAGTCCTGGTATTGTTGTAGGGATTATGATTTTACCAATGATTACATCTCTTTCAGAAGATGCCATGTCCTCTGTACCAAATAGTATGCGTGAAGGAGCCTTAGCTCTAGGTGCTACGAAATTTGAAGTAGCAATCAAAGTAGTATTACCCGCTGCGCTTTCAGGGATTATCGCTTCTGTTGTGTTAGCTATTTCCCGGGCAATTGGAGAAACAATGATTGTATCGCTTGCAGGTGGTTCAACACCGAAATTTGACCTTAATGTAACAGACTCTATTCAAACAATGACTGCATACATTGTACAGGTTTCAACTGGTGATGCGGGTTATGGTACAACCATTTATTATTCAATTTATTCAGTAGGATTCACACTATTTATCTTTACTCTAGTAATGAATTTACTTGCTCACTATATTTCGAAACGCTTCAGGGAGGTTTACTAGCATGCGCTATATGGATGACACGGTCGTCATGAAACGAATGACAAAGCGTATTACAGCAAATAAAGTTTGGAAAACGCTCTTTTTCTTAGCTACTACGTTTGCACTTGTTGCTTTAGCTATTTTACTGTATCGCATTGTGACACAGGGGATTGATTACTTAAATATCGATTTCTTGACGAATTTTGCCTCACGATTTGCGGATAAGGCAGGTATCAAAGCTGCTTTAATCGGTTCGCTTTGGTTAATGGCAGTTGTAGCACCAGTATCAATTATTTTAGGAGTTGGTACTGCGATTTATTTAGAGGAGTATGCCAAGAAAAATAAAATCAATGACTTTATTCGCATGAATATATCGAATCTAGCAGGTGTTCCTTCCATTGTTTTTGGATTACTTGGATTAACTATTTTTGTACGTATGATGGGTCTAGGAAAAAGTATTTTAGCTGCTGGCTTTACAATGAGTTTGTTAATTTTACCTGTTATCATTGTAGCGGCTCAAGAGGCTATTCGTGCAGTGCCAAACGAACAACGTGAAGCTTCATATGGCATGGGTGCAACGAAATGGCAAACGATTTTGCGTGTTGTATTGCCAGCTGCCATTCCAGGTATTTTAACAGGAAGTATTTTAGCCTTATCTCGTGCCATTGGAGAAACAGCTCCACTAGTTGTAATTGGAATTCCAGTTATCCTGCAGTTTTTACCGAATGGCTTGCTGAGTCAATTTACAGCATTACCAATGCAAATCTATGATTGGGCAAAACGACCACAAGAAGCCTTTCAGTATGTAGCAGCAGCAGGTATTTTAGTGCTTATGACAGTGCTGCTATTAATGAATTCGATCGCCATCTATATCCGAAATAAATTCCAAAAACGTTATTAATGAGGTGACCTTATGGTAGTAGATTTTAAAGAGGAAAAAACAATTGTCAAACGGAATCAGGCAACGACTAAGTCTGTAGCAGATGTGGCGAAAAATATTGTCTATGATACACGCGATTTAAACTTATGGTATGGTGATCATCATGGTTTAAAAGATGTTAATTTAAGCATCTATGAAAATGAAGTAACGGCTATTATTGGACCATCTGGCTGTGGGAAATCTACGTATCTAAAAACATTAAACCGCATGGTTGAACTTGTACCAATCGTACGTACATCAGGAGAAATTTTATATCGTGAGCGAAATATTTTAGATAAAAACTATACGGTAGAGGAATTAAGAACACGTGTAGGTATGGTATTCCAAAAGCCAAACCCGTTTCCAAAATCTATTTATGATAACATTGCCTATGGACCAAGAATTCATGGCATTAAAAATAAAAAAATTCTCGATGAAATTGTGGAGAAATCATTAAGAGGGGCAGCCATTTGGGACGAGGTAAAAGACCGTTTGAATCAAAATGCCTACGGATTATCAGGTGGTCAGCAACAACGTATTTGTATTGCACGTTGCTTAGCGATTGAGCCTGATGTCATCTTAATGGATGAGCCAACATCTGCCTTGGACCCGATTTCTACGTTGAAAGTGGAAGAGCTGGTCCAAGAACTGAAAAAGGATTATTCCATTGTCATCGTGACACATAATATGCAGCAAGCGGCACGTATTTCTGATCGTACAGCATTCTTCCTAAGTGGAGAGGTTGTCGAATACGATAAAACGGATGTTATTTTCCAAACACCAGCAGATCAACGTACAGAAGACTATATTTCAGGACGTTTCGGCTAAGGAGGAGCAATGAATGATCGTACGTGAACGTTTTGAACAAGAGTTAAAAGAGGTACAGGGGCAATTTCTTGCCATTGCCAATAGCAGTATCCTTGCATTAAAAACAGCTTTTGAAGCATTGGTAGAGCAGGATTTAGAAAAGTCTTTGAAAATTTTGGAGGACGATTTAATCATTAATCGCCTTGAAGAAGAAATTAATGACCATGTGATCCTAATGATTGCCAAGCAACAACCAGTAGCAACAGATTTACGCCGTCTCATGGTTCTCGTAAAGGCAGCTTCAGATATGGAAAGAGTAGGGGACTATGCGGTTAATATAGCTAAAGAAGCAATTCGAATTGGTAAGGAGCCAATGATATTCCCAATAACAAATCTCCAAACCATGTGCAATAAAACAGTAGAAATGCTAGAGAGCATCATGAAGGCCTTTACTGAGGAAGATACGGTACGCGCTAAAGAGATTGCAGAGTTAGATGATTACGTGGACGATTTATACGGGGCAACGATCACCCTTTTACTCCGTGCTGGGGTAGAAAACCCCTCCCATATTTCACAGATTACGCACCTAACATTTATTTGCCGCTATTTAGAGCGTTCTGCTGATCATGCTACAAATATTGCTGAACATCTATTTTACTTAGTAAAAGGCAAACATTATGAATTAAATAATTAAGAAAGAAGAGCTGCGTTTTAGCTCTTTTTTTCATTTGCCGAAAAAAATCTCCTGAAGCAGCAACATTGTCTTTGGCTGTAGCGTCTTTATAGCAAGCGTTTTTGTATTGTCAAAAATTTTTTTTGGTTATACTATAGACATTATCCAAAAAATGTGGTGCTTAGGAGGTGCTGCTATATGAAAGATGCAATTGAATCCCTCATCAAGCAATTTGACAAGCAGTTGACAATAGAACAACTTGACTATTTACGTTTTCTCTATGAAAACCTACATATAGAGGAGTTAAGTGAAGGGGAACAACATTATTTTATCGATTATTTTTTCAAGAGTGAGCCATTACGAAATATGGCAGCATTTGCTCTGGAATTGACGGATATCATGCATGAAATCCAAGAGAATATTCCTGCTATTGAGAAGGCAGAACGCTTAGCAAATGGCAAAGAGCAACGCCAGTATTATGAACGAAAATGGTCAGAGCTTAGACGTCAAAAGCTGAAGCAACAGACAACGAAAAGCGGCAATATTTACTATGTACCCTTTCATGATTATCAACAAGACCCTGGCCCGATGATTATTTGTTTAGAACAAACGACAGGAATGGCCGCTTATTCTGAGATTTGTAAAAGTATGATTTTAGCGTTATTTATGAGTGCACATCGAGAAGGCCGTGATTTATACATTGTACCGTATGATCGGCAAATTCATGTCCACTACCGCTTTGAAAATGGTCATTTAAATTTAGCTGATTTTAAAAGTTTTATCGAATATAAGGCAAAGGGAGAGGCAGCCATTTTACCTGTTTTACAATTTGTGAAAGCATTGCTACAGGAAAATCAATTAGGTACAGAAGCAGATGTCATTATTTTTACAGAAGGAGCACCTATTGATGGGCAGCATCTCGTTGGCAAGCAAGCAAAAATGATGCTAAAGGAAATGAAGCAAAAATATCATGCTGAATTTTCGGTAATTGCCATGCATGAACATAACTTTAATAAACAGCAATTTTGGTTTGCTAGTAGGGCTTTTTTTGCAGATGATGCCATACAATAACAAGAACGGGGCTAACCATTACTGAAGGTCGGCTCCTTTTTGCTGGCGATACATAGGTAGTTATAAAGGAGAAATACATGGATTCATTACATTGGTTATTACCTAAATTTACAGTCCCAACCTGGCTAGATGGCTTAATTGCTGTCATTATTTGTTTAGTAGGGTGGCTTATTCAACGATTCATCATCAAAAAAATTATTCATCGTGTTGTGCTATTTTTAAAAGATCGTCAGCGCAATTTCCAAGCAAATGTACTGGCTCAATTTAGTAAAGCAATTGGCTATGCCTTTATGACGACGGTCATTGTGCTAAGCTTATCTTATTTAATAAAAGTCCCTTTATTTACACATCCATCAACAAAGAATTTTGTATTGTCTATTATGGTGTTTCTTGCTTTTAAAGGGATTTATGATGTTTTGAATTTTTATACGAAACAACCATTTGAATTAACGAGCGAAGAGGATCAGAATGTTTTATTACCGTTTTTTCTACGAATCGGTAAAGTACTTATCATGATTTTTGCTATGTTTACGATTGCTTCCTTTTGGGATTTTAATCTGAATGGCTTTTTAACTGGAATCGGCTTAACGGGTGTGGCGATTGCCTTTGGGATTCGCGATACACTAGCGCATGTATTTGGTGGCATGTCCGTAGCTTTAGATAATCCATTCCAAATAGGAGATTGGATTGCGACAGAGGATCAAAAAATTGAAGGAACGATTGAGGATATCAATTTAAGAAGTACGTTAATTCAAACAGGCGATAAAGGACTTGTGTATGTGCCGAACTCCTATTTAGTGAATCGTCCTCTTTATAATTTATCTAAACGAGAAAAACGGAAGTGTGAGCAATTTTTATATATCGCTGCTGATAATGATGAGGAAGACATACGTAGCGCTTTAACGGCCATTCATAAGGAAATTTATTTACATGCTAAAACAGAGAAAGACATGATTCATGTATTTATAGATGAATTTCATCATGATTCGTATCGCGTGCTTGTTCGATTCTTTGTTGCCACAAATGATACTGCTGTTATGCTGGAAGTGCGGCAGGATATTTTATTTGCGATTCGTCAAATAATGGAGGAGCTATCGATTACATTAGCTAGCCATCCTGAAGAAGAAAGTCTGCGAAATAAAAAATAAATTGAATTGTAAGATAGTTTGCTTTACAATATTACCAAGAAATCAGCTTTGATGAAGAGTAGTAGCTAGTACAATTTGTTATAGAGAGCTAGTGGTTGGTGAAAACTAGTACAAATGTTTAGTGAATGGACTTCGGAGCTCTAATCCTGAAAAAAGTACGGATTAGCGGATGCCTACGTTACAAGGCTTAGAGAGGGTTTTCCTATCAGGAGACCAATGAAGGTGGCACCACGGCTTTTCCGTCCTTTTGTGATGGAAAGGCCTTTTTATATTTTTTTCTTTAGACGGCAAATGTTTTAGCTGAATGAAGAGAAAGCCTTTAGCAGATTTCTGCTGCTAAAGATAGATGAGGTGTAGATGAGAAGAGCTTAGAGAAGGAGAGAAGAGTATGACAGTTGAGCTTAGAAAGTATGCTATGAAAGTATTACAGGGGGATATGATGACCCCGATCTCTGTGTATCAATCACTGAAAGGGCAGCATAAAATGTTGTTCGAATCCTCAGCGAAACATGAGGAAAGTGGGCGATATTCCTTTATCGCCATCAATCCAGTGGCTGAACTAAAAGGAAACAATGAAGAATTCGTGTTTTCAAAAGGAGCAGAAAATGACAAGGCTAGGGGCAATGTGCTTGATCGATTAAAAGAACTAATACCCTTTCATGAAGAAAGCTATCCTTTTGCTTTCTTTGGAGGAGCGATAGGTGTCTTTGGCTATGAAACAGCATTTTACACAGAAAAAATAGGGGACTATTTACAGGATGATTTAGCTATGCCTGATGTTCATGTTTTTTTCTATGATACATTTATTGTTTTTGATCATCTAACACAGGAAATTACACTAGCTTCGATTGATCTATTTCAGGATGGGCGTTCATTAGAGGAGATGGAAGCTGCTATTACAACGATGGAGCAACAGCTTTGTGCAGGTACGACCTTTGAGGCATTAAAGGTGGATGAGCTACAGTTTAAGCCTATGATTTCAAAGGAACGATTTGTTGCTTTGGTGGAACGTGCTAAGCAGCATATTTTGAGAGGTGATATTTTCCAAATTGTGTTATCGCAACGTTTTTCTGCGCCGTTTACAGGTTCGCCATTTTCGCTCTATCGTCAATTGCGCACGTCTAACCCGTCACCCTATATGTTTTATATGGATTATGGTGACTATGTTATTTTAGGAACATCTCCTGAAAGTCTTGTAAAGGTAAAAAATCGAAAAGTGACAACCAACCCAATAGCAGGTACAAAGCCGCGTGGCATGACAATAGAACAGGATGAAGCAATCGCAAATGCGCTATTAGAGGATAGCAAGGAAATAGCTGAACACCGTATGTTAGTGGATTTAGGTCGCAATGATCTTGGTCGTATTGCAAAAGTCGGTTCCGTCAAGCTAAATAAATATATGAAAATAGAGCGCTATAAATATGTGATGCATATGGTATCTGAGGTGATTGCCGAATTGCGAGATGACCTCCATGTTCTGGATGTACTTCGTGCTTGTTTACCTGCTGGCACAGTGTCAGGGGCGCCAAAAATTCGGGCCATGCAACTGATTAATGAATTAGAACCAGTAAAGCGTGGGGTATATGCGGGAGCAGTAGGCTACATTTCGACAACTGGTGATATGGACTTGGCCCTCGCGATTCGCACGATGCTCATTAAGGATCAAAAGGCACATGTACAGGCAGGAGCAGGTATTGTTTATGATTCGATTCCATTGTCAGAATATGAAGAAACACTGAATAAGGCACGTGCCCTATTGGAGGTAAAAAAATGATTTTAATAATAGATAACTACGATTCTTTTACCTATAATTTATTTCAACAAATCAGTATGCTTGGAAAAAGCGTCAAGGTTGTACGAAATGATGCCATTACTATAGAAGAAATTCAAAAACTATCGCCAGAAGCCATCATTTTATCACCAGGGCCAGGAACGCCAAATGAAGCAGGGATAACGATAGAGGTCATCAAGGAACTCTATCAAAAATTCCCTATTTTAGGTATTTGTCTTGGGCACCAATCGATAGGGCTGGCTTTTGGCGCAAATATTGTGCAGGCCAAAAACATTATGCACGGAAAGCTGTCCCCATTACAATACGAGCAAACGGGTTTATTTGCCAAATTAGATGGAGATATCGAGGTTATGCGCTATCATTCACTTATTATTGAAGAACAAACTTTACACATGGATTTTAAGATACTCGCAACAGCGGGGGATGACGGAGAGATTATGGCCATCCAACATAAAGAATATCCTCTTTATGGGCTGCAGTTTCATCCCGAATCAATTGGCACAAAAGAAGGCAGTATGATGATGCAAGCCTTTCTAGAAAGTTTAGCGTAATAAAAAAGCTGTCGCCTCATATCTGAATGGGCGACAGCTTTTTATGTTATTGTTTCTTGCCTGTAATTAAATTAGCTATTTCTTCTAAAGTCATGGAAGAATTGACCTCATAGGAGCCGATTTGTAAGCTTCTAGCATATTTAGGGTTAGCGAGTAGTAACTCCATTTCAACACTATTGGTAATAATGCCACCGTCTTCAAGTTTTTGTGCCACACTATACGGTGTGATACCACTATAGATTTGCAGAGACATCGTTGTAACATCTGTATCCGCTTCTTCATCAGCTTGTTCAGATGCATCTGTTGTCGAAGTTTTTTCAGTCGTATGTACTTGCTTTAATTGATCCTTTAACGAGGCAATTTCTTGATTGGCCTTACTTAATTTGTTTTGTAGTTCTTTTACCTGTTGTTGATTGGAAAATTCCTTGGTAGGAAGACCAATATTTACATCGAAGTGGTTTGCGAGTGCAAGCAATGCCCCAACAAGAAAAATGGCTATACCAAATGCGCGAATGGCAGACATATTCATCAATCAACGCCCCCCGTTTGCAATCACTTGCCGAACTTGCTCTTCTGTTAAATTTGAGCGAATACTAATATCTGCTATAGAAAGACCCTGTTTATTTAATTCAAGTACCTGACTAATAATAATTTGATGAATCGGTTTTGCTTGTGCTGTTGTTTGTCCAACTTTTGCCCCCTGTGCAGCCTGTTGAACAGCCTGCATGACTTGATGCACTTTAGAATCTTGGCCTTTTGGAGGGATACTTGATTTTGATTTCACTTGGAACTCAGGCCCTAGTAAAAGTTCTTCCTCCACAATCTTTAGACGACGCTTTAAATTATTCGTTTCTTGGAAGATGGAGATAGATAATTCTTCGACATCTTGTTCGATTTTTTTCGAGCTATTTTTGAAAAAGAACGAAACGATGATCAGAAAAATGCCAATACTCATTAATACGATGGATAAATCCAATAGCTTCACCTCAATGTAGTATGTAATTATAAGATATTTTACCATATGCAAACTTAATATGAAATGAAGGTAGATTTTTTTTCAGTTTATGTTATAATAGGTTAGTCGTATAAATCATGCTCAAATTTAAATTCTTGATATAGAGTGGGAGGGTTAATGATGCGCGTAAATATTACTTTAGCTTGCACAGATTGCGGCGAACGTAACTACATTTCTAAAAAGAACAAGCGTAACAATCCAGAGCGTCTTGAACTTAAAAAATATTGCTCTCGCGAGAAGAAATACACTCTTCACCGTGAAACTAAGTAATCGCTCATTAAGCCAAAACCACAAGTGGTTTTGGCTTTCTACATTTTATCACATCATTCAATGTAACAATTCCAGGAGGATATGAAGTTTTACGATATAGGAGGTAGCCTAGATGGATAAAACAACTTTACGAAACACGGTACGCCAAGCCCTTGCAACTATGACGGATGAGGACTATCATCGTCAATCATTAGCTGTTTTAAAAAAGGTGCTACAGGAACCATATATAATAGAAGCAAATATAATTGGCATGACCATTTCAAATAAGCCAGAAGTCGACACAATTCTTATAATTGAGGAATTATGGAAACTAGGTAAAAAGGTCGCAGTTCCTAAATGTCACCCGAAAACAAGAGAAATGTCGTTTTTTGCCATTGAATCATTTGCACAGCTTGAAACTGTATATATGCATTTGCGTGAGCCCATTCCAGCAAAAAGTGAGTTTGTTGACGCAAATGAGATGGATATCATTGTTGTACCAGGCGTTGTTTTTGATCCATACGGTTATCGAATCGGCTATGGCGGTGGTTATTATGACCGCTATGTATTAAACTATAAGAAGGGTAAGCTGATGTCGCTACTCTTTGATGAGCAAATCATTGATTGTGTTCCTACTGAAGCACATGATTGCCCAGTAGATATCATTGTGACGCCCACAAAACGTATTGACTGTGTTGCACAACGAGGAGCGAACGAAAATGGATAAAATGCTAGATATTTATGAACTCTTGAAAACATATGGTACCTATATTTATACACGTGATCCTATTGGCGATTTAATGCTGATGGAGGATGAAATACGTGAGCTCTATAAAGCGAATGTACTAGACATAAAAGATTATCAGATGGCCCTACTGCTTATTCGACAAGAAACAACAAGACTTCGTATGGAAGAGCATAAAAAGTAATGTTTGAAATATAATGTAATTGGGTATTGTAAAATTAATGTAACATGTATGTAATATTCTTAAAAACAGTGGGTTTCCGCTGTTTTTATGTTTTTATGAAACTTTTTACAATGCAAAACGTATATATAGATATCTGGTGCATAGAAAGAGCAGGGTGAAAAAATTTTCCACAAGATATGTGTTGATTATCTGTTAAAAAAGGATTAAGATATATTTTGTTTCCGAAACAAAATGTAAAAAATTATTATTTTTTTGTAAGGAAGTAGGGAGGATGTTAGGAATGAAATCAATAAAGTGGCCTAAACATTCATTTATGATACTAGCAATTATAGCAACTTGGATCAAAACGGTCATTGTTTACCACACAAGCTTTGAAATGAAAATTGAAAATGCAATGCAACAGTTTATTTTATTTATTAATCCATTAAGCTTCTTGCTATTTACGTATGGTTTATCACTATTCTTTAAATCAGCAAAAGCTAGAAATCGTTATTTGATTACGGTCAGCGTTATTTTGTCCATTGTTTTATACGGAAATGTAGCGTTCTATCGATTCTACAATGATTTTATTACGCTACCAGTATTATTCCAAACAAGTAACTTTAGTGACTTAGGAACATCAGTAGCAGCCATTGTTGAGCCTTGGGATGTATTATATTTCGTTGATGTCGTGATCTTAATCTTAGCGAATAAATTTTTACCAAAAATGAAAGATGCATTTAAAGTGAATATTGAATTCCGTCGTGCATTCTTTGTGCTTGCAATAGCAATGACATTCTTAAATTTAGGATTAGCAGAAACTGAGCGTCCACAATTACTAACACGTAGTTTTGACCGCGAATTATTAGTAAAAAACATTGGTACGTACAATTACCACTTGTATGACATTTATATTCAATCTAAATCATCTGCACAACGTGCGTTAGCTGATGGTAGTGAACTAGTAGAAGTGAACAACTATATACGTTCTAATCAGGCTGCTGTAAATCCAGAGATGTTTGGGAAATATAAAGGTCGTAACCTGATTGTGGTATCGATGGAGTCATTACAAAACTTTGTCATTAATAATGACATGAATGGTCATGAAATTACGCCATTCTTAAACTCTTTAACAAAGGATAAAGATACGTATTATTTCAGTAACTTCTATCACCAAACAGGTTTAGGAAAAACATCTGACTCGGAGTTTATTGTTGAAAACTCATTGTTTGGTTTAGGTCGAGGTGCTGTATTCTTCACGCATGGTGGAAATACGTATAATTCAATGGCTGAACGCCTTGGAGAAAATGGATACTTTACAAATGTCATGCACCCTAATAATAAATCATTCTGGAATCGTGACATGATGTATCAATCGTTAAAAATTAATAAATTCTACGATATAGATTCATATACTGTGGAAGAGGGGCAAGCTGTAAACTGGGGAATGAAAGATGTTCCATTCTTAGAGCAATCAGCTGCTTTAATGAAAGATATGCCTCAGCCATTCTACTCTAGACTGATTACTTTAACGAACCATTATCCATTTACATTGGATCCAGAAGATATTATGATTCCTGAATATGATTCAAATTCAGGTACATTAAATCGTTACTTCCAAACAGTACGTTACATGGATGAGGCTTTAAAAGACTTCTTCCAACAGTTAAAAGATCAAGGTGTCTATGATAATTCTATTATTGTGATGTATGGGGATCACTATGGTATTTCTGAGAACCATAATAAAGCAATGGCGCAATATTTAGGAAAAGATCAAATTACACCAATGGATAATGCAATGCTTCAAGAAGTACCTTTATTCATCCATATCCCAGGAGCTGGCGATGGAAAAGAAATGGCTGAGATTTCAGGACAAATGGATTTACGTCCAACGATCTTACACCTTCTTGGCGTTGAAACGTCAAAAGATATGCAAATGGGTGCAGATTTATTCTCTCCAGAGCATGAGGACTTTGTAGTCTTCCGTGATGGACGTTTTATTACAGATAAATACGTCTATGCTGGTGAAGCTTGCTATGACAAAGCAACTGGCGAAGAAATAGATGGTGAGCCATGTCAGTCTTATGCTGATCGTGCTACAATGGAGCTAGAAAATTCTGATGCCATCATTAATGGAGACTTACTTCGCTTCTATGACGAAAAAACAGGTAATTTAAAGCAGGATTCAGTTAAATAATCAAAGAGAGATCTCGTATAGGGGATCTCTCTTTTTATATTGCTGATAAAAAGGAATGAGTCTCAAGCATCCATTCATAAAATTTTTGTGAAGCCTATGCTAACGAAAACATCTTTCGCAATGTTTTACAACACTATGCAACGTGAATACACTTTATTGAACATTTCTTTTTATTGACAAATAGCAAGATACGATTATAATAAGTGTAAATATCTGCATAACGAAGATTTGTTTTTCGCATTTCGGAGTATAAGAGTGAAAGGCATCGAAAAGAACGAGTAACTTTAATGGAACTGACAGAGAGTAGCCGGTTGTTGAGAGGCGCAAGGGGATATTAAAGTGAATACATCTTGGAGCTGCGTACCGAAACTATAGTAGGCTACGACGGGGTTGCATCCGTAATCATTGCAAAAGTATCGCTATGGCTGTACTTGTTGAGGAGAGCTATGTGAATAGCTCTCGAAAAAAGGTGGTAACACGTTTATCTACGTCCTTTAGGAATTTCCTAAAGGCGTTTTTTTTATGCCTTCTAAGCCAAAACGTGTAAAGTGATTAAGGCCTTGTCAACAAAATCGGTACCCCATATACTCTTATAGAACTTGCAATATTAATATTTAATATTACAAGGAGATGTTTCGTATGTTTTTTACACCAAAGGAGCAAATAGCGATTATCAAGAAAGGTGCTAGCAAGATTGTTGATGAACAGGATTTACTTAAAAAATTAGAGCGATCGTATAAAGAACAGCGACCTTTAACGATTAAGCTAGGGCTCGATCCGTCCGCACCAGATATTCATTTAGGTCATGCGGTTGTTCTACGGAAAATCAAGCAAATGCAAGATTTAGGCCATCATGCAGTGATTGTTATCGGTGATTTTACAGGACGAATTGGCGATCCTACAGGTAAAGCTAAGGGGCGAACAGCCTTAAATGACGATATAGTGAAGAAAAACGCCCAAACTTATTGTGAGCAAATTTTTAAAGTACTAGATCCGAACAAGACAACGGTTCGTTTTAATAGTGAATGGTTAGCGAAGCTGTCCTTTGAAGAAGTCATCAAGCTAGCAGCCACAACATCTGTTGCTCGACTTCTAGAGCGCGAAGATTTTCAGAAACGTTACCAACAGCACATCCCAATTGGTATACATGAGTTTTTCTACCCGCTTATGCAAGCATATGATTCAGTAGAACTTGAGGCAGATATAGAGTTAGGTGGAACGGATCAGACGTTCAATATTTTAATGGGACGCACCTTACAAAAGCATCGAGGATTAGAAAAACAAATTGCTATTTTTATGCCCTTACTAGAGGGGTTAGATGGTATTGAAAAAATGAGTAAGAGTTTAGGTAATTATATTGGCATCAATGAAGCACCTGAGATTATGTTTAAAAAGGTGATGGAAGTACCAGATACTTTAATTATCAAATATTTCGAATTAGCAACAGATGAGCATCCACTACACGTGCAGGCTATTCAAGATAGACTACAAAAGGGAGAGAATCCCCGCGATTTGAAATTCCTATTAGCAGAAATTATAACGGCTTTATACCATGGATCTACAGCAGTGGAGGAAGCAAAAGCTTATTTTGAAGCAGCATTTCAAAAAAAGGAAATACCGAAAAACATTCCTATACTGCTCTTAGAAATTGATAAGGAAAGAATCGTGGATATCATTCCACAACTAGTGGCAATGGGTTTTATTCAAAGTAAGAGTGAGTTTTTGAGGGTAATCAAGCAAAAAGGAGTATCCTTGAATGGAGAAAAAATGGCGATGGATGACATATCACAAGTATTAATGAATAATGATGTTCTACAAATCGGCAAGAAGCGGTTTCTTCAATTCAATAAGTAATAATAGACAAAAAAAGAGCAATCTCCGAAGAGACTGCTCTTTTTCTGTCTGAATTTTAGTGTAATTTTGGTGGGTAACCGCTGTGAACAATCGTCATGATGACGAACCATCCGAATACAGCAGCACTTAATAAGTTGAAAACAACGCTTAATAGGTTCTTTTCTTTAATTGCTTGGAATGTACCAAATACAGCTAAAATCGCTACTAGACCAAAAATAACCATTAATAAGTTCATTAAAAATAGACACTCCTTTCGACATCAGAAAATGAATGTCGCAAACAATATTCCTCCTTAATTGTAAACGTTCTACTTGTTTTTGTCGAGGACTAAAATACTGTAAACTATGAACATTTATCGTCAAATTGTGGCAAAGCCTGTATAATAGGAAGTTGAGGTGATAACTATGATGAACGTACGAAGTTATTCTCTTGGTCCCGTCCAAACGAATTGCTATATCGTATCGAATAAAGAAAAAGAATGTATCGTATTTGATCCAGGTGAAGAGGCGGAGCGTCTAATTAAAACAATCCGTAGCAACGGCTTAAAACCTCTTGCTATCTTTTTAACACATGCCCATTTTGATCATATAGGGGCAGTAGATGCAGTGCGTGAGGTATTTGACGTTCCTGTATGGATTCATGAAAAGGAAGTTAGTTGGCTAGCAGATCCAACGAAGAATGGCTCTAGTAAATATCCTGCATTACCAGATTATAGGGTAGCCGCACCAGCGCAAGATACAATCATCAAAAAAGAGCAGCAAATTGAAATAAGTAATTTTGTGTTTCAAGCTGTTTTTACACCTGGGCATTCACCGGGGAGTATTTCTTATATCTTTGAAAATGACGGTTTTGCCATCGTGGGAGATACGTTATTTGAACAAGGTGTAGGACGTACAGATCTATTAGGTGGATCAACCAAAATTTTATTGGAATCTATCCATCATAAACTGTTGACATTACCTGAGGATACTATTATCTATCCTGGACACGGTAATTATACAACGGTAGGTGCAGAAATGGAGACAAATCCTTTTTTAAATGGATTTTAAAATAGGGACAATAAACTGTTTTAGCACATAAAAAAGCGTATCTCACCGAAAGTGAGATACGCGATTTTGTTTGTATTAATGACCGCCACCAGGTACGTGAATGAATGTTGTATAGTACGTGAAGCCAGCGAAGAATACAGTTAAATATGCTCCGAAAATGTACATGTACATACGTTCTGAAAGGTTTAAGAAGCCTAATAATAAGAATAAACCTGTATTACCTAAGAATAATAGCGATACCTCGTTCATACCTCCAAGGTAGAACATAACGGCAAAAATACCTGTCCAGAATGCCATAACTTTATACATATTATCCATGAAATTTCCCCTCCTTTTGCCCACGACACAATAATCTCTTACTCATTATAAATGATATGAAAGGTGTCTGTAAACTGGAACTTCTCCATGTTTGTGACAAACAAATGGATTTTTAATCTAGCTATCGATTTCTGTCACGTTTATTTCATATTTACATAAATCGCAATTATGTATCATACTTTCCATTTGCACAAATTCATTATTCGTAAACAATGCATCTAATTGACCTTTTAAATAGGATTCATGTAATGAACAAACAATTTCAGAATAGGCTGTCAGTTGCTCCTGGAATGGACAATTGAAAATGGAGAAGATAACTTTTTTTCCTTGCTCAGTTTGTTGAATTTGTGGAATATAGCCAATTAAAGCGGCATTGTCCGTTAATAGCTGAAGCTTTTCATCGAAGGA
The DNA here is from genome assembly GCF_024919535.1 of Lysinibacillus sp. A4. Taxonomy (NCBI): domain Bacteria; kingdom Bacillati; phylum Bacillota; class Bacilli; order Caryophanales; family Bacillaceae; genus Lysinibacillus; species Lysinibacillus sp. A4. Next base: position 17,552 of record NZ_JANWTB010000003.1, on the reverse strand, counting down.
AAGAGAATTACTTACTGTCAATTCAGCACTCATATAATTTTTCATTTGCTGGTAGCCGTCTTGGTAGCTAATTTCCTGGCACTTTGTTAATGCAGATGGACCAAAGTCTTCAATTAATTGTATCGTCCATTTTAATAAACGATCTTCCTCGCGTCTTGGAAAAGTAAGAGATACGCCTTTTTCTGAAGCTTTATAAACACGTCCAGGTCTGCCACCTTTACCTGTTTTTACATAGTCAGCTGTAATAATATTTATTTCTGAAAGCTTCGTTAAATGAAGTCGAGCAACGTTTGGATGGATACCGAATTTATCAGCAATATGTTGTACAGTAACTGTTTTTTTCTCTTGCAATATGTACTCATAAATAGAGTATCTTGTTTCATCCGCTAGTGTACTAGTAATTTTTAATGGATGGATCATGAGCTTCACCTCTTTAATTTATTATAAAAATTATGTTCGTCTACCAAGTGTTAGGAAAATAATCATGTTGATACTATTATATTGTATTATTGAAAAAGATACAGTTCATTTCGGCATAAATATTAATTTTTTCATGTATTTATATTCTTTTTTAGTGGAAAATTGCACTTTATCCACATTTTTATAGCAAAAAACATTTTTGGTAGAAAATTAACTTACAAATTTTTATTTTCTGAAAAGGGCTTTTCTCGTGGCGAGTTCCTCTTTATACTAGGAAATAACGAATAGAGCGGTCATATTCGAATGAACTAAAAGAGAGGTGCATATATGCAGAATTTTGAAACAGTTGTCGAACAAAAATGTGAGCAACTTTTACTAAAGGCCTATCATTTTGGAGCATCCGATTTATTGCTAGTTCCAGGAAACATAAAGTATCGGATCTATTTTCGAAAATATGATAAACTTCTACAAGCTGGTGAGCTACCTTATGAACTTGCAGAAAGAATGATCTCTTACTATAAATTTCTTGCAGAATTAGATATTAGTGAGCGTCGTAAACCTCAAAGCGGTGCCTTTCAAAAGGCAATGGAGCAAAATTCTTATTCGTTTCGAGTATCCACACTTCCTTCTGTATTTTTAAAAGAAAGCTTAATTATTCGTTTACTTCTCCAAAATCATGCATTTCCACTAACTTCCCTAAGCTTTTCCAAAAGCGCAGCTCACCAACTCATGGAGCTGATACAAAACCGACAAGGTCTTCTGTTTTTTACGGGAGCAACAGGCTCTGGCAAGTCTACTTCACTTTATTCCCTCATCCACTACTGTTCCACAGAATTGAATCGACATGTAATCTCTTTAGAAGACCCTGTAGAAAACAGTCAAGCCAATTTACTTCAAATTCAAGTCAACGAGCGAGCAGGCGTTACGTATGCTGCAGGATTAAAAGCCATTTTACGCCATTCACCTGATGTCATTATGATTGGTGAAATTCGCGATAGAGAAACAGCAAATATTGCCATCCAAGCCTCTTTAACAGGGCACTTAGTTGTCTCCACTATTCATGCAAAAGACTCCATTAATTGTCTCTATCGTTTAATGGATTTAGGTGTGTCGATAGAAGAGCTTCGTCAAACGGTTATCGGTATAGTTGCCCAAATGCTTGTTCAAACCTCAGCTATACATGAAGAACGTCGAGCTGTCTATGAGATATTACATGATGACCATCTATCAAGAGCCATCACCGCCATCAAAGATAAGGGCAATTACAAACTTCCTTATGATTTAACATTAATGGGACAAAAAGAATTAGTGGAGAGCCTATATGCAGTTACAAACATACATCGATAAAATGGCTCTTTTTTATAATCGGGCTACGAAATGGCGGGTAAAGGAGCAAGCTCAGCTTTTCAATCGTTTATGTGTATTAATGCAGGAAGGATATTTATTTCCCCAAGCTATTTCCATGCTACTACCTCATCATATTGAAGCACATGAGGACATACAACAGCAAATTGATGAAAAGCTCAGACAAGGAGTAGGCGTTGCAGGGATATTTGAAACATTACAGCTAGGGAATCATTATTTAATGGCAATTAAGGTGGCGGAAAACAATGGTCATATGATAGAAGCGTTTGAAGGTGTAGCTAAACAGATAACAGTAAGTGAAAAGACTAAAAAAAAGTTAATCAAGCTGCTGATCTATCCTGTCACACTGATTATCTTTTTATTGTTATTATTTTTTGTGTTTCGTACATTTTTTTTGCCGAACATTGAAAGAATGGTCGGCAGTCGTACCTCTGAAACAGAGGAGACAAGCATTGCATTGTCCAATCTGTTATTGCATGTTCCAGATGTAGTTATCTCGACCATGTTCATAGTAATAGGTAGCGTATTCCTTTTTCGATTCTATCTTAAACGACAAGCTGTTGCTCATCAACTTACAGTCTTATTAAAAATCCCCTTTCTACAACGCTATTTTAGGTTGACTTTGACAAGGCAATTTGCTGCTTATTTAGGAAGCTTACTACAAAGTGGATTTTCATTACAAGCAAGCCTACAGCTATTAGAGGAACAGCAACTACAACCATTTCTTCAAGTTCTTTCACAGCGTATAAAAGATAGAGTCATCTTTGGAGAATCACTCACACAGGCGGTAACGATCATGGCCGTTTTTCAAAAGGACTTTCCGATGTTCGTTGAGCATGGCGAGCACAGCGGTTATTTAGCAAAAGAGTTAATATTGTATAGCGATTTATTAATGGAAAAGCAGGAACAGCTTTTGCAAAAAATATTATCGTTTGTGCAGCCTAGTTTCTTTATCCTTATAGCTGCTTGTATAATAGCGGCTTATATCAGTTTATTATTACCCATCTATCACATGATTGAATTAGTTTAGGAGGAAGATGATGAAACGTCTTAACCAACAAGATGGTTTTACTTTAATTGAGATGCTTATAGTTTTGTTAATTATATCTATTCTTATTTTAATTACAATCCCAAATGTTACAAAGCATTTCGCCACAATAGATAAGAAAGGCTGTACGGCTTATATAAGCATGGTACAAGGTCAAGTAGAGGCGTATCGTGTAGATTATATGGCTTATCCTACCTTAGAGGATTTAGTGGCAAAGGGCTATTTAAAGGAAAATGAAACAACCTGCCCAAATAAAGAAGAAATAGTGATTACTAATGAGGGAGAGGTACGTCCAGCCAATGTCAACTTGGAAACAGGTACGGATAGCTAATGAATGTTCGTAAAAACGGCGGTTTTACCATTCTTGAAATGCTGGTTGTCTTATTTCTTGTTATGAGTTTAACAGCAATTGTTAGTAAATTCTCATTGAAAATAGCAGAAACCAAGGAATTAGAACGATTTTTTACGCAATTACAGCTAGATATTCAATATATTCAAACCTATAGTATGAGCCAACGACAATATATAGCCTTGAAAATGGAAGGTTCAATAAATCGTTATACTATTCAAAAAGATATTTATACTCATTTATATGAACGTTCTTTTCCGAAGGGGGTTGAATTTTTGCCAGCTGAGAGTTCCATTCAAACACTTGTCTATAACTACAGCGGCAATGTGATGTCAGCAGGCACCATGGCATTTAAAACACCACAGGGCAAGAAAAAAGTAATCATAACATTAGGGCGAGGGAGAGCTAGGATTGAATGAGTCAGGCTATTCTTTTGTAGAAACTATTTTAGGTGTGGGTATTTTGATGTTACTTTGTACCTCGTTAATCCCCATTACCTATACGATGAAAACAAATCTTGCTAATAAAAAAATGGAGCTAATTGCAGCTGAAACAGCATACGAAGGTTTAAAACAGTACCATGCGATTCAAGTAACAGAGGGCTCTCGGACCATTGAACAGGTTGCTTATCATTGGATCGTTGACGAACAACAAATTTGTGTCCAATTTCAAAATTTACAGGAGTCACGCCAAAAATGTATCCAAGTGACAGGTGAAGCCTCATGAATGAAAAAGGCTATACATTAATAGAAGCTATGTTTCAATTAGTCGTTTTTGTGCTTATTTCTCATTTTTTTGTCCTTATAATACTTTGGTTTGCAGAAATGAAATCAACTATGCTAACAGATGAACAAACAAAGTGGGAACTATTTGTTTCCGACTTGAACCTCTCTCTAAAAGAACTTTCCACCTTTTCCATTCGTGAAGATCAAAAAAGAATAACTTTCCAAACAGCTAATACGCTCCATCATGTTGATTGCTACTCAAATATTATTCGTGAGCAGGTAAAGGGTGGACATGTTCCTATGCTAATAGGAATCAATAAATGTCAATTTAGCTATTCCGAAAATAAGCTGACGGTAGCTGTTGAAATGGCGAGTGGTATTCAAAAGGAGCGAGCCTTTTATGTGCCAATTATTGAAAAATGACAGAGGGGCTATTTTTTTGATCGCAATTGCATTATTATTTTTTGTAACTACTTTTGTTCTTGCGTATTATATGTCTTATGAAATGCAGTATCGAACATATGATGGGCTAGAAAAATTGAATGTTCGAGCTACGATAAATTTATTGGGACAAATTTTGTCAGACAGTGTAGAATCGTAGTTATAAGAAGGTGAATCGAATTGCGAAAAATATATTTAGTTGGTTTTATGGGTAGTGGAAAAAGTGCATTAGGAAGACGCTTAAGCTATTTATTGAAGATGCCATATTATGATATGGATCATGAAATTGTGCGTCAGCAGGGGATGACCATTCCACAGATTTTTGAAAAATACGGTGAGGCCCACTTTCGAGAAATAGAAACAGAATTTTTGAAAAATTTCAGGGACGAGGCTTGCATTATTTCGACTGGTGGTGGCGTTGCCATTAATGCTGAAAATCGAAAAATTATGAGACGCAGTGGATTGGTGTTTTTTTTAGATGCGTCGTTTGAGGATATTTATAAACGAGTTCAGCATGATCCAAATAGACCCATTGTACAGAGCTCTACAAAGGAGGAGCTAGAAAGTCTGTATCACTACAGAAGGAAGTTTTACCGTGATGCAGGTCATATTCAGGTACTGACAGAAGGTAGGACGATTCGCCAAATTCTAGAGTATTTAGTATTTCAAGTGAAAAGGTTAAAAAACGAACGATGAATATATTATGTCAATTTAATGTTCGTGTTTTATTATCTTTTAAAAAATGATTGCCTTTCCAATGCATTTAATGTTAGGATATAGACAAATAAGTAACTAAATGTTCATTGAATACTAAATAGTACCAAGATTTATCTTGGGCGGATGATTGTGCGGGGAGAGAGCGTGTAGACGCCACCGAAGGAGCAAGTAGCAATGGGCTATGAATCTCTCAGGTAAAAGGACTCGTACAAGACGCAACTCTGGAGAGAGCTGTAGTATAACAATAACAGCCACCAAAGGGGAAAGCCGACTGATTGGCAAGGGTAAAGCTTGCGAGCCAGTCTGGTGTAACTTTCAGGTGCAAGGACAGAGAATCCCGAAAAGGGGTTCGTCTGTCTTTTTTTATGTCTATAGCCAGTTTTACGTAATTGATTGTAGGAATGCAAAAAGCAGACGAACTACTACCAGTAAAAATGTAACTAACAATAAGGGGGCAAAAAAGAATGGCGAATGAATTAAAACGTACACCTCTATTTGAAGAATACGCGAAATATGGTGCAAAAACAGTTGACTTCGGTGGATGGGAATTACCTGTTCAATTCTCTTCTATTAAAGAAGAACATGATGCAGTGCGTAATCGTGCAGGCTTATTTGATGTATCACATATGGGAGAGATTTTAGTAACTGGTCCCGATGCATTAGGTTTTTTACAAAATCTGTTATCAAATGATGTCTCAAAAATTGTTGACGGTCAAGCGCAGTACACGGCAATGTGCTATGAAGATGGTGGCGTTGTTGATGATTTATTAACATATAAATTAGCTGACAATCACTATTTATTATGTGTCAATGCAGCTAACATTGAAAAAGACTATGATTGGATGATGGAAAATCAACATCAATATGATGTGACGATTGATAACCAATCGGATGCCTACGCACAAATTGCTCTGCAAGGACCATTAGCAGAAGAAGTTCTTCAATCCCTTACTTCAACTGATGTAAGTGCCATTAAATTTTTCCGCTTCCAAGAGAATGTGGAGGTTGCCGGACATAAAGTATTAGTTTCGCGCAGTGGCTACACAGGTGAAGATGGCTTTGAATTATATGGCGCTCCAGAAGACATCAAAGCGCTTTGGGGTAAAATTTTAGAGGCAGGTCAAGAAAAAGGTGTGGTTCCAGCTGGACTAGGATGTCGTGATACACTTCGTTTTGAAGCGGGGCTACCACTATATGGTCAAGAGCTATCAGCAACAATTTCTCCTCTAGAGGCTGGTATTGGCTTCGCTGTGAAATTAAATAAAGAAGGCTTCATTGGTCATGAAGCATTAGTAGCTCAAAAGGAAAATGGTCTACCACGCAAACTTGTAGGCATTGAAATGATTGATAAAGGCATTCCACGCCATGGCTACAAAGTGTTTAAGGATGGTCAAGAAATCGGTGAAGTGACAACTGGTACACAGCTTCCTTCATCTAAACGTAATGTTGGTCACGCATTAATTGACAGTCAATTCGCAACAATCGGAACTGAGCTAGAAATCGAAATTCGCGGTAAACACTTAAAGGTAATAACAGTAGAAACACCGTTTTACAAGCGTTCAAAATAATAGTTGAAAAGAGGGACCTACATTTATGAAACATCGTTATTTACCTATGACGGAGCAAGATCAAAAAGAAATGTTAGACGTAATCGGTGTATCCTCAGTCGATGAGTTATTTGAGGATATTCCTGAGAAAGTCCGTTTTAAAGGCCTTTATGATATTAAAGAAGCTAAATCAGAATCTGCTTTATTAAAAGAATTAACGGCACTTGCTGCTAAAAATAAGGATACAAATGCCAATGTATCATTTTTAGGCGCAGGTGTTTATAACCACTATAAACCAGTGATCGTGGACCATGTTATTTCTCGTTCAGAGTTCTATACGGCTTATACACCATATCAGCCTGAGATTTCACAAGGTGAGCTACAAGCCATCTTTGAATTCCAAACGATGATTGCCGAGCTAACGGGTATGGATCTTGCAAACTCTTCTATGTATGACGGTGGTACAGCTTTAGCAGAGGCAGGTATGCTGGCAGCTGGTCATACGCGTCGCAAGAAAATTTTAGTGTCTGAAGCAGTGCACCCAGAATATCGCGATGTTGTTGCTACATATGCCTACGGTCAATCCATTGAGATTGTGACTATCCCGCAAAAAGATGGTGTGACAGATGTGGATGCATTAAAAGAGTTGATCGATGACAACACAGCAGCTGTTATTGCACAATATCCAAACTTCTTCGGCCAAGTGGAAGACATCCAAGTGATCGGGGATATTGCACATGCTGCAAAAAGCTTACTTGTTGTATCTTCTAACCCACTTGCATTAGGAATCTTAACGCCTCCTGGCAAGCTTGGCGCTGATATTTGTGTAGGTGATGCGCAAGTATTCGGTATTTCTGAAGCCTTCGGTGGCCCACACTGTGGTTTCTTTGCAGTAACAACAAAATTAATGCGTAAGGTCCCAGGACGTCTTGTTGGTGAAACAGTGGATGGTGAAGGCCGTCGTGGTTACGTTTTAACACTACAAGCACGTGAACAACATATCCGTCGTGATAAGGCAACTTCAAATATTTGCTCAAACCAAGCACTTCTTGCACTTGCAGCTTCTGTAGCGATGACAGCTCTAGGAAAACAAGGTATCCGTGAAATGGCTACTCAAAATATTGCGAAAACACGTTATGCAAAAAATGCCTTTGAAGCAGCAGGCTTTACAGTAGCATTCCAAGGTGCACACTTTAACGAAATCGTAGTGAAAACGAATAAATGTGTGAAGGAAATCAATAAAGGCTTAATCGAAAAGGGTATTATCGGTGGCTATCCTTTAGGTCAAAATTATGACTCTCTGAAAAATCATGTGCTAATCGCAGTAACTGAATTACGCACGAAGGAAGAAATTGATGCACTTGTTGCAGAAATGGGGGCTCTTAATGCATAACGAAAATCAATCACTCATTTTTGAAATTTCAAAAGAAGGTCGCGTTGGCTATAGTTTAGAAGCACTAGATGTGCCTGAAGTAGACCTAGCAGATTTATTACCTGCAAACCTAGTACGTTCAGAGGCAGCAGAACTACCTGAAGTATCTGAGCTGGATATTATGCGTCATTATACAGCACTTTCTCGTAGAAACCATGGGGTAGACTCGGGCTTCTATCCGCTTGGCTCTTGTACGATGAAATATAATCCGAAAATTAACGAAACAGTTGCACGTCTTTCAGGCTTTGCAAATGTTCACCCATTACAGGATGAATCAACAGTCCAAGGGGCAATGGAACTTCTTTATGATCTTCAAACGTCTTTAGTAGAAATTACAGGGATGGATGAAGTTACATTACAACCAGCAGCAGGTGCTCATGGTGAATGGACAGCGTTAATGATGATTCGTGCCTTCCATGAAGCAAATGGGGAAGGTCACCGTAACAAAGTAATCGTGCCTGACTCAGCTCACGGTACAAACCCAGCCTCAGCGACAGTAGCGGGCTTTGAAACAATCACTGTCAAATCGGATGAAAATGGCTTAGTTGATATCGAAGACCTTCGCAAAGTAGTAGGTTCTGATACAGCAGCACTCATGTTAACGAACCCGAATACACTAGGGTTATTTGAAGAAAACATTATCGAAATGGCAGAGCTAATTCACTCTGTAGGCGGTAAAGTGTACTATGATGGTGCGAACCTCAATGCCGTTATGAGTAAAGCACGTCCTGGCGATATGGGCTTTGACTGTGTGCATTTAAATCTACACAAAACATTTACAGGCCCACATGGTGGCGGTGGTCCAGGTTCTGGTCCAGTAGGTGTAAAAGCAGATTTAATTCCATTCCTACCAAAACCAGTATTAGTAAGAACTGAAGAAGGCACATACCACTTTGACTACGATCGTCCACAATCAATCGGACGCGTAAAACCTTACTATGGTAACTTTGGTATCAATGTTCGTGCTTATACGTATATTCGTACAATGGGGCCAGATGGCTTAAAAGCTGTTACAGAATATGCTGTATTAAATGCAAACTATATGATGCGTCGCTTAGAGCCATTCTACGATCTACCATATAACCGTCACTGTAAACATGAATTTGTCTTATCAGGTCGTCGTCAGAAGAAGCTAGGCGTTCGTACATTAGATATCGCAAAACGTTTGTTAGACTTTGGCTACCATCCACCAACAACATACTTCCCATTAAATGTGGAAGAGGCGTTAATGATCGAGCCAACTGAAACTGAATCTAAAGAAACATTAGATGCATTCTGTGATGTAATGATTCAAATTGCGAAAGAAGCAGAAGAAAATCCATCAATCGTTCAAGAAGCACCTCATACAACAGTCGTATCTCGTCTAGACGAAACACGCGCTGCTCGTACACCAGTGCTTCGTTATCAAAAAGCATAGTCTACAAAACCGTTCACGTTTAGGTGAGCGGTTTTTTTGCACCTTAAATTACAAGCTGAATGAATGAACATTGGATTTTAGCGTGCTGGCGACGTAATATAAAGCCAAATAAAAGTGTGACTGATTACTGCCTCATGACTTTTGGGAAGAAAATCATAAAAGGAAAGCAAGGTTTTCGATTATTTTGTTTAGATGTAACTTTTCAAGGATAAGAGGGTGAAGTTGTAAATGAAGAGGTGAACAATGCTATTTCTCCTAACTATTTTTGGAGGTTGGACTTTCCTTTTTGAAATTCATAATATCCTGAAAGAAAAGTACAAATGCTTAAAGAACTATTTTATATATATTCATCCTAAAAGACTAATGTCGTTATATGATTAATACTTTTTATTCATTTTTCCTATATAGAAGATTATTTTAAAAAACAGCTTTGGGCCCAAGAGTAATTGAACCTTTAGTTTTTTTTTTATAAAAAAATAGGATTAATCCTATATTAACTGAAAAAATATCATAATTATTATATGTAACATTTTTACTAAAAATACTTTAAATTGTTTTTAATTACAATATCTTCTATAGAAAATATTGACATTAATTTTTGGTGTTGTATAGTTACTTTTGTGATACATCCTATCATTAGTGAATAAAAAATGCATAAAAGTAGAATTAGAGTTTCTAGTACATAGCTTAGCCTCAAATTGATTTTTATTCCTGAAATATTCTTTATAAGAAGTAGTTATATAATTCTAATCCTGTATTTTTATCACTAAATGTTTATGCTTACCCGAAATTCGTTATCTAAAGGAGGGACGGCTGTAGAAATATACAGCCAAATGAATGGAGATTATTAATCAAACAAACAGAACCATGCTATTTGAAGAAATTAATCCTGAAAAAATGGACTTAATTACGCTTGTTGGAGATGTGAAGGGAATCGACAGTCTAAGTGATGAAAAGATTAAAGAAATTCCATGATGGAGATGATATCGGCTACATTATCGACGAGAAAACGAGCACGTGTCAAATTGACCTTGTGTTTAATGGCAATGTGAAGAATTTAGAAGTAATGATTACAAAAGGGACAAGTGCTGTTAAAGCCTAACAAGTATAAACCTACAATTATTCAATTTTTTAGTCGTATGTTTAAGATTTTTTAAATCTTTTAACATAAATAAGAATCGAGAGACTAATTGCTAATATTCTGCAGAACAGTTAGATGTCTTGATTTAACAAATTTTAGGGGGTAAGAAAATGGGTTTTGTATTAAAAGTAGAAGGTTCAGAGGCAATTGAACTAGGCTTAGAAAGCATCATGACTGTCGAATATGAAACAGATACACCAAATGATTCGAACGCTCGCTCTACAGATGTTGGAGCCACTTTAAAAGTAAGAGGTAAAATTCTTACAGCAACTGATGGTGATAATTCTGATGATACGATGAAATTAGGTTTATGGTCATTAGTACCAGCTGAAAAGGCTGACTGTTACCGTAAAGTGACATTAGAGGTTGTTTCAGCAGATCAAGTAGTAAGAAAAATTCATTTCCCGAACACTTTTGTGGTGGATTATACAGAAAGATATGGTGACACAGAAGGTATTGGTGAATTCTTCTTATTTGTTAAACAAAAGAAAGACAAAACAGATTTGGCAAAAATCGAAGGCGGCTACGCTGTCTAAGATTGCAGCAGGATAAAACACTACTAATTATCTAAGGAACTTTTATAGTTCCTTAGATTATTTTTAATCTCCCTAAAATTACTTTAAAGGCGGAAATAAAAGATCCTATACATAGAAAAGATAGCACTCAAACTCATATTTTTGTGAGGAAGAAGTAGAGAGAAGCATTGCCAACAGGTATGCCTTTGATGAGATGGTTGAGGCAATGGAAGGATCAGATTTCAAATTCTGTGTCATGAAGGATGTGTAGGGACTAAGCAAATAATAGTTGATAGGTTGAAATATAGTTGATGAAAAAACGGAAGGTGATTGGGATGAAGTTTATAGATGAAAAAATTATTGCATTAAGAAATGAAATGAGAGAGCAGGAGCAACATGAGCTAGCCCAGCGACAAGTAGCCATACAAAAGGAACAGGAGCCTGAGCAGGCATCTAAGCAGGAGGAGCAAGACCTTGAAAAAGTAAATATCTATCAAAGCTACATCATCATTGATGATGAGAAGATAGGGGTGATGGAGCAGTCATTATTGGATGGTAAAATGACGATTCGTATGCCAAAACTATTTTCTAAGATGTCTACTGAATTAGCAGCCTTAAAGTACCCATCGGACCGTCGACCAAATCTAATTTATACAGATGAATCCTCATCGATTAATCTTGCCTTCAACCTGACTCCACATCGATTACAGGAGGAGGGAGTTGCTGCTTTTCAAGAAAATATGATTGATATCCTTGAACAAGCTCAACCTTCAGCTGATTGGCTTGATACGGATGTCCTGAAGATTGACGAAAAGACAGTAGGCTTTTTAGAGATTATTACACCGGCTATTGATGGCGATATTTTTAATTTAATGTTCTTTGCCTCTATCGAAGGAATAGCACTTATTGGAACCTTCAATTGTATGGAGGAGGACCTTGAAACTTGGCGTCCGATTGCGAGAGCTATGATGGAATCCTTGCGATTTGCTTCAAATAGTAGGAACGGAGGGGGAATACGATGAGTAGTGTCGTGACAGCTTATCATAATATTCAAATTCTACCTTTTGAGCTTATTAGTATTCAAGAGCTTACTATCGTAAAAAAAATGAATGAACATGCTACGTTACGTTTTACTGGTATTGTGCCTGAAGTAGCGAGAGACACATATGTGGAAATGACGGAGGCAAAATCAGCAATTGAAGTAAATCAGCTTAATCATCTTGGTATCCCTTCACCCTTATTTAAAGGTGTAATTTTAGATGTGAAGGTTCGTTCAGTTCGTGGCATTTATTATATTGAAGTAGAAGCGGCTTCAAGCACCTACCAGCTAGACATTAAAAAGAAAAATCGCTCCTATCAGGATAAGGAAATGACCTATTCGTCTTTATTCAAACTATTACATCCTTTTTATCCTGGTCTTGACATTATTGATGAAGCAACAAAGGGTGCTAAATTAGACAAGTTTACCCTGCAATATCGAGAGACAGATTGGCAATTTTTAAAAAGACTAGCCTCACGTTTTAACACTGGACTAGTGCCTGCTGCTACCTTTGATAAGCCAAAGTTCCATTTTGGTGTGCCTGCTGGTAGAGCTAAAGGCAAGCTAGAAGATTACCATTATACGACCCGAAAAAAACTAGCAGATTACCTTCTATATACAGAGAATGGTAATGGAGGTATGGGAGAGCATGACTTTCTATACTATGAGGTGGAAACAGATAAGGTAATGGAAATAGGAGATCATGTCACTTTTCATCAACAAACGCTTTATATATGTGAAGCATACACAACCATGAAGGATGGCTTGCTGAAACATTATTATACGCTGTCAACGAAAAATGGCATGAATAAAAGTGAACTATTTAACGATGCGATCTCAGGCTTATCACTGGAAGGAAAAGTATTAGAAGTCGCAAAGGATCATATTAAGGTGCATTTAGCGATTGATGAGAAGCAGGATAAAGGCAAAGCACATTGGTTTCTTTATTCTACAGGCTATACAGCAGAGGGACATAGTGGTTGGTATTGTATGCCTGAAATTAATGATTTTGTTCATGTCTATTTTCCTTCACATCGGGAGGAGGAAGGAATTTCTAGCAGCTCCATACGAAAAAATTTAGATACTTCAGCAACGAACAAACTAGATGATCCCTCAACCAAATATTATCGTACAGCCTTTGGTAAAGAAATTAAAATGAGTCCAACTGAAGTGGTTATTACTGCACAGGATGGGGATATTTTTATTCGGCTAAACGAAGCAAATGGTATTGAAATATTTAGTAAAAAAGAAATTAAACTAATCTCTGAGGCAGATATATCAGTGAATGCGAGTAAGAAAATTCTTTTGTCTGCGGAGGAAGAAATTTCTTTACAATGCAAAGAAAGTAAAATAACGATGAATGGCAGTGTGCAGATTTTTGGGAAGGAAGTAAAGGCAAATTAAAATGGTTGCGTGTGAATGAGAAGGAAGGAGACTTATATGCAGACACAGGGAGTTTTACAGCATTTTTATGATAACGAAGTAGAAAAAAGACGGTTGAAATATCTCTTATTGCTCGAGGATTTTTTTCAAGCCTCCAAGGATAGGCTCGCTGAGGATTTTAGGATGTCTTTTCAAAAAATATGTCAGCAACTCAAACAACAGCAAACGCTTCAACAGAAAGGACCGATTGCACATATTACGTTTTCAATGCTACGCACAGAGCTACTAGAGAGCAACCCTCACTATTTAGTAGAAGCTACGGATGAGGAATGGTTTTTTGATATTCATCCACTTTTAACTACTTATGATGCAGGTTGGGCGCATCATTTTTTAGAGCAATACATTGAAGAATTAAGTTTGTATAGCAAAACTTTTATGGGGGCAATTACTCAGGCAGATATAGATCGCATTAGACTTCAGGAAGCCAAACATTTTCACCAATATGTAATAAGTCTCGCTAGATATGCGCTACCTGACATTATTCGATGTCCAGAGTATTTGGCGCTAGATCGGGATGTGGCTGTCGAGATACGTGTAGGCGAGTTTATGGATATGAACGAGGTTGTCTATAGCGAGGATTTTTCAGCGAAGGATAGTGAAGAAATAAAGGCTTGGCTAGATGAACAATTAGAGGAGGAATATCCATACGAGGTATTTAGCCATTTAAATTTAGCAGGTGGGCGATATGAAGGCTTGGATATTCGCTATGCCTTTTTCCACAAAGCCAATTTAACCAATTGTCATATGCGTGAATGTCTGTTGATTGGTACTAGCTTTCGGGAGAGTCAGCTAATGGACACGGATTTGAGCTTTAGCACAATTTATGAGGCGGATTTTAGTAATAGTCAGTTACAGGGAGCGAATTTTCAACAAGTACAAGGAGCGAGTGGTCTACTAGATCGTCAGAAATGGGAAATACCTGGCTATTTACCGGTTCGTTTTACCGATGCGAATTTAGAAGGCGCCAATTTTGAGCTAGCGAATTTACGAGGGGCCAGCTTTATGGGGGCAAATGTTAGAAATACAAATTTTGCGGGAGCCAATTTAGAAATGGCTATTTTCTCTAAGGAAGCAAAGGAATATGTAAAGCTAGATCCATTCCAGGCTGCTAGTGTCATTTGGAAGTAGACAGTGTGAAAAAAGGAGACGAAAGATGAACTATTTTATTCTATCTCAAGATGAACGTATCACAAATGCTGTGAAACCTGTTGGTATCGCCCAAGTGATTAAAAAAGAGCTATTAACCATTGAAAGAATGGAAGAATTAGAGGAACTTGAACGGCAATTTCCTGTATTAGAAAAAGGCGAGATGGTGTATACCGATCTCATAGAAAAGCCAATCATGCTTATTTCTGATGCTGTTAAACAATTAGTGGAAAAGTATGTCCCAAATATGCCATTTAAAGCAGTTGTTCTCACGGATATGCCTAAATTAATGCAAACCTTATATTGGCTGGTGATCCCACCAAGAGTGCGTTGTCTTTCCGCTCAAACGGAATTTCATCTGGATGGTACGTTGAAGAAGCTAGTCATAGATGAGCAGTTGGCTGCTCCTTATTCATTCTTTCAAATCGAGGGCATTAAAGAACAGTTTATAGTGGTGAATATTGAATTAGCAGAGAGTATTCTACGCAGAGATTTTCGGGGAATACGATTACAAAAAATACAAACTGAAGGAAGATGGAACGACATTCTTTCTGTAGGAAAATAGATGAGGTGCTTGAAAAAGGATTAAAGCACATGATGGAGGTCCTTTAGGTAAACGGTAGGGAGAAAATAGCGAGATTAAAATTAGAGCAATTTGAAGAAAGAGTCGTCAGGCGTACGTATTGCAGTTAAATCTTATGTTTAGCAAAAGTGGTAACACCTTACGTATCGAAAGGATGGTTTTTCTATGTCAGAAGAAATGCAGACAAAGGGTGGCGACCAACGGAGTTATGTCGTAGCTGGTGCCAAATTATCCTGTTCACAAGGAGATCAAACGAGTATTTTAAAAATGCCAGTCAGTCACGGTGTTTATACGAAAAATAAGGCGCAGATGAATACGATGGATTATAAGCCTTATGTCAATATTCAACCATTTGGCTTATGCCAGACATTAGCGAATCCAACTGTTGCGGCAGCTACAGCTGCTAATAATGGTGTCTTAAAGCCCATGCCCTGTACACCTGTGATTACAATGCCCTGGATTAATGGGAAGGATGATCAATTAATTGAAAATCATCCAGCGTTAGTTAGTCAATCGATTAATATGTGTATGTATTGTGGAACGATAAAAGTAGAAGATGATGGGCAAGAATAAGCGATTGTCCCCTGAGGAAAGAAGGGAATTCATGTGAACACATACGAGGAAGTAATCGGATACGGTGAGCTTGAACTCGTATCCCCCTATGAAATCCAAACATTGCATAATCTCACGTTGACTCAAACAGTGAACGACCATGCAAGATTAGCAATAACGGGATTTATTCCTGCGGAAAAGAAAGATAGTTGTATGCAGCTTGCCAGTACGACAGATCGAATAGAGCTCTATCAAAAACACAAAGGTCAACGGCTGGATGCGCTTTTTAAAGGGCAGGTAACAGAAATTGCGGTACGAATGACAAGGGGTGTATATCAAGTTGAATTAGAGGCTGTTTCTTCTACATTCACCTTGGATTGTAAACAAAAATACCGCTCCTTTCAGCATCATAAAATGACTTATGAGGCGATGTTAAAAAAGGTGCTAGAAGATTATTCAGGTGCAGATGTTATTGATACTGTATCGAAAGCTACTCCTCTTAAGCAATTTATATTACAATATAAGGAGACGGATTGGCAATTTTTACAACGTATGGCCTCCCATTTTCGGGCTGTATTAGTCGCCGCAGTGGATGCTGATAAGCCGAAGTTTTGGTTTGGCCTACCTGAAGGGCGAATGCAAAAGCTTTCCTTGGCAAATTATACGATCTTAAAGGAACGCTCTAAGTTTTTACATAGTAAGCATAATGACATCGAGCAGCCAATTGAAGAGCGGGATACAGTTGCCTACGTGATAGAATCTAGAAAAACATTGAAACTGGGTGATCGCGTTCTGCTCCAGGGCAAGGAGCTGGTAGTAGCCAAGTCTATCGCCCGCATGAAGCTAGGCATCCTTACCTATGAGTATCATCTGCTGTTCGAAAAAGGCATACGTCAAGATAGGCGCAGTATTCCGTTCCTACCGGGCACAGCGATTGAAGGAAAGGTATTAGAGGTCAAAAAGGATCAGGTTCGAGTCCACCTCAGTATCGATGAGACACAAAAAAAGGAAGAAGCTACGTGGTTCCCACTTGCTACGCCTTATACGGCAGAGGGACATAGTGGCTTTTACAGCCCACCAGAGGAAGGAGATAGCGTCCACCTAACCTTCCCAACACATCGAGAGGAAGCAGCGTTTGTTCGTCATAGTGTACGAAAGGGTGGCGAGTCCAACCCGAAAACAGCTGATCCCAAAACGTCTTACTGGGGTACACCGAAAGGGAAGGAAATGAAGCTAGACCCACAGTCCGTAACATTTACCGCCAAGGAGGGTGCCGTCTTTCTGCAGCTCCATCAGGACAGCGGCATCACTGTGCATAGTAAGCCCTCCTTGCTGGTCAAAGCCAACGACACGATCACCTTTGCCGGAAAACGTGTGTCCATGAGTGCAGCGGAGTCGATGCGTTTCACATGCGGCTCAAGCAGTCTTGTATTTGATGGCAATACCGATATTCAGGGACAGGTAGTGACGATGGATGGCTCCATTAAAGCCCCTGTATCTGTCGCAGCGCAAGAAGAGGAAGCAGACCTGGAGGCAGCCCTAGACGTCATGGGGATGATCCCTGTTGGTGGGGGTGATGCCTAATGGGTCTATTAGGATTAGCAGGAAGCTTACTAGGGATGATTCCGAAAGTAGGCTCCCCAAGTGGAAAGAAAAAAGGAAAGAGCGGCGG
>NZ_JANWTB010000031.1:0-2458 GCF_024919535.1 Lysinibacillus sp. A4 | reverse complement strand
CGCCTATTCGTGAAGTAGGTCTTGAAGAAGGTGGTTGGCGTTTAGAGTCACCACGAAGAATGATTAGGCAGCATATGGATTTAATAGAACGATCACAAAAAGAAATTTATAAGATTATGGAATTTTCAAATCAAAAATTTTATAAAATTATGAATGAAGTAAAAGAAAATTAGATAAATTTAATAAAGCGCAGCCAATTAATCGGCTAGCGCTTTTTCTTCGTCTACTTCTACAAAATCGATTATCTCCGTTATATCATCAATTCCAAATGTTTCAGCGATTCTCTCGATATGTCCAAAGTTGATGTTTTTTCTCTTTCCAGTTTTCATTTCGCTAAGTGCTGCGTGTCTTATATCGCATTTCTCCGCTAACTTTCTCAAAGAGCCGACCTCATACTTTTCAATTATATAATCAATCTTAACAACTACTTGCTTAGCCATTTAAAATTCCTCCTAAAATATACTTGACGTTACGCAAAAGCGTACCATATAATGATAACAGAAGTGGTACTCATAAGCGTACCGAAATAAAAATTATCGGGAGGTTATCTAATGTTTACTCAAATACAAATTTTCGAAGTTGAACCTAGCTACAGTTACGTAGTTGAAAGAACTCAGATTATTGACGGTGTATATTTAGAAGTATTTAAGCAACCAGGATATGAAGATGATGCGATTCTATACATCGGTGATAACAAGATTTTATTCAAGTGGGATGATGAGGCACGCTCAATCTTTTCCGAATTGGATACCGCAGAACCTATCGAATTGCTGGCGATCCTTGCGCAAGCTCCGAAAGTATTAGCTTAAACTGAATCATACTCGCGACAACTGCGATTGGAGGTATTACTGCATGAAACCAATAAAAGAACGTAATGCGACAGCGCTGTCGCTTGAACGCGAATATAAGAAGGCGTACATTAAGTTGCTAACGAAAGCAGCCGCCAATACAGCGAAACAGGTAGACGCGTATTTTTTCGGTGAAGAAGGCGAAGATGGTGAACTTAGAGTGTGTTATTACGGTACAACAGCGTTTTCTATAGTAATAGCTCTATCTGTATACGTAATGGTGTAATAAACAATATTCCGAATTTGACTAGAGGCGGTTGCAGACGCTTCTAGTTTCTTTTTTTATAAATCGATATAGTTCGTGGGTATTTAGACTTATTTTAATAAAAAGTGTTAAGATGACAAAAAATTACCGAGGAGTTTTAAGTAAGGAGGCTAAGACATGCAAGTAATTGATTATCGTTCAACTAAATTCGTTATGATACCGTATTTTGAAATTAATTTACGTAAAAGTGTACGGATTTAATTTTTAATGTATATAAGTACAGTAGAGGTACTAAAGGTGTCTGAGTTTTATTTACGTAAAAGTGTGCGAAACTCATTTTTTGTGGCTATAAGTTTAGTAGGGAAGGAAATTAATTTTACTAAAAGTGCGACAAACGGAAATTTTGAGTATATAAGTTCAGTAGGAAGGAGTTTTTCTTTAAAAGTGTTAATAGAATTAAATTTTACAGACCAGTATATAGTAGGAAAAGTTTTTCATGCTTATTGTTGCAAAATGACATATTCAAGTCCGCTTAAGTATTAGAACAAGTTTTTCATTCAATTTGTCCCAAACGTCATTGAAAAATCGGTATATACAAAGTGAGGGCGAAGTTTTTTATATTATTTGTCCCAAAACACGAGGTTTTAGTGTGCAGTAAATAGTAGAACGAAATTTTTTCAAAATGTGATATCAAAATTAAGTTTTACATGGGAGTAAGAAGTAGAGAGAAATTTTTTATCCGTACTGTGTCCGAAACTGAATTTTTGTTCGGGTATACAAAGTAGGAGACAAATTTTTAACCGAAAGTGTTAACGAAATTAATTTACACTCGCAAATATATAGTAGGAGATTCAATTTCAACAAAAGTGATATCAAATCGGATGTTTTAGTGTGCTATATATAATAGCTAAGTTTTTTATTGAAAAGTGTTAACGAAATTATTTTTTACTCGGGAATATATAGTATGAGAATTAATTTTCAACTTTTCTCCAAAAGTGTTAATAGAATTTGATTTTAGTAGGCTAAATAAAGTAGGGGGTATTTTTTTAGTGATATCAAATTCAAATTTTACCGGGCAGTATATTGTAGAAATTATTTTTGAAATATTGTCCCAAAACGGAATACTTTACTGGGTGTATATAGTAGGAAGCAATTCCGTCGATCAATCGGCATGAAGTATTCAGCAAATAATCAGCAAAGGGAGAGATCTACATGCAACTTACATCAACTGAAAAAATCGAAATTTTATCATTAGATTTACGTACAAACGAAGCAGCGATTCGTAAGAACATGCGTAAAGCAGGCGAAGCAATCTTCGAAATTGGTAAGCATCTAAAACACGTCAAAGAGAACGTCATTGAGTCGGGCAAATGGACGGAATGGCTACAGTCGATGGATATTGATC
>NZ_JANWTB010000030.1:0-2961 GCF_024919535.1 Lysinibacillus sp. A4 | reverse complement strand
TTTTTTAAGTTTTTTATAGGCTTAATAACTTGGTTAAGTTATTAAGGGCGCACGGCGAATGCCTTGGCACTAGGAGCCGAAGAAGGACGGCACTAACACCGATATGCTTCGGGGAGCTGTAAGTGAGCTTTGATCCGGAGATTTCCGAATGGGGGAACCCACTACGTTTAATCGCGTAGTATCTTGACGTGAATACATAGCGTCTTGAAGGCAGACCCAGGGAACTGAAACATCTAAGTACCTGGAGGAAGAGAAAGAAAAATCGATTCCCTGAGTAGCGGCGAGCGAAACGGGAAGAGCCCAAACCAAGAGGCTTGCCTCTTGGGGTTGTAGGACACTCTATACGGAGTTACAAAAGAGCGAGTTAGATGAAGCGACTTGGAAAGGTCCGCCAGAGCAGGTAAAAGCCCTGTAGTCGAAAGTTCGTTCTCTCCTGAGTGGATCCTGAGTACGGCGGAACACGTGAAATTCCGTCGGAATCCGGGAGGACCATCTCCCAAGGCTAAATACTACCTAGTGACCGATAGTGAACCAGTACCGTGAGGGAAAGGTGAAAAGCACCCCGGAAGGGGAGTGAAAGAGATCCTGAAACCGTGTGCCTACAAGTAGTTAGAGCCCGTTAATGGGTGATAGCGTGCCTTTTGTAGAATGAACCGGCGAGTTACGATTACGTGCAAGGTTAAGCTTTAGAAGGCGGAGCCGCAGCGAAAGCGAGTCTGAATAGGGCGAAATAGTACGTGGTCGTAGACCCGAAACCAGGTGATCTACCCATGTCCAGGGTGAAGGTGAGGTAACACTTACTGGAGGCCCGAACCCACGCACGTTGAAAAGTGCGGGGATGAGGTGTGGGTAGCGGAGAAATTCCAATCGAACTTGGAGATAGCTGGTTCTCTCCGAAATAGCTTTAGGGCTAGCCTCGTGATGAGAATACTGGAGGTAGAGCACTGTTTGGACTAGGGGGCCATCCCGGTTTACCGAATTCAGACAAACTCCGAATGCCAGATATTTATACACGGGAGTCAGACTGCGAGTGATAAGATCCGTAGTCAAAAGGGAAACAGCCCAGACCACCAGCTAAGGTCCCAAAGTAATCGTTAAGTGGAAAAGGATGTGGCGTTGCACAGACAACCAGGATGTTGGCTTAGAAGCAGCCATCATTTAAAGAGTGCGTAATAGCTCACTGGTCGAGTGACGCTGCGCCGAAAATGTATCGGGGCTAAACGATTCACCGAAGCTGTGGATTGACATCTACGATGTCAGTGGTAGGAGAGCGTTCTAAGTGCGTTGAAGTCAGATCGGAAGGACTGGTGGAGCGCTTAGAAGTGAGAATGCCGGTATGAGTAGCGAAAGACGGGTGAGAATCCCGTCCACCGTATGACTAAGGTTTCCTGAGGAAGGCTCGTCCGCTCAGGGTTAGTCGGGACCTAAGCCGAGGCCGATAGGCGTAGGCGATGGACAACAGGTTGATATTCCTGTACCACCTCCTCACCGTTTGAGAAATGGGGGGACGCAGTAGGATAGGGTAAGCGCGCCGTTGGTTGTGCGCGTCCAAGCAGTAAGGCGTGTGTGTAGGCAAATCCGCACACTGTAACGTTGAGCTGTGATGGCGAGTCCGTATGGACGAAGTTCCTGATTTCACACTGCCAAGAAAAGCCTCTATCGAGGTGAGAGGTGCCCGTACCGCAAACCGACACAGGTAGTCGAGGAGAGAATCCTAAGGTGTGCGAGAGAACTCTCGTTAAGGAACTCGGCAAAATGACCCCGTAACTTCGGGAGAAGGGGTGCTCTTGAGCGTGCAAGCGCATGAGAGCCGCAGTGAATAGGCCCAGGCGACTGTTTAGCAAAAACACAGGTCTCTGCAAAACCGTAAGGTGACGTATAGGGGCTGACGCCTGCCCGGTGCTGGAAGGTTAAGAGGAGTGGTTAGCGCAAGCGAAGCTGCGAATTGAAGCCCCAGTAAACGGCGGCCGTAACTATAACGGTCCTAAGGTAGCGAAATTCCTTGTCGGGTAAGTTCCGACCCGCACGAAAGGCGTAACGATCTGGGCACTGTCTCAACGAGAGACTCGGTGAAATTATAGTACCTGTGAAGATGCAGGTTACCCGCGACAGGACGGAAAGACCCCGTGGAGCTTTACTGTAGCCTGATATTGAATTTTGGTACAACTTGTACAGGATAGGTAGGAGCCAGAGATCTCGGAGCGCCAGCTTCGAAGGAGGCGTCGGTGGGATACTACCCTGGTTGTATTGAAATTCTAACCCATGCCCCTTAGCGGGGCAGGAGACAGTGTCAGGCGGACAGTTTGACTGGGGCGGTCGCCTCCTAAAAGGTAACGGAGGCGCCCAAAGGTTCCCTCAGAATGGTTGGAAATCATTCGTAGAGTGTAAAGGCACAAGGGAGCTTGACTGCGAGACCTACAAGTCGAGCAGGGTCGAAAGACGGGCTTAGTGATCCGGTGGTTCCGCATGGAAGGGCCATCGCTCAACGGATAAAAGCTACCCCGGGGATAACAGGCTTATCTCCCCCAAGAGTCCACATCGACGGGGAGGTTTGGCACCTCGATGTCGGCTCATCGCATCCTGGGGCTGTAGTCGGTCCCAAGGGTTGGGCTGTTCGCCCATTAAAGCGGTACGCGAGCTGGGTTCAGAACGTCGTGAGACAGTTCGGTCCCTATCCGTCGTGGGCGTAGGAAATTTGAGAGGAGCTGTCCTTAGTACGAGAGGACCGGGATGGACACACCGCTGGTGTACCAGTTGTCTTGCCAAAGGCATCGCTGGGTAGCTATGTGTGGACGGGATAAGTGCTGAAAGCATCTAAGCATGAAGCCCCCCTCAAGATGAGATTTCCCATTACGCAAGTAAGTAAGATCCCTCAAAGACGATGAGGTAGATAGGTTCGAGGTGGAAGTGTGGTGACACATGGAGCTGACGAATACTAATCGATCGAGGACTTAACCAAAA
>NZ_JANWTB010000029.1:0-3220 GCF_024919535.1 Lysinibacillus sp. A4 | reverse complement strand
GCACTAAGAAATCCTCCAAAAAGAAGAGCTCTACGAAGAAAAAACAAAGAAAATCCAATAAAAAGAAGAAAAAACGCAAGAAGAAAAAGAAGAAGTGGGGTAAATTCTTTACCAAGGCACGGAAGCTGAAAAATAGTTTATCCAAGAGTAAATTGGTTAAACGGGCGAAAAAGGCAATTAAAAAAGCTGTTCTGACCACGAAAAAGGTTGTGAAAAAAACAAAGGCCACCGTGTCGAAGGCCAAGCAACAGGTAAAGACCGCAGTCAAACAAACGAAGCAGGTAGTGAAGAAACAAGTACTACCAGCGATGAAAAAAGCTGCACAAGCAACGACCAAAGCAGTGAAAAATGCTGTAAAACCTAAAAATCTGTTAAATACGCTACAAACGGGCTTAGATATAGTCGGGATGGTCCCCGTTGTAGGAGAAGTAGCAGATGGTGTGAATGGTATTATTTATGCGGCAAGAGGTGACAAGGTCAATGCGGCTCTCTCCTTTGGCGCTATGATCCCAGTAGTGGGCAATGCAGCAACAGCTGGTAAATGGGTCAATAAAGGTGCGAAGGCAGCGAAGGGTATCAGTGAAAGTGCTCAAAAAGCGAATAAAGGCCTTTTAGGCAATGTAAAAGAAAAAGTCAACAAGCAAGTCTCAAATGTAAAAACGCAGATCCAAGCCAAAGTAGACGAAGTCAAACAACAGCTGCGTCAGCTGCGACCACCAGAGATGGAGTTAGCAGGAGCAGGTGTAAACGTTAGACGCATAGAGGATACAGGAACGGTTGGAAAAAATACGTCCTCCTCGAGTCCGAAGCCATCTAATTCCCAACCACCACAAAATGGCTCGAATAAAAAGCCTGATGAGAATAAGGGTACGGGTAATGCTAATCATCCTATAAGGACTTATAGAAATGCAGATTTGAAAAAATTAGAAAAAAAATATACTGCTGACCCAAGAATTACAGTAGAAATGCCATATGTGGGTAAGGGTAAACCAGGAACCAATGCAGAAGGTTGGTTACGTGATAAAGACTTTTATTGGAAAGAAATAATGAATAAACATCCAGAAAGTTTAAGTAAAGCAAATAAACAAAAAATTGATTTAGGTTTCGCTCCTATAAATGATAAAACATTTAGGGAACATTTCCCTCAATATGATATGAAGGAATTATATAATGATAAATTAATCCATCATCACGTAGGTGGGGGTGGCCAAGCAGTTGCAGTGCCTTCAAAGTTACACCCAGGAACAGGTGGTATTCATAATGCCGAAAAAGCTGCAGGTGTTTGGGGAAATGATAGTGAGTATGCTAAATTACTTGAAAAATTTTTAAATAAGTAAAGGGTGATAATTTTGTCAACAAAAGAAGCAATGCAGATATACTTTCAGATGAGGAAAGAGGTGGCTGCAGAAGGTTTAGATTTTTTATTTAAAACACCAGTTAGTAGTGATGATAATCTAATAATTTATGAAGGTGAAGCTGATGAGGATGAATATATCTCATGGAAACCTGTAGAAATGGCTGTTTCACAAAATTTTACAAGATTAGAAGATGAATTTGATATAAATTTGCATAAATCAATAGTTGATTATTTTAACTCATATTGGTTTGCAGACTTAGATGGATTTTTTAAGGAGCACTATATTACATTAGAACCTGTCCTACCGAGCACTGGCCTAAGTTCCTTCCGAGAGTCTTTGAAAGGATATAAAAAAAATCACGGTGATAGTTTAGAAAAGGTACCTATTGGAATTGAGGGAAATGGTTTGTTAGTGGTTATTGAGAACAATAGTGGAATAATTCAATTAGAAGATTTTGAAAGAGGTACATTTGAGTATATTGCTGAGAATGTTCAAGAATTAATAGGAAATTTAAGATTAAAAAGCTAACATTTTATTTATTGTCAATTTATTTCACCAAGGATGAGTGAATAATTATAGATAAAAAGCTAACTTTTAATGAATTAGTTGAACTAGTAAATAAAATATGTAATCCTAAGCTGTCTGATGAAGAAGTAAGCGAATATATAGAAATTTTAGAAGATAATGTTCCTCATCCAGCCCCTAGTGACTTAATTTTTTGGAATGAAGAGGATTTATCACCAGAAGAAGTAGTGGAGATTGCCTTAGCGTATGAAGAAGAAAAATAATTGTATTTAGAACACGTATTAGGAGAACCTTGATGAACTTGAGCAACTTGGTAAATTGGAATATGAGTTTTTACCAGAAAAAATAAAGGAAGTGAACAAAATTATTTCATCTAAAGGGTATGGCTTATTTTCTTATCCAACTACAGGAGATTATTATGCATTGTTCATTTCGATTCTATCAAATAAAATAGAGCTACTAAAAATTGAATTAGTTAAGAATGTCAATATACCTTTAAATGAAAGGTATATACAGTTGTATGACTAGCTATGAATTTTGTCTTACTTCCATGTCCTAATAGGATACTTTGTCAAAACAAATAGTTAAAGGTAGAAACGTTGTTCTAACAGCTTTTCTACCTTTTTAATTTCATATAATACGTGAATAAAAAAGGGATACATTCAAAAAAGAAATTATATAAGAAGTTAAACAAACAACGCTAGGGGTAAAACCATAAAAATGGATTGGCTAACCATATACGGCAAGGGAATAGTGGCTTTTACAGCCCACCAGAGGAAGGAGATAGCGTCCACCTAACCTTCCCAACACATCGAGAGGAAGCAGCGTTTGTTCGTCATAGTGTACGAAAGGGTGGCGAGTCCAACCCGAAAACAGCTGATCCCAAAACGTCTTACTGGGGTACACCAAAAGGGAAGGAAATGAAGCTAGACCCACAGTCCGTAACATTTACCGCCAAGGAGGGTGCCGTCTTTCTGCAGCTCCATCAGGATAGCGGCATCACTGTGCATAGTAAGTCCTCCTTGCTGGTCAAAGCCAACGACACGATCACCTTTGCCGGAAAACGTGTGTCCATGAGTGCAGCGGAGTCGATGCGTTTCACATGCGGCTCAAGCAGTCTTGTATTTGATGGCAATACCGATATTCAGGGACAGGTAGTGACGATGGATGGCTCCATTAAAGCCCCTGTATCTGTCGCTGCGCAAGAAGAGGAAGCAGACCTGGAGGCAGCCCTAGACGTCATGGGGATGATCCCTGTTGGTGGGGGTGATGCTTAATGGGTCTATTAGGATTAGCAGGAAGCTTACTAGGGATGATTCCGAAAGTAGGCTCTCCAA
>NZ_JANWTB010000028.1:0-3836 GCF_024919535.1 Lysinibacillus sp. A4 | reverse complement strand
TGTTCGCTCGACTTGCATGTATTAGGCACGCCGCCAGCGTTCGTCCTGAGCCAGGATCAAACTCTCCATAAAAGAAATTTGATTAGCTCAAATTGTTTTGCTGGCATCATGTTTGATGTCCAAAATTGTGTTTCGTTCACTAGTAAAACTAGCTATTTAAAACTTTATTGATTACGTTTTGCTTGTTCAGTTTTCAAGGTTCATTTTGTTTACTCTTCTGTAAGAGTTAACTTTTATATAATAACATGTTTTATATTTAATGTCAAACAGTTATTTTATTTTATATTTTAGTAGCTGCATATCTCAACAGCAACTTTTATATAATAACACCCTATTTTTCATTGGTCAATAGTTTTATAATTATTTTTTTAAAAAATTACAACCTCAATCTTGGCCAATTTCGTAAAAATTGAATTGTACGGTTTCTTCCTATATCTAATAGAGTTTCTTTTGTTTCTTCATTTAAATCAAATTGGGTTGCACTATAATCTTCTACAGGAATAAAAATAATGTCTCTTTCGTGTCGTCTTGATATATACCTTTCATCATGTGCATCTTTCATAGTTGAAAATAGTGCCTCAAATAAATTTAGACCATTCTTAATTTCTTGAGGACATTGTTCTTCTCTTCTTCTACTCAGTTTCAGACCTAAAATCGGACGTACTTTCCGACCTTCTTTATCATCGAATATCCATAGTGGAAAATTACTTAAAACACCACCATCCACTATAACCGATTCACCCTTCCCAGTCTTTAATGTAACTGGTTCAAAGAAAAAAGGTATACCGCAACTCATGCGTAACGCACAAGCTACTGAAAAATTCTTTGCTTCAATTTGATATTTATGCAAATCATCTGGTAAAACAATCATTCTACCATTCGTTAAATCTGAAGCTACTAATTTAAGAGAATCTTTAGGCAGATCACCAAAAGTATATACTCCTTTTGCAGCTAGCTTTTGGAAAAACCATTTTTCTAACGCCTTTCCTTTATAGAGACCTAAATGATTATAAACATTTACCCATTTCATAAAAGGAAAAGGGAAAATTGTTCTTCTTGGATCAAGTAATGAAGGAACATCTAACTCTTCTAGCATCATCTCTATCTCTTTTCCACTATAACCCGCAGCAATAAAGGCAGCTAAAATGGCACCTGCACTTGTACCAGCTACACGTTTAAATCGAAAATGTTCAGCTTCTAATACTTGATATGCCCCTACTAAGGCAAAGCCCTTCAAACCGCCACCAGAAAACACGCCATCAATCCACAAAATTTCCTCTCCTTTTTGATGTAATCTTTATAGTATAAGGATGAAGAATGACGAATAGAACTAAATTTTCTACTTTATTGACGATACTTATGTACATAGCAGCAAACTTTAACCAAGTGTCTAGCTAAAATTCGATTACAGTATCATATAAGAATATGCGGCGAAATATCGTTATTCTAAGAAATGTAAAGAGCTACTTAAATGCTAAAGTAGTTTCAACAATAATTTTAGTTCCGGAAATTTTTAGTGTAGAACATATTTTTAACAACAAAAATAAAGGGCCTAAGCCCCCAACAATATTTAATTTAAATCACAGCCCTTATCTATATTAACTATGTCTTATAAGAACGTACTGATGGTGATTGATATTATTTAATTTTAAAAAAAGTTACAGAATGTTTAGCTATCCACAAATGCTGGGGTTTTCATAACTTCTAATTTTATTCTTTCACTGAAGGCTTGAAAATTTTAGCCGACTTAGTTAATAGCTTACTAACCCCTTCTATATCTTGCTAAGATTACAATGAATCAGAACCAAGTTAGACTGGTGGTTTGCTCTCGCGTGAAACGCTGGGGTACTTGTCCGTGTCAAAAGACACACTCAAAACTTCCTGTTTCCATATTTGTATTCAGATTGGCATGCCGATCGAATATTAAGCTACTCTTCCCTTTCAAATAAACCACAAAAGATGAAACAATTATTTTTGCTCGAATACTCACCAACATACCTGATTGCTCGGCTGTTTTTTTCTTGTCCATAGCTAGAAGCTCTTTGGAACCCCTCGCATAGCAAGGTTTTTTTTAAATATACAATAAAAAAACAGTCAGCGCACAGCTGACTGTTCAGACTGTAGACAAAAGCCATCGAGAGGTTCACTCTCGATGGGCTTTTGTCATTTTTCTTCCTATTTTATCTTTAACATTTGGTAATATACTACCAAATTCAACATACTCTTCGAGTATAGCTACCTTCTTAAGCTGCCTGCCACGTCCAAGTAGCCAGTTTCTTTAAATTCATGGCAGCAAAAGTAAGCATCGCCTGCATGGACAATTTTTTCAGACCTCTTAAGGTTGTCCATCGCATACCATGCTTTTCTTTTGCATCGGCAAAGACACGCTCAATCGTTTCTTTGCGCTTTGCATAAATTTGTTTGATGTCATAGGAATGGCGTAAATGTTCAGCTTCCTCCACATACGACTCCCAGATATGGCGTTGAATGAGTTTTTGATGATGCTTACTTTCTGTACATTGGGAAAGGCTTGGACACTTCGCACAAATCAAAGGATTCGATTTATATTGCCGATAGCCTTCTTTCGTCGTTGTTGCATACTTCAATATCTGCCCTTGTGGGCAAAGATAACAATTATAGTGCTCGTCATATATATACTCATGCTTTCGGAAGAATCCATCTTTCGTTTTAGGACGTGTATACGGAAGAACAGGCAACATTTGATTCTCTAATAAAAAGTTCGTAATCGCTGGTGTTTTATAGGCTGCATCTGCCGCAACAGCGATTGGTTTTTGAACGTTTTGAATGACTCTTTCAACAAGTGGCTGCAATACATGGCTATCGTGCACATTTCCCGGAGTCACAATGGCACCTAAGACAAAGCCCTTTTCATCTGTCGCTGCATGAAAAGAATACGCAAACTGTTTCGTACGTTCATCCTTCACGTAATACCCACTTTCAGGATCTGTCGTGCTTTCCTTTATTTCTTTCCATTCTTCTTTTTCAAATTTCTCCGGGGAAAAGGGCTTTTTTCCGTGTTCCTCACGATCAATATTTAACTCTAATTGAAGTTTCTCTTCATAAGCCCGTGTTTCTTTTCGCACAACTTTTTTATCATACTTTCGTTTATTCGCACTCGCTTTCACATGCGTAGAATCGATAAATAAATGGTCTGCATGGAGGAGTCCTTGATGCATAATCTCTTTTAATATACGATAGAATATCTGCTCAAATATATCAGTGTCTTGAAAGCGACGGACATAATTTTTACCAAAGGTAGAGAAATGCGGAACTTCTGTATGGAAGCCAAATCCTAAAAACCAACGATACGCCATATTCGTTTCAATTTCTTTGATGGTTTGACGCATGGACCGTATACCAAAAACGTACTGAATAAACGTCATTTTAAAGAGAACAACAGGATCAATACTAGGACGCCCATTAGGTGAATAGAGATGTTCTACTAAAGGATAGATAAATGAAAAATCAATAGCCGCCTCTAGTTTTCGTACTAAATGATCTTGGGGAACTAATTGATCAATCGTTAACATTTCTAATTGTTCACGTTCATTGATTTGATTTTTCGTCATCATGGTTAATCACCTCGAAAGTGTACTTTTTATCAATAGATGAATAAGGAATTTTTTATGTAGGAGTTGATTGGAACGAAGGGTGGCGACTCCTGCGGGAAAAGCGGGAAAGTCGAGATCCTGGACTGAGCGAAGCGAGGGAAGCAGCTCGACCCCGCCCGCGGAAAGCGTCCGCCCGTAGTGGAAATCAACGGCTTTACTTTATTTTATTGTAAAAGAAAAAAGACTGTAGGCAAACTCAAAATT
>NZ_JANWTB010000027.1:0-6936 GCF_024919535.1 Lysinibacillus sp. A4 | reverse complement strand
GGTATTATGCCTAGCGACGTCCTACTCTCACAGGGGGAAGCCCCCAACTACCATCGGCGCTAAAGAGCTTAACTTCCGTGTTCGGTATGGGAACGGGTGTGACCTCTTTGCCATCATCACTAGACTTTGTTATGTATCTTGTTTTGAAGTTGTTTACCTGTCCTTCAAGACAAGAATTATTGTATAACGTTTTCTAACATTGTGCAATACTTTTTTATAAAAAAAAGAAATTATTACTTTTTAAAGATATTTTTGTTAAGTAAGAGAAAATATTGCCCTGCAAAATATTATAGCAATTGTTGGTTCAAAAGAAAACAATTATTTTATTTGGCCGATATTATTAGCTTATAATCTATTTCAATACAAGTGAAGAATATAGATAATCCTTCACTCGTCTATTCATTAAATATTTGAAAGCTCTATTTTTAATTTTACAATATCCTCAAGTGTAGTGGCGGGACCAAAAGATATTCTAAAAAATTGGCGTGCCGCTTCCAAAGAGAATCCCATTGATAGAATAGCCTTTGTTCCCGATTTACTACGAATATCACATGCACTACCTGTAGAGATACAGATTCCCGCCTCATTTAACTTTAAAAGAACATATTGCCCCTCTACTTTTTCCATCATTACCCCACAAATATTAGGTAGTTGCTGTTTACACTCAACGAGCTGACATTTTTCAGGTAAATTATTTTCAAAATAATTTCTTAGCGTTTCATAATGTTGCAATTCATATTGATAGTTTTCAATTGCCGCGGCAAAGGCCACGATTGCAGGAGTATCTAATGTCCCCCCTCTAAGACCCCTCTCATGTGTCAAACCCGGTGTTAATGCAGGTACTCTGATTGCAGGGTTCAGATATATAGCACCACAGCCCTTTGGTCCGCCTATTTTATGAGCCGAGATGGTAATCGCATCTGCCCCTTTTGGTATAGCTAGTTTGCCAAATGATTGTACACAATCAACATGACAGAATATATTTGATTTTCTTGCCATCTTTACGATTTTCTCTACAGGCTGGATTGAACCAATTTCAGAATTGACATGTTGAATGGTAATCAAAGCAGTCTCTTCCCGGATTGCTTGTTGCAATTGCCCCAGATCCACACAACCATCCTTCTGCAAAGGTAATTTTGTTACAGTAAAGCCCTTTTTCTCAAGTGTATTCAAAGCCGCATGCACTGACGTATGCTCAGCTTGAGATGAAATAATGTGTTTTCCTTTTTTTGAGGCTAGCGCTAACGACAAGATGGCTATGAGATTTCCTTCTGTTCCACTACCCGTAAAAATTACGCCATCACTAGTTACACCTAGGGCTTGGGCTACAACCTCCCTTGATTGCTGGACAAAATAAAAAGCTTGTCCCCCTAAATCATGCAAACTCGCACTATTTCCATAATACCGTTGTGCCACCTCTACATATGCCTCAAGAGATTCCCTCATCATAGGTGATGTTGCAGCATAATCCATATAAATCATCGTCTTCTTCCTCTCTTGTTCATCAGGTCTTGTTTTCTTTTATATTTTATGTAAAGATAAGTGTCAAGACAACTGTAAAGAAGGTATAACGATGGATGTAAAGACAGACGTCCTTATAATTGGTAGTGGTATTGCTGCACTTCAGGCTGCTTTAGTGCTTGAAAAACATTTTCAAATACAAATTGTTACAAAATCATCTGTATATATGAGTAGTTCTTATCGTGCACAAGGTGGGATTGCTGCTGTTACCAGTGAGGAGGATCATATTCAACATCATATTGCTGATACATTGAAAGCTGGAGAGTATCATCATGAGAAAAGGCATGTTAAAACACTTATAAAAGATGGCACTGAGATTATGCAAAACTATCTAAAGGATGGCCTCCCTGTTGATCGGCAGGTCGATGGAAAACCTGTTTTAGGACTTGAAGGAGCACATAGTCATCATCGTATTCTACATGCAGGTGGTGATCGTACTGGTCAGATTTTCATAGATTACTTGCTTCATAAACTTTCGCCCAAAACAAAGATCAATTGCTATGAAATGGCTTATGAGCTTTTACGGAATACAGATGGTGACTGTGTAGGAGTACTAACTAAAGGAGAAAAAGGTACAAAACGTTATTTGGCTCATCATGTTATTTTAGCGACAGGTGGCGCAGGTGCCCTTTATTCAAGTACATCTAATTTTCCAACTAATACAGGGGATGGGATCGCATTAGCATTTCGGGCAGGCGCTGCCATTAGTGATATGGAATTTATGCAATTTCACCCGAGTCTTCTGTGGTGTAAAAATGAAGCAAAGGGATTAGTTTCTGAAGCTGTCAGAGGGGCTGGTGGTATTTTTGTTAATGCCCAGCATCAGCCCATTATGACAGGTTTACATGCTCAACTTGACTTAGCACCAAGACATATTACTGCACTTGCCCTATTTACAAAACGTGCAGCGGGTGAAGAAACGTTTATTGATATCACTAACATTCAAGACTTTGAAGTAAAGTTTCCAACAATTGCTCAGCTGTGCCATGTTCACCGCGTTCATTTACAAGATGGTCTAATCCCCGTGGCTCCAGGAAGTCATTTCTTGATGGGTGGTGTTATTGCTGATGACAAAGGAAGAACTACGATACCGAACTTATATGCAGTCGGTGAGGTTGCCTGTACAGGCGTACATGGTGCGAATCGTTTAGCAAGTAACTCCCTATTGGAAGGTATTACATTTGGTCAAAAAATGGCGCAGTTCATTATTCAAAAAGGGTGTCATCAAAAAAACTTTTTACTGGAAAAGCATCAATGTGCTGATAAAATGCCACCTTTATTTAGCAAACCCCAATTACAGCAAAACATGATGCTGTTCCTAGGTATTGTTAGAAATATGGATGACTTGCAGCATTTTGTAAAGCAACTCCCCTCCTTGCAATCACTTATTCAAGTTAATTTAAAGGGTTTAGAACTAGCTGAGTTGGAATTATTTATGATGCATGTAGTCGCCACATTAATGGCACATGCAGCAATTACGCGAACGGAAACAAGAGGAGCTCATATTCGGACCGATAAACCCGAAATGGAATCACACTGGGCAAGCCGATGGATTATTTTTTCGCAAGGACAAATGAAAGTGAGGAACTCATTGTATGAATATCATCAAACTCGAGGAAATGCTCAAGCAATTTTTTAATGAGGATTTAGGAGATGGAGATTTAACGAGTGAATTTATCTTTTCAGCCGAACAACAGGGAGCTTTTTCTTTTTACGCGAAAGAAAGCGGAATTTTTTGCGGAGCTAACATTATTGAGCATGGCTTTCTCTTACTCGATCGATCAATCGAAGTCAACCTTCATACAAAAGATGGGGAGATGGTGAAGTCAGGTGATGTACTCGCTGTGATTAAAGGTCCCTTACAAAAATTATTAATCGGTGAGCGTGTCATTTTAAATCTTATTCAACGTATGTCTGCTATTGCAACTGCAGCCCATCTTGCCGTTCAAGAAACAGTAGGTACTCACACAAAAATATGTGATACGCGTAAAACACTACCAGGACTGCGTATGTTAGATAAATATGCTGTTCGAATTGGTGGTGCTTTTAATCATCGTAATGGCCTGTATGACGCAATTATGCTAAAGGATAATCATATTGCCTTTGCTGGTAGCATTACAAAGGCAGTTCAGGTAGCTAGGGCGAAAGTCGGTCATACCGTGAAAATTGAAGTTGAAATTGAAACAAAAGAACAATTAGAAGAAGCTGTCCACGCAGGAGCAGATATTATTATGTTTGATAACCGTAGCCCAGAAGAAATCCGTGCATGGCTTCCCATTGTTCCTCCCACTATTGCGACTGAAGCATCTGGGGGCATCACACTTAAAAATTTAAAGGCATATGCCCAATCGGGTATTCAATGGATTTCTCTTGGCTCCTTAACACATTCAGTTAAAGCTTTTGATATTAGTGCACTCGTTCAAATGAAAGGAGATCATTCCCTTGTCCATCACTAGTTTATTACAACAGACGACATTACTCCCAGAGCATTATCGGGCACTATCTGTAAAGGAAATGGAATCTCGTATTTTATCAATAAAGAAAAAATTAGGTCCTAAATTATTTATTCCTGGCCACCATTATCAAAAAGATGAAGTCATTCAATTTGCAGATGCAACTGGGGATTCTTTACAGTTAGCGCAATTATCCGCAGCAAATAAGGAAGCTGAACACATCGTATTTTGCGGTGTACATTTTATGGCAGAGACTGCTGATATGCTGACAACGAAACAGCAACATGTCTATTTACCAGATATGCGCGCTGGTTGTTCAATGGCTGATATGGCAGATATTTATCAAACTGAACAAGCATGGCCAATTCTTCAAGAACTCTTTGGGGATACGATTATTCCTCTAACCTATGTTAATTCAACTGCGGCTATTAAAGCCTTTACTGGAAGACATGGTGGTGCTTGTGTCACTTCGTCGAATGCAAAGGAACTTGTTCAATGGGCTTTTACCCAAAAACAGCGTATCTTCTTTTTACCTGACCAACATTTAGGAAGAAATACTGCCTATGATTTAGGTATACCTCTTGAAAATATGGCTGTTTGGAATCCACATAAGAACATGCTCGAAACAAAAGAGCCTCTTGAAAATATCCAAGTTATTCTTTGGAAGGGTCACTGCTCTGTGCACGAAGGTTTTACTGTTCAACATACAGAGGTTATTCGCAAAGAACACCCGACTATGAGGATTATCGTTCACCCAGAGTGCAGCCGTGAAGTGGTAGCAGCGGCTGATGATGCAGGCTCCACAAAATACATTATTGATACAATCAATCGAGCTCCAAGCGGATCTGCATGGGCAATTGGAACAGAAATGAACCTTGTCAATC
This sequence comes from Lysinibacillus sp. A4, assembly GCF_024919535.1. Taxonomy (NCBI): domain Bacteria; kingdom Bacillati; phylum Bacillota; class Bacilli; order Caryophanales; family Bacillaceae; genus Lysinibacillus; species Lysinibacillus sp. A4. The sequence goes on along the minus strand of NZ_JANWTB010000027.1, from coordinate 2,078 downwards.
GCATTATTAAGCAGCATCCTGATAAACATATTGTCTCCTTAAATGAAAACTTTTGTCCTTGTTTAACAATGAATCGAATTGACCTTCCACATTTGTTATGGAGCTTAGAAAGTATTGATCAGGGTCAACCTCATAACCGTATACAAGTAGATGAACATACTACTTCTGAAGCACTTAGTTCACTTGAAAGAATGCTAGCCAGAGGATAAATAGTTAAAGCTTTTTAAACAGAAAGGTTGAAGATATAACCTTTCTGTTTTTTTTGACATAACACCTACTTTCAATAGTGCTGATGGCTTCATTTTCGCCTGTATTGCTATAATTGACACGACTTTATGCTCCATGATACTGTCAATTTGGAGGTGATACTAAATGGCTTTTCAATCGAAAAATATCTTTATCAATTTACCAGTAAAAGATCTAAACAAATCTATCAGTTTTTTTAAGGAATTAGGTTTTGCGTTCAATCAACAATTCAGTGATGAAACAACAGCCTCAATGATTATTAGTGAAAATATCTTCGTATTAATAATGGTTGAAGAACGATTTAAAGGATTTAGTAAGAAAGAAGTTACAGATACTACTACTTCTGCAGAAGCAATCTTATGTCTCTCTGCTGAAAACCGAGAACAAGTAGATCAATTAGTGAATAAGGCACTTGCCTCTGGTGGTAAACCTTATAGTGAACCACAAGATCACGGATTTATGTATGGTTGGGGTTTTCAGGATGTAGATGGACATATCTGGGAAGTAGTTTATATGGATGAAAATGCATTGAATCAAGAGTAAATTTTGTATCTATGAATATCAAAAAACAGTAGATGCAATTGCATCTACTGTTTCTAGTATGACCCGTACGGGATTCGAACCCGTGTTACCGCCGTGAAAGGGCGGTGTCTTAACCACTTGACCAACGGGCCCATGGCGGAGAAGGAGGGATTTGAACCCTCGCGCCGGTTACCCGACCTACACCCTTAGCAGGGGCGCCTCTTCAGCCTCTTGAGTACTTCCCCAAAATAAAAAATGGCTCCGAAGGCAGGACTCGAACCTGCGACAACCTGATTAACAGTCAGGTGCTACTACCAACTGAGCTACTTCGGAATAATGGTGGGCCTAAATGGACTCGAACCATCGACCTCACGCTTATCAGGCGTGCGCTCTAACCAGCTGAGCTATAGGCCCTTGGAGCGGGTGATGGGAATCGAACCCACGACATCAGCTTGGAAGGCTGAGGTTTTACCATTAAACTACACCCGCATAAATGGTGGGTCAGGACGGAATCGAACCGCCGACACTTAGAGCTTCAATCTAATGCTCTACCAACTGAGCTACTGACCCATTTCGTCCATGCTAAGCTTTCTCACTCTTTTGCTTCTCATGACTTTTATTTTAAAAATGGCGGTCCCGACCGGGATCGAACCGGCGATCTCCTGCGTGACAGGCAGGCATGTTAACCGCTACACCACGGGACCTTTTGGTTGCGGGGGCCGGATTTGAACCAACGACCTTCGGGTTATGAGCCCGACGAGCTACCACTGCTCCACCCCGCGATAATTTTATGTTGTTTCGAGTTTTTAAAGCACCATTTATAAAAATTTAAAACTGGAGGAGGTAGAGGGATTCGAACCCCCGCGCGGTGTTACCCGCCTGTCGGTTTTCAAGACCGATCCCTTCAGCCAGACTTGGGTATACCTCCGTTACAATATATAAATGGTGGACCTTGCAGGACTCGAACCTGCGACCGGACGGTTATGAGCCGTCTGCTCTAACCAACTGAGCTAAAGGTCCTTTAAGATGGCGGCAGAGGGGATCGAACCCCCGACCTTACGGGTATGAACCGTACGCTCTAGCCAGCTGAGCTACGCCGCCAGGATCTTTATACTGGTTAATTTACTTATGGTGGAGCCTAGCGGGATCGAACCGCTGACCTCCTGCGTGCAAGGCAGGCGCTCTCCCAGCTGAGCTAAGGCCCCATAATTTTTTGGAAATGGTCGGGAAGACAGGATTCGAACCTGCGACCCCTTGGTCCCAAACCAAGTGCTCTACCAAGCTGAGCTACTTCCCGTTGTTCTTATGGC
>NZ_JANWTB010000026.1:0-7193 GCF_024919535.1 Lysinibacillus sp. A4 | reverse complement strand
ATAACAGAACCGAAAAGCTCTAACACAGGACCTACGACTGTCCAAAGCATCTGAAACGACTTCATAACGAAGTTAATCGCAGGCGCTAATACGTTATTCCATGCTAACATCGCAATATCAGCTACGATTTTTAATGCGTTGCCCAAAGCGCCAAGTATCGGCTGCGCTGTGGTCCAAACGGATTGAATAATAGGCACTACGTAGCCAACGATATTAGAAAAGACGCTCGTAATCTGCTCTTTCACAGTAGCAAAACGCGTTACAATAGCGTCAATGGCTTCGGGCGATATTAACGTTTCAAGGACGCCTCTAAATCCGCCTTCTTTGAACGCAGTCATTAATCCGGAAATCTTCGTCTTGATTCCGTCAACTGCCGTATTAACTTTCGCTGCAATATCCGGTGGGAATAGTGCGTTGATTAAGCCGCCTGTTCCGCCTGTCTTGAATGCGGACATTAGCGTTTTAACCTTGCCAACTATGCCGTCGATAGCACCACGGAATATCTCGCTATTGTCGTATAAAGTTTTAAAACCAAATATAAGTCCAGTTATACCGGCGGCAATTAATCCGATTGGACTTGCGACAAATGCTAAGGCCATTCCAACCAATTTGACAATCCCAACGACTGCTAGTATGGATCCGGCAACTAATGCAAATGTTCCTATTACTTTCGCTACTTTGATGACAGATGGTCCAATCGTTTGCCACACTTGATACAACGACTTTACTACGCTAAATACCTTCGATAAACCATTGGCTGCTATCTTCACGAAGCTATGCGCCTTGTTTTCGAGCTTTTCAAATGTCTTTGAGTTAACGAAGCCAATAAACTGGTCAAATAGCGGTTCAAACACCCGTTTGGCACTACTCTTAAATACCGTTACAGCTTGCGAGAAAGTCATAGGCATATTACCGAATTTCTCCTCTATCTCGTCTGCAGCATTAAATAAGGATCGCTTAATTAAATCCGCTGTAATAGTACCTTCTGAACTCATTTCCTTTAACGCTCCCATACTCACGCCCGCAGTATTTGAGATTGCTTGCGCTAATAAAGGTGCGTTCTCCATGATTGACCTAAATTCATCACCTTGAAGCTTTCCAGCCGCCATGGCTTGAGTTAATTGATACATGCCCGATTCCATTTCTTGTTGTCCAGCACCACTGACAGAAAAGGACTTAGTCATCAATTCCGTAAACCTAATAGCTTCATCGTTACTTGAAAAAGCGTCCTTTGCAAGTAGGTTCAATTTAGCTACACTGGATGCCATTTCATCATAGGATGACCGGCTCCGTCGGGACGCCTTGAATATCTTGTCTTGTAACTGTGATTGAGTTTGCAGTCCATCATTAATGTTAGCTAGGCGAGCGTTGATATTCGAATATGAGTCTGCAGCTTGAGTAAAATTGCTGAATCCACTCGCTAATCCTGATGCAGTCAAGAACGCACTTGCAATGCCTAGCAAAGCAGTCTGAGTTCCTCCGAGAGATGCGCTTAAGCCATTAGTTCCAACTCGTAGACTATTAACGCGTGTGGCTAACGAGCCAGTAGCGTTGGTCGCTCGGCTGGTCTCCGATACAAATCGCCCCAACGAATCGTGTAGCCGTCCGTTAGCATCTCGATATAAGTTCGAACTTTGCGTAGCTGAGCGAGTTGTACGATTCATCCTATCCATCGTCTGAGTGATTCGTCTTAGGCGGCTTGTTCCGTTAATATCTCTAACACGAAACACCGCGGTTAAATTAACGGCCATTAGATGCGCTCAACTCTCTTTGCTACTACGTCAGCCAATCGGTCGGCTTGTTGGCTTGCTGTAATGTATCGTTTGCGAGCGCTTCTATCACCCTCGGCATATTCGATAGCTGCATTCAGCGCTTCTAATCGTTTACGAGCATGGTCAGCTTGGATACGGCCACTCATTGCAATAGCTAGTAATGGTACTTTTAAATCTGCTGCCAGTTTAACCTTAACTTGCGGAACTTTACCGCGAAGGCATTCTACTTCTACAACAAACTTAGCTGCAGCAAGTATAATTTCGTTATCGTCTAGTAATTGCGTTATTTCCTGCTTACGTTTGATTAGTTTCATCCCTTATATCCCCCTTGCGTTATTTTGAATAAAAAAAAGAGGCGCCGTAGCCGGTAGGAGCCACGACGCCCAAAATGCGGTGCTACAATACCGCTGAGTTCGGAGATTGGACACCAGGTTTTCCACGCCTAATGCCCTATGACAATTTACAGCCTCGTAGGTAAGACACGACTCACGCCGCATCAAAGGCTTGGTGGCGGAATAATCCGCCGTAATAAAAAAGAGGCAGCGAAATTAATCGCTAACCTCTTGGAATCTATTAACCTAAGTTTTTAATACGTGCGTGTGCTTTCTCTTGCTTAAATTCAAGTGTGTATTCACCGATAATCATGCCAGACTTTCTATCGCCATTCTCCGGTAATTCCTTATGGAAGAACGATCGACCGCCTAAAGGCTTAATTGCCATACGGTTAATATCGACGAAGAAGATTTCATCGTCTTTTACGTTGTTGTTCATGATAATCGGGAACTCTCCAAAATCGGTAACTAATTTATCAACTGTTTGTCCACGAGACGTCTCTGATTGAACAATGCGGACTTTATCGCTTTGTAAATCGCTAATAGCAACCTTTTGCACCGGTGAAACGATGTAAGCGTACTGACCTCCGCCAGCTAACCCACCATTTTTAAACACTGCATGCGCAATATCACGTAGCATAGTTAAATTAACTGCTGTATTGCTAGCGTTAACTACATTGGTTTTAATGAATTGGCGAATACCACTCATTTGACGTACAGAACCATCATCATACTTGATTCCACCGATTAACGCCTTTTCAAGTTGCAGCGCAAGTTCTAACTGCTTCTTAGCTTTTTCGTAGTTATATAAGTCGTCAATACCATATTGAGATACTTCTTCCGCGGATCCCGTTACTGAAACAGTGTCAGTAAAGATTTGCGTATAATTATCGACTCGAACACGTTGCTTGCTTCGAGCCTGTGTTGCGTCGGCACCTTCTGCTTTCTTAACGAATTGGAATACAAGCTTATCACCTACCACAATTGGAGCTGCATCTGTATCCGAGTAGCCACGCTCAACTGTAATTGTTTTGTCAAATGTATTTATACCTGTTACGAGTAAACGTTCTTCGTTAACATCTACGACAGCATCAACTACAAACGGCTCAACGCTATCAACTGCAATAGTTGTATCACTCTCCGTCGCTGGCGAGGTAGCTGTCGCAGTTGTTGCGAACATCTCATCTTCATACCAAATATGCGCTGTATTTGTTGTTGGTGCACTAAACCCTAAAAGGTTAATTAAAGGCGTCTGATTAGGATTTAATAATAAAACCTCATCTACTACCGATTCTTTTTTACCCACTAAGTTTGTTGTTTTAATTGTATTGTATGTCATTATCTACTACCTCCGAATTTTTTAAGTGTTTGTTTTAGTTTTGAATAACGTGCAATGTCTTCCGCACGACCACTTCGCTTTGCAACTGCAGCCGCATCTTGTAATTGCGCTTCATAGACTGCCTGCTCATTTGTTTGGCCAGCGTTTGTTGGAGAGCCGACCGGTTTTGGTTTTGGCTTTGCCTCCGATAAAACTGCGACTAGTTCATCCAATGAAGCATCATCGAGTTTTTCCAGATTTAAAAACGGTCGCAACTTATCAAAGTTAGTCACGCCAGCTTGTTCAAATTTTGATTGAATTTCTTGTTCTTTTGCACTCGCCTTTTGTTCGGCAATTTCTGCTTTAAGCTCGTCTAATTCTCTTGCCTTTTCAAGCAACTCGTCTATATCCGGAGTTTCTTTTTTTGGCTGCTCATCGACTTGCTCAACAACCTCGATTTGATCTTCTGTCATTTACTCACCCCCTTCGGAAAGCACTTGAATGTAATCAGACAATTGCCGAATTAATTCTGCGCTCTTTTTCCGTTCGCGAGCTAAACGCTTTTTAACGATCTCATTGACTTCCTCTTGCGTAAATATCTTCGTTTCTACAGTTACCTCATGTTTTTCGATTGTCATAGATATTCCTCCCTCTTGTTTTGGACCCCATTGAAAATTTGCTACGTATATTGACATGAATCTGTCATTTCGCTTGATTTAAGCGACGATAGAGCATTAGGTAAGGTGTTTGTTCATCTCAACGCTAACCCGTGTCTAACGAAGGCTTTTCCCCGATTTCATGTACACTTTTGTTAATCCGATTTTCTATACGTTTTGCTGCTCGATAGTCCGATTCAGGAACTCGCCACTGTAAACCGACGACTTGTCCATTCTTTTGGTATGTTGCTATGACTGACCAATCGCGGGACCTTTTAATGTTACGGATTTCACGCTCATGCGAGCTATCGATATAAAGTGCAAATGTTGTTTCTGTCTGCCTCCAAAGTTCAGCGGTAATCTTAGTCATCCCCTTTTACAATTATTTAGCCAAGCTCAACACTTTACGTTTGATAATTAATGTGTTATTGTGTAATCATGGATAATTCCATTTATTTTTTCGAAGTCGCGCAAAAAAGCAACGAATTCATCTGTAATTTCAAACTGTCGAGTGATAGCAGCTAATAACGCAGCTGACGGATATTTACGCATGTTCTCTACTTCACTAATTGTTGTTCGAGCGAAGCCGATTTTTGTAGCGAACTTTTCTTGAGTCAAACCATGATACGAACGTAGCGCTTTAATCGTGTGCGGTTTCATCACTTGTCCTCCTTTGTATTTAATTGTTCAATTTTGACACTAGGTGCTTAAAATAAAATGGGCTACTGCCCTTCACTAATATAGGGGTTCGTCCGACGGATAATCTGACGATAAACGGCTATTTTATCAACTTTTTCAGCAATTATTTGGGCCTGTTTAGCTTCGGCCAACGTTTTATATTTGACCATTTCCCCATGTTCATAACTTTCATTTTTCAGTTTTACTTTGAACATAGGCTTCTTCTTCATTATCTCCGTTTCAACCTTATAGGAGGGCTGCGTTTCCTCATGAAGTCTATATCGATCATCCGCCGACTCACCATAAATAGGTGCATAATATTCAATCGGCAAATACGAGCCTGTTTTATCAAATCGCTTTTTCGATTCATGCGAGGCTTTACGGCATGCATCACAACAGAATCGGCTATCTACTCGCTTTGATTTACTATCGCGTAAGTTATCGTCTTCAATAGCGAACATGTTCAGACAAAACATATACTTACATCTCCGAAACTTCTTACGCTCGCGGACGTAATACGAGTAATCCAGCACAGTAGAATAATACGGTAGCGCATCGAATCCAAACGTGTGAAGCAACGCCATATATCGGAACAATGACCATTCAATTATCGACATTAAATCATTATATAAATCCGTAATTGTAAATTCGGAACGCTCAACATATGCTTTATCGTTAACAGGCGGATTCGCCTTGATACGCTGACGATCCAGATACTCCGATAATTTAGCAAACTCTCTAGCCATCCCTTCTAGCGTTGTAACCTTCGCAGTTTTTAGTGGTACGTCATCTACATTTGCAAACCGCTCAAGTATTGACGGGTTCTTAGATTTCGGCATATCTTCGCTAGTCTTGACGTAGTGGTACGCCTTGAGAATTTTATGCGTGTAAATAGAGCCTGGATAGACGTTTTCATACGTTATAGTGATTCCTTCAGCTTTTGCATATTCGATTAGTGCGAACGTTGTTTTACTGGCTCTCATTTTAGCTGCGACTGCTTTCGTCATTGGCTGAATCCCCCTAGTTTTTATATTTCGTACTTTGCCCACGCATAAAGTAAATCTCTCATGCGCTTAGCAGGCACATATAATTTGATTGGCTTACCATTTCTGATTTGACTGCGCCATATCCATTGCAACATATCAGATAACGCTAATTTCGTCTCGTTCACTGTCAACCCATTATCTTGGAAAAACGACGTCTCAATCGGGTTCATGAAACGATTGTAACAATACATAAGCGTAGAACGATCCGCATACTCATTTGTGGCACGAGCATTCAATGCTAAGAATCCTTTCGTATATCCCTTACCTTTTAAGTCGTGCTGGCGTGCTTTTAAAGTCGTCCACAATACCTCTCCGGCTTTAGCTTTCGCATGACTGCGGATGTATGTGTACATATTTGACTTTATTCCAGTTAGCTCATCTCGCTTGTCACGACGCTGGAACCATCTACCGGAAAATGCCGTGTTCGTATTCCCACAATCATTTAACGGACCTTCGTATATATCCATGAGCGACAGTAATTCAGCACGTGGCTCTCGCTTCGCATCATATGGCACAATTTCTCCGTCACGGACTGCTTTTAACTCGTATGGGATGGAATATAAATCGAAGTAGTATTTCATAAGCTGCGCGTCAAATAAATACGTCAAGACGAACACGTCCGAAAATGTCTCGAATATTGATGGTGGAAACGCATAGATAAGATACTTCTCACGATGATAAAATAACGTTCCTGCCTGCGCTAATAACTTGATACGGTCAAATACTCCATATTCATATTCGTGATCCTTCGCTGTCCATACGACTCTATTACATTCCATTTCTACGAATCCCTTGTCGAGTAAAATTCGCATGTCTGACGGCGAGACGCCAGCCTTATCGATTACATTAATAACTTCGTCAAGGATGAGCGTGTAATTGTTAGTACGCAGTAGGTCACGAAGCTCATCGTCTGCCGTTTCAAATAACGCGTGTGTAGTAGCAATATCAACGCCATCCTCTATCAATCTCTTAAGACTCGTTAGTTTGCGGCCACCTTCTACATTATTGGTCGGTTGAACAAAATGGCGCTTGTCCGCAGCTGCGATAACACGTTCAATTTCCGCAATGAATGGCGTTACATAGATGAAACGTTCTAATGGTGAAGCCTTATTAATTCGATCAATCGCATAAGTAGTCTTACCTGCACCCATAAGCGAGTCAATTACAGTTACCTTTTCCATAACGATTACCTCCGATATTAGTAGCATCAGCACTTCTGCGGAATAAAAAGTGCAGAGCATCTTATTCGTACACAAATTCCGTTACTTAAACGTTAATTCCTTCGTTAATACACGTATTCTATTTACCCCCTTAAAGATACGATGTAAATAAGTGCTGACAGTGTGAGGCATCTTTTCAGCCGAAACACTCGGCGTAGCCGGTAGTTATTG
>NZ_JANWTB010000025.1:0-8956 GCF_024919535.1 Lysinibacillus sp. A4 | reverse complement strand
ATTGACCAAGCAGCATTCAATAAAATTACAGAGTACATTGAAATCGGTAAAGGCGAAGGTCGTTTAGTAGCTGGTGGTACAGCAGACGATTCAGTTGGCTACTTCGTACAACCAACTGTGTTCGCGGACGTAGATCCTTCAGCTCGTATTATGAAAGAAGAAATCTTCGGACCAGTGGTAGCCATTGCAAAAGCAAAAGATTTCGACCATGCGATTGAAATTGCAAACGATACAGAATACGGTTTAACAGGCGCTGTTATCACAACAAACCGCATGAACCTAGAAAAAGCGCGTGAAGAATTCCATGTAGGAAACCTTTACTTCAACCGTGGCTGTACAGGTGCAATCGTTGGTTACCAACCATTTGGTGGCTTCAACATGTCAGGTACAGATTCAAAAGCAGGTGGCCCAGACTACCTACAACTGCATATGCAAGCAAAAACAACTTCAGAAATGCTTTAATTTTCACATTGACGTGAGGGCTGTTCAAAGTAGGTAGAAATTGAGGCATTTTGAATGAATTTGTGACACTTCTCCAGGTAACGCTACCCTGGCTAAAACCGTAGACTTTCATGACGTAGTTTACCTTGGAGAAGTTAGCAAATTTACCGTTTGAATTGTTGCTATATGCTTAATCATTCTACTTATAGTGATACATAGTCCCTTTCTTTTATAAAGTTTTTCAACATGATTAGTAAGGAGAGAATAGGATATGACAAAAACTCAACAAGTTATTGAACAAACACAAAATTTTGGTGCAGCAAACTATCATCCACTGCCAATCGTTATTTCAGAGGCTGAGGGTGCTTGGGTTAAAGATCCAGAAGGTAACAAATATTTAGATATGTTATCTGCTTATTCAGCAGTAAACCAAGGACACCGTCACCCAAAAATTATCGCTGCTTTAAAAGAGCAAGCTGATAAAGTAACGTTAACTTCACGTGCTTTTTACAGTGAAAACCTTGGTGAATGGTATGAGCTAGTAGGGAAATTAACAAATAAAGAAATGGTATTACCAATGAATACTGGTGCTGAAGCAGTAGAAACTGCGTTTAAAGCAGCTCGTCGTTGGGCCTATGATGTAAAAGGCGTAGAAGAAGGTAAAGCTGAAGTTATTGCATGTAATGGTAACTTCCATGGTCGTACAATGCTAGCTGTATCTTTATCTTCTGATGAAGAATACCGTCGTGGTTTTGGTCCAATGCTACCAAATGTTAAATTAGTAGATTATGGTAATCTTGAAGCTTTAAAAGCTGCTATTACACCAAACACTGCTGCATTTTTAATTGAGCCGATTCAAGGTGAAGCGGGTATCGTCATTCCAACAGAAGGCTTCTTAAAAGCAGCTCGTGAACTTTGCCGTGAAAATAATGTACTATTCATTGCTGATGAAATTCAAGCTGGTTTAGCACGTACAGGTAAAATGTTTGCTTGTGATTGGGAAGAAGTAGAACCAGATATGTATATCTTGGGTAAAGCTCTAGGTGGCGGCGTATTCCCAATTTCTTGTGTGGCTGCAAACCGTAGTATTTTAGGTGTTTTCAACCCAGGTTCACATGGTTCAACTTTCGGAGGTAATCCTTTAGCTTGTGCAGTTTCAATTGCATCTATTAAAGTATTATTAGATGAAAAATTAGCAGAGCGTTCACACGAACTTGGTGAATACTTCAAAGGTAAATTAAAAGAAATTAACAACCCAGTTATTAAGGAAGTACGTGGTCGTGGTTTATTTATCGGTATGGAGCTAACAGAAGCAGCTCGTCCATATTGTGAAAAACTTAAAGAATTAGGTCTATTATGTAAAGAAACACATGATACAGTAATTCGTTTTGCCCCACCACTTGTTATTTCTCAAGAGGATTTAGATTGGTCAATTGAACAAATTGAAAAAGTATTTAAACTTTAACAAAATGTTCACATTTTAATTCGGAAGTATGTTACAATGATGCCGATAACTATCATTAAAAAAAACAAAGAGGCGATTTAATAATGTCTGAAAACTTAAATCTTTTCACATCAACACAAGATGTCATTCAAGATGCTCTAAATAAACTTGGCTATGATGAAGCAATGTATGAATTACTAAAAGAACCGCTTCGCATGCTACAAGTACGTATCCCAGTGAAAATGGATGATGGTACAACAAAAGTATTTACTGGTTACCGTGCACAACATAATGATGCTGTAGGACCAACTAAAGGTGGGGTTCGTTTCCACCCACAAGTGTCTGAGGAGGAAGTTAAAGCGCTTTCAATGTGGATGACATTGAAATGTGGTATTGTCGATCTACCGTACGGCGGTGGTAAGGGCGGTGTCATTTGTGATCCTCGTCAAATGTCAATGGGCGAAATCGAACGTTTAAGCCGTGGCTATGTTCGTGCGGTAAGTCAAATCGTAGGACCAACAAAAGATATTCCTGCGCCAGACGTATTTACAAATGCACAAATTATGGCATGGATGATGGATGAATATAGCCGCATGGATGAATTCAACTCTCCAGGCTTCATCACTGGTAAGCCACTAGTACTTGGTGGTTCTCAAGGTCGTGACCGTGCGACTGCACAAGGTGTTACAATCGTAATCGAAGAAGCAGCAAAAAAACGTGGTATTGATATTAAAGGTGCTCGTGTTGTTATTCAAGGATTTGGTAACGCAGGAAGCTTCCTTGCGAAATTCATGCATGATTTAGGTGCGAAAGTAATCGGTATTTCAGATGCTTATGGTGCACTTCATGATCCTGAAGGTTTAGATATCGACTATTTATTAGATCGTCGCGATAGCTTCGGAACAGTAACTACTTTATTTGAAAACACAATTTCAAACAAAGAACTATTAGAGCTTGATTGTGATATTTTAGTACCAGCTGCTATTGAAAACCAAATTACTGCTGACAATGCACATAATGTGAAAGCAAATATCGTAGTAGAAGCAGCAAATGGTCCAACAACAGCTGAAGCAACTAAAATCTTAACAGAGCGTGGCATTTTACTTGTACCAGACGTATTAGCCTCTGCAGGTGGAGTTACAGTTTCTTACTTTGAATGGGTGCAAAATAACCAAGGTTATTATTGGACAGAAGAAGAAGTGGAAGAACGTCTATACAAAAAAATGGTCGAAGCATTTGATAATGTATATACAACAGCAACAACACGTAACATCAACATGCGCTTAGCAGCTTACATGGTAGGTGTTCGCCGTACTGCAGAAGCTTCTCGCTTCCGTGGTTGGGTTTAAGCAAAAAATGAAAAAACGAGTCATTTCCTTAATCGGATGACTCGTTTTTTTGAATTTTATTCGATTGAAGAAGGTGGTCTAGACGCTGTTCTAATAGCATCTTTTTTTCGTTCCTTATTTTTTTGATTTTAAAAAATCTTAGAAGAAAAAGGCTCGAAATTATGATTACAACAACAATTACAATAATAAGCATGTGCAAAAGTTCCTTTTACTTTATGTAATGTATAGTACTATACAACTATTGCCTGAACAAAATCTGAACAGTTTGAAAAACGCTTTCGAAATAGCAAAGTGTTGACAGCGTTTAATCTTTGCTTTCTCTAGCGTAATTATGAGAAAATCCAACTAGAAAGGGGCGAATTAGATGGATTCATTTACTTTTTTTAACCCAGTGAAACTACATTTTGGTGAGGATGCACTTGAAAAATTGCCGAAAGAATTAGAGCAATTTGGAAACAAGGTATTAGTTGTATATGGTGGCGGAAGTATTAAATCGAATGGTGTATACGATGCTGTTATAGAAAAATTACAACAGGCGGATAAAACCGTATTTGAATTAGGTGGTGTAGAGCCAAATCCACGAGTAGAAACAGCTAGACGAGGTATTGAGATATGCAAAACTGAAGGAATTGACTTAGTTCTTGCTGTTGGTGGTGGTTCAGTAATCGATTGTTCTAAATTAATTGTTGCTGGCGCTAAGTATGATGGCGATGCTTGGGATATCGTGAAACGTAAAGTGATTGTAGAACAAGCTATACCACTAGGAACGGTATTAACACTTGCTGCTACAGGCTCAGAAATGAATGCTGGATCTGTGATAACGAATGCTGCTACAGAAGAAAAACTAAGTTGGGGTAGTCCAGCAGCCTTCCCGAAATTTTCAATACTAAATCCAGCATATACAGTGACTGTACCTAAAAATCACACTGTGTATGGAATAGTGGATATGATGTCGCATGTATTTGAGCAATATTTCCACAATACAACGAATACTCCTATCACAGATGAAATGTGTGAAGGGGTATTGCGAACAGTTATTACGACAGCTCCAAAATTATTAGAGGACCTAGAAAATACGAAGTTACGCGAAACCATTCTATTAGCAGGGACAATTGGTTTAAATGGATTTCTATCAATTGGTTCACGAGGGGATTGGGCATCTCATAATATTGAACATGCTGTATCTGCTGTATATGACATTCCACATGCAGGTGGTTTAGCCATTCTTCAACCGCATTGGATGCGTTTAAATGTACCAGTAAATCCTGAGCGTTTTGCAGGTATAGCAACACGTGTGTTTGGAGTCGAGGCAACAGGCAAAACAGTAGAAGAGGTTGCTTATGAGGGGATTGATCGTTTATCTGCATTTTGGACATCATTAGGGGCACCTAGTCGTTTGGCAGATTACGATATTGATGATTCGAAATTCCAGCAAATTGTAGATCATGCTATGCAAAATGGCCCTTTTGGCAACTTTAATCGATTGCAAGAGGAAGATGTAAGAACCATTTTACGAAATTCTCTTTAATACTTTAAGTATGAGGCTATGCTTATAGCCTCATACTTTTTTTATTGCAAGGTTAAGAAAAATTAACGATTAATGTAGAATTTTGTCGTAGAAGTTTCTTTAGTCCTGCAATATAATAAAATAGATACATAATAGAAGGAATAAAAATGTATTTTTCTTTATTTTAAGTGAGAAAAGTCATGTTTTTAGCTGAGTCATTCAACCTGTATTATAGATTATTTTACTATAAGGTGATTTATGGAATGACAGAAAAGTATAGTTTTTTGTCGTAATCAGTCAATTCGTGTGTCAATGTTCAGAAGTTGTTCAGCCACCTTTACTAAAATAATTACAATATTAAACAAAGAGGAGAGGGATCAAATATTGAAACAATTGCTACAGGATCGTATTGTTACATTAAGTTGTATAGAAATGCCATTTCAGCAACATGTTTATAAAATGCAAAATTGTGTAGAGGTATTGGGGATTGAAGCGAAATCATTGCAAATTGAAAATGATAAAATTATCACTGGATACATTGTTGATCAAAGTATATTTTTTAAAAGCGTGCGTTTTGGGCGAACGAATGTTATTTTTTCGGATGGTGTAAATAAAGCAATTGTACAATTATTTGTTCGTCCTTCTGGAGAAATTGTTGTAGAAGTTAAGCCGTATTTGGGGGGTGCTGAGATTGTTCCTGTTTATTATCGAACAATTTTAGCAGATACAGCTATTGCAATTGATTTAAAAGGTGCTTTAAAACATTATTTGGTGGCCCATCAATTTATGAATATAGAAGATTCAATTGCTGAAGTACATTATCAATCCATGCATCCGAATGTATTAAAGGATTCTTTTTTAGGAAATTTCGTGTTGGGTTGTCATGTGGATGGCAGAAATATTCTCAATGCAGAAGAATATGCATTAGCTAATCGTCAAGCCTCCTTACTATTTTCAAAAATCGTTATTCAGCAGAATGGTAAAAGACAAATGATTGCTTGTAATAAATTACTTACTTTTATGATTACAAACCATGTTTATGTAGGTTATGAGGATATTCCTAATTTAAAATTAGTCTAACAAATAGCCAACTGCCTGAAATACGGCAATTGGCTATTTGTTTTTATAAAGTATTAAATGGAGTTGTTTGGTTTTTCACCAACATGTATCCAGCTTGTTTTCCCATCATCTTCGTCGAATAATATAGCTACTTTAGATACTCCTTTTTGGCTTAGGATTACCTCGGTTAAATGATCACGAACATCATCTAAAAAGGCTAACGATAAAAGCGGATCAGCTTCAGCTACTAATTCTACATGTAAAAACTCTCCTTCTTTAATTACTTCAAGACGCACAATATCTTTAATATTCGGATCATCCATTACAAGGTGAGCAATATGGTTTAACATCTCTTCATCAGTCTCGCCAATGACGCCACGTGCATTATCGAGGAACACCTTACCGACTACATAAAACATCATGATCCCAATTATCATCGAAACGAGACCTTCTATTCGACTCCAACCTGTAAAATAAGCAATTAAAATAGCAGCAAAGGCTAAGAAGTTGCCCCCAGTAGCAACTAAATCTTCCATAAAAACTAATTTTGTTGCCGGTTTTGCCCTATTCAAATATGAGAAGGCTTTGGGAATAGCTGCGATACCTGCCTTTTCTTGACCTGCTTCATGTAACACTTCTGCAGCCGCTTTAGCTAGCACTGTCCCTTCTAAAACAATCCCGATGAATAATACCCCTAGGGCAATCAGTATCCCGCTAGACTCGCCTGCGGGATGAATAAAATGATGCCAACCTTCCTTTATTGTTTCATAAGAAAGGATAGCTACAATTATTACGGCAAAAAGGCATACTAAATTGACAATACGACCAAAGCCACCGGGAAATTGTTTTGTAGGTGCCTTTTTAGAGAGTGCTGAACCTATATATACAAATAATTGGTTTGCAGCATCGCCTAGAGAGTGCATCATTTCTGCAAACATCGCAACGTTACCTGTAAAGAAAAAGGCGATTCCTTTAATAATTCCTAAAAATGCATTTACACATGCAGCCATTAGAGAGGGTTTGTTACCGTCTTTTAGTAGTTTTAATAGTTCTGCCATAAAAAATCCTCCAACTAGTTTAAAATTTCCATTTCGATTTTTTCTATATAAGATAGTGCTCGTAATGAACGATAAAATGACAACAAATTATCCGAGACGATTAAGGAAAGGCGTAAATCTAACTCATGTAAAACACTATCGTTTTTTAAGTGCACATCTTTAATGCGTATATTTTCAATGATAATGTTGTTGTCCTTTAAAAATAAAAGAAATGATTCTGTATGGTTGTCATCATCAATTTGAACTTTTAATAAAATTTCCCGCATACGAATTCGCTTTGGTCCGATTTTCATAAGAAAAGGTGATAGTACTTCAATTCCAAAAACAATGATCACAACAGCTAGTGTTGCATCCATGTAAAAACCTGCACCAACTGCAATACCGATACCAGCGGCTCCCCAGATCATAGCAGCGGTTGTTAAACCCGTAATGCTGTCATTACCGCGTCTTAGAATGACTCCTGCACCAAGAAAGCCAATTCCACTAACAATTTGTGCGGCTAAACGTAGAGGGTCCATCGTAATATTAATATCTTCTCTAGCGGGGGTTGAGTAGGCTGTTTCAATGGAGATAATCGTTAATAAGCAGCTGAAAGTAGCAATAACTAAACTTGTTTTTAATCCAACTGGTTTTTTCTTTAATTCCCTTTCGATACCGATTACTAAACTTAATGTGGCTGCAATAACTAATTTTATGCCAACTTCATATGTAATCATATTTTCGAATAATGTTTCCATACACAACCCTCCATTGATATTTCGTATTGCTAAGAGATATGCAAACTGTCATTATTATATGTGCATCACTTTTTTGTATTGTACAACATGAAGTAAGGACATATAAGTATTTTTTTAGGAAGGTGAGGTTTTTTGGAGCAGCCAAAAATTCATCCATACATCCCGATTGTGATTGGTGTTATTTCAGTATCGATGTCAGCTATTTTTGTGAAATTAGCATCTGCGGAAGCGGGAATTATAGCATTTTATCGCATGCTATTTTCCGTTTTAATCATGGCGCCATGGTTTTTAAGGGGATATACAAAGGAGTTAGCAACTTTAAAAAGACGTGATTGGTTATTTTCTTCAGTTGCGGGGATTTTTTTAGCTTTTCATTTTATATTATGGTTTGAATCACTCAACTATACTTCAGTAGCAAGTTCAACAGTTTTAGTAACGCTACAACCTTTGTTTGCGTTTGTGGGCACTTCCTTTTTCTTTAAAGAGAAAATAACGATGAAAACAATCATAGCAGGTTCAATTGCAATACTAGGAAGTGTTTTAATTAGTTGGGGCGATTTTAAAGTAAGTGGAACAGCCTTTTATGGAGATGTACTTGCGCTCGTTGCTTGTGCACTAGCGACAGCTTATTTTCTATTAGGGCAGGATGTACGTAAGAGATTATCACTTGTGACCTATACAATGGTTGTATATGTTGTAAGTACCATCACTTTATTTATTTATGTAATGGTTAAAGGAGAATCCTTTGGTCCATATTCTTCGATGGATTGGTTATGGTTTATCTTATTAGCATTAATACCAAATTTACTTGGTCATACTTTGTTTAATTGGTCAATTAAATATGTTAGTACGAATGTTGTTTCAATTGCTATATTATTTGAGCCTGTAGGAGCTGCTCTTTTAGCTTTGGTGATATTTAAAGAGTATTTAATCATGACACAAATCATCGGCGGATTGATTGTATTAGCAGGAATTCTATTGTTTGTAATAGATATTAAAAAGATTTTTAATTTTTTTATGAAAAATGCTTGATTTTTAAAATGCTATATTATATATTATTACTTGTCCTTAACAAGAAGGAACACTTAAAAATAAAGTTTTAAAAAAGTTGTTGACTTTTAGTTGATAATGAGATAAGATAATAAAGTCGCTGAAAACGACTTAGGTAAAATGAACCTTGAAAACTGAACAAGCAAAACGTAATCAATAAAGTTTTAAGTAGCTAGTTTCACTGGTGAACGAAACACAATTTTGGACATCAAACATGATGCCAGCAAAACAATTTGAGCTAATCAAATTTCTTTTATGGAGAGTTTGATCCTGGCTCAGGACGAACGCTGGCGGCGTGCCTAATACATGCA
>NZ_JANWTB010000024.1:0-9870 GCF_024919535.1 Lysinibacillus sp. A4 | reverse complement strand
TTTTTTTAATTCAGGATATGTTTTGGTTGTTTTGGGTGTAATTTTTTTTATAGTTGGTATTATTTTATTTGTTCGAGATATGGTTGAAAAAAAATAATGTTAAAACAAATGGGAAAGAGTAGCAAAAGCTACTCTTTTTTATTTTAGTCAATATATCTATGTAGGTAGAGGGGCATATGGCGGTTGTCATCTGAATTTGCGATACGGGATCAGGGAGGAT
Source organism: Lysinibacillus sp. A4 (assembly GCF_024919535.1). Classification (NCBI taxonomy): domain Bacteria; kingdom Bacillati; phylum Bacillota; class Bacilli; order Caryophanales; family Bacillaceae; genus Lysinibacillus; species Lysinibacillus sp. A4. The sequence goes on along the minus strand of NZ_JANWTB010000024.1, from coordinate 9,650 downwards.
AAGGAGCAAATTTGGATTGACAACCATGCTGACCCAAACCCTCTTGGCATAAAACAAATCACCGTTGCTGATCTTATTTTCTGTTTAGGGCTCCTACTATTTTTTAGTCTTAGTGGTAACAGTACCTTTTAAAGTTTTAGTTTTACGTCTAGCATGACGTTTTCAAAATAGTTATGAAATATACATGATTTTATACAAAGTGAAGAATAAATCAAGTAAGTAAAAATGCTGCTACATCAACGTTTACTCTGTTTGTATAAAAAGGTGTATAAACAATATTCATTAAAAAAGCCATAAAACGTTGATTTAACAACATTCGTGGCTTTTCGGTGTATTTCCAAACTTACATTTGGGAACGTTATTGGCTTTATGAATGTATATGTTATAAATCCTTGTTGGACTAAAGCACCCTTCCAGCACTTTATTGGGAGTATGAGTACTAATATTCCGTAATTCGTCAATCTGTTTCATCACCCCAAGTGATAGCAGATTTCCCTTATGCTCTTTCACATTAAAAATGCACATAAAAATTTGAAACTCCTAGATACTTCTAAGAGCTTCAAATTGTATTGAAAATATTTTATTCAATATTCTTAGAGTGGAAAGGCAAGCAACGGGAGTGTGGGCACACTCCCCAAAAACTCTGTTTTTGACTTGGTAGGGAGTTCCTACTACCTTTACAAATATTTAGCTGTTATTTTTCAAAAAATAAGCAGCTATATTTGTTGTCGCTTTGCTCGAATTTTAAAAGTGCATTTCTTCAAACGTTTATTTGCTTCTATATGTTTTCTAGAGTTGTTGCTTTGCTCAATCAAAAAAATAAAAATGACTGCTTTAAAACAGCCGTTAAGTGTTCATTATGGTTTTTCACACGCGAAATTATATCCCCCAATTTTTCTAGCTTCTGTTGCATTAGTTTGTCCATTTAAACCTGCGTCATCTCTTGAATCAATTATTGGGTTTCCACCCTGATCGAAACATCTATTCATGTAGTTCATTTTTTCTTTATGTGTAAGATATCGATCCCAGAAAAAATATCCAATGAAAGAAACCAAACCAATTCCTGCAAGCCATGCTACAACAGCGTATGGTGTTATTTCTCCATCTTCATTTTCTTTATAGATGATGTCGCCATCGTAATTTTCCATGTCTATCCCTAATGTTAAAAGTGTATTATTAACCTCTTTAGGAGTTAGTGACTCTAGTGATTCATAATAATTTAATTCTTCATCTGTGAAATGATATTTTTCTTTGGCTGTCTCTTCATCAAACTCTAATTTCTTTGTATTAAAGTTATATAATACTGATTCGGCTAAAGCACTTTCTTTACTTGCTAGTTCATTGGCATGCGCAAAATTAGGTAAAACTGTAGATACAATCAAAGTAAGTATTAAACTGCAAATAAAAAAATTCAACTTTTTCATTACAACGATTCTCCTTTTATGTATTTGGTTAAATAATACATTTATGGTTTGTAAAATGTATTATTTACATCATTATACATAATAACCATATAAATGTATAATATAATAAAGAATGTGAGGTGTGCCTAATTGTATTTCTCAAATATACAACTTTTAATGTTGATATTTGCTTTTATTATTGTAGTTTTCAGTGCTATTAAGGTTTATCAAATAAAAAAGGAATATTTGATTAAGCAGAGGGAGCTAGAGGCTGAATTCGAGAGAATCGAATTGGAGAGACAAAAAATAAAGGTAAGTATGAGCGAACCTAAGAAAGTCAATAAATAAAATAACCTGCTTGTTTTATACGCTATTTTATACATGCTGCAGCTAGTAATTTAACTAAAAAATGCTGTTAAATCAACGATGTATAAAATACTGTATATACAATAACTTGTAATCTAACTGAAAAGGCAGTAACGCCAAAGGATCCACCCTTGACGTTACTGCCTTTTTCTAATGTTATGTAAAGTTAAAATGCATGGGAATGTATAGACTTTCGATATGTTTTTACATAAAAAAACCTCCCTTTGTTTAGCCATAGGGAGGACAGTTTATAAGTAAATGGACTAATCAATTACCCAAGTCCAATAATTATCTTTTTTTTAGATTAATTCATAATGGGTATTAGTAAATGATGGTAAATTATTAGAGGTTAAAAAGCGCCCTCATACGATAAGCTTCGTTATGATAACCAGCGTTTTTAATGATAGCAAGAATTTCACGTTGAATTTTTCGTCTAGCTTTTGTCCCTTGTGCTGCTACCAATTCTTGCACCTTCGGTTCTACATTAATGAAATAAAACTGTCCGTATTCTTGCATATATTGATTATCATCAAATGTTTTGACATCGTTAGTATTTGAGATGCTTTTAGATGCTTCCGCATTGTAAGTTGTCGGAAGACTTTTAGCTTTTGTTGTTTCGACATTGTAAGCTGTTGAAGTATTTTTAGATGTTTCGATATTTTTGTTTTCCATATCAATTAACCACCTTTATTCTTTTAAAATCTATATGAAATGGAGTTGTTTTCAACATGAAGTACAACAAAGTAATGCTGTATTTGACGTTTGCAATTGTTTTGATTTTCGTGCTTTTAGCTGGTTTACCGCCACTTGATGAGCCGAAAGGTAAGGTATATATGGCTCTTTTATTTTATCTCATCTTTGAAATCTTTCATTTTGCACTTCAAGATCTTTTGAAATTAAGTAAAAAAGTGGATACAATTTTTTATATTTGTAGCTTAGTATTTTTGATTAGTTTGTTCATTGCTTCAATCGTAGTAAATGATATATTTGTAATTTCTTTTTCACTTGTGTTTTTTGTTTTGATTTCATTTAAAATCTATTTGAATTTTAAATGATAAGGAAAAGGCTTAGAGCCTTTTCCCTTATATCTCTTAATACCAGTAGTAATTTATGCGAGTTTCCCAAGTGTAAGAGTTACCATTTGCGGATTCCCATTGCCACAATTCTGTTACTGTTTGAATGTAGTTACCACCGTATTTCTCCATATCAGTGATAACCTGTTTTAATCGTTGTTCTTCTGGATTTGCGTTAAATAAATCTAATAATGCTTTCAGCGAAAGCCCAATGCCCGCAAGGTTTAAAATACCTGCTACGATTGGCCCGATGTAACCAACGAAAAATGTCGCCACTGCTGCGATACCTAAACCAGCAATAGCCAGTGCGAAATCTCCGTAGTTGTAACCTAACTTGTTTACAAGATACTCTTTAACGAAAACGTTTTTGTGTTTTGATGTTGTGTCTGAAGATAGCTTTTTCCATGCCATGTAAATCATCTCCTGTTTTTTGTTTTTGTTAGCTGCTAACATTTTATAAAGGGAAAATGGTTATTGTTTTGACAACCAAAGATGCAATTTTTTTTATTACATATTTTTTTGAAAAATGGTTGATGAAATGCCTATGAATTTCCCCTTATTAAAGAAGGGAGGGAATTTAATGGGAGAATATGAATTTTTAATTGGTTTAATTAGTAATACAGGTTTTCCGATTGTTGCGTTTCTACTTATTTTTTGGAAATTCGATAAATCATTGGGCTTATTAACTGAAGCTGTAAATAACAATACAAATGCTGTTCAGTCATTATTACAAAAAGAAAAACAAGAAAATAATAAGTAATTGGTTGTTATTAATTATTGATAGTTTTTCTCTACTTTTTTGATCTTAAATATGTAAAATGAACACAATTATGGATGGGAATCCTTCTTTTTTTGCTTTAAAATAGAACATATGTTTCTGTTTTTGTATAGGAGTTGATTTTTTGGTTCAAAATCGTCTATTAAAATCTTTTTTAGAAGATGAAAGAGTAAGCAAACTTTATAAAAGCTATTTAGAGAATCCTGCCCCTCATACGAGAGACACTATAGAAAAACTATTCAAAACCCACGTTAGAAAAATTCAATTACTTAGTTATTTTTCTCGTGTTTTGTATTTCGAATCTCAAAAATATGACAAAAAAATCCGTCATAATAATCGAGTTAATCAGTTAACGTTAGATAGCGACATTAATGACGGAGAGAACAAATTGATTGATTTAGTTCCCGATGAAAGTATTGATGACGAGTCTGAATGGATGTATTCTGACTTCGCTCATTTGGAAGTAATCTTGGAGGACAAGCAACTTTATAATATGGTTTCGAAGTTAAGCCCAAAAAAGAAATATATACTGCATGCTATTTTTATAGATAATTTAACGGAAGAAGAAGTTTCAAGAAAGTTAGGCATTTCAAAGCAAGCTGTCAATAAAGCTAAAAACCAAGCTTTTCAAAAAATTAGGCAGGAATATCAAAAAAATTGAGGTGATGTTGATGCCAGTAAATGAATTAAGTGAATTAAGAAGTGCGGCATTCCAACAGGAGGTTCTAGATATGTTGCAGCCTAAAATTAAATCAGTTTTACATCAGACCAGTTTTCAAAATAGGCTGGATTTGGAACAGGAAATTTCGTTAATGATTATTAGGGTTGTTAAAACAAAACAATTTAGAAAAGTACCCTCATTCTTCGAACTTATTGAAAGTGAAAAAATTATATGAAGACTCTCTCCACGAAAAGTAATAGTATTATTAGTTAACTAATATAAACTAATATATTAGAAACTATTAGGAGAGTGAATAGTATGTTAGAACTGACAAAAGACAACAACGTTTCCGAGCTTATTGCGAGTAAAAAATCGTTAAAAGAGCTTAGAAAATTTTTAAATACACGTGATACAACCATACGAGAAGTATTTAATTCATTAGGGTACTTCTATAATAAATCGCAACATGAATGGCAACGTGACGCCGATGTTTCGGATAAAGATATGACTTTTAATGAAGCATTGGAACAGTTAAAAGCAGTATCATCAAGGCAAACTCCTAAAGTGAATAGAAAACTAATAGAAGTTAATAAAGAGCTAATAGAAACTAATAGTCAGCAAAACCTAGAGATTTTGAACGCCATTGGCCTGTCAGAAAACGAGTTTCATGTGTTAAAAAAGATGATTCAAGAGCGAATTCAGCAAGAGGATCCGCATGACCAGTTACCAATATTCAATGAGATTGCGAAATTAAATACAAGAAGTAGAAAAAATAAAACATATTATATTTCAGAGGAGTTAGTGGCAGAAGTAGATCGTGTCGCCGATGAGTTAAATATAAAAAAATCGCAGTTAGTCGAAGTTGCATTACTAGAATTTTTCAAGCGTCATGGCTCTATTCAATAAACTAATAGAAACTAATAGTCAGAGAATATATTTACAAGTTACTAACTTTAGCGTATGGTAAGAATAACTAAATCGAACGTAAAAAAGCCATTCCACAGTGACTAATAGAGAGTTGGCGCTCTTTATTAATCGCTTTATCGTATATCACACATACGATGCAGCATATCGTGAAATGACTGTTTTTAACTGTTAAATATAGATAATATCTATATACGTCATTCTAGTATGAATTAGAAGACATTTCAACAGTTTATTAATAAGTCATTAAAGATTACTCCTTAATCTAAAGCGTTTTGCATCGTTAAGAAACACGATGCAAACGCTTTTTTGCTTCAAAAAGGAGCAACTACCATGGAAAACAAACTAAAAACTACACCAAACCAAGCAGTCCAAACATTTATGACATACGGCAATCAAAAAGGAGACCGGCAACTCAAAGAAGATCGCCTGCAGCAATTAGAAGACGTACTGGCCACACAAGGTATTTATCCTGGAGGGAAAGTACATAGAGTGCTAGAAAAATTGATTTATGATCTTACATACAATGGCATTATCAAAGTAAGCCGAGAGCATTTGAGCAACAAATTAGAGGTTGGATTCAATACAATCTCAACAGCTTTTAAGTATATGGAGCAATCCAAGTTATTTATCCTTTCCAGAAACAAATCAGGAAAAACGAATAGTGGTTGTCGTGTCATTTTGGATGTGCAGCACGTGAACTTTGAAAGCATTTTAAGCGAAGTTTATCATCTAAATGCGTCTGAAATTGCCATCGTTAAAGATGAATTTAAACAACCAAATAAACATCAAAATAAACATCAGGATTTGGCTCAAAACGCTGTTATATCAACGCTGAATGGCTCAAATTCGACTATTAACTATAATAACCAAATTAAAATAATAAAAGATATAAAGACGTCTACTAAGCAGGCGTCTGATCAGAAAAATAATCTTTATAATCGCTTAAAAGACCTTTATCAAGCTCGTACAGGCTCTTTAGAGGGCTTTAAACCATTTGTAGGTGTTATCTATGGGTCATTGAAAAAAATCAAAGCAGAGGACAAGCTAGGGCTATCTCATGGCCATTTAGAAACAATTATGTATCAATCCTTAGATGCAGCCATTTCAGCGAGCAATCAATACGTGAAAACTAACCGTTTAGCCTTACTAAGTGCCATTATTCGCAACAAAATCAACGATTTAACGGTTTCGAATGCATCTACAGCATCAGAAAAAGAGAAAACTAGAAAAGTAGAAGTAGTCCCAGCATGGTTTGCGACGCGTCATGAGCAAGAAGAAGAAGTAACCGAAGAAAAGAAAGCCTATTTTGCACAAGAACGTGAGCGAATCTTGGCCAAGTTACGCGATATTTAATCCAATGAGGAATGGTGAAAAACCATACCTCTAGTTTGCTATGGATTTTCCTCCTAGAGGCATGGCAAAGTTAACAGTTTTTATTCTAGTTGTATGAAAAAAATCAATTTATAGGCCATTTACGTTTGTTTTAAGACGGTTATTTTATTTTTGCTTTATTTTACTTCATGCTCTAATTTTAAAAGGCTTAAAAAGCTAGAGAGAAGCTTAAAGAGCCGAACCACCTAAAAGAAATTTAGAAAAAAGAGAGCTTTTCTTCATGCAAGGAGTAAAGCAAATAGGTTGGCAGGCAGTCGAAGTAAGAAAATGATTTGTGGCTTGTATCACAGTGAGTCAGTGTTTGATATCTTCTATACGGCACTTAAAAAGCGCCAGTTGCTCGTTTATAAAGACGTAAAGGAGTAGCATTCGCTACTCCTTTTTTATTATAGTTATAGTTTAGTTTTTACTGCAACCAACCATCCATCTAATTGACCGTTAAGGTGGGTAGGATACATTGTAGTTACGGAAGTTTCTGACATAAATTGTCCATGGAGAAGGTTTCTTAAAGTACCTATTGATTTTCTCACTTTTGGATCAAATCTCCAATATCCAGAATAACCAGGTTCTATTGTCATAGCATGTGAAGAGCTAATACTTCTAGATTTTGAAAAAGAGTAAGAAACTCCATATTCTATAGCTTGCAGTTGTAAATTAGTTAGGCTAGTGCTAGTAGAATAAGTTTCAGTATATTGGTAAGCGAGAGTTTGAGTGTCAGAACCAGGTCCTGGGTTTTCTTGGATAAGACTTGCACGTCCCCCGAATATTCTTGTTTCATAGTTACTAGATTCTTTGTAAATATGACTCCAAGTAACGGCCATTGGAGAAACTATGTCTGAACTATCTTGAGTAAATTCATTTTTTCGGTTTCTTCGATTTGAATAAATTCTTCTGGTGAAATTGATTCTACTACTTTTCCGCCTTCAACTCTATATACTTCGTCTATATATCCATTTTCTCTTTTATCAAAGTATTTTTGATTGTCTGTATCATAAAAAATATTTGGGTTAGCTGTGTGTTCCATATTTTCTGGTATATCATTTTCAGAAGCTGAGGCATTAAATGACGTGATGAAAAATACTGTAAAAGCCAATAAGACAGTTGAAAAAATAGATTTCAATTTCATACAACATATTCCTTCTCTTGAAATATATGGTATATAATTAACTTTAACGGAAAAGATTTCAAAGTCAACTAAAATTACCAAAAAAAGGAAAAGGGTGGTATATTGAATCACAAAATTTTAGGAACATTGTTTTTTGTCGTTTCAGCTATTTTGATTTCAACTCAATATATTGTTACTGCTATATTAACTTTGAATTTAGGGTCTTCAGATAAGGGAACTTTTTATAATATTTTTTTTAATTCAGGATATGTTTTGGTTGTTTTGGGTGTAATTTTTTTTATAGTTGGTATTATTTTATTTGTTCGAGATATGGTTGAAAAAAAATAATGTTAAAACAAATGGGAAAGAGTAGCAAAAGCTACTCTTTTTTATTTTAGTCAATATATCTATGTAGGTAGAGGGGCATATGGCGGTTGTCATCTGAATTTGCGATACGGGATCAGGGAGGATAAGGAGCAAATTTGGATTGACAACCATGCTGACCCAAACCCTCTTGGCATAAAACAAATCACCGTTGCTGATCTTATTTTCTGTTTAGGGCTCCTACTATTTTTTAGTCTTAGTGGTAACAGTACCTTTTAAAGTTTTAGTTTTACGTCTAGCATGACGTTTTCAAAATAGTTATGAAATATACATGATTTTATACAAAGTGAAGAATAAATCAAGTAAGTAAAAATGCTGCTACATCAACGTTTACTCTGTTTGTATAAAAAGGTGTATAAACAATATTCATTAAAAAAGCCATAAAACGTTGATTTAACAACATTCGTGGCTTTTCGGTGTATTTCCAAACTTACATTTGGGAACGTTATTGGCTTTATGAATGTATATGTTATAAATCCTTGTTGGACTAAAGCACCCTTCCAGCACTTTATTGGGAGTATGAGTACTAATATTCCGTAATTCGTCAATCTGTTTCATCACCCCAAGTGATAGCAGATTTCCCTTATGCTCTTTCACATTAAAAATGCACATAAAAATTTGAAACTCCTAGATACTTCTAAGAGCTTCAAATTGTATTGAAAATATTTTATTCAATATTCTTAGAGTGGAAAGGCAAGCAACGGGAGTGTGGGCACACTCCCCAAAAACTCTGTTTTTGACTTGGTAGGGAGTTCCTACTACCTTTACAAATATTTAGCTGTTATTTTTCAAAAAATAAGCAGCTATATTTGTTGTCGCTTTGCTCGAATTTTAAAAGTGCATTTCTTCAAACGTTTATTTGCTTCTATATGTTTTCTAGAGTTGTTGCTTTGCTCAATCAAAAAAATAAAAATGACTGCTTTAAAACAGCCGTTAAGTGTTCATTATGGTTTTTCACACGCGAAATTATATCCCCCAATTTTTCTAGCTTCTGTTGCATTAGTTTGTCCATTTAAACCTGCGTCATCTCTTGAATCAATTATTGGGTTTCCACCCTGATCGAAACATCTATTCATGTAGTTCATTTTTTCTTTATGTGTAAGATATCGATCCCAGAAAAAATATCCAATGAAAGAAACCAAACCAATTCCTGCAAGCCATGCTACAACAGCGTATGGTGTTATTTCTCCATCTTCATTTTCTTTATAGATGATGTCGCCATCGTAATTTTCCATGTCTATCCCTAATGTTAAAAGTGTATTATTAACCTCTTTAGGAGTTAGTGACTCTAGTGATTCATAATAATTTAATTCTTCATCTGTGAAATGATATTTTTCTTTGGCTGTCTCTTCATCAAACTCTAATTTCTTTGTATTAAAGTTATATAATACTGATTCGGCTAAAGCACTTTCTTTACTTGCTAGTTCATTGGCATGCGCAAAATTAGGTAAAACTGTAGATACAATCAAAGTAAGTATTAAACTGCAAATAAAAAAATTCAACTTTTTCATTACAACGATTCTCCTTTTATGTATTTGGTTAAATAATACATTTATGGTTT
>NZ_JANWTB010000023.1:0-11208 GCF_024919535.1 Lysinibacillus sp. A4 | reverse complement strand
CTCCAGATGGTTATACTTACCGTACGGATAACAATGGACGTATTACTGAATGTGAAGGAACGCTTATTCTAGGCACTGCAGAACGAAACGCATACGCACAGAGAACTGTGGGAGGAAAAGATAGATTACCTGATGACGACGGTGGACACTTAATAGGAGCACAGTTTAAAGGGCCAAAGGATATCGATAACCTAGTTCCACAAAATAGCCAAATTAACCGTTCTGGTGGTGAATGGTTCAATATGGAGACTGAGTGGGCAAATGCATTGAAAGAAACACCTCCGAAAAAAGTTACTGTACAAATTAATCCGACGTATTCGGGGAATTCAATGCGACCAGATTCATTTATAGTTGAATACGAAATTGAAGGGGACTTTCCAGTAATTCGTGAAATCGCAAATAAAAAAGGTGGATGAAATAGATGAGTTTTGAAATAGAATTGAATAAAATATATAAAGAAATAGCACAGCAGGTTAACGATATCATACCTGTTGAATGGAGTAACTTCTATTTTAATGGTGAAGTTAAGGATAAGGACGGAGGAGTTTTTTTCTTTTTTAGACCTAAAGATAATGAAGAGAACTACTTATTTTCACATTTTATTCCAAGAATATATGGTGTAGATAAAAGGGTTTATAATAAAGAGCTGCATAAGTTATTTGAACTAATTGTTAAACTTCAAGATGTGTTTATTAATAACGACCAAGAACTTTGGTTTTCAGTGACATTATTACTTAATGATAAAGGTAAATTAAATGTCCATTTTGATTATATAAATTGGCAAAAAAGTGAATTTGGCCCAGCAGCAAGAATTAAGTATTTTGAGTATAAATATGTAAGCAATAACAAAGATAAACTAGATATAGATTTAATAGAGAGAATGAAGAGATTTGAAGTTAAAGAGAGTAGTATATAGTTCTCCTTTTCTTTTGATTTTAGATTCGAAGAGTATGAGTACCTTAGAAAGTATATTTATAATAATCCATAATTTTGCAGGAATTCTAGATAAAGAGTAGTATTTAAGTTGATTTGTTAAATTAACGCTTTTATACTCCTAGTTTAGACAAAATAAATATTTAAAGAATTATAAGTTTAATAGCTTCTTTTAAAAAGCTCATACATCCATTTTAATAGTGGATATGAGCTTTTTATTTTTGCATTGTTGTCAACTTCAATAATAGAAGCTCAGAGAATTACCTTCTTGTACGGCGCAGCGATAAAGAGCGGAGGGGCGAAAGGAAAGAGCGCTAAGAAATCCTCTAAAAAGAAAAGCGCCACGAAGAAAAAACAACGGAAGTCCAATAAAAGGAAGAAAAAGAAAAAACGCAAGAAGAAAAAGAAGAAGTGGGGTAAATTCTTTACCAAGGCACGGAAGCTCTATAATAAACTAAGCAAAAGTAAAATAGCGAAGCAATTTAAGAAAGTAGTAAAAAGAGCTGTCCTAGCGGGTAAGAAAACCTATAAACAAGCAGTAAACAAAACGAAAGCCGTTTATAACCAGACAAAGCAAGCGGTAAAGGAAGTAAAACAAACAACGAAGGAACTAGCCATCAAAACGAATTCAGCTGCAAAAGCGGTGATAAAGGACATCAAAAAACCAGTTGTCAAGTCACTTAATAGCTGCAAAGAAATCGGCAAAGATTTCAAAAGTGGTCTGGACAAAAGAGCAGATAAAGCACTCGATTCTCCATATGATTTTGTAAATTATCTAACTCTAGGTGCAGTAGATGGTATTTGGTCTGGAGCCAAAGGTAGAGCAGATAAGATGCTCGATTCACCTTCTGATTTTTTCAATTATGCAACATTTGGTTTCACGGGGATGGTCCAAGGTGCGGTGAATCCGAAAGACCCGTTATCGAAAGAACATTGGTTAGATAGTTTTGGCGTAGCCACGTCAATGTTAGGGGTTAAAGGTGCGTCAAGTACAAAAACAACTAGTGGATTTTCATACAGTCCTTCTATTAGTATCCCTAAGAATAATTTGAAAAATAATACAAATAATATGGATAGATTTCCGACTAAGCAAATCGATCCTGTTATAGACAAACATATTATTGAAAAAGTTGCAACAGCGAGAGGGCAATTATCTAAGAAATATAAAGAACAGGGTAATTTTGCATACGCAGAAGTAGATGTTTCCGGAATTGATAAAAAAGATTTCTATGCCCACAGTGGAATTCATGATGCCTCAAAAAAAATTCCTGGAACAGAAAAATTTTCTTTTAAACCACAAAATCCAATATTTCAGGCTACTGAAGCACCTAATAAAGCAGGACAAAGCTTTTTAAGAGATGGAGATACTGAATATAAAATTTTAAACGATTTAGCAGAGAAAATTGGAAATAATAATGAGGTTAAAGGGACAATAAGGTTATTTACAGAAAAAGATACATGTGATAGTTGTAATCTTATAATTCAACAATTTGATGAGAAGTATCCAAATATTAAAATTGAAGTAATTCATAATAATGATAATAGTATATTACCAAAATAATCAGGAGGGTTCTTATGGTTTATAGTTATGAAGAATATGAAGAATATATTTTAGAAGATTATAATGATTTAGTTGGGGAAAAAATGAGTAAAGGAGAGGCGATTGCAAGAACATTTAATGAATATGACATGTTAGCCAAAAAAAGTGAAACAGATAAAGCAATGTTTTGTATAATATTTTCAGAAATAGCGTTAACTCATGAAAAGATTTCACATTCTTTCATGAATTATATTGAACAATCACTAAAGGAACTTGATTTCAAAGCAATTAAACAAGAAAATAGTTTAACAATTGAACAGTTAAACAGTTTAAAAAATCGAAGAGATTATGTTTTACAAGAGTTGAAAAAAAAGCCATTAAATTATTACCCAATAGTTTGTTGGTATTATAATGAACTAAGCGAAGAAGTTCAGAAATTCATTGACGATTTTATAAAAGAAAGCGAAAGGTTAGAAGCAATTATTTCAAATGTATTACAACGATTTGATAGAGATTGTAAAAATACTAATAGTGAAAAATTTATTATTTACACAACACTAGCGGAAAGTATATATAATCATCAAATAAAGGATGTACTTGGTATTAACGAGCTAAAACTTGAATTGGAATCGTTTAGGATTGCTGATATAACTGATGAACAACTTACAGAAGAAGAACAAGAAAAGTTATCGGAACGAATTAAAAGTGTCTTATCTAAGTTAAATTTCTAAAAGCATTGATTAGTAAAGGTTAGTTCTAGCCCTAAACCCACAAGGGTTTAGGGCTATTCTTATATTAATTGAAAAGGGTATAAGAAAAGTTTAAATTCTTTACCAAGGCACGGAAGCTAAAAAATAGTTTATCCAAGAGTAAATTGGTTAAACGGGCGAAAAAGGCAATTAAAAAAGCTGTTCTGACCACGAAAAAGGTTGTGAAAAAAACAAAGGCCGCTGTTTCGAAGGCCAAGCAACAGGTAAAGGCCGCTGTCCAACAGACGAAGCAGGTCGTCAAAAAACAAGTACTACCAGCGATGAAAAAAGCTGCACAAGCAACGACCAAAGCTGTGTAAAATGCTGTAAAACCTAAAAATCTGTTAAATACGCTCCAAACGGGCTTAGATATAGTCGGGATGGTCCCCGTTGTAGGAGAAGTAGCGGATGGCGTAAATGGTATTATTTATGCGGCAAGAGGTGACAAGGTCAATGCGGCCCTCTCCTTTGGCGCTATGATTCCAGTAGTGGGCAATGCAGCAACAGCTGGTAAATGGGTCAATAAAGGTGCGAAGGCAGCGAAGGGTATCAGTGAAAGTGCTCAAAAGGCGAATAAAGGTCTTTTAGGCAATGTAAAAGAAAAAGTCAACAAGCAAGTCTCAAATGTAAAAACCCAGATCCAAGCCAGAGTAGACGAAGTCAAACAACAGCTGCGTCAGCTAGGAGCCCCGCAGATGGAGTTGGCAGGTGCGAACGTTGGACGGATTTCGGATACAGGATCGGTTGGAAAAAATACGTCCTCCTCGAGTCCGAAGCCATCTAATTCCCAACCACCACAAAATGGCTCGAATAAAAAGCCTGATGAGAATAAGGGTACTAAAAATAATACAGCTAGAGCATTAAATTCGGAAGAAGCTATAGCTGTAGCAAGGAAAAAACTTGAGCAAGAACGAGCAGAACTTATTAATGGTAAATATATTGATCCAAATACAAATGAAATCTATATTCCACATGTTATTACTGCTGCTGTTGATATGAAAGCTGGAAAAACCTATATTGGTTATAATGGTGTCGGCACAGATTTAAGAACAGGGAATCCTAGATTTAATCCGACAGCAACGGATTTACTCGATGATACTAAAAAATTGGTGGAAAAAACTAAACAGAGAGCGATGGAAAAGGAAGGGAAAAATAGTTTTGAGAGATGGGAAGTAGAAAACTGTGCGGAAATTCAAGCAGTAAATCAAGCTTTTAAGGAGGGTGCAAAGCTTGAAGATATTCTCTTGAGCACCATCTCTTCAAAGGATGGTAAATATAAGGAGATGTGTAGGAATTGTAGTGTGACATTTGAGGAGTTTATTGTTGATATACCATTTGGTAAAAAGTGAGGTATTTATTATGGAAAGACTATCAATAAAAACAGAAAAAGTATTAAAACAATCGGGGTGGAACCCAAACCGAAAAATAGATATTAATTCACAGGTGAAATATTTGGAAAATAAAGGGTATGTGGTTTTCGATTGTGTAAAAGAAGCACTTGAGCAATTTGGTGAATTAAAATGTATATATGAAAATGACGGAAAATCGGAGAGTTTTGTGATAGAACCGAAAGAAGGGCTGGGGGATTTAGACAGAAGGCATTATAAAAGATATGAAGTTATAATAGGTAATGATTTGGTTGTCATTGGTACTGCCTTTAGAGATAATGCAGTGTTGTATATGTCTAAGCAAGGGGAGGTATATGCAGTACTAGATGATTACTATATTTGGAAAGTTGGGTGTGGAATATATGAAGCTCTTAACAATTTATGTGAAGGAAGAGAGTTAAAAGTAATACATGAAGAGCATTTAAAAAATTAAGGTGATAAGTATTACTTAGTGCAGAATGAAATCATTAATTATGTATAGCTCATTTAATATAACTATAAAGACTTCGCCAGTTTATTTGTACGTATATAAATGCGTGAATTTTTCATCTGAATAACAGTATTCCATTACAACAAACAGGTCGATTATGGTTAGATAATTCCATGATAGACCTGTTTTTTACTATTTTTGTTTAGTTTTAAAGACACGAAAGAGGTTGGTGGAGCAGTTATCACAGAATTTGTGAAATTGGAAACGAAAGTAGCAAAATAAAAAAGGGGAATTGGAAGAGATTGTTTTGGCAATGAAGAAGTAATGTTAGACTATGAAAATTTATTTATATTTTTAAAAGAAATAACTGGAGAGTATAGGGCGAAACATTTAGACAACGAGTTAGATAAGGAGGATCTAGAAAAGAGTTGCTTCCACCGTTGTTAGTAATGGCAAGGCCCTATATGAATCTGCCACAGGCAAAGACCCGATCACAGGTCGCAAGCTAAGCAAGGCAGAGCGAGCCATCTCTGCCGCTGCAGTAATTGGAGGACTCGCAGTCAAAGGGCTGAAGCATGGTGGAAAAGCGGTGATAAAAATCGCCACGAAGGGCGAGAAGGGCAGCGCTATCGTAGCAAGTACAACGAAAGCGGTAACGAAGCTAGCGGAGAAAGGCAAGCAGCTCACAACGAAAGTGGCAGCCAAGGCGAAGGAATTCAAAAAACAAGTCAATACAGCCATCGCCCAAGCGAAGCAAAATGGACGCAAGCAGCTCGACCATCTACAAAGTGCCTTACAAGGCAATAGACAAAATGATTTCGCACTGGCAGGCGGTGGGAAGCTAGTTACCCAGACGACGAGGAAAGAGAAGCCTACTGATACCTTGGTACAGGCAAGTTCTGGGAAAGGGTCGAGTTCAACTAAGGGTACGGGTAATCTTTCATATACACAAAAAGTAGATAAATATCAAGAAAGGACCCAGGCTATCCGTGATAATTTACCATCAAAATATAAGAAATATGGTAACGTTGCAGTAGCGGATGTTAATATTTCTGGACTTAAGTCAGAATTTAAAGCGCATAGTAGAATTCATAAAGAATATGAAGGTGGTTTTTCATATGTCATTGGTGAAGGTAAATTTCCAGCTAAGTCAGTTAACCATAAAGGAGAAACAGATGCACCAAATGCGTTCTTAAGAGCTAATGATACTGAACGTAAAATCCTTGAAGATATATCAAGGCAATTAGGCGATGATAAGACTGTTAAGGGAACAATTGATTTATTTACGGAGTTACCTGCTTGTGGAAGTTGTACAGATATAATTTTGCAGTTTAGAAAAGAATATCCGAATATCAAATTAAATGTATACTCGGGAGAATTTAAAGATTAGAAGGGAATGTATAAAATCAATGTTGAGTAGTTATGAAGAGCTTAATCAATATGTCATAGAAGATTTTGATGAATTTTTAAATGAAGGTTTATCTATTTCACAAGTAACTGAAAAACTTCTTGAAGAATACTATAGGGGGATAGTGAATAGTAAGGTTGAGAAATTAGTTATATATTTAAGAATTGCACTTTTGAGTATTGAAAGAAATTATCTTCGTGAAGATATTAAAGCTGAGTTAATGAGTATGATAAATGAACTCGAATCAATACCTACTAAAGAGGAAGTAGGTTCTGAAAATACAAAACAAATTTTATTAGACATCGAAAGATTTAAAAAGAAATCTAAGGATGTTAATAAAATTTTATAGTAAGGAAAAATTAGAATTAGTTGAGGTAATAAACAATGCGGTGTTTAAAATTATGATATCATGAAGGCAGTATGAGTATTACTAAACAATAAAAAGCGTGAGAAGTAAGCAATATGACATTTTACACAGTGAGGGTAGTAAGACCAGGAAATAGTAACAAACAAATGATACTGCCAATGCTCGTGGCGATAAATACAAGGTATAATATGACAGAGTCATTTATAACTTGTTTACGGTTAAAGATTCCTTGAATTTGAATTAATAACTCATGAAGGCTAGACCATCAAGGAGTCCTATTTTAACAATAAAGCAATAAGAGCGAGAATAGGCTTACAAGGGCCACTTATGGATGGTATTAGTAACAACACACGAGATTAAACATGCTAAAGGGTTTAAACGTTACACTTGCCAAGTAGTATAAAAGATGTCATACTGTCGATATAAAATTACTTATAAAACTTTCAAATATATTAATAAACTTAGAAAATTTATAAACTTAAAGCACTTGATTGTCTATAACAGGCGACAAGTGCTTTTTCGTATTTCTATATTCATAGATAGAGAAGATGATGATTATTTAATTAGTGTACTAAGTGTTAAATTTTATACAAGTACTAGCATACAAGGAGAAGAAAATACGATGGAAATAAAGGTTTCGATAGATAAGTTCGTTATAGATTATAAGGATGTACCACATTCAGCATTTTTACGTGTTTATATGTTGGGGGTGAAGAAATATAAAATGAAAATCAAGATTTATAGCGGAACATATAGCTATGAATTACACATGCGGAAAAGTAACGATGTATATGTTCATATGTATTTTAAAAACTATAGAGAAATAGAAGGTCACATACATACCCTAAGGATTGAAACAAGGCCATAGCATTACTCAAATTTTAAAGAGATACTAGAGATGATAGGGAATCGGGCAAGCAGAGTAGAATTTGTGAGTTTTGATGTTGAGTGTGATATACAAACTGGGTTTGGAAAATATAGTGGTGATACCGACAGATGCACGGGTTCAATTGTTCTTCGAGTGAGTTAATCGTTTATCTCCAATACAAGTAGGTCTTGAATAGAGACTTGTAATGTGTAGCACAAAGCTGAAAGGGTCTTATATGCAGACGTTGTATAGGTTGTGTATATAAATGATTGACGGTATTAGGAAGAAATGAGGTTTGCTTGGCCAGTTGCCGACAGCTCATTTGTTTTTTAGTTAAAATATCATTGAGAAGTAAACGAATGGTAGAAGACATAATAAAAACACCTTTAGATTGTAACGGTTATGTATAATGTACGACTATACTCATAGTTAAAAATCAAACGGAACAGGGACAAAAAAACAATATTTAAATGAGGTTCATATTTCAATAGAAGGGAAATAAAATTTGGATATAAATGAAATTGAGAATCTACCTGATAGAATACCAACTGGAACACTAATATCAATGTTTCAAAATGCATTAGATCAATTTAGAAATAATAAAATAGAAAAAGATGGTTTTTTATTAATCCTTAGTCAACTAACAGACAGGCAAGTTATGACATACGAGTTATTAAGAAGTGATATACGAAATGATATTGATAGAACTCTCTCTAGATTATGGAATACAGATTCCTATGATGAAGTAGATATTATTCTTTCTATTGTAGTAAATCTCGGTCTAGAAATTTGCTTTAATAAAATAAAAGAATCACTGGAACAGTATAAGGATATAGATAAATCAATCCTAGATGAAATACAGCAAACAATAGATGAAGTAGGTGAGAATATCTCTAACCCGTATTATGGTTTAGAAAAATTTAAATAACTTTAAAGAGAAATTAGAATTTGTTGATAAAATGAAGCCATGCCATGTCCAGAATCAAATATCATGAAGGCACTGCCTTCATAAGTATTACTAAACAATAACAGCGTGAGAAGTATGCGAGATGACTTTTTACATGGCGATGGTAGTAAGAGTAGGAAATAATAAAAAACAAATGATACTGCCAATGCTCGTGGCGATAAACAATAAGAAGTACAACAAGGTACTCTTGCTCTACGCTAACCATGTAGAGGGAACGGGGTTTGAACAAAAGGTTGTACACAATTTTATTAATAATGACGATAAAAAAAGTCGCTTCTTCTAACAACGGAGGCGACTTTTTTTAATCTTCTGTGTCTATGAGATTAATGATGTCTCGAATATCTTCTATCTCCAATGTTTCTGCAATTTTTTCGATATGATGGAAATGAATGTTTTGCCTTTTTTGGTTGGCTAGCTCACTTAAAGCGGCATGACGTATATCTGTTAATCGAGACAATTCTCTAAGGGAGATCCTTGGCAATGCAGCAACAGCTGGTAAATGGGTCAATAAAGGTGCGAAGGCAGCGAAGGGTATCAGTGAAAGTGCTCAAAAAGCGAATAAAGGTCTTTTAGGCAATGTAAAAGAAAAAGTCAACAAGCAAGTCTCAAATGTAAAAACCCAGATCCAAGCCAGAGTAGACGAAGTAAAACAACAGCTGCGTCAGCTGCGACCACCAGAGATGGAGTTAGCAGGAGCAGGTGTAAACGTCAGACGCATAGAGGATACAGGAACAGTTGGAAGAAACACAACAACTCCAAGTCCGAAGCCATCTAATTCCCAACCACCACAAAATGGCTCGAATAAAAAGCCTGATGAGAATAAGGGTACGGGTAATCTAGTTTTCAAATCAGATTATGATAACCACTTAATAAATGTACAAGGTTTTAATCGTGATGCTTCTAAAGGTATTACAGGTGGTCACAATATGGATGAGTTCTACAATTATTTTAGAAATGTTGAGAAGTTAGATGATAAAGATTTTATCCATAAAGTAACACCCCATCCTACAATTGATGGAATCATACAAATTAATTACAAGATACCTAAACTTGATAATAAGGGTAATCTAACTGGGGAGTATAAGCACTTCAAGAATCCAAAAACAGTGTATGATCCATCCAAAATATCGGATGCAACCATAATCGAATGGGGTAAAGACGCAATGCAACAAGGAATTGATGCTGGTAGTATTGTCGGAAGAAAGATAACTGGTATTAATCCGAATGGATTGAAATTTGAAGGGTATATGGATGCAAATGGTACTATTACAAACTTCTATCCAAAACTAGACTAAAGGAGATAAACAATGAAAATAAATAAGAATTTTGATGAATTAACTGCAATGGAACTATATTTCCTCTATCTTGATGAAGATAAATTTGTAAATGCTCTTGAGGATTTTTCAAACTCCATAGGATATGGTATCTCAGAGTTTATCAGTTGTGCATTTCCATCTGAATATGAATCGTGGGAAGAAGGGTATTTTGGAGATAATGGTGTGAAATTTGAAGTTGAACCACCAGCAGTTGATGAGATTAAATATGAAATAGTATCAAATACAGACTTCATTGATTTTCTAGATAATTTAACAGATCAGTACCTTGGCTCATATCCTATGGAGGAATCTAAAGTTGTACTTCTATTAAACCAAATTAAAACTACATTAATTTAATAAGTGGGGCTATACAATGCCGAATGAAACAATAACGAATATAATCCATGGAATACTCATATAAAAGTTTCGTCATTTCGTTTGTATGCACATAAATGCTTAAATTTCATACCTTAAATAACGCTATGCTGTTATATTGGACAGGTCGATTATGGTCAGATAGCCCATGATTGGCCTGTTTTTGCCTCGATGGCACAGATAAAGCAAAAGATACAGACTGGCATGGATAAGCTTGGAGATATGTTAAACGGAAATAAACCTCAGCTTGCGACAGCAAGTGCGAATGGTATGAAGATGGGAGCGAAGAAAGAAAGTGACTCGCTCGTTCAGATGAGTACCAATAAATCTGGTAGTTCAGAGAAGGATGTTAAGTGGTATGTTAGAACATGAGAAGAATATATTAGAACAAGCATTGAAATAAAGTATTATGAAATATAAGGAAATTGAACCTTGATTGGCTAACCATCTTTCAAGGTTTTTTATTACAGTTGCAACAAGAAGGATTGAGGATAACAACTCATAATATGCAATGACTAATAGTATTGATAAGATAAAACTATGCCCTGCTCAGAATCAAATATCATGAAGGCAGTGCCATCATGAGTATTACTAAACAATAAAAAGCGTGAGAAGTATGCGAGATGACTTTTTACATGGCAAGGGTAGTAAGAGTAGGAAATAATAAAAAACAAATGATACTGCCAAAGCTCGTGGCGATAAACAATAAGGCACTCTTGTCCTAAGTTAACCAAGCAGAGTGAACGTGGTTTTAACAAAAGGTTATACCCAATTTTTTTAATCTTCTGTGTCTATGAGATTAATGATGTCTCGAATATCTTCTATCTCCAATGTTTCTGCAATTTTTTCGATATGATGGAAATGAAT
>NZ_JANWTB010000022.1:0-12980 GCF_024919535.1 Lysinibacillus sp. A4 | reverse complement strand
TATTTCTATGGTATCTGGCTCTTTTGGATTTTGTCCAGCATAATCAGGGTTTGTAATAATGCTTGGGATATCTTGATAATATGCCATAAAGTCATTCCAGTGGCCACGCTTTTTTAAATGTTTTAAAACCCCTGGAGGCATATATATTTCTGAAGAAATACAGGGAAGAGCATAATGATTAATAATACATTCAGGAACAAAACCTACTAACTGGGTATCTGTAGAATACGGATCTATGTTTATTGTCATTAAAATACAACCTTTTGTGAGTTTTAGTTCAGTATATCATGATAGATATGAGCTATTCTACCACGGTTCTAGAACCCTTTTTGAAGCATTAAAACGGGTTCAAAATTTAATAGTTTTGACACCATTGCGTCGATGCAATAATATCAATGTATAAAAAGGTGTCATAACTTAGGTTCGTAAGTGTGGTGCAGAAATGAGGTATTTTTCTATGATTTATGGTTATGCAAGGGTATCGACTGTATCACAGGAATTAGAGGCTCAGCTTCAAGCGTTGGAGAGTGAAGGGGCGACTATTATTTATAAAGAGAAATTCACAGGAACGAAATCAGACCGACCACAATTAAATGAGCTGCTGTCTCAATTAAATGAAGGTGACAAGCTTGTTGTAACCAAATTGGATAGATTGGCTCGAAACACTAAAGAAGGCATCGAAATCATTGAACGGTTATTCGAAAAAGGGGTAAAAGTACATGTTCTTAATGTTGGATTACTTGAAAATACAACAATGGGGCGTTTCTTTTTACAGACACTACTCGCTGTAGCTGAAATGGAGAGAAACCTTATTATTGAACGTACTCAGGAAGGAAAAGCAATTGCTAAGCAACAATCGGGGTTCCGTGAAGGCAGGCCTAATAAATACACTAAAAAACAGTTAGATCATGCTATGCAGATGTTGAATAGCCACTCTTTTAGGCAGGTTGCAGAGCTAACAGGCATTTCTTTGAGTACATTAAAACGTGAGAGTAGAAAGCGTAAATATGTATTATAAAAAAGGATCGTCGTTTCTATTAGGAGTAGCATAAGGAATTATGTAGATTTACTATCAAAAGCAAAACACCCAACCTACTGAAAGTTGGGTGTTTTGCTCTTAAAGCGTTTGTTTTGTTACTACTAATAGTATAGCATTTAATCCTCCGTGTTCAAAAAATAATTTGGAAAAGTTACTTCATGCGTAGTGTTAAGGGGTGTTTTAGGATAATGTAATAGCTAAAAAATTTTGTGAGTAAAGGTGAAATAGAGTTCACATAGAAATTATACATATATGAGTATATGTGAAATGAAGGTGAAATGAGTATGAAGATAGATAAAAATGCAACGATAGGTAGTATTTTAAACGCAATAAGAGAGGGAAATAAAGCCGAGGATGTAGCAAAAGAGATAGATGGAATCAGTCAGAAACCTTTGTTAAAAGCCCTAAAAGAAGCTGGATATGCATACAGTAACAAAGCCCCGAAGGGATGGCATTATATAGGTGAAGGTACAGAACCTAAGGAGAAAAGCATTTTTGACTATGTTTATAATTCAACAGGTGTGAAACGTGATTCATCAGAGGTGAATAATTCTTCACATAAAGTAATAGAAAGTAATACTAGGGTGAAAGAAGATAATGCGAATATCACAAGAATTTCACCAGTAGTTCACCCTCAATTCACGCAAGATGAATTAATAGATCTAGTTGAAATGCTTCAAGAATGGCGATTAAAAAAGGCAACAGAACATTTAGGGATAGTACAAGAGCCAAAAGAGGTACATGCACGCATAAAAATACTGCCACAAGGGGACAAGACAAGAAAGACCATTGTTATTGATAAAGGCATAGGAGAACGTTTAGATAATTATTGCAAAGCTGAGCGAGTGAATAAATCGGACGTATTGCATTTAGCATTGATGGATTTTTTAGATAATAATTAAAAAATAAAAAATGAAATGACGTCACAAAAAAATTTTTGGAGCAAACTGTGACGTCATTTCATTTTTTATTTTGTGACGTTAACCCAAATTTTCGTGACGTTAATAATCCAGTGCTACCAAGGATTTCAAAACTATTTTTATAGATAGCCTTGTGACGTATTTTAAATATCTGTGACGTTAGTGATATTGGTGACGTGAAAAATATGATGTTTTTTGCTATTTACAACTTTTAATCTTTAGATTATGGTAGATTCAACTAAATCGAACGTAAAAAAGCCATTCCACAGTGACTAACATCGAGCGCCAACTCTTTGTTAATCGCTTTATCGTATGACACAGATACGATGCAGCTTATCGTGAAATGACTGTTTTTAATTGGTTATAGAGATACAAAGTATCTATAGGTCATTCTATTAAGAATTTTAGTAATGGTCAACAGTTAATTACTATGTCATTGAAGATTATTTTATAATCTAAAGCGTTTTGCATCGTCAAAAAACACGATGTGAAACGCTTTTTTGCTTCAAAAGGGAGCAATCATCATGATAACCAAACTAAAAACTACACCAAACCAAGCAGTCCAAACATTGATTACATATGGCAATCAAAAAGGAAATCGGCAACTTAAAGAAGAGCGCCTGCAGCAATTAGAAGAAATACTAGCAATCCAAGGGATTTATCCTGGTGGGAAAGTACATAGAGTGCTAGAAAAATTGATTTATGATCTTACATACAACGGCATTATCAAAGTAAGTAGAGAGCATTTGAGTAAAAAATTAGAGGTTGGATTCAATACAATCTCAACAGCTTTCAAGTATATGGAGCAATCCAAGCTATTTATCCTTTCCAGAAACAAATCTGGAAAGACGAATAGTGGTTGTCGTGTCATTTTGGATGTGCAGCATGTAAATTTTGAAAGCATTTTAAGTGAAGTTTATCATCTGAATGCGTATGAAATTGCCATCATAAAAGATGAATTTAAACAACCAAATAAACATCAAAATAAACATCAGAATTTGGCTCAAAATGCTGATATATCAACCCTGGATGGCTCAAATTCAACTCTTAACTATAATAACCAAATTAAAACAATAAAAGATATAAAGACGTCTACTAAGCAGTCGTCTTATCTGAAAAATACTCTTTATAATCGTTTGAAAAATCTTTATCAAGCCCGTACAGGCTCTTTAGAGGGCTTTAAAGCCTTTGTAGGTGTTATCTATGGTTCATTGAAAAAAATCAAAGCAGAGGACAAGCTAGGGGTGTCTCATAGCCAATTAGAAACTATCCTGTATCAATCATTAGATGCAGCCATTTCAGCAAGCGATCAATACGTAAAAACAAACCGATTAGCCTTGCTAAGTGCCATTATTCGCAACAAAATCAAAGATTTAACGGTTTCTGTAGTGCCAGAAAAAGAGAAAACTAGAAAAGTAGAAGTGGTACCTGCATGGTTTGCGACGCGTCATGAGCAAGAAGAAGAAGTAACAGAAGAAAAGGAAGCCTATTTTGCACAAGAACGTGAACGAATCTTGGCCAAGTTACGCGATCTTTAATCAAATGAGGAATGGTAAAAACCATACCTCTAATTTGCTATACTATTCTTTTAGGGCAAACTAGAGTTGTCTAGAAAAAGAAACCTCTAAAAATCAAATTATAGGCTATTTACATTCGTTCTAAGACGGTCATTTCGTTTTTGACTTATATTTTCTTCGAGCTTTGAGTTTCGATGGTCTAAAAGGACTTGTGAGGTCTTAAAAGTGTTCTTTAATCGGCAAAACTAAATGTAGAGGCTACTTTTTTGGATAAAAAAGATAAGAGGGCAAACAACGGATTTGATTTCTGGTTACATACCAGTAAAGAAAAAGACATTATCAATAAGGATAATGTCTTTCACCTATTTAAATATGGTCTTTAATTATTTTGATAAATTCTTTCTCAGCATCCAACATAATTAAGTGGTCTGTATTATGCAAACGGTAGACTATAGAATTTTTATAATTATTTTGAAAAACATCGATCTTAGAATTTAAAAAATTATCATCAGGGTTATTATCCGCAATTAATAAGACAATTTTAGCTTTTACACTTTTGAGTAATGTTAATGTGTCCAGATTCCATTCATCTTTCATATATTGAATTTGGTCGTCTTCAGATACTTTAAATTGATACGTTTGATGTTCAGCAGACCATTTAATTTGATCAAGTACAGCTTGTTCTATATTATCGTTCCATAAAGATGGATTATCACTTTTCATATAATTGATAAAGGATTCTTTGTTTTTTAAAACTTCATTTGGGAAACTGCTTTTTTTTATGTCTTCCCATGTTAGCCCTTCAACTTCTTTTAATGCAAAAAAACCACCGTCAACTAATACTACAGTTTCTACCGTATCATACATACTAGCAAAAGTTAGTGCTATAGAGGCACCTATGGAGCTGCCTATAAGAGTTATCTTTTGTGTTAAATTCAAATCAGAAATAGTTTCATTTATTACATTAGCTATATTGTTAAACGAATAATCTTGTAATCTGATGCTATTTCCATGTCCAGGCAGATCCATTGCTATTATAAAATAGTCATCTTTTAGTTGTTCAATTACGGAATTCCAAATAAGATGTGTCCAATTTAATCCATGTAAAAAAATTAGAGGTGATTTATCTTTATTACCGTATAAATTTATATTGATTTTTTTTGACATAACTATGCACCCCTCTTAAAACGTTTGTATGCTGCGATTATCCATAAAATGAATTCGAATAATAGTAAAGCTAGAACGATAAAAGAATCCCAAAATTCAAAAGTATTATAAGCAAAGGTAGATAAAATACTTAAAGTTGTTTTTAATGTATAGAGTACTGTTGGGATAGATAAAAATAAAAATAAATAGCATACAGCAAACAGTGATACTATGTACAACCAACTATATCTTTTGCATATTATTTGTTCACGACTGCTTAATTTGTCAAAAAATAAATTATATTTAGGGGAAATCTTTCTTAACAAATAAGCTATACTCCCCTTAGTTAACGTTGAAACTCCAAAATAATTAAGTAAAACATAATAGAAATCAGTTCTTAAAAATATAATAAATTGCCATATTATTTTATAAAACTGTATTAATGCAATCATTTTCAATAAACTGATTATGAAAATATCATTAATCACTAAAATTAACATGAAAGAAATATTAATAATTAATATATCGATAAAAAAACCAGCTAAAAAGGGGATATATCTTTTTTCTCTAGGTATTGACCATAATGTATTCATATTGGCTTCTATAACTACCCAAAACCACCTAATACTAAGCTGAAAATTCATCTTTTTTCCAGTTGCTGAAACAGCTAAATAATGTGCACCTTCATGAACAAATACTAAAAACCAAGAGACAAAGAAAAATAACAATAGACTTAAACCTATTGAAGACAAAACAAATGTATCTTGATAGTTAGGAGTCAATTTGTTTGGAAAAGCAATTAATAAAATAATTGTTAATAAGATATTTATAATATAGAAAGTTATAGTTGCTTTATTAAATAAAAATTTACCTAAACTTTGTATAAAATTGTTTTTACGGTCTTCATCAAGATTAATATCATTTATTACACCTAGACTATTGAGTGTATTCATGAAATCTAAAACGTCGATTTCTATTTTTTTATTTTGCAAAATAGAATCCTGGATTTCTTCAATTGTGTTATGACCTTTTGCTTCTTCGATTACATAGATAGCTTCTTTAGGAACACGAAAAAAAATGTTTTTTTGTTCATCACCAATTGTATATTCATCTATTTCTTTTATGACAGTTAAATTGGAAAGTGAAATAATACTATCCTTTGTGAATTTCTCTAGTACCATTAGTTTGCCCCTCAACAATTTCCATTAAAGTAGTTATATCGCACATTTCTTTTAAGGAATTTTTTCCGCAAGTTGGACATTCATTTGACTTTTCCCAGTGATAGTCTGAATTCATAGTCAATCCATTCACGTCAAATTGATACATATAACCAGCACGCATTTGATTTTCAAGGTTTAATAAGTGTTTCATAACTTCAACCGTAATAAAACCACTTAATATAGAAACAGTAGGTGCGATAGCTGTATTTTTCTTTTCAAAGGTATAGCCATATAAAGTATTTAATTGATATTTAAAAATTGGATCATTTTTTAAGCAATTCATTAAAAAACAATCAAAACATCCTTCACCCGAACCCGAAAGTTTATTTATTAGAATTTTATTACCATTTATTCCACTAAATATCGCAGGTACTCTTTTGTTAACACAGGCGAAATTAACCCAACGACTAGATATAATACCAGGACTATCAATACCACTAATCACCAAATCTACATTTGATAAAAGAGGCAAAATATCCTCAGAACTTGTTATTTTTTTATTTATAATATTTAATTCTATATCCGAATTTATTTCTTTAATCCTTTGTTTGGCTGCCTCTGTTTTTAACTTTCCTATATCATCTTCTTTATATATATATTGTCTGTTGAGATTACTACGTTCAACAGTATCAAAGTCCAAACCTGTAATTTTACCGACACCTAAGCTAGCCAAAGTTGCTACATCTTGAATAGCTCCACCTAACCCTAAAATAAGGACATGAGAATCTTTGATCTTTTTTTGCATATCATAGGAACTTTTATATATATCCGTGTAGTACTCAAAGTAAGTAAAATTAGCTCTATATCTTTCTTTTTCTTGTTCATTCAGTAAATCTTTCATCAAATCTCGATTTTCTAGAATTTTAATATTGTCAAATGTATTAATTAAATCTATTAACTCTTCTATTTGTAAATTATTTAGTTTGGCTAACTCTTCTAACTCTTTTTGTCCATCAAAGGAGGATAAGAGAGATTCAATTTTATTGTCTTCGTCCATTAAATCAAAAGCTTTTTCATGGTATCCAATTCTAATTTTCTTCTCATGTTTAATTAATGGAGTGACTATTTCTTTTATCTTAGGCTTCATTTAAAAACCTCCTATGTATTTCTAAAAAAAGTGTGTCTAAGTTTATATAAAACTTAGACACACTTTTTCTATTTTTCCTTCAAATTAGCGATTGTGGCAAATTAAAGGTGTTAAGTTTTCTACTTCTTTGATTTCGATTTTCATAGCGCCTAACCTCCTTTTTATGTAATTAAATACATAATATACCATAGTTTTCTATAAATCAACTAAATTATCCAAAAATAGAGAAAATAAACTTAATATATATAATACATAATATTGAAAAAATTCACAAAAATGTAATGTGTGAAATTTAGATTTTTGCTAGATAAACAGAATCTATACAGATTTATATATACTAAAACTTAGTTAACATTTTTTTGAAATTAAAATGAATAAAATTTTAAAAAAAGAGAGAGAAAAATATAATTATGTTTTAGGGTATTTGAAGGCTTTGAGACCTTCCCTTATAGGGGAATCCCATCAGCGAAGTCAAACTTCATAGTGGTGAGATAGATTAAGCCGACCATAATACCTTTCATGAAGGAGGAGAGAAGATTTGTTGAATGATAGCTTAGAGTATTGCCCACACTGTCATACTAATTTGCAGGGAGATGTGATAGCAGAAGAACAGCAAAAATCTTATAATGCTACACATTTCACAAGAAAAATTGGCATGACCACGTTAAAAGCCGATCGAATTTTGTATTGGCAATGTCCTGACTGTGATGGAACGTGGTCAATAAAATAAAAGTCACTTTATTATCTTATTTTAGGTAACCTTTTATGTTATTTTAAAGGTAACTTAAAATAACAGGGGTGTTCTTATGTGTGAAAAAGAGTTATTTGTATGTGAACGTTGTGGGAGTTCTATTGATGTAGCCTTAATTTATGTGAACGATGTACCAATGACATACTGTAGAATCTGTAGAGGGGCGTTATTTACAAAGAAAAAGTCTGTAGGTCGTCCAAGTATTGGTATTACTAAAAAGGTCTCTCTCACACTGACGGAAGATGATTGGACAGCATTAGAAGAGAAAGCAAAAGGGAATCGTTCACTTTTTTTACGCCAAACGATTGTGAAAGCGTTGGATAATGAGGAATCCAAAACTCCCCCAGGGGAACTGTATTTTAAAAGTGATCTCCATAAAGAACAAACGTTGAAGATATTAAATGTATTCAACAAACTGAGTATTTCAAGCGACTTGTATTATGGCTGTCTAGCGTATGTAGTAGGAGCGACTTATAAAGCTGATTGTCTTATCAAAGCCATTGATGAAGATAAAACAGTCGATTTGGATAGGTTGTATAAGAACATAGAAATACTTTCGCATAGTGAACGTGTGATGATACGGTTTGGTTTGCAGTTATTCAACAGCCATTTTGATGACATTAAATTATCCGATGTGATGCAGTCGTTAGATAGCGATAATATAAAAGTCATTAAACAGGCAATTGATTTGTTTTATTAGATTTTATTGAAATTCAGGTGCATAATGATTATGAACAGTAAATTTTTCCCCAAAGGTATGTCAAGGGTGGAAGTCATTATTTCTTCGGTAAAAGAAATAATGACTTTTTCTTTTGAGCTAAAGAAGTTTTGAAGACATTTTTCTAAAGTTGCCGAATTAAAAAGTGAGAACACTGATTAACAAGGGAAGATCGGTATGACAATAGGAGAAATTGTAGAAGCATTAAAATGTGGGAAAGCATTGGCTGACATAGGGAAAGAACTTTCTGTAGGGAAAGAAAAATTAAGTAAGGCACTTATTTGTTTAATCGAAGAACTGGTTGGACGTTTACTGGTAGATTCCGACGGTTGGCTTGTGGAAGTGCTGCTTAGTTCTGCTGCTGATGCATCATTATTAAATAATAAAAAACTACCTGCTAATAAAAGACCCGACAATAAACTTTTTTTCAACCTCATAACCTCCCAATTGTTGTGGTATATTTAAAATAATACCATATTTTACAAAAAATAGATATAGATTCATATTTTTGTAAAATATATTAGGGAACATTTACTCTAAATGGAATCTATAAAAAGGGGATGTTGAAATGAAAAAAATAATTTTATCCATTCTAAGTGTTGCATTTTTGAATGGATGTAATGGTTTTCCCAACGGTACTCTTAGTCAGCCAGAAGGCAAAGTTATTTTAAACGGAGAACAATATACAATGATTCCAACTGATTACGAATGGGAAGAAGACAATGTTAAAATAACAGATATGAGTTCTCGTGATATAGAAGAATTAGCTGATGATTTTGAAACATTAGAAGTTGAAAAAGGAGATATATTAAATTTTGAAATTGAAAAAAGTCCTTCTTCCATAGCAATAACTAGACTAAATGAAGAAGGTGTAATTGATGATGTTGAAATTAAAGATTATAAAATAACACTGCCATCTCAAGAAGGGTATTACATTTATGAACTTCAGGTAGTGTGGGATAAAGGAAAAGAGACTTTTGTTTTTGATGTTGATGTAAAATAAATAATTCTTTAGCGTGCAACGCAGATTCCAAAAGGAATAGAAATTCTTTCCTTTTGGAATCGAGTACAGCAAGCCAGCGTAGCTGGTGCGGTAGCGTTTTTTGCTAGGTTTAACCAACGAAAAATGCTATAATACTAGCGTATAAACTTTACTTTTCGACATACTCTCGCTGTTCATGCTCACCTTCACTGCCTATTGGTATAACGTGAGATTGTTCGATTAAAGCCAGAGTGCTGTGTGTACTTGCCATCACTATCCAATTGGATATATCGCAAGAAGGCATGGTTATAGAAGCGTTAAAACGCATTAAACGCATTTTGAATTCTTGACAGAGTACGCAATAGCCGAAAATCAACGATATGATGCAGCTGTATAAATACATTGGTATTACCAAAAAGCGTAATCGTGTATAGCAGTATATTTAAAAAAACGGAGCAAGTTATTAAATTTTACTGATTGAGCAAAAAGCCTATCGGTATTTTGTTGTGTAAAAAATATATGGTGGATATTTAGTATCCAAGTTAAAACTGATTGAGCGTTCTCGCACATTCGGTTTTTTTGCGTTTTACGTAATTAAAAAATAAAAACAAAAAGAGGAGGATTATAAACAAAAATACAAAAGGAGTTTTAAAAACTTTGCAAGAGTGTGAAAAGGTAACTTTTATTATTTTGATTAAGTTACTTTATTTAATTTTTCACGATTTATTAATGGCTCGGTACGAGCAAAGGGTTTTGATTTTGTATCAGCGTTAGCTGATTTACGTTGCGCAGCAGCGTAACACATAGGACAGCTTGCTGTCCATCGTTGCAAAGCAACGACATGTTTTTTAGCTCGCCTGTTAAGGCTTGAGCGGATGTTTTAAGCTGATATACCGATTACCTTATTTTTTATACAAATACATATGATGCGATACCCCACCTTAGGGTAAGTGGCTCAACGGAGCCACGCACCCTAAGGTGGATTGAGATATGCCAAATTTGAGAGGAGGTGAAAGTTTTGAGTAGAAAAAGGTCAAGAAATAGCAAGGCAAGAGCGTCCATTGTACATGATGTGAAGACTGCGTTGGATGCTATTGATATGATTGGACATTCAAAAAAAGATGCTCGTAAAGAGGGAATCAAGGGCATTCATTCTTTAAAGCAAAAATCCAACAACATGTCGGATTGCCAAAACTTCGTCAAATGGGTAAGGGCTGAACATGGGATACGCAAGTTGGACCATCTAACGGAGCAACACTATAAAGCCTATTTTGCTTATCTTGAGGACAAAGGTATATCTAAAGGGCACATGATTAACGTGGAAACGTCCTTGAGACTCTTAGAACATGGTCATAAAATGGCTTCTAAAGAGCGTGAGAGCGATTTTGCAGGTTTTTGTACAGAGAACCGTCTTTATGTACTAGAACGAAACGAAAGCTTGCAAAATCGCTCGTATGAGCGTTGGGAGATAGATGCTATAAAAAAACAAGTTTCTGCAGAAGTATCAAAAGCCGTTGATTTAATGAGCCAACTTGGATTGAGAGTAAAAGAAGCTGTCAATATCCGTGTGGAGCATTTTGTGGCGAAAAACGGAGGGCTACAGCTAAATATTCCTGATAAAAAGGGGGCAGGAATTACCAAGGGAGGGCGATTTCGTGAGGTTGACGTACCAAAAGATTTTGTCGAGTCGTTACAGAGCTTTTTAACAGGGAAAGAACCAACAGATAGGCTTGTGGCTGTTTCTTATGATACGGTGCGCAAAGGGGTTCATATAGCTTGTAAAAAAGCAGGGATTGAACAGGCAGGGCGAGGTTGTCATGGATTTCGACATTCGTATGCACGTGACCGTTTTTCACAGCTTGCTTCAGCAGAGCAAAAAAATATGATGGATAGGATTTTAGATAACCGGTCAATTGGTCGTAAAGCCGATTATGGCATGGTATCAGAGCATGATAAAGAGTTGTATGAAAGTACACGTGCGGTCATGAATCAAGTTCATAGTGAATTAGGGCATGGAAATAATCGTTGGAGACTGGCAATGGTTTATTTGAGGGAATAAATGGAAT
This sequence comes from Lysinibacillus sp. A4, assembly GCF_024919535.1. Taxonomy (NCBI): domain Bacteria; kingdom Bacillati; phylum Bacillota; class Bacilli; order Caryophanales; family Bacillaceae; genus Lysinibacillus; species Lysinibacillus sp. A4. The sequence continues at coordinate 1,534 of NZ_JANWTB010000022.1, read as the reverse complement.
GCTGCGATTGGCTCGTACGTGTTTTTTGCACGGATTGACTACAACACGGATATGTAGGTAGCTATTAAGATATTAGTGCGTTTTGTTAGAGTATACGAAAAATCCCAACTTCATTTTAGAAGTTGGGATTTGTTGCTTTAAAAGTTATTAGCAGGGCGGCAATCCTGATCTCTGGTAACTACCTTATAGGTAGCGCGTGGGGAACCTTTCCCACCTCAAATAACTTTTATGTATTTAATATGTGTTAGAAATTATTTAAATATGATAACAAGTTGTTAATCTATTCAATGATTATACTACACTTTTTTAGCCATTTTGTAAACACTCTATCCTTTTTGCTATTACTTAGTAAAGAATGACATCGGATGAATACGTCCAGAGCGTAGCCGTTTTTGAATCTTATCTATTCCATTGTCTAATATGTAAAATGAGCTAAGGAATAAACCACTTTCTGTATTTAATTTTATTGGCAAAATTACAGAGTCGCTAAGGGCTTTGTATATTTCTATGGTATCTGGCTCTTTTGGATTTTGTCCAGCATAATCAGGGTTTGTAATAATGCTTGGGATATCTTGATAATATGCCATAAAGTCATTCCAGTGGCCACGCTTTTTTAAATGTTTTAAAACCCCTGGAGGCATATATATTTCTGAAGAAATACAGGGAAGAGCATAATGATTAATAATACATTCAGGAACAAAACCTACTAACTGGGTATCTGTAGAATACGGATCTATGTTTATTGTCATTAAAATACAACCTTTTGTGAGTTTTAGTTCAGTATATCATGATAGATATGAGCTATTCTACCACGGTTCTAGAACCCTTTTTGAAGCATTAAAACGGGTTCAAAATTTAATAGTTTTGACACCATTGCGTCGATGCAATAATATCAATGTATAAAAAGGTGTCATAACTTAGGTTCGTAAGTGTGGTGCAGAAATGAGGTATTTTTCTATGATTTATGGTTATGCAAGGGTATCGACTGTATCACAGGAATTAGAGGCTCAGCTTCAAGCGTTGGAGAGTGAAGGGGCGACTATTATTTATAAAGAGAAATTCACAGGAACGAAATCAGACCGACCACAATTAAATGAGCTGCTGTCTCAATTAAATGAAGGTGACAAGCTTGTTGTAACCAAATTGGATAGATTGGCTCGAAACACTAAAGAAGGCATCGAAATCATTGAACGGTTATTCGAAAAAGGGGTAAAAGTACATGTTCTTAATGTTGGATTACTTGAAAATACAACAATGGGGCGTTTCTTTTTACAGACACTACTCGCTGTAGCTGAAATGGAGAGAAACCTTATTATTGAACGTACTCAGGAAGGAAAAGCAATTGCTAAGCAACAATCGGGGTTCCGTGAAGGCAGGCCTAATAAATACACTAAAAAACAGTTAGATCATGCTATGCAGATGTTGAATAGCCACTCTTTTAGGCAGGTTGCAGAGCTAACAGGCATTTCTTTGAGTACATTAAAACGTGAGAGTAGAAAGCGTAAATATGTATTATAAAAAAGGATCGTCGTTT